>NZ_JBFUDH010000001.1:0-653548 GCF_056404815.1 Agromyces sp. P2_B3 | reverse complement strand
CCACGGGCGGCGCCTCGGGCGCGGACGGCATGCCCGGGGCGGTCGGCTCCTCGGGCGCCGGGAAGGTGGGCTCGGGCTCCGAGGGAGCCGTGGGCTCCACCGGCGCCGGGGGCACCACGGGTTCGGTCGGCTCGACCGGCACCGCCGGCTCCGCCGGCACGGTCGGCTCGTCGGGGTTCCTGGGGTCACTCATGAGTACGTCCTTCTCGATCGGTGGTGCGGATGCCGCGACTGCTCAGTACTGAAGGTCGCCTGTCGTGCCGTAGTAGGTGACGAGCCACGCGCTCAGCGCGACCGCGACGATCACGCCGATGATGGCCAGGACGATGCCGGCGTAGCCGATGATGAGGCCGGCGAGGGCCATGCCGCGGCCCTGCTCGCCGGTCTTCTTGATCTGGCTCAGCGAGATGTGCCCGCAGATCACCGCGGCGATGGAGCCGATGCCCCACAGGATCACGATGCCGGCGATCGACGCGACGAGCGAGACGATCGCCAGCGTGTTCGTCTTGGTGGCCGGCGGCTGGCCATACGCCGTGGCGGGCTGCGGGTACGACGGGGCGGGCGCCGCCGGCGGGACCGCACCGTGGGCCGGGGCAGGCCCAGGCGGCGGCGGCGGGGGCACCGGAGTGCCCGGCTGCTCGGGAAGGTTCGGATCGGTCACGGTCGGTGTTCCCCTCGATGCTGCAGATCGGATGTTCCACACGCCGCTGTGGCGGCGCGGCGGCGCTCGCCTCACGGCACCGCGGTCTCCGTTTCACACACTAGCGCGATGGGCAGGCGGAACGCAGCCTTCGAAGCCGCCCGGTCAGACCTGGATGTCGGTGACCGGCAGCGTCGAGTCGGCACCGAAGCCGAGCTGCGAGGGAGCGTGGCCCGCCATGATGAGCTGCGCGCCCAGGGCGGCGATCATGGCGCCGTTGTCGGTGCAGAGTGACAGCGGCGGGACCCGCAGCGCGATGCCCGCGGCATCCGCCCGCTGCTCGGCCACCTCGCGGAGTCGCGCGTTCGCCACGACCCCGCCCCCGAGGAGCAGGCGCGGCACCCCCAGGTCGTTGCACGCGGCGACGGCCTTGCCGACCAGGACGTCGACGACGGCCTCCCGGAAGCTCGCGGCCACGTCGGCGACGGGCACAGGCTCACCGGCCGCCTCGCGTTGCTCGACCCAGCGGGCCACCGCCGTCTTCAGCCCCGAGAAGCTGAAGTCGTAGCGATGCGCCACGAGGTCCTTGGGCAGGGTGAGCCCACGGGGGAACCGGATCGCCGTGGGATCGCCTCCGAGCGCCGCGCGGTCGATCTCGGGTCCGCCGGGGTACGGCAGGCCGAGCAGGCGCGCGACCTTGTCGAAGGCCTCGCCCGCGGCGTCGTCGATGGTCTCGCCGAGCAGCTCGACATCGGCGACCAGGTCGCGCACGAGGAGGAGCGACGTGTGGCCTCCCGAGACGAGCAGCGCCACGGTCGGGGTCTCGAGCGGCGCCTCGTCGTCGAGGAGGTCGGCGCCGACGTGGCCGACGAGATGGTTCACGGCGTAGATCGGCTTCTCCAGCGCGAGCGAGAGCGCCTTGGCCGCGCCGACGCCGACCATGAGCGCGCCGGCGAGCCCCGGACCGCTCGTGACGGCCACCGCGTCCACATCGGCGAGCTCGACCTCGGCCTCGGCGAGCGCCGCCGCGATCGTCGGCCCCAGCGCCTCGAGGTGCGCGCGTGCCGCGACCTCGGGAACCACGCCGCCGTAGCGCGCGTGCTCCTCCATCGAGGAGGCGATGACATTGGCGAGGGGCGTGGTGCCGCGCACGATGCCGATGCCGGTCTCGTCGCAGGACGTCTCGATGCCGAGCACGAGCGGCGCCTCGCGGTTCACGCGACACCCCCATCGGCGGTGCCCGATGACGCTCCGGATGCCGCGGGCCCGGTCACCGCGGCCGGGACCTGCAGGCGCATGGCGATCGCGTCGACGTTGTCGGGCTGGTAGTAGCCCCGGCGCACGCCGATCTCGACGAATCCGAGCGACTCGTAGAGCGAGCGGGCGATCGGGTTGTCGGCACGCACTTCGAGGAAGAGCTCCGCGACGTGGCGGCGGCGGGCCTGCGTGATGAGCGCGTGCATCAGGCCACGGCCGAGGCCGATCCCACGCGCGAACCGCGCGACCGCGATGGTCTGGATGTCGCCCTGGCCGCTGCCCGACGGCGCGAGCAGTCCCGCGTAGCCCAGCAGGCGGCGCTCGGGTTCCTCCTCGTCCTCGTCGACCGCGACGAGGTAGTAGCCGTGCGGCCCCTCGAGCTCGCGGCGCATGGCGGCCTCGGGCCACGCGTCGTTCACGAAGGTCTCGCGCTCGAGCCGCATGATCGCGTCGAGGTCGTGGAGCTTCGCACGGCGCATGAACACGCTCACTGCAGCACCCGCTTGCCGGCCGAGGGCGTCACGTCGGGCGCACGGAGGTAGAGCGGCACGTCATCGGCCAGCGGCAGGCGCCGGGCCGCGAACGCCAGCTCGGCCAGCATGCCGATCCCGCCGGCGGGAACGAGGTGCGCGTCGAGGCGAGTGCCCGGCGTCTGCGGAACCGCGTCGCGCGGGCTCAGCGCCGGGCCACCGGCGCGGCGCGGGAGTCCGTCGGGGTCGAGCCCGTCGTAGTCGGAGACCGCGAACTCCCGGCGGCGGGCGTCGGTCACGACCTGGAGGCGTCCGGCGCCCCCTGCGCGGTACCAGGCCCAGGCGACCGCATCGTGGCTCGGTACAGGCACGAAGGGGCGGCGGATTCCCACCGCGAAGGCGTGCGCAGCGGCGATGCCGACCCGAAGGCCCGTGAACGGCCCCGGCCCCATGCCGCCGGCGACGCCGGAGAGGTCGCCCGGGCGCACGCCCGCGGCATCCATCGCCTCGCGGATGAACCCGCCGACGACCTCGGCATGCCGCATCGTGTCGCCGGTGCCCGTCTCGGCGATCACCCCGCGGTCGCGGTCGACGACGGCGACACTCGTGCCCGTCGACGTGTCGATCGCGAGCAGCATGGTTCCAGCCTACCGGCCGACCGCGAACCGGGTTCCGGCCCAGCGGGGCCCGTACCCCCGGACGTCGAGCACGCGCGGCTCATCGGCGCCGAGGAGCTCCGCGTCGGCGGCATCCGTGGCGTCACCGACACCCGTGCCGTCGCCCGCCGCACCGGTGGGTCGCTCGATGACGACCTCGAGCCACGACTCGCCGGCATCGTCGAGGAGCCCGGCACCCCACTCGACCACGACGACCGCGTGGTCGAAGTCGAGGTCGAGGTCGTCGAGCAGGGCTGCGCTGCCGAGCCGGTAGGCGTCGACGTGCACGAGCGACGGACCGCGGGCCAGGTTCGGGTGGGTGCGTGCCAGCACGAACGTCGGGCTCTGCACCGGGCCCCGGACGCCGAGGCCATCGCCGATGCCGCGCGTGAGGGTCGTCTTACCCGCGCCGAGCGGGCCGGTCAGGAGCACGAGGTCGCCCGCGCGGAGGTCGGCGGCGAGCTCGCGGCCGAACGCCTCCATCGCGTCGGCGTCCGGGGCGTGCACCTCCATCACGCGGCCTCGCCCGGCGCCGCGCCCAGGTAGGTGCGGCCGACGCGCGGACCGATGCGGGTGACGATCTCGTAGCCGATGGTGCCGGATGCCGCGGCCCACTCGTCGGCGGTGGGCGCGCCGGTCGCGGGGTCGCCGAAGACGACGACCTCGTCGCCGACCGAGACCGCATCGTCGCCGACATCGACGACGAACTGGTCCATGGCGATCCGGCCGACCACCGGTCGACGCGTGCCGCCGATCAGCACCTCGGCGCCGCCGCCCGAGGCATGGCGTGGGATGCCGTCCGCGTAGCCGAGCGGCACGAGCGCGAGGGTCGTCGGACGCTCGGCGTGCCAGATGTGCGCGTACGAGGCGCCGGCACCCTCCTCGACACGGCGGACCGCCGCCACGCGCGTGCGCAGCGTCATCGCCGGGGTGAGTCCGAGGTCCGCGGCGGTCGTGCCGTCGCCGAACGGCGTGAGCCCGTAGGTGCCGATGCCGATGCGCACGAGCTCGTAGCGCGACCGCGGGTCGCGGATGGCCTGCTCGGACGACGCGATGTGCCGCACGTCCGGTCGCAGGCCGGCCCGTTCGGCCTCGGCGAGCGCCCGCTCGAAGACGGCGAGCTGTGCGGCATCCACGTCGCGGGAGGTGTTCGCGAAATGGCTGAAGATGCCCACGACGCTGATCGCGCCCGCGTGCTCGAGCTCGGCGGCACGAGCGACGACGTCGCGCCACTCGGACTCGGGCACGCCGTTCCGGCTGAGCCCCGTGTCGATCTTCAGGTGCACGCGGGCGGGTCCCGCGGCGGCGGCGCGCTCGAGCTGCTCGGAACTCGAGACGCCGATCTCGACGCCGGCGGCGACCGCGCGCCCGAAGTCGGCGTCGGGGTCGTGCAGCCAGGCGAGGATCGACGCCTCGATGCCCGCGTCCCGGAGTTCGAGCGCCTCATCGAGGTCGGCCACGCCGAGGCGCGTCGCCCCTCCGGCGAGCGCGGCCCGCGCGCAGGCGACGGCACCGTGGCCGTAGGCGTTCGCCTTGACCACCGCCATCACCTCGGCGGGTGCCATACGGTCAGCCAGGACGCGTACGTTGTGCTCGACCGCACCCAGGTCGACGACGGCCTCGCGGAACGGCCGCGCCGCGGCATCCGGCGCCGGCTCGGCGATTGACGTCATTGCGAACCGCCACCCGCGGACTCGAGCACCACGAACGCGCTGGCGATGCCCGCATCGTGGCTCATCGAGAGGTGCACGTGGTCGATGCCGAGGCGACGGACATGCTCGGCGAGGCCGCCCGACAGGGCGAAGTCGGGGTTGCCGTCCGCGTCCTGCACCACCCGCATCTCGTGCCAGCGGATGACGGCGTGGCCGCCGAGCGCCTTGATGAGCGACTCCTTCGCCGCGAACCGCGCGGCGAGCGACCGCGCCGGCCGGCCGCGTTCGCTCTCGGCGAACAGTCGCTCGACGAGCGCCGGCGTGCGCGTGATCGAGCGCTCGAACCGAGCGATGTCGACCACGTCGATGCCGATGCCGACGATCACGGCGCCTCCTGCTCCCGGGTCATTCCACCGTCACGGACTTGGCCAGGTTGCGGGGCTGGTCGACGTCGAGGCCCTTCGCCTGTGCGAGCTCCATCGCGAAGACCTGCAGCGGCACCACCGCGAGGAGCGGCTCGAAGAGGGGAGCGGCGAGCGGGATCCGGATGACCTCGTCGGCGAACGGCAGCACCGCGGCGTCGCCCGCCTCGGCGATCGCGATCACGCGGGCGCCGCGGGCACGGATCTCCTGGATGTTCGACACGACCTTCGGGTGCAGGTTGGCCGAGCCGCGCGGGCTCGGCACGACGACGAAGACCGGCTGGCCGGGCTCGATGAGGGCGATGGGGCCGTGCTTCAGCTCGCCGGCGGCGAAGCCCTCTGCGTGGATGTACGCGAGCTCCTTGAGCTTCAGCGCACCCTCGAGCGCGATGGGGTAGCCGACGTGCCGGCCGAGGAACAGGACGGAGCGGGTGTCGGCCATCCAGTGCGCCAGCTGGCCGACCCGCTCGGACTGGCCGAGCACCGTCTCGAGCTTCTCGGGAACCGCCTGCAGCTCGGCGAGCTGCACACCGAGCTCCTCGTCGGTCAGCGTGCCGCGCACACGCGCCAGGTGCAGGCCGAACAGGTAGAGCGCGGCGATCTGCGCGACGAAGGCCTTCGTCGACGCGACGGCGACCTCGGGGCCGGCGTGCGTGTAGACGACGGCGTCGGACTCGCGGGGGATCGTCGCGCCCTGGGTGTTGCAGATCGAGATCGTGCGCGCCCCCATCTCGCGGGCGTACTTCACCGCCATGAGGGTGTCCATGGTCTCGCCCGACTGGCTGATGGAGACCACCAGCGTGCCCTCGTCGAGCACCGGCTCCCGGTAGCGGAACTCGTGGCTGAGCTCGACCTCGACGGGAACCCTGGCCCACTGCTCGATGGCGTACTTCGCGACCATGCCGGCGTAGGCCGCCGTGCCGCACGCGATCACGGTGATGCGACGGATGGCGCGAAGCTCCTCGTCTCCGAAGGAGTCGAGCTCGGGGATGTGCACCTGTCCCTCGCTGATGCGACCGCGCAGCGTGTTGGCCACCGCGTCGGGCTGTTCCGACACCTCCTTGCGCATGAACGAGGACCAGCCGCCCTTCTCGGCGGCGGACGCGTCCCACGCCACGTCGAACGGCTCCACCTCGACGGGCTCGCCCGCGAAGTCGGTGACCGTGACGTCGTCGGCGGTGATGGTGACGATCTGGTCCTGGCCGATGGCCACGGCGCGCTTGGTGAACTCGACGAAGGCGGCGACATCCGAGCCCAGGAAGTTCTCGCCGTCGCCGAGGCCGATGACGAGGGGCGAGTTGCGTCGGGCGCCGACGACGACACCCGGCTGGTCGCGGTGCACGGCCAGCAGCGTGAACGCCCCGTCGAGGCGCGACACGGTCGCGCGGAACGCCTCGGTGAGCTCGCCGACACGGCGGTACTCACGGCCGAGCAGCACGGCGGCGACCTCGGTGTCGGTCTCGCTCTCGAAGACATAGCCCTCGGCGAGGAGCTCGTCCTTCAGTTCGGAGAAGTTCTCGATGATGCCGTTGTGGATGAGGGCGAGACGGCCGTCGTCGCCCAGGTGCGGGTGCGCGTTCCGATCGGTCGGTCCGCCGTGCGTGGCCCAGCGGGTGTGGCCGATGCCGGTGCCACCGCGGTGCAGCGGCGACGCCTCGAGGTCGTCGGCGAGCACCTGCAGCTTGCCCGCGCGCTTGGCGGTCTCGATGACGCCGTCGTCATCGACGATCGCGACTCCCGCCGAGTCGTATCCGCGATATTCGAGGCGGCGAAGGCCGCCCATGAGCACGTCGAGGCTGTTGCGCTCGCCGACGTAACCGACAATTCCACACATGGGCTCGATCCTACCCGTGGTCGCCTGCGCGCCTTCCCGGCGTCGGATGCCGCGGGCCGCTCACTAGACTGACACGGTGCTGGATCCGCAGAGCCCGTCGTCGCACGTCGCGCAGATCTCGCCCTTCATCGAACTCGGCCGGGCGGACTGGGCCGCGCTCGCCCCATCGATCCCCTCGCCGCTGCGCGAGACCGAGATCGTCCAACTGCGCGGACTCGGCGAGCCGCTGGACCTCCGCGAGGTCGCCGAGGTGTACCTGCCCCTGAGCCGCCTGCTCAACCTCTACGTCGGCGGTACGAAGTCGCTGCACGACGTGACGAGCGAGTTCCTGCGCGAACGCGTCGAGGCGACGCCCTTCGTGATCGGCGTGGCGGGATCGGTGGCGGTGGGCAAGTCGACGATCGCGCGGCTCCTCCGCGAACTGCTCGCCAGGTGGGAGCACACGCCGCGCGTCGAGCTCGTGACCACCGACGGCTTCCTGTTCCCCAACGCCGAGCTCGAGCGTCGCGGCCTCATGGCACGCAAGGGCTTCCCCGAGTCGTACGACCGACGGGCGCTCCTGCGGTTCGTCAGCGAGGTCAAGGCGGGCGCCGCCGAGGTGCGAGCGCCGTTCTACTCCCACCTCGCCTACGACATCGTGCCCGACGCGCAGGTCACCGTGCGCCGTCCCGACGTGCTCATCATCGAGGGCCTCAACGTGCTGCAGCCGCCCGGGCCGGGGCACCGCCTCGCCGTCAGCGACCTCTTCGACTTCAGCATCTACGTCGACGCGCGCACCAGCGACATCGCGCGCTGGTACGAGGAACGCTTCCTCAAGCTGCAGCGCGGCGCGTTCTCGAACCCGCGATCCTACTTCCACCGGTACGCGAGCCTGACCGAGGCCGAGGCGCGCCAGCGGGCGGGCGACATCTGGCGGTCGATCAACGAGCCGAACCTGCTGCAGAACATCCGGCCGACCCGCTCGCGGGCGTCGCTCGTACTCCGCAAGAGCGCCGACCACACCGTGTCGAGCGTGCTGCTCCGCAAGCTCTGACCGCGCCGGGCGATGCCCGTCCAGCCGACCGCGTGAGCGGCCGCGGCGTCAGACCGTGAGTCGCTCGCGCACGACGTCGGCCAGTGCGGCGGCGTGACGCTCGGCCGTGTCCTGGTCGGCGGCCTCGACCATGACCCGGACCATCGGCTCGGTGCCCGACGGGCGCAGCAGCACGCGACCGGTGTCGCCGAGCTCGGCCTCCGCGGCCGCGACCGCCGCCGCGACCTGCGCGTCGTCGTGGAGCCCGTGGTGGTCGACCCCGCGCACGTTCACGAGGACCTGCGGGTACACGGTCATGACCGACGCCAGCTCGGCGAGGGTACGCCCCGTGCGGGCCATCTCGGCGGCCAGGTGCAGGCCGGTCAGGACCCCGTCGCCCGTCGTGGCGAACTCGGTCATGATGACGTGGCCCGACTGCTCGCCGCCCAGGGCGAGCTTCTCGGCTCCGAGCGCCTCGAGCACGTAGCGATCGCCGACCTTCGTCTCGATGACCCGGATGCCGCGTTCGGCCATCGCGCGTCGCAGGCCGAGGTTCGACATCACCGTGACGACGAGCGTGTCGTCGGTGAGGGTGCCGCGTTCGTGCATCGACACGGCCAGGATCGCCATGATCTGGTCGCCGTCGACGACATTGCCGTCGGCATCGACGGCGAGGCAGCGATCGGCGTCGCCGTCGTGGGCGATGCCGAGGTCGGCGCCGTGCTCGCGCACCGCCGCCTGGAGCAGGCCGAGATGGGTGGAGCCGACACCGTCGTTGATGTTCATGCCGTCGGGATCGGCACCGATCACGGTGACGGTCGCACCCGCATCGCGGAAGGTCTCCGGCGAGACGCCGGCGGCGGCGCCGTGGGCGCAGTCGAGCACGACGTGCAGGCCGTCGAGACGGTTGGGGAGGGTGCCGAGCAGGTGGACCACGTAGCGGTCCTCGGCGTCGGAGAACCGGCGGATACGGCCGACGCCGTCGCCGACGGGGGCCAGCTTCGGCTTGCCGAGGTGGGACTCGATGCGGTCCTCGACCTCGTCGGGGAGCTTCGTGCCGCCGAACGAGAAGAACTTGATCCCGTTGTCGGGGGCCGGATTGTGCGAGGCGGAGATCATCACGCCGAAGTCCGCGCCGATCGAGTCGATCAGGAAGGCGGTCGCCGGCGTCGGGATGACCCCGGCGTCGAGCACGTCGACCCCGGAGCTGGCGAGTCCGGCCGCGACCGCGGCGATGAGGAACTCGCCCGAGACGCGCGGGTCGCGCGCGACCACGGCGACCGGCCGTCGACCGGTGGCGCGCAATTCGTCGGCGTGCCGCCCCTGCGTGAGGACGGCGGCAGCCGCCTGGGCGAGGCCCAGGGCCAGGTCAGCCGTGAGATCACGGTTGGCGAGGCCCCGGACCCCGTCGGTTCCGAAGAGCCGAGGCATACGGAGAACCGGAGGCCCGGATCAGCGCTTCGAGAACTGAGGCGCCTTGCGGGCCTTCTTGAGACCGGCCTTCTTGCGCTCGATGACGCGGGCGTCACGAGTGAGGAAGCCGGCCTTCTTCAGGGTCGCGCGGTTGTTCTCGCGGTCGATCTCGTTGAGCGCACGGGCGATCGCGAGGCGCAGCGCACCGGCCTGGCCCGAGGGGCCGCCGCCGGTGATGCGGGCGATCACATCGTACGAGCCGGAGAGCTCGAGCACGGTGAACGGGTCGGTGATGAGCTGCTGGTGCAGCTTGTTGGGGAAGTAGTCCGCGAACTCACGGCCGTTGACCGTGATGCCGCCGGCGCCGGGGGCGATGCGCACGCGGGCGATGGCCTGCTTGCGACGACCGACGGCCGCGCCCGACACGTTGAGCACGGGGCGGGGAGTGGTGGGTGCGGCCGAGGGGGTGCTCTCGGTCGTGTAGCTCTCGGGAGCCGCTTCGATCTGGTCTGCGATCTTCGCCATTTTGGTGTGAATCCTTATTTCGAGAACGTCGAGGGTGCCGGAAGTTACTGGGCGACCTGGGTGAGGGTGTACGGCTTGGGCTGCTGCGCCGCGTGGGGGTGCTCGGGGCCGGCGTAGACCTTGAGCTTCTTGAGCTGGGCGCGACCGAGGGAGTTCTTCGGGAGCATGCCGCGGATCGCCTTCTCGACGGCCCGGACGGGGTTCTTCTCGAGGAGCTCGGCGTAGGTGACGGCCTTCAGGCCGCCCGGGTACCCCGAGTGGCGGTAGGCCTTCTTCTGCTCGAGCTTCTGGCCGGTGAGGGCCACCTTGTCGGCGTTCACGATGATGACGAAGTCACCGGTGTCGACGTGGTTCGCGAAGATCGCCTTGTGCTTGCCGCGCAGGAGCGCAGCCGAGTGGCTGGCGAGGCGGCCGAGCACGATGTCGGTGGCGTCGATGACGACCCAGTCACGCTGGATCTCGTTCGACTTGGGAGTGTAGGTGCGCGTCACGGAAGTGCTGCTTTCTGGTCGAGAGAGGGGTTCGTGAATCCCACTCCGGGGGGAGTTCGCCCGCGATGCGAGCGAACGCCCTGGTGGAGGGCTCATCTTCGGGTGCCGGCGCAGATGGCGGCACCAAAGAGGTAGCTTAGCCGACGATGCCCTCGGCATGCAATTCGCGACGTCGCCGCGTCTGCGCGGCCCGCGCTTCGAGCTCCGCGTCGTCGGGATAGCCGACCTCGGTCAGCACGAGGCCCTTGGCCGGCATGACCGTGAACGCGCTCGTGCGTTCGGCCGCGTGCAGCAGCGCCTCGGGTTGTGCCTGGTCGAGCCGCCCCTCCCCCACCGCGACGCACGCGCCGACGAGCGCGCGAACCATCGAGTGGCAGAAGGCGTCGGCCTGGAGGGAGGCCACGAGCACGCCGTCGGACGCGCGCGTCCACCCGTAGGCCTGCAGGGTGCGGATGGTGGTCGCGCCCTCGCGCGGGCGGCAGAACGCCGCGAAGTCGTGCAGGCCCACGAGCGAGGCGGCCGCGGCATCCATCGCCCGCTCGTCGAGGCGCTTCGGACGGCCGGCGGTGCGTCGCCGTGCGAGGGGATCGCGTTGGGAGGCTGCGTCGGCCACGCGGTACTCGTAGCGTCGCCAGATCGCCGAGAAGCGCGCGTCGAACCCGGCCGGCGCGCGCTCGGCGTGCGTGACCACGACATCGGCGTCGGCACCCAGGATGCCCGTGAGGCGGCGGGCCAGGGTCTGCTCGGGCGTGGCATCCTCGTCCTTGCCTCGTCGCGGTCGCGCGACCACGGCGAGCGCCGCCTCGGGCACGTCGAGGTGGGCGACCTGGCCGAGCGCGTGCACGCCCGCGTCGGTGCGTCCGGCGACGGTGAGCCGCGGCACGGCGCCCGTGCGGCGGAAGAGCGTCGCGAGCGCCTCCTCGAGCACGCCCTGCACGGTGCGGAGGCCCGGCTGCCGGCTCCAGCCGTTGAAGTCGGTGCCGTCGTAGGCGATGCCGAGGCGCACGCGCACGACGGATGCCGCGGCATCCGTCTCGTCGACGACGGTCTCGTACTCGGGCATACGACCAGCCTAGAGCGACGCTCGGCCGGGACGACGAACGGCCCCGGTGCAGTGCACCGGGGCCGTTCTCGAGCGTTGCGAGGCTACTTGACCTCGGCGGGCTCCTCGGTCGACTCCTCGGACGCCTCGGCGCCGGCGGCCTCGTCGACCGCGGCCTCGGCCTCGGTCACGACCTCGTCGGTCGACTCGACCTCGGGCTCGGCGGCGGGAGCCTCGTCGGCGGCCGGCTTGGCGGCGCGCTGCTTCGGGGTCACGGGCTCGAGCACGAGCTCGATGACCGCCATGGGCGCGTTGTCGCCCTTGCGGTTGCCGATCTTCGTGATGCGGGTGTAGCCGCCCTGGCGGTCGGCGACCTGCGGCGCGATGATCGCGAACAGTTCGTGCACGACGGCCTTGTCGCCGATCACGCCGAGGACGCGACGGCGGGCGTGCAGGTCACCGCGCTTCGCGAACGTCACGAGACGCTCGGCGAGGGGACGCAGGCGCTTGGCCTTGGTCTCGGTGGTGGTGATGCGCTTGTGCGTGAAGAGCGCTGCGGCGAGGTTCGCGAGCAAGAGCCGCTCGTGCGCGGGTCCGCCTCCGAGGCGGGGGCCCTTGGTGGGCTTCGGCATGGTTCGTTATCTCCAGTGGTGGGGTGTCAGTACGGCGGGCGGTCGACTAGTTCTCGTCGTCGAAGCCCGTGTAGAAGTGGGCGCCGTCGAATCCGGGCACAGAGTCCTTCAGGGAAAGACCCATCTCGGTGAGCTTGTCCTTGACCTCATCCACCGACTTCTGGCCGAAGTTGCGGATGTTCATGAGCTGCGACTCCGACAGGGCGACGAGCTCCGACACCGTGTTGATGCCCTCGCGCTTCAGGCAGTTGTAGCTGCGCACCGACAGGTCGAGGTCCTCGATGGGGATCGAGAGCTCGCTGGAGAGCACGGCGTCGACCGGCGCGGGGCCGATCTCGATGCCCTCGGCCGCGACGTTCAGCTCGCGGGCGAGGCCGAACAGCTCGGTGAGCGTGCGACCCGCCGACGCGATGGCGTCGCGCGGGGTGATGGCCGGCTTCGACTCGACGTCGACCACGAGGCGGTCGAAGTCGGTGCGCTCGCCGGCACGGGTGGCCTCGACGCGGTAGGTGACCTTGAGCACCGGCGAGTAGATCGAGTCGACCGGGATCTGGCCCGCCTCGGAGTACTCGTTGCGGTTCTGGCTGGCCGACACGTAGCCGCGGCCGCGCTCGATCGTGAGCTCGAGCTCGAACTTCGCCGAGTCGTTGAGCGTGGCGATCACGAGCTCGGGGTTGTGCACCTCGACACCGGCCGGAGCGGAGATGTCAGCGGCCGTGACCTCACCGGCGCCCTGCTTGCGCAGGTAGGCGGTGATGGGCTCGTCGTGCTCGCTCGAGACGACGAGGTTCTTGATGTTGAGGATGATCTCGGTGACATCCTCCTTCACGCCCGGAACGGTCGAGAACTCGTGGAGCACGCCGTCGATGCGGATGCTCGTCACGGCTGCGCCGGGGATCGAGGAGAGGAGGGTGCGACGGAGCGAGTTGCCCAGGGTGTAACCGAAGCCCGGCTCGAGGGGCTCGATCACGAAACGCGAACGGAACTCCGAGATGTTCTCTTCGGTGAGCGTCGGGCGCTGTGCGATCAGCACTGTGGATTCCTTTCGGCAGGGTGTCCGCTATATGAGCTTCGTGGTATCCTTTCTGTTCCCGCGACGGCCTGGCTCCCCGGTCCGCAGGACGGAAGGGTCAGACGCGGCGGCGCTTGGGCGGGCGGCATCCGTTGTGCGCCTGGGGCGTCACGTCGTTGATGCTGCCGACCTCGAGGCCCGCGGCCTGGAGCGAGCGGATCGCGGTCTCACGGCCCGAGCCGGGGCCCTTGACGAAGACGTCGACCTTCTTCATGCCGTGCTCCTGCGCCTGGCGGGCGGCCGACTCGGCGGCCAGCTGCGCGGCGAACGGGGTCGACTTGCGCGAGCCCTTGAAGCCCACGCCGCCGGAGGAAGCCCAGCTGATCACGGCACCGTTGGTGTCGGTGATCGAGACGATGGTGTTGTTGAAGGTCGACTTGATGTGGGCCTGGCCCACGGCGACGTTCTTCTTTTCCTTCTTGCGCGGCTTGCGAGTAGCCGCCTTGGGTGCTGCCATGTGTGAAATCTCCTGTATCTGGCGAACGAGCGGTTACTTGCGGCCGGGCTTCTTCTTGCCGGCAACGGTGCGCTTCGGGCCCTTGCGGGTACGAGCGTTGGTCTTGGTGCGCTGGCCGCGGACCGGGAGGCCGCGACGGTGGCGCAGGCCCTCGTAGGATCCGATCTCGACCTTGCGGCGGATGTCGGCGGCCACTTCACGGCGGAGGTCACCCTCGACCTTGAAGTTGCCCTCGATGTAGTCGCGGAGCGCGACGAGCTGGTCGTCGCTGAGGTCCTTCACGCGGATGTCTCCGCTGATGCCGGTCTCCGCGAGCGTCTGCAGCGCACGGGTGCGCCCGACGCCGTAGATGTAGGTCAGTGCGATCTCCACGCGCTTCTCGCGCGGGATGTCGACTCCTGCCAGACGTGCCATGTTGGCTTCTCCTGTTTCGAAGTGGAGGTGTGGAGCAACGCCGGTGCCCGGGCCTCCGACCCGAGGTGTCCCCGCGACATCCGTATGTCGTGGTTCTGGCGCTGCCGTTGCGGTGTTCAGTTGTGGGAGCGGGGCGCACGCGAGGTGCGCCCCGAAGCCTTCGCGACTAGCCCTGGCGCTGCTTGTGGCGCGGGTTCTCGCAGATCACCATGACGTTGCCGTGGCGACGGATGACCTTGCACTTGTCGCAGATGCGCTTGACGGAGGGGTTGACCTTCATTGTTGTTCCTTGGAGTTCGCTGTCTTCGTACCCGCGGGATGCCGCGGGCCGTTACTTTCCAGCTGCCCTTACTTGTAGCGGTAGACGATTCGCCCGCGCGTGAGGTCGTATGGGCTCAGCTCCACGATCACGCGGTCCTCGGGAAGGATGCGGATGTAGTGCTGGCGCATCTTTCCGGAGATGTGCGCGAGGACCTTGTGCCCGTTCGTGAGTTCCACCCGGAACATCGCGTTCGGGAGGGCCTCGACAACCGAGCCTTCGATCTCGATGACGCCGTCTTTCTTGGCCATAGCCTCACTATCGCTTTAAGGTTGGGATGCTGGTCGTGCGATGTGTTCGCGACCGACGATCACTCGTCGGGCATGCCGAAGCAGGCGTGCAGAACACCAAGGGTCAACTATAGGTGATTCCGGGGCGTTTCGCCAGTCGAGGCCGCGGATGACGCGCCGGGGCGCCACGGCGCCCGACCACGGACCTGACGGTGGGCTCTACCGCGAGCGCTTCGCCGCTGTCGTGACCTCGACGAGGCCCGCCTCGAGCGGATGCCGCGAGGCGATGCCGGTGACTTCGTGCACGAACGCGGCGGGCTCGCTGCGGTCGAGCAGTTCGCGGAGCTCGACGCTCTCGGGGTCGGCCGGGACGTCGAAGCGCAGCGCCGCGCCGACCGCGGCGAGCAGTCCGTCGACGGGCCGGCCGAGCTCGGCGAGGTCGGCCGCGGGGCCGACGAAGCGCTCGTGGCGGCCCAGCTTGCGCAGCGGCTGCCGCCCCACCCGTTCGACGGTGTCGGGCAGCTCGGGGTTGCGGAAGCGCTCGAGGATGGTCGCTCGGTACGTCGCCTGCTCCTCCTCGGTGAAGTCGTGCTTCGCCGTGATGAGCGCGGACGTCTCCCCCAGCACCCGCTCGACGGCCGCCGCCACGTCGGGATCCGCGAGCGCGTCGCTGATCCGGGCGTGCCCGGCGAGGAAGCCGAAGTACGCGGTCGCCGCGTGGCCCGTGTTCACGGTGAAGAGCTTGCGTTCGATGTAGGGCGCGAGGTCGTCGACGAAGTGCGCACCGGGGATCGCGGGCGCCTCCTCGCCGAACGGCGGTCGCTCGATCGCCCACTCGAAGAACGTCTCGACGGTGACGTCGAGGCCCGCGTCGGGCGCCTGGCCCGGCACGATCCGATCCACCGCGGTGTTCGCGAACACCGCCCTTGCGCTGAGCGACGGCCACTCCTCGGGACTGGACAGCGAGGCGATCTCGTCGCGCAGGAGGTCGGTGGCGTTGATCGCGTTCTCGCACGCCATGATGACGAGCGGCGGGGCATCCGCCGGTCGGGCCCGCAGCGCCATGACGAGGTGCGGGGCGATGAACCGCAGGATGCTCGGGCCCACGGCGGTCGTCGCCACGTCGGCCGTCACGAGTTCGTCGACCAGCGCCGCGGCATCCGTCTGGCTGTTGATCGCGCGATAGCCGTCGACGACGAGGTCGCGAGCCCCCGCGCCGACCTCGTGCACCGTGTAGTGGTCGGACGCCGAGAGCGCATCGATGAGCTCGGCGTTCACGTCGGCGAACACGACCTCGTAGCCCGCGTCGTGGAGCAGGAGGCCGACGAATCCGCGCCCGATGTTGCCGGCGCCGAAGTGCACCGCCTTCACGAGTCGTTGACCTCGGAGAGCAGGGCGTGCAGCTCCTGCGCGGTCGACGCCGCGATGAGCTCCTGCACGGCGTCCTCGTCGGAGAAGATGATCGCGATCTTCGACAGGATCTCGAGGTGCTCGTTCTCGATGCCGGCGATGCCGACCACGAACCTGGCCTCCTCGCCATTCCAGTCGACGGGCTCGTCGTAGCGCACGACCGAGAGCGCCGAACGACGGATGCGGTCCTTGGCCTCGTTCGTGCCGTGCGGGATCGCGAGGAAGTTGCCCATGTACGTGGACACGGAGCCCTCACGCTCGAGCATCGAGTCGACGTAGCCCGGGTCGACCGCGCCGCTCTCGACGAGCACGGCGCCCGCCTCGCGGATCGCGTCGTCGCGGCTCGCGGCGCGGACGACGAGCCGGACGTTGCCCGGGGGCAGGATCTCTTCGGTCATCGGATGCTCCTTCTTGATCGATTCGACTGGCCGGTGCCGCGGCGACCTCCGGATGGACGGTCGCCGCGACAGCGGGGTGCCGCAGCAGGTGCGGCGGGATGGATCAGCGAACGCCCTCCGACTCCAGCAGGTTCACGATCTCCTCGTACTTCGGGGAGTTCATGAAGTTGTCCACCGAGACGTGCAGGGCGCTCGGCGACTGCAGCCGGGCACGATCCGTGAGGTCCTGGTGCGTGATGACCAGGTCGACGTCATCGGTGAGGTTGGCGATCGCCTTGTTCGTCACCGTCACGCTGTCGATGCCGGCCTTCTTGATCTTGTTGCGGAGCACCGTGGCGCCCATCGCACTCGATCCCATGCCGGCGTCGCACGCGAAGATGATCGTGTGGATCGGCTTGCGCTCGAAGGCCGCCTCCTCGCCTTCGGCGATGAGTCCGCCGCCAGCCGCCACGCCCTCGGCCTGGAGGTTCTGCAGGACGCCGCTCTCCTTGCCCTTGTTGGCCTCGGTCTGCGCGATCGCCGCCGAGAGGTCACCGGCGTTCTCCTTCGCGAGATCGCGCTTCCGACTCGCACGGAGGATGATCGCCGCGACGAGGAAGGAGACGGCTGCGGCGAGCACCACCGAGAGGATCACTCCGACATAACTGTCCGGCGCGGTCTGCGCGAGCACCGCGATGATGCTGCCCGGCGCCGCCGGAGCCCGGAGGCCGCTGTTGAACAGCACGTTCGTTGCGACACCCGTCATGCCGCCCGCGATGGCGGCGATGATCAGCATCGGCTTCATCAGAACGTACGGGAAGTAGATCTCGTGGATGCCGCCGAAGAACTGGATGATGATCGCCGCGGGAGCGGTCGCCCGGGCCATACCGATGCCGAAGAAGGTGAAGGCGAGCAGGATCCCGAGGCCGGGGCCGGGGTTCGCCTCCACCAGGAAGAGGATCGACTTGCCCGTCTCGCTCGCCTGCTGGGTTCCGATGGGGGTGAACACGCCGTGGTTGATGGCGTTGTTCAGGAACAGCACCTTGCCGGGTTCGACGAGGATCGAGAGCAGCGGCAGCAGCGACAGCTTCACGAGCCAGTCGACGGCGGCCTCGAGGCCGTTGCTGAGCCATTCGACCACCGGCCCGAAGGCGACATAGCCGGCGATCGCCAGGGCGAAGCCGAGGATGCCGGCGGAGAAGTTGTTCACCAGCATCTCGAAGCCGGCCTTGATCTTGCCCTCCCAGATGCGGTCGACCTGCTTCATGAGCCAGGCCGCCAGCGGCCCCATGATCATGGCGCCGAGGAACATCGGGATGTCGGTGCCGACGATCACGCCGACCGTCGCGATCGACGCCACGACGCCGCCACGGGTGTCGTAGACGAGCCGGCCGCCCTGGTTGGCGATGAGCAGCGGCAGCAGGTAGGTGATCATCGGGCCCACGAGTTCGGCGAGCGACTCGTTCGGGGTGAATCCGGCGGGGATGAAGAACATCGTCACGATGCCCCAGGCGATGAACGCGGCGATGTTCGGCAGGATCATGCTCGACAGGAAGGTGCCGAACCTCTGGACTGCGACGCGTGCTCCCCCCGGCCGCTTCGTGTCCGCAGACGTCGTTGTCATGGTGGTGCCTCTCTCGTGGTCACGGCGCGGCGGTGCGCGCCGAGGTGATGTGGGATGCGGCGGACACGGCCGCCTGCTTGGCTTCGGCCGCTCCCTCAGCGGCCAGGGCTGCCCGGGCGAGCGCCTTGGCGTCGTCGGGGCTGTACCGCGCGAGGGAGGCGCGGACATCTGCGAGTGCCGATGGGGACATCGACAGGCTGGTGGCGCCGAGGCCCACGAGGACCACGGCGAGCAGTGGGTCGGCGGCGGCCTCGCCGCAGATGCCGACGGGCTTGCCGAGCTCCGCGCCGGCCGTGCCCACGTCGGCGATGAGGCGGAGCACCGCCGGATGCCACGGGCTCTGCAGGTTGGCCACGGTGCCGAGCAGCCGATCGGCCGCCATCGTGTACTGGGTGAGGTCGTTCGTGCCGATGGAGGCGAAGTCGCAGGCGGCGAGCACGCGATCGGCCACCAGCGCGGCCGACGGGGTCTCGACCATGACGCCGGCGACCCGGATGCCGAGCTCCTTGGCGAGGCCGTTGAAGTAGCGGGTCTCCTCGACGGTGGCGATCATCGGCGCCATGACCCAGAGCTCCGCGTCGGTCGCGGCATCCGCGGCGGCGAGGGCGGTGAGCTGCTCGCGCAGGATGACCTCGGAGTGCCGCAGGGCTCGGATGCCGCGGAGGCCGAGGGCCGGGTTCTCCTCGTGCGCATCGTTCAGGAACGCCAGCGGCTTGTCGGCGCCGGCGTCGAGCACGCGCACCACGACCTTCTTCCCCGCGAAGGCCGTGAGCAGGCGCGTGTAGTGCTCCTGCTGCTCGCGCACGCTCGGTGCGGAATCGGCGTCGAGGAAGAGGAACTCGGTGCGGAACAAGCCGACGCCCTCTGCGCCGAGCTGCAGCGCCTCGGCGGCGCCGTCGGCGGAGCCGAGGTTCGCGAGCAGCGGCACGGGCGTGCCGTCGGCGAGCGCGCCCGGCGTGACCGGGGCCGCCTCCAGGGCGGCGCGTTCCGCGATGCGGGTCCGGGCATCGGTCACCTGGTCGGGCGTGGGGTCGGCGATGACGAGGTCGTTCGCCGCATCGACGACGACGGTGTCGCCGTCGGCGAGGCTCGCGGCATCCGTCGCCCCGACGATCGCGACGATCGACTTCTCACGCGCGAGGATCGCCGTGTGCGAGGTCGGGCCGCCGTCGACGGTGACGAGCCCGAGCACCTGGCCGAGGTCGAGGGTCGCGGTGTCGGCCGGCGCGAGGTCGCGGGCGACGAGCACGAACGGATGGCCGGGGTTGGGCACGCCCGGCGCCGGGAGCTTCAGCAGGTGCGCGATGACCCGCTGCGAGATGTCGTCGAGGTCGGCGGCACGCTCCCCCATGTAGCCGCCCATGCCGGCGAGCAGGTCGCGGTACGCGGCGAACGACTCGTACACGGCGCGCTCGGCGGTCTTGCCCGTGGCGAGCAGCTTCGTGACCTCGTCGATCAGGCTCGGGTCCTCGGCCATCATGGCCTGCGCCTCGAGCACATCCTTCGCGGCACCGCCGGCCTTCGCGCCGCGGTTCGCGAGCTCCGCCGCGACGACCGACAACGACGCCCTCGCCCGCTCGCCCTCACGCTCGGGGTCGAGGTGGCTGGGTCGATCGACGGGCTCCGGCAATGCCTCGGCCATGCGCACGACCGGTCCGACCGCGACACCCTGTCCGATGCCCGTGCCCTTGATCTCCATCATTCGCCCTCCCCGTTCGGATGCCCGGGCGACGGATGCCGCGCGCTATTCGTCGTGGTCGGTGCTGAGCAACTCCACGAGCTGGTCGAGCACGGCCGACTCGTCGCCGCCGTCGACGACGATCGTGACGTCGTCGCCGTGGTCGATGCCCTGCGCGATGACGGCGAGGATGCTCGCCGCGTTGACGGGTGCGCCGCCGGCCTTCTGGATGGTGACCGACGCGCCGGATGCGGCAGCGGCCTGCGTGAAGAGCTTCGCAGGCCGGGCGTGCAGGCCGTGGGTCGATCCGATTCGAACAGTGCGTTCCACCATGACTCCGGTCTCCGTCGCTGGCTTCCGTTCCCTCGTTCACCATAGCCCGGGGCCACTGCGGTGGAAACCGCGGCGCGCGCCGTGCTCGGGTTCATGACGCCGCCCCAGCGAACTCGAGGGCGAGGTCGAGGGCGTCCTCCCCGTCGGGGGCGGCGGCCGCCTCCGAGGTGAGGATGGCGAACGGCACGGATGCCGCGGCCGCGCGTTCGCGCAGCTGGCCGATGCGGTCGACGAGGTGGGCGCCGACGAGGAGCACGTCCGCGTCGGCGAGCGCCGCGTCGAGCTGTGACTCACTCGTCGCGTTCGCACGCACCTCGATTCCCCTGTTCGAGGCGGCCCGCCGGATGCGATGGGCGATGAAGGTGCTGGATGCGCCAGCGCCACAGACCACGATGATGCGCACCACCAAGCCTCCTCGCCCGGTTCTCGCCCGGTCCTCGTCGATCGTTCGGCCACGGCATCCCGCCGCGATGGAACGAGTCTGCCGACCGGTTCCCGTTGCGAGCCACCCGATTCGCTTCCGCACCCCCGGAAACCGATCGCGGATCGGGCCACGGGACGGCGCGTCGGTGGTTGACTGGCTCCACCGCACGGCGTCGCGTGGCGCCGGTGACACCCGGGAGCTGCAGTGGCCGAGAAGTGGGAGCGCCTCGTCGACGCACTCGCGCACGCCGGCGGCTGGACGACCGCCGCCGAACTCGCCGCTCGGCTCGACGTCACCCCGCGCACCATCCGCAGCTATGCCGCGCAGGCGAACGGGGGCGGCACGGTCGTCGAGTCCGGGCCGGCCGGCTACCGGCTCGATCGCGCGGCCTGGGCCGGCAAGCGCACCCCGGCGCGCCGCGACTCGACGCCGGCGATGCGCGTGGCGCGCGTCATCCGCTCGCTCATCGACGCGACCGACGGCCTCGACGTGTACGAGACCGCCGCCGCGGCGCACGTCAGCGACTCGACGTTCGAGAGCGACCTCGGCCGGGTGCGCGCCCGACTCGAGGGCACGGGCCTCACCCTCGTGCGGCACGGGCCGCGCATCGTCCTCGAGGGGCCCGAGTCGGCGCGCCGACGCCTGCTCGGCGCGCTCTTCCGCGAGGAGTCGTCGCGCGGCATGCTCGAACTCGACGCGCTTCGGGCCGCCTTCCCCGAGGTGTCCGACTTCCGAACCGCACTGGTCGCCGGCCTCGCCGACGCCGGCTACGCGCCCAACGAGTACGGCCTCAACGACGTGCTGCTGCACGCCGCCATCGCGCTCGACCGGGTCGCCGCCGACCATCCGCTGGAGACGGAGGAGCCGCAGGAGCCGACGTCGCGGGCAGGACCGACCCCTGCCGACGGCAGCAGTCCCGCCGAGCCCGCGGACCCGACGACCACGGGCCCCCTCGCCGAGCTCGTGGCGCGGCTCGTCGGCGAGCACTTCGGCACCGACATCGGCCCGGCCGACCTCCAGCACCTCACCCGGCTCCTCGAGACCCGGGCCGCGACGCGCACCACCGCGACGGCGCGAGCGGATGCCGCGGGCCGGCCGCTCTCACCGCGGGTGCCGCTCGTCCGCCGCATCGTCGCGAGCGCGTCATCCGCCTACCTCATCGACCTCGACGACGAGGAGTTCATCGATCGGCTCGCGCTGCACGTCGACAACCTGGTGGCGCGGGCGACGGACGCACAGTTCTCGCGCAACCCGCTCACCGCCTCGATCAAGGCGGCCTACCCGCTCATCTACGAGCTCGCCGTGTACATCGCGAGCGAGCTGGCACGCACCGAGGGCATCGGCGTCACCGACGACGAGATCGCGTACATCGCGATGCACGTGGGCGCGCACCTGGACCAGCGACGGTCGCGCGGCGGCACGGTGCGCCTGGTGGTCGCGGCACCGGCGTACCACGACGTGCACCGAGCGCTCGAGGCGCGCATCCGATCGGCGGTCGACGACGACGTGGAGGTCGTGGCCGACGGCGACCGAGCCGGCGACGGAGCCGAGTCGGCCGACGTGCTCGTGGCCGTGCTGGAGCCGACCGCGCCGACGGAGCACATGGTCCTGGTCTCGCCGTTCCCCAGCGAGGCCGACCTCGAACGCGTGCGCGCGGAGGTGTCGCGGGTGCGGCGGGCGCGGCGACGGGCGCGACTGGCGGCCAGCCTGTCGGGGTACATCGCGCCCGAGCTGTTCGTGCGCGGCCTGCGCGGGCTCGATCGGGACGGTGCGATCCGGATGCTCGGCGACCGCATGATCGGCGCCGAAGTGATCGACCAGGCCTACGTCGAGGGGGCCCTCGCCCGGGAGCGCCTGTCGTCGACGGCCTTCACGGAGCACCTCGCCGTTCCGCACGCGATGACCATGTCCGCACGGCGCACGGCGATCGCCATCGCCGTCGACGACGTGCCGATCGACTGGGGTGGCGTGAACGTCAACGTCGTCGCCCTGATCGCCTTCTCGGAGAGCGGGCGCGCGGAGTTCCAGGAGGTGTTCGACCAGTTCGTCGAGGCATTCTCGGAGCGGGAGAACGTGCAACGGCTGGTGCGCGGCGCGACGGACTACCCCGGACTGCTCGTCGAGCTCGCCCGACTCATGGAACCTCACGGCGCCTGACAGCGCCTGACGGCGCCTGACGGCGCCGGCCTCCCGGCTCCCGCTAGGCGAACGGGACCGGGACGACGCCGAAGGGTGCGAGGCCCGCCGCGCCGCCGTCCTCGGCGGTGAGCACCCAGATGCCGCCCTCGTGCACGGCGACCGAGTGCTCCCAATGCGCGGAGTCGGCCCCGTCGGCGGTGGTGACCGTCCACTCGTCGTCGCGGACGAAGGTCTCGAGGTCGCCGGCGACCACCATCGGCTCGATCGCGACGACCAGGCCGGGCTTCACGGTCGGGCCCTTGCGGTCGACCCGGTAGTTGAAGACCGGGGGTTCCTCGTGCATGGTGCGGCCGATGCCGTGACCGACGTAATCGGTGAGGATGCCGTAGTCGCCGGCATCGTGGACGTGCTCCTCGATGGCGGCCCCGACCTCGTTGAGATGCCGCGCGTGCGCGAGCGTCGCGATGCCGCGCCAGAGCGCCGCCTCGGTCACCGAGGAGAGGAGCTCCCGCGCCGCCACCACGTCTGGCCGCGAGGGGTCGGGCAGCACCACGGTGAACGCGGCGTCGCCGTTCCAGCCGTCCACCTCCGCGCCGCCGTCGACGGAGACGATGTCCCCGGGGCGGAATGCGCGGTCTCCGGGGATGCCGTGCACGACGTCGTCGTCGACCGAGACGCACAGCGTGTGCCGGTATCCGGGCACCAGCTGGAAGTTCGGGATCCCGCCGAGGCCCCGGATCACGCGCTCGGCGGCCGCATCGAGCTCGAGCGGCGTCACGCCGGGGGCGAGCAGGCGACGTGCCTCGTCGAGCGCCGCCGCGGTTGCCGCACCGGCGGCCATCATCGAGCGGAGTTCAGCCGGGGACTTGTAGATCGAGCGACGGAACACGCCGGCTCAGGCAGCCGCGCCGTTGCCGCCGTCGCCGGTGGCGCGAAGGCCACGGTCGGCGAGCGCGTCGAAGATGCGCTCGGTGACCTCGTCCAGGGTGCCGACGCCGTCGACCTGCACGACGAGGCCCTTTCCGCGGTACTCCTCGAGGATCGGGGCGGTCTCACGCTCGTAGATCGCGAGGCGATTCGCGATCACCTGTTCGGTGTCGTCGGTGCGGCCCTGGTCGATCGCCCGCTGGCGCAGCCGGGAGATGCTCTCGTCACGCGGCACGCTGAGCTCGATGACCGCGTCGAGCGCCTCGTCGCGACCGGCCAGGAACTCCTCGAGGTCGGCGACCTGGGCGCGGTTGCGGGGGAACCCGTCGAGCAGGAAGCCGCGCGCGGCGTCAGGCTGCGCGAGCCGGTCGCGCACGAGCTCGCAGGTGAGCTCGTCGGGTACGAGATCCCCGGCCTCGACGATCGCCTGTACCCGCGAGCCGAGCTCGGTGCGGCCCGAGATGTTCTCGCGGAAGACATCGCCCGTGGAGATCGCGGGAACGCCGAAGGCCTCGGCGACGAGGACGCCCTGGGTGCCCTTGCCCGACCCCTGGGGGCCGACGATCAGGAACCGCGCGGAGCCGGTGGCCGACCCCGTCATCGGAGGAGCCCCTCGTAGTGACGCTGCTGGAGCTGGGCGTCGATCTGCTTCACCGTCTCGAGGCCGACGCCGACGATGATCAGGATCGAGGCGCCGCCGAACGGGAAGTTCGAGTTCGCCCCCACGAGGCTGAACGCGATGAGCGGCAGCAGCGCGATCGCGCCGAGGTAGAACGAGCCGGGCAGCGTGATGCGGGTGAGCACGTAGTCGAGGTACTCGGCCGTCGGGCGCCCGGCACGGATGCCGGGGATGAAGCCGCCGTACTTCTTCATGTTCTCGGAGACCTCGTCGGGGTTGAACGTGATCGCCACGTAGAAGTACGTGAACCCGACGATGAGCAGGAAGTAGAGGAGCATGTAGAGCGGGTGGTCGCCCTTGGTGAGGTAGTTCGTGATCCACACGACCCAGGGCTGCGGCTCTTCACCGGCGGCCGGCTGGTTGAACTGGGCGATGAGCGCCGGCAGGTAGAGCAGCGACGAGGCGAAGATGACGGGCACGACGCCGGCCATGTTGACCTTGATCGGGATGTAGGTGTTGTTGCCGCCGTACGTGCGCCGGCCGACCATCCGCTTCGCGTACTGCACCGGGATGCGCCGTTGCGACTGCTCGACGAACACGACGCCGACGACCACCGCCAGGCCGACCAGGAGGACGATCCCGAAGACGTCCCAGCCGCGGGCGATGCCGATGGCCCAGAGCGAGCCGGGGAACTGCGCCGCGATGGACGTGAAGATCAGCAGCGACATGCCGTTGCCGATGCCGCGCTCGGTGATGAGCTCACCCATCCACATGATGAGGCCGGTGCCCGCGGTCATCGTGATGACCATCAGGAGCATGGCGTACCAGGCGTCGTTCGTGATGAGCTGCGAGCACTCGGGAGCGCCAGTCGGGAACAGTGCGCCCGAGCGAGCCACGGTGATGAGGGTCGTCGACTGGAGCACGCCGAGGGCGATGGTCAGGTAGCGGGTGTACTGCGTGAGCTTGCCCTGGCCGGCCTGGCCCTCCTTGTAGAGGGTCTCGAAGTGAGGGATGACCACGCGCAGCAGCTGCACGATGATCGACGCCGTGATGTACGGCATGATGCCGAGCGCGAAGATCGACAGCTGCAGCAGCGCGCCGCCCGAGAAGAGGTTGACGAGGTCGTAGAGACCGGATGCCCCTTGGCTCGCCGCGAGACACGCCTGCACGTTGCTGAAGTCCACGAACGGCGCCGGGATGAAGGAGCCGAGCCGGAACAGGGCGACGATGCCCAGCGTGAACCCGAGCTTGCGGCGAAGATCCGGCGTGCGGAAGATCCGCCCGATGGCGTTGAACACTCGTCCTCCTGTGGCTCCGTCTTGGAGCTGATGTCATGCCGCCCCGGACTCAGTCCGTATGCGGCTCGAGCCTGTCGAGACCCCCGTGAATCATACGCGAGGTCCCGACAGGCTCGAACAATCGGTGATGCTGCGGCCTACTTGACCGAGCCGCCTGCGGCGACGATCTTCTGCTCGGCGGAGCCGGAGACCTTGTCGACCGCCACGTTGAGCTTCACCTGGATGTCGCCGTTGCCGAGCACTTTGACGCGCTCGTTCTTGCGGACGGCACCCTTCTCGACGAGATCGGCGACGGTGACGTCGCCGCCCTTCGGGTAGAGCTCGGCGAGCTTCTCCAGGTTGACCACCTGGTACTCGACGCGGAACGGGTTCTTGAAGCCGCGCAGCTTCGGCGCACGCATGTGGTACGGAAGCTGGCCACCCTCGAACCCGGGGCGGATGTTGTTGCGGGCCTTGGAGCCCTTGGTGCCGCGACCGGCGGTCTTGCCCTTCGAACCCTCACCGCGTCCGACGCGGGTCTTGTCCTTCTTGGCGCCGGGCGCCGGGCGAAGGTGGTGCACCTTCAGCACGGGCTCGCGCTTGGCGTCGACGGCGTCCTTGTCGGCAGCCTTCTTCGCCGGGGCCTTCTTCGCGGGGGCCTTCTCGGCCTTCGCGTCGTCGGTCTTCGCGGCGGCGGCCTTGGCCGGCGCCTTCTTCGCGGGAGCCTTCTCCGACTTCTCGGCGGCGGGCTTCGCGGCGGCCTTCTTCGCCGGAGCCTTCTTGGGCTCGGCGACCTCGGTCGTCTTCTCGTTGTCTGCCATTAGTCGATCTCCTCAACCTTCACGAGGTGCGCGACGGTGTTCACGTAGCCGCGGTTCTGCGGGGTGTCCTCGCGAACGACCGACTGGCCGATGCGCTTGAGCCCGAGGCTGCGGAGCGTGTCCCGCTGGTACTGCTTCTCGCTCACCTTGGACTTGATCTGGGTCACCTTGAGCTGCTTGGCCATCAGGCACCTGCCTTCGCTGCTGCGGCGGCCTCGGCCGCCTGGGCCTCGGCACGCAGCAGACGGGCGGGGGCGACCTCGTCGTAGTCGAGACCACGACGGGCGGCCACTGCACGCGGCTCTTCGAGCTGCTGCAGCGCCTCGACCGTGGCGTGCACGATGTTGATGGTGTTCGACGAGCCGAGCGACTTGCTCAGGACGTCGTGGATGCCGGCGCACTCGAGCACGGCACGCACCGGACCACCGGCGATGACACCGGTACCGGGCGATGCGGGGCGCAGCAGGACGACACCGGCAGCGGCCTCACCCTGCACGGGGTGCGGGATGGTCGCGCCGACGCGGGGGACGCGGAAGAAGTTCTTCTTCGCCTCCTCGACGCCCTTCGAGATGGCGGTCGGCACCTCGCGGGCCTTGCCGTAGCCGACGCCGACGAGGCCGTTGCCGTCGCCGACGACGACGAGCGCCGTGAAGCTGAAGCGACGGCCGCCCTTGACGACCTTCGAGACGCGGTTGATGGTCACGACGCGCTCGAGGAACTGGCTCTTCTCGGCGTCACGGCCACCGCGGTCGCGGCTCGGGCCGCGGTCGCGGCTGCCACGACGGGCCTCGCGGGGCTCGTTCTGGGGAGCGCTCGCCGCGGCGGTCTCCACGGGTGCCTCTGCCACTGCAGCCACCTCGTTCTCCTTCTTGTTGTCGGTCACAGGCTCAGCCCCGCCTCTCGCGCACCATCGGCGATGGCGGCGACTCGGCCTGCGTACTTGTTGCCGCCGCGGTCGAAGACGACGGACTCGACGCCCGCCTCCTTCGCGCGCTCGGCCACGAGCTCGCCGACCCGCTTCGCCTTCGCGGTCTTGTCACCGTCGAATGCGCGGAGGTCGGCCTCCATGGTGGATGCCGATGCCAGGGTGCGGCCGGCGGCGTCGTCGACGACCTGCACGAAGACGTGGCGGGCCGATCGGGTCACGACGAGGCGCGGACGCTCGACGGTGCCGACGATCTTCTTGCGAAGGCGGGTGTGGCGGCGCGAACGCGCAGCCGTCTTGGTCTTCACAGCCATGATTACTTACCTGACTTTCCGGCCTTGCGACGCACGACCTCGCCGGCGTAGCGGATGCCCTTGCCCTTGTACGGCTCGGGCTTCTTGATCTTGCGGATGTTGGCGGCGGTCTCGCCGACGGCCTGCTTGTCGATGCCGGCGACCGTGAGCTTGTTGTTGCCCTCGACGGTCAGCGTGATGCCGGCCGGCGGTTCGACGGTGACGGGGTGCGAGAAGCCGAGCGCGAACTCGACGGCCGCACCCTTCTGGGCGACGCGGTATCCGGTGCCGACGATCTCGAGGCCCTTGGAGTAGCCCTCGGTGACGCCGAGGATCTGGTTCGCGATGAGCGAGCGGGTCAGGCCGTGGCGCGAGCGCGAGTCGCGCTCGTCGTCGGGACGGGTGACGAGCACCTGGTTGTCCTCGATCTTCACCTCGATGGGCGTGGGCACGTTGAGCGTGAGCTCGCCCTTGGGGCCCTTGACGGTGACGGCCGCGCCGTCGACCGTGACGTCGACACCAGCGGGGATGTCGATGGGGAGTCGTCCGATTCGTGACATGGAACTACCACACGTAGGCGAGGACTTCCCCACCCACGCCCTTCTTCTCGGCCTGGCGGTCGGTCAGCAGACCGCTGGAAGTGGACAGGATCGCGACGCCGAGGCCGCCGAGCACCTTGGGGATCTCGGTCGACTTCGCGTAGACGCGGAGGCCGGGCTTCGAGACGCGCTTGATGCCCGCGATCGAGCGCTCGCGGTTCGGGCCGAACTTGAGCTGCAGCGTGAGCGTCGTGCCCACGCGAGCGTCGGTGACCTCGAAGCCGGCGATGTAGCCCTCGTTCTTGAGGATCTCGGCGATGTGCCCCTTGAGCTTCGAGTTCGGCATCGACACGGAGTCGTGGTGCGCCGAGTTCGCGTTGCGAAGGCGGGTCAGCATGTCAGCGACCGGGTCGGTCATCGTCATGACGGATGTTTCCTAACGTTCACCAGGTTTCAGCACCCGTTACACGAGTGATGACCTGTGGTGTGAGGCCCGGGCGGATGCCCCGGCCTGGTCGGATGCCGCGAGCGCGAGCCCGCGGCATCCGTGGATCAGTTGGCGGCCGTGGCGGACCGGAAGGGGAAGCCGAGCTGCTTGAGCAGCGCGCGGCCCTCCTCGTCGGTCTTGGCGGTGGTCACCACGGTGATGTCCATGCCGCGGACGCGGTCGATCTTGTCCTGGTCGATCTCGTGGAACACGGACTGCTCCGTGAGACCGAAGGTGTAGTTGCCGTTGCCGTCGAACTGGGCGTCCGACAGGCCACGGAAGTCGCGGATGCGGGGCAGCGCGAGCGAGAGCAGGCGGTCGAGGAACTCCCACATGCGGTCGCCGCGGAGCGTCACGTGGGCGCCGATCGGCTGGCCCTCGCGGAGCTTGAACTGCGCGATGGACTTGCGGGCCTTCGTGACCTGCGGCTTCTGCCCGGTGATCTTCGTGAGGTCCGCGATCGCGCCGTCGATGATCTTGCCATCGCGGGCCGCCTCGCCGACGCCCATGTTCACGACGATCTTCACGAGACCCGGCACCTGGTGCACGTTGGTGTAGCCGTGCTCCTCGGTGAGGGTCTTCGAGATCTCGGTCCGGTACTTGGTCTTCAGTCGCGGCTGGATTTTGCCAGCCTGCGTAGCCGTATCGGTCATTACAGGTCCTTACCTGACTTCTTGGCGTAGCGGACGCGGACGGTCTTCTGCACGCCGTCCTTCGTCACCGTCTCGTTGCGGAAGCCGACGCGGGTCGGCTTCTTGGACTCGGGGTCGACCAGCGCGACGTTCGACACGTGGATCGGTGCCTCCTGGGTCTCGATGCCGCCGGTCTTCGAACCGCGCTGCGTCTGGCCGACGCGGACGTGCTTCGTGACGAAGTTCACGCCCTCGACCACGACGCGGTTCTCGGCGACGAGCACCTCGAGGACCTTGCCCTGCTTGCCGCGGTCTCCGCCGCGGGCCTGGCTGCGGCCCGAGATGACCTGCACGAGGTCACCCTTCTTGATGTTGGCCATGACTTAGATAACCTCCGGTGCCAGCGAGATGATCTTCATGAACTTCTTGTCGCGAAGCTCGCGACCGACCGGTCCGAAGATACGGGTGCCACGGGGGTCACCGTCGTTCTTCAGGATCACCGCGGCGTTCTCGTCGAACTTGATGTACGAGCCGTCGGGGCGACGGGTCTCCTTGACGGTGCGGACGATGACCGCCTTGACGACGTCGCCCTTCTTGACGTTGCCGCCGGGGATCGCGTCCTTGACGGTCGCGACGATGGTGTCGCCGAGGCCGGCGTACCGGCGCTTGGACCCACCGAGGACGCGGATCGTGAGCAGCTCCTTGGCGCCGGTGTTATCGGCGACCTTGAGTCGTGATTCCTGCTGAAGCACTTTGAACTCCTTCTTTCAAGCAAGCCCGAGGCTTACTTGGCCTTCTCGACGATCTCGACGAGGCGCCAGCGCTTGGTGGCGCTGAGGGGCCGGGTCTCGGTGATCACGACGAGGTCGCCGATGCCGGCGGTGTTCTGCTCGTCGTGCGCCTTGATCTTCGAGGTGCGGCGGATGACCTTGCCGTACAGCGGGTGCTTCACGCGGTCCTCGACCTCGACGACGATGGTCTTCTGCATCTTGTCGCTGACGACGTAGCCGCGTCGCACCTTGCGGTAGCCACGTGCGTCGACGTCCTTGACGTCGCGCTCGGCCGACTCGTGGCCAGTCGTCTCCTTGGCGGTTGCCATGACTAGGCCTCCTTCGTCTCTTCGGTCGCAGCTGCCTCGTCGGCGGCCTTGGCCTTCTTGGTCTTCTTCTCGGCCTTGGCCGGAGCCTCGACCGGCGCGGGCGTGGCCCGGATGCCGAGTTCGCGCTCGCGGATGACCGTGTAGATGCGCGCGATGTCGCGCTTGACCGCCCGGAGGCGGCCGTGGCTCTCGAGCTGGCCGGTGGCCGACTGGAAGCGCAGGTTGAACAGCTCTTCCTTGGCCTTCTTCAGCTCGTCGACGAGTCGCTCGTCTTCAAAGGTGTCGAGCTCGGTGGGGCTGAGCTCCTTGGTGCCGACGGCCATTATGCGTCGCCCTCCTCGCGCTTGATGATGCGTGCCTTGAGGGGCAGCTTGTGGATGGCACGGGTCATGGCCTCACGAGCGAGTTCCTCGGAGACGCCGGAGACCTCGAAGAGGACTCGACCCGGCTTGACGTTCGCGACCCACCACTCGGGCGAGCCCTTGCCGGAACCCATGCGGGTCTCGGCGGGCTTCTTCGTGAGCGGACGGTCGGGGTAGATGTTGATCCACACCTTGCCGCCGCGCTTGATGTGACGCGTCATGGCGATACGAGCGGACTCGATCTGACGGTTCGTCACGTACGCGGGGGTCAGCGCCTGGATGCCGAACTCACCGAAGGTGACCTTCGTGCCGCCGGTGGCGTGGCCCGAACGGCCGGGGTGGTGCTGCTTGCGGTACTTGACTCGACGGGGAATCAACATGGTTATGCCTCAACTCCTGCTGCCACCGGCTCCTGCGCCTTGGGCGCACGACGGGGACGGTCATTGCGGTCACCGCGCGAGGGCTTCTGCGAAGCCTGCTCGCGGGCGAGCTCCTTGTTGGTGATGTCGCCCTTGTAGATCCAGACCTTCACGCCGATGCGGCCGAAGGTGGTCTTGGCCTCGTAGAAGCCGTAGTCGATGTTCGCGCGGAGCGTGTGCAGGGGCACGCGGCCCTCGCGGTAGAACTCCGAGCGGCTCATCTCGGCGCCGCCGAGACGGCCCGACACCTGGATCCGGACGCCCTTGGCGCCGGCGCGCTGCGCACCCTGCAGGCCCTTGCGCATCGCGCGGCGGAACGCCACACGTGCGGAGAGCTGCTCGGCGATGCCCTGCGCGACGAGCTGGGCGTCGGCCTCGGGGTTCTTGACCTCGAGGATGTTGAGCTGGATCTGCTTGCCGGTGAGCTTCTCGAGGTCGGCGCGGATGCGCTCGGCCTCGGCGCCGCGGCGGCCGATCACGATGCCGGGACGCGCCGTGTGGATGTCCACTCGGACGCGGTCGCGGGTGCGCTCGATCTCGATGCGCGAGACTCCCGCGCGGTCGAGCGACGTCTGCAGCAGGCGGCGGATCTTGATGTCCTCCGCCAGGTAGTCGGCGTAGCGCTGTCCGGGCTTCGTCGAGTCGGAGAACCACCGCGACACGTGGTCGGTGGTGATGCCGAGACGGAAGCCGTACGGGTTGACCTTCTGACCCATTACTTCGTACCCTCCTCGGGCGTGGCGAGCACGACGGTGATGTGGCTCGTTCGCTTGTTGATGCGGAAGGCACGACCCTGCGCGCGCGGCTGGAATCGCTTGAGGGTGGTGCCCTCATCGACGAATGCGCGGCTGATGTAGAGGTCCTGCTCGTCCAGGTAGGTGTTCGTGGCATCGGCCTTGACGCGAGCGTTCGCGATGGCCGAGGCGACGAGCTTGTACACGGGCTCGCTCGCACCCTGGGGGGCGAACTTCAGGATGGCCAGGGCCTCCTGAGCCTGCTTGCCGCGGATCATGTTGACGACGCGGCGGGCCTTCATGGGGGTCACGCGGATGTGACGCACGCGTGCGATCGACTCCACCATTTCTTTCCTCCTTCACGCCACCGCGTCAGCGGCGGCGGCCCTTCTTGTCGTCCTTCACGTGTCCACGGAAGGTGCGGGTGGGCGCGAACTCGCCGAGCTTGTGGCCCACCATGGTCTCGGTGACGAACACCGGGATGTGCTTGCGGCCGTCGTGCACGGCGATCGTGTGCCCCAGCATGGCGGGGATGATCATCGAGCGACGCGACCAGGTCTTGATGACGTTCTTCGAACCGGCTTCGTTCTGGTTGACGACCTTGCGAAGCAGGTGGTCGTCGACGAAGGGGCCCTTCTTGAGACTGCGCGGCATCTTCTTCTACTCCTACTTGCGCTTCTTGCCGACGGTGCGACGACGGACGATGAGCTTGTCGCTCTCCTTGTTGGGGCGACGGGTGCGTCCCTCGGACTTGCCCCAGGGGCTGACCGGGTGGCGACCACCGGAGGTCTTGCCCTCACCACCACCGTGCGGGTGGTCGATCGGGTTCATCGCGACACCGCGGACGGTCGGGCGGACGCCCTTCCAGCGCTTGCGGCCGGCCTTGCCCCAGTTGATGTTCGACTGCTCGGCGTTGCCGACCTCGCCGACGGTCGCGCGGCAGCGCGCATCGACGTTGCGGATCTCGCCCGAGGGGAGGCGCAGCTGGGCGTAGGGGCCGTCCTTCGCGACGAGACGCACCGAGGTGCCGGCCGAGCGGGCCAGCTTGGCGCCGCCGCCGGGGCGGAGCTCGATGGCGTGCACGACGGTACCGGTGGGGATGTTGCGCAGCGGCAGGTTGTTGCCGGGCTTGATGTCGGCGTTGGGGCCCGACTCGATCGGGTCGCCCTGCTGCAGCTTGTTCGGCGCGAGGATGTAGCGCTTGGTGCCGTCCACGAAGTGGAGGAGCGCGATGCGAGCCGTGCGGTTGGGGTCGTACTCGATGTGCGCGACCTTGGCGGGCACGCCGTCCTTGTCGTTGCGACGGAAGTCGATCACGCGGTACTGGCGCTTGTGGCCACCACCGATGTGACGCGTGGTGATGCGGCCCTGGTTGTTGCGGCCACCGGTCTTCGACAGCGGGCGGAGCAGCGACTTCTCGGGCGTCGAGCGGGTGATCTCTGCGAAGTCCGCAACAGACGAACCGCGACGACCCGGGGTCGTGGGCTTGTACTTACGAATAGCCATGTTTTTCCTCTGCTCCCTAGCCGACAGCCGTGAAGATGTCGATCGAGCCGGACTTGAGGGTGACGATCGCGCGCTTGGTGTCCTTGCGCTTGCCCGTGCCGAAGCGAGTCCGGCGGGTCTTGCCCTGGCGGTTCAGGGTGTTGATCGACGCCACCTCGACGTTGAAGATCTTCTCGATGGCGAGCTTGATCTCGGTCTTGTTCGAGCGGGGGTCCACGGTGAACGTGTACTTGCCCTCGTCGATCAGGCCGTAGCTCTTCTCCGAGACGACGGGCGCGATGATGATGTCGCGCGGGTCCTTGTTGTATGCGGCGGAACTCATGCGGAAACCTCTTCCTTCACAGCGCTGTCGGCCTTGGGCGACTTCGCGGCCACGAAGGCCTCGAGCGCAGCGGCGCTGAAGACGATGTCGTCGGAGACGAGCACGTCGTAGGCGTTCAGCTGGTCGACCTGCAGCACGTGCACGGTCGGGATGTTGCGAACGGCCCGCGCCGAGAGCTCCTCGTCACGCGTGAGCACGACGAGGTAGTGCTTGGCCGGCGCGATCGCACCGAGGAGCGCGACGGCGTCCTTCGTCTTGGGCGCCTCGCCCGCGGCGAACGTCTCGACGGCGTGGATGCGGCCACCGCGTGCGCGGTCGGACAGCGAGCCGAGGAGCGCGGCGGCGATCATCTTCTTGGGGGTCCGCTGCGAGTAGTCACGCGGCTGCGGGCCGTGGACGATGCCACCGCCGGTCATCTGCGGGGCGCGGATCGAACCCTGACGGGCGCGGCCGGTGCCCTTCTGCTTGAACGGCTTGCGACCGGCGCCGGAGACCTCTCCGCGGGTCTTGGTCTTGTGCGTGCCCTGGCGCGCTGCGGCGAGCTGGGCGACGACGACCTGGTGGATGAGCGGGACGTTGGTCTGCACGTCGAAGAGCTCGGCGGGCAGCTCGAACGAGCCGGACTTCTTGCCGGTCACGTCGAGCACGTCGATGGTGTTGGCGGTAGCCATGGACTACGCCCCCTTCACAGCGTTGCGGACGAAAACGAGACGGCCGCGAGCACCGGGAACCGCGCCCTTGACGAGCAGCAGGCCCTTCTCGGCGTCGACGGCGTGCACGCGGAGGTTGAGCACGGTCACGCGCTCGCCACCCATGCGACCGGCCATGCGCATGCCCTTGAATACACGGCTGGGGGTCGACGAAGCACCGATCGAACCGGGCTTGCGGTGGTTGCGGTGGGAACCGTGCGAGGCGGAGACGCCCTTGAAGTTGTGGCGCTTCATGACACCGGCGAAGCCCTTGCCCTTGCTCGTGCCGACGACGTCGACGAGCTGGCCGGCCTCGAAGGTGCCGTCGGCGGTGAGCTCCTGGCCGAGCTCGTAGCTCGACGCGTCAGCGGTGCGCACCTCGGCGAGGTGACGGCGCGGGGTGACGCCGGCGGCCTTGAAGTGGCCGGACGCGGGCTGGTTCACCTTGCGCGGGTCGATGGCGCCTGCGGCGATCTGCACGGCCTCGTAGCCGTCCTTCTCCGCGGTGCGGAGCTGGGTGACCACGTTCGGGGCGATCTCGATGACGGTGACCGGAACGAGCTTGTTGTTCTCGTCCCACACCTGGGTCATGCCGAGCTTCGTGCCGAGCAGACCCTTCACGTTCTTGGTAGCGGAAGACATCTGTTACCTCAGAGCTTGATCTCGATGTTGACGTCGGCCGGGAGGTCGAGGCGCATGAGCGAGTCGACGGCCTTGGGCGTCGGGTCCACGATGTCGATGAGACGCTTGTGGGTGCGCATCTCGAAGTGCTCGCGGCTGTCCTTGTACTTGTGGGGCGAACGGATGACGCACACCACGTTCTTCTCGGTCGGAAGCGGCACGGGGCCGACGACCGTGGCGCCCGCGCGGGTCACCGTGTCGACGATCTTGCGCGCCGAGGTGTCGATGACCTCGTGGTCATACGACTTCAGTCGAATGCGGATCTTCTGTCCCGCCATTGCTGACTCTCTCTCTGTCAAGGCGTCTTACCCCTTCCGAGGGCATTGGACGCCGCGTAGCTACTCCGTGTGAAGCACCACTGTTCATCTGTCAAAGGCCGTGATCGAGCCTGTCGAAACCACCCCGCTGGCGCGGTGACCTCGGCACGCTCGACCCGTGAGCCCCACCGACCCCCGCGCTCGGGCGTGTCGCCCTCGCGGAACGGGCATGGCGGAACCATGCTCGAAAGTGGTTGTCGGTTGTGTGTTCTGCTGCCTGCGGCCTAGCCTGACCCGTGCGGCTCCGAGAGCTTTTTGGTGGCTATGCACTGCCTGGCAGTGATTCGAACGGCACGCAGCATGGCACGCCGTTCGAAATGTTGAACTCATCGAGTTTGCCACAGTCGAGGCATCCGTGCAACCCGGGCGTGTCGCGCCGTCGCGGGTTCACAGGGAGGTCGCAGCCTCCGCGACGATGCGGCCCGGAACATGATGGAATCGAGGTCCACGACGACGGGAGTCCACATGGCCGAGCAGCCCATCGAGCAGCCCCTCGAGCACGCCCACGCGGTCAGCGAGCGCATCGCGCCCGGCAGCGTCTCGGTGGCCCGGATCGCGCCGCGCCGGTACCAGGGGCTCAACGAGCGTGGCGCCACGGTGACCATCGGCGGCGAGGAGCTCGAGGGCGAGCACTTCACGCCCGGTGAGCTGCTGAAGATCGCGCTCGTCGGCTGCGCCGGCCTCAGCGCCGACACCGTCGCCGCACGCCGTCTCGGCGACGACTTCGCGATGACCATCTGGGCGCACGGCCACTCCAACGAGGAGAACCGGTACGCCCGGATCGACGAGGAGATCCTGGTCGACCTCTCGGTCCTCGATCCCGAAGACCGCGACAAGCTCATCCACATCATGGACAAGGCCATCGAGCGCGGATGCACCGTGGCGCGGTCCATCGAGGACAGCGTCGAGCTGCGCACCACCATCGACGGCGTCGAGGTCTGATCAGCCTGGGTCGCCGGCGTGCTCGCACGCCACCTGCTGCTCGGCCGCGATGCCCGGAGCGACGAGACCGGCGCCGACCACGGCGGCCACCAGCATGCCGAGCGCGCCGAGGAGCACCGCGGGCCGGCGCGACACGGGGTTGCGCCGCGTGCGGAACGGGTCCTCGATGAGCTGCTTCGAGAGCCCCGCCACCAGGAGCGAGAGCGCCACGAGCAGCACCATGGCCCAGGAGGGGCTCGGCATGCCGATGAGGAACGGCGTGAACATGAAGATCGGCCAGTGCCAGAGGTAGAGCGAGAACGACACGTCGCCGACCCACTGCACCGGCTGGAGCCCCGCGAGCCGCGCCGGCGACCAACGCGTGACGGGCATGCCGGCCCAGATGACCGCCATCGTGCCCGCGACGGGCAGCGCCGCCCACATGCCGGGGAACGCGTCGTGGTCGCGGAAGCTCAGGATCGGCACCACGATGAGCGCGAGGCCGGACCACGACACGACCGTACGGAGCCGCTCACGGCCCACGAGGGGCGAGGCGGCGAGCAGGGCCAGCAGTCCCCCGGCACCGAACTCCCACGTGCGGGCCGTGGTCGAGAAGTAGGCGAGGTTGTGGTCGGCCGCCGTCAGCATGACCGAGTGGATGAGGGATGCCGCGGTCACCGCGCCGAGGACGACGAGGAGCACAGGCGCGGCGGCCCGGCTGCGTCGGCGCGCGTACCAGACCGCGAAGATGAGCAGCAGCGGCCAGACGAGGTAGAACTGCTCCTCGACGGAGAGGGACCAGTAGTGCTGCACCGGCGTCGAGGCGAGGTCGGCGTAGGCGGGCGTCTGCGAGTCGGCGGCGAGCTGCCAGTTCTCGTAGTAGAGGGCGCTCGCGACGATCTGACGGAACCACTCGGCCCAGTCCCGCTGCGGCACGAGCGCGAGCGTGGCTGCCGCGACCACGAGGAGCACGGTCACGGCGGCGGGCAGTATTCGGCGGGCCCGTCGGAGGTAGAACGCGCCGAGGTCGATGCGCCCGGCGCGCTCGTGCTCGCGGAGCAGCAGCCCGGTGATGAGGAAGCCCGACACGACGAAGAAGACGTCGACGCCCATGTACCCCGCAGGGGCCACGGCCGGCCAGCCGTGGTGCAGGACGACAGCACCGACGGCCACGGCCCGGAGCGCTTGGATCTCGGGCCGCGTGGAGGTGGTACGGGGCAGTGGCGGAGCGGAGACGGCCATCCCATCGAGGGTAACCCGTTCGGGGGGTGTGCCCGAATTCCGCCGTCGACCGTTGACCTGACCGTCATGAGACGGTAACGCGCCGCACCGACGACGAAGGGGCCGGGCCGCGCCGGGGATGCCGCAGACCCGACCCCGATCGCACCGACGACGAAGGGGCCGGGCCGCGAACGGCCCGACCCCTGTCGGTTCCGCACCCGCGAGGGGTGCGAAGGGTGTTACTTGACGATCTTCGTGACCGTGCCGGCGCCGACGGTGCGGCCGCCCTCACGGATGGCGAAGCCGAGGCCCTCCTCCATGGCGATCGGCTGGATGAGCTCGACCGTCATGTCGGTGGTGTCGCCGGGCATGACCATCTCGGTGCCCTCGGGCAGCGTGATGACGCCGGTGACGTCGGTGGTGCGGAAGTAGAACTGCGGACGGTAGTTCGCGTAGAACGGGTTGTGACGCCCGCCCTCCTCCTTGGAGAGGATGTACGCGGTGCCCTCGAAGTTCGTGTGGGGGGTGACCGAACCGGGGGCCACGACGACCTGGCCGCGCTCGACGTCCTCGCGCTTGGTGCCGCGGAGGAGCAGACCGCAGTTCTCGCCGGCCCAGGCCTCGTCGAGCTGCTTGTGGAACATCTCGATGCCCGTGACCGTGGTCTTCTGCGTCGGGCGGATGCCGACGATCTCGACCTCGGAGTTGATCTTCAGCGTGCCGCGCTCGGCGCGACCCGTGACGACCGTGCCACGACCGGTGATGGTGAAGACGTCCTCGATCGGCATGAGGAACGGCTTGTCCTTGTCACGCACGGGGTCGGGGATGCTGTTGTCGACGGCCTCCATGAGGTCGAGGATCGACTGGACCCACTTCTCGTCGCCCTCGAGCGCCTTGAGGCCCGAGACGCGGACGACCGGAGCGTCCTCGGCGAAGCCCTGGCTGGCGAGCAGCTCGGACACCTCGAGCTCGACGAGCTCCAGGATCTCCTCGTCGTCGACCATGTCGGCCTTGTTCAGCGCGACGAGCAGGTAGGGCACGCCGACCTGCTTGGCGAGCAGCACGTGCTCACGCGTCTGGGCCATCGGGCCGTCGGTCGCCGCGACCACGAGGATCGCGCCGTCCATCTGCGCCGCACCGGTGATCATGTTCTTGATGTAGTCGGCGTGACCAGGGGCGTCGACGTGCGCGTAGTGGCGCTTCGGCGTCTCGTACTCGACGTGCGAGATGTTGATCGTGATGCCGCGCTGACGCTCCTCGGGAGCCGAGTCGATCGACGCGAAGTCACGCTGCACGTTGGTGGCCGACGGGTACTTGTCGGCGAGCACCTTCGAGATCGCTGCGGTGAGCGTGGTCTTGCCGTGGTCGACGTGACCGATCGTACCGATGTTGACGTGCGGCTTGGTCCGCTCGAACTTGGCCTTAGCCACTGTGGGTCCTCCTCAGGACTCGTGTAGGAACCCCGGGCGCTGGATTGCGACCGGTGTGCTACGGGGGTTGTGTTGTTATGTTACGCGACCCGGCTGGGTCGTGCGGGCAGGGCCCGAACTCCTGCGAAGGAGCTATTCGCCCTTGTTCTTCTGGACGATCTCGTCGGCCACAGCCTTCGGGACCTCCGCGTAGCTCTCGAACTCCATCGAGTACACCGCGCGGCCCGAGGTCTTCGACCGCAGGTCGCCGATGTAGCCGAACATCTCCGAGAGCGGGACGTGCGCACGCACGACCTTCACGCCGGCGGCATCCTCCATCGACTGGATCTGACCGCGACGCGAGTTCAGGTCGCCGATGACATCACCCATGTATTCCTCAGGGGTGCGGACCTCGACGGACATGAGCGGCTCGAGCAGAACCGGGTTCGCCTTCCGAGCGGCTTCCTTGAAGCCCATCGAGCCGGCGATCTTGAACGCCATCTCCGAGGAGTCGACGTCGTGGGCTGCGCCATCGAGCAGGATGCCCTTGACGCCGACCATCGGGTAGCCGGCCAGGATGCCGTACTGCATGGCGTCCTGGAAGCCGGCGTCGACCGAGGGGATGTACTCGCGCGGAACGCGGCCACCAGTGACCTTGTTCTCGAACTCGTACGACTTGTCGGCCGTGATCTCGAGGGGCTCGAGCGCGAACTGGATCTTCGCGAACTGGCCCGAACCACCCGTCTGCTTCTTGTGGGTGTAGTCGTGCTTCTCGACCGCGCGCTTGATCGTCTCGCGGTAGGCCACCTGGGGCTTGCCGACGTTCGCCTCGACCTTGAACTCCCGCTTCATGCGGTCGACGAGGATGTCGAGGTGCAGCTCGCCCATGCCCTTGATGACGGTCTGGCCGGTCTCGGGGTTGAGCTCGGTGCGGAAGGTGGGGTCCTCTTCGGCGAGCTTCTGGATGGCCGTGCCGAGCTTCTCCTGGTCGGCCTTGGTCTTCGGCTCGATGGCGACCTCGATCACGGGGTTCGGGAACGTCATCGACTCGAGCACGACCTGGTTGTCGGGGTCGCACAGCGTGTCGCCGGTCGTCGTGTCCTTGAGGCCGATGACCGCGTAGATGTTGCCCGCGGTGACCGAGTCGACCGGGTTCTCCTTGTTGGCGTGCATCTGGAAGATCTTCCCGATGCGCTCCTTCTTGCCCTTGGTCGAGTTGATGACCTGGCCGCCGGAGTCGAGGTGACCCGAGTACACGCGGATGTAGGTGAGGCGACCGAAGAACGGGTGCACCGCGACCTTGAACGCGAGCGCGGCGAAGGGGTCGTTGGCGTCGGGGTGACGCTCGATGATCTCGTCCTCGTTGCGGGGGTTGCGACCCTCGACGGCCGGCACGTCGAGCGGCGACGGCAGGAAGTCGATGACCGCGTCGAGCATCGGCTGCACGCCGCGGTTCTTGAACGCGGAGCCGCAGAGCACGGGGTAGATCTCGGAGTTGACGGTCAGCTTGCGGATGGCGCCCTTGATCTCGTCGATCGTGAGCTCCTCGCCGCCGAAGTACTTCTCGAGCAGCGCGTCGTCGGTCTCGGCGACGGTCTCGAGGAGGGTGTGACGGTACTCCTCCGCCTTCTCCTTGAGGTCGGCGGGGATCTCCTGCACCTCGTACTTGGCACCCATCGTCACGTCGCCCTTGGCGTCGCCGGGCCACACCAGGGCCCGCATCTCGATGAGGTCGACGACGCCGACGAAGTCGCTCTCGGAGCCGATCGGCAGCTGGAGCACCAGCGGCTTCGCGCCGAGGCGCTTGACGATCGTGTCGACCGTGAAGTAGAAGTCCGCGCCGAGCTTGTCCATCTTGTTGACGAAGCAGATGCGGGGCACGTTGTACTTGTCGGCCTGGCGCCAGACGGTCTCGGACTGGGGCTCGACGCCCTCCTTGCCGTCGAAGACGGCGACCGCGCCGTCGAGCACGCGGAGCGAGCGCTCGACCTCGACCGTGAAGTCGACGTGACCGGGGGTGTCGATGATGTTGATCTGGTTCTTGTTCCAGAAGCAGGTCACGGCGGCAGACGTGATCGTGATGCCGCGCTCCTTCTCCTGCTCCATCCAGTCGGTCGTCGAAGCGCCGTCGTGGGTCTCGCCGATCTTGTGGTTCACGCCCGTGTAGAACAGGATGCGCTCGGTGGTGGTGGTCTTGCCGGCATCGATGTGCGCCATGATGCCGATGTTGCGGACCTTGCTCAGGTCGGTGAGCACGTCTTGTGCCACGGGGGTTCCTCCGGATGGTTCAGGAAGGGCAGATGAGGGTGAGCGGATGCCGCGAGCCGCGGCCTGCGGCATCCGCTCGGCCGACTACCAGCGGTAGTGGGCGAAGGCGCGGTTCGACTCGGCCATCTTGTGGGTGTCCTCGCGGCGCTTGACCGCGGCACCCAGGCCGTTCGACGCGTCGAGGATCTCGTTGGTGAGACGCTCGGTCATCGTCTTCTCGCGACGGGCCTTCGCGTAGCTCGTGAGCCAGCGCAGGGCGAGGGTGTTGGCGCGGTGCGGCTTGACCTCGACGGGGACCTGGTATGTCGAACCGCCGACGCGGCGCGAACGCACCTCGAGGGTCGGACGCACGTTGTCGAGCGCCTTCTTGAGGGTGGCGACGGCGTCCTGGCCGGACTTGGTCGCGACGTTCTCGAGCGCCTCGTAGACGATGCGCTGCGCGAGGTCCTTCTTGCCGTCGACGAGGATCTTGTTGACGAGCTGGCTGACGACCGGCGAGCCGTAGACGGGGTCGGCGACGACGGGGCGCTTCGGAGCGGGTCCCTTGCGAGGCATTACTTCTTCTCCATCTTCGCGCCGTAGCGGCTACGAGCCTGCTTGCGGTTCTTGACGGCCTGCGTGTCGAGCGCGCCGCGGATGATCTTGTAGCGCACGCCGGGGAGGTCCTTCACACGACCGCCGCGCACGAGCACCATCGAGTGCTCCTGCAGGTTGTGGCCCTCACCGGGGATGTAGGCCGTGACCTCGGTGCCGTTCGAGAGCTTCACACGAGCGACCTTGCGGAGCGCGGAGTTCGGCTTCTTCGGGGTGGTGGTGTACACACGCGTGCACACGCCGCGCTGCTGGGGGTTGGCCTTCAGGGCGGGAGCCTTGGTCTTGGTGACCTTCGGCGAGCGACCCTTGCGGACCAACTGCTGAATGGTTGGCACTGCTTCTCCTTGTTGATGCTGCACGGTGACAGCGTTGATGGATTTCACATCACGACCCACCGGCACCGCGGAACCGCAGCGCCTTGGAGTGGTGGGTATGCCGTGGGGGCGACCGTCGAGGCGCCCTTGGAGTGTGCGTTCTGCCGAGAACCGGAGGTGCACCGCCACGACCATTGCTGGTCGATCGGCAGGCACGATTCAAGCGCGCGTCAACGCGCACACCCGGTCAATGGTAATGCCGCGTAACCTTGCGGTCAAATGGGGCGGATGCCGCAGGCCGCATGTTCTCCGAAGGCGGAATGCCCCGAGCGGCTCAGGACGGCCATCCGGGCGCGTCGAGCTCGCGGTCGAGATCGGCGAGCAGCTCCTCGACCTGCGGCTCCACGTAGGCGACGACCGCGGCGGCGATGCGCTCCCGGTGCTGTGCGAGCTCCACGCAGATGCGCCGCCCGAGCTGCTTCGCGAACTCGTCGGCGAGGCGCACCTCCTCGCGGAGCGCCTCCTTCTCCTCCATCGTGAACGGCCGCGGCGCGGGCTCGTTCGCCTCGGCGGCAGTGTCGGCCTCGAGCCCCGTGAGGGTGAACAGGAACGGCTGGTCGGGCACCGGCTCGGGGTCGAGGTCGAGGCCGAGGAACTCGGGGTCGAGCCCCTCGCCCGCCCGGTACGGGCGGCGGGCCTTGCGCTCCTCGGCGAGGCGGATCTCGCGGTGCAGCATCGGCAGGTTGCGGGCGGTGTAGTCGTCGACCGCGGCGTCGATGATGGCCTTCATGCGCATCGAGAACGCGTGCTGAACCGGATGCGGCACGTCGACGTCGAGGCCGGCCGCGGCGAGGATGGGCGAGCCGAAGCAGCGGGTGCAGAGCCGGACGCGGGCGCGATGCGTGCCCGGACGCCACCGGGGCAGCCACGCCAGCCACCGGTCGACCTCGTGGCTGACGCGCGCCTCGATCGATCCCTCCACGCGTTCACGATACTGCCCGGGCGTGGCGCGGCGTCGTTCCGCGTCGCGACTGGCGCGCCGCACGCGGCATCCGTCAGCCCTCGTCGTCGCGCTCCCACGGCCAGCGGGGGCGCTCCATGCCGCTGTCGCGCCCGCGCGCGACGAGCGCCGCGAGGGAGCCGATGATCGCGGCGAGCACGGGGATGAGCAGCCCGAACCAGCCGATGCCGAAGCCCAGGCCGAACAGGAGCGCCGCCACGATCGTGCCGGTCGCGAACGCGTAGCCGAGCCCGGCGACGACCACCGCGGCCAGCCAGCTCCACAGTGCGGGCCAGGCGATGTTCGACCACTGCCGCTCGGGATGGCGCAGGGTGCGCGCGAGCGTGAGCAGCACCGCGGCGACGGATGCCCCGACCGCGGCCGGCCCGACGAATCGGCCGGCCTCGGGGCTGGTGATCACCTCGGCGTCGGTGAGCAGGCTGACGAACCCGTAGGCGCACACCACCGCGGCGAGGTCGAGCGCCGCCGCGAACGCGGCGACGACCCACGCGTTGCGGCTCGCGGTGTCGTCCTCCACCCTTCGAGCCTACGCCGGACGCGTCAGACGTCTTCGGCGTAACGGAGCGCGAACGGCGGCGCGGACCGGACCCGGGACACCGTGGCCGGCGTGAGGGCCCCGCGTGCGACGATCGCCTCGATCCCGGCACGTCGCGCGGCGACGAGGGCGAGACGCCGTGGGCCCTCCATCGCCTCGAGCACCTCGGCGGCCTCGGCGGCTGCGGCGGCCCCGAGCTCGGCCGCCTCGGCCTCGAACGGGACGCGCAGGGCTGCGATCGAGCGATCGAAGTCGCGGATGCGGCGGGCGAGATTCCAGGCCCGCGCCGACGCGACGACCAGCAGCACGACGGCAGCAGCGCCGAGCACGAAGAGCGCGGCGATGACTGCGGCGGTCGTGGGGTCAGCCGCGGCATCGGGCCAGTTCGCGAGGACGGTCGCGGAACCGAAGGCCGCCACCACCGTGAAGGCGAGATACCCGGGAGCCGAGCGGCTCGCGTGACCGTGTCGTGTGACGACGGCACTGATCGCGTGCAGCACGACGCCCGCCCCGATGAGCAGCACTGCGCTCCAGGCGGCCGCGGCCATCGGCAGGCTCCCCGACCGGCCGGTGAACATGATGCCCGCGCCGACGATGGCGAGCAGGAAGCCGAGTCCGTCGAGCAGCTCTCGGCTCGCGCCACCCGGATACTCCGGCGCGTCGGCGTCCTCGGCCCGTGCGAGTTCCAGCCGGAGCTCGCGGAGACGGCGGTCGTAGCGGCGGTCGATGGCCTGGATCACCTGCATCACCCTCCGATCGAGGGCACCGAGCGCTGCATCCTCGATCGGACGCACCACCACGGCGAGTCCGTCGCTCAACGTGCGTTCGTAGCGTGCGGCCACGGCCAGTGCCGCTGCCGAGGCGACGGCCGACTGGTCGGGGCCGGCGGTGCCCGACTCGGGACCGCGTGTGCTCATGCCGCCTCGAGGCGGATGCCGCGGACCAGCTCGTCGAGGAACGGCGCCATGAACCCCGCGTCCCGGGCGCTGTCGGCCGTGCCGCTCACCGCCACGGCGACGCCTGCGGTGTCGAAGACGTAGTTGAGCCGGCCGGCGGCGATCTCGGGGTCACTCGAGGGGAGCACGATGGCGGCACGGCGCCCGACGCCGAGGTGCTCCGTCGGGAAGTCGATGATGGTCGGCGGCAGTTGGGCACGCTCGTCGTCGCCCGCTTCGTGCTCGAGGTCGACCAGGTCGTCGTCGTGCTCGCCCACGAAGATGTTCGCGACGCCCAGCGCCGGCACCCCGCGCGGGCAGAACAGCAGGCATTCCGTGGCCAGTTCGGTGCGCTGCGCCCGGGCGAGCGCCGCGAACTCGCGGATCGCAGCCCGCGCGTCGGCCGTCAGGTCGCCGAGGTCGGTCTCGTAGGCCTCGACGAGCGCCTCCGTCCACGCCGATTCGTCGGCCCACGGGCCCCACGGGAATGAGGCCGGCGCGGGGAACCAGACGGCCGCGTCGTATTCGATCTCGTACTTCACGCGGCGGGCTCCCACGCGAAGGTGCTCACGATCGTGTCGCTCAGCAGGCACAGCTCATCGACGAACTCGTCGCGGAACCCGTCGTCCTCCTCGGTGGGGTACGGGATCGTCGTGGTGAAGGCCACCGCCGAACGGCGCCCGGTCCCCGGCACCGGCACGAGGTAGTTGATGACGCGGGCCCTGGTACCGGCGAGGTCACCACCGCTCGAGGCATCCGCCTGCCAGCGGACGATCGTGCGGTCATCGGTGAGGAATTCCGCGCCGCGTTCCTTGAACAGGGCCGTCACCTGGCGGTCGAGCGTTCCACCGAGCTGGCCGTCGGCGACCGCAGCGGTCATGGAGATCGGCAGGATCCGCTCGGCCGGCACCGACGTCTGCAGGTAGAGGGCGAACACCCGACCCTGCTGCATCTTGCGATACGCCGTCTCGAGCATCCGCCGGAACTCGACATCGAGGTCGGGACGGTGCTGCGACGCGAAGACGGCGCTCGAACGTTCGATGAGCAAGCCGATGCTCGCGCGGTCGGCGGGCAGCTCCTCCCACCCGGCCGGCAGCATGAGGCGGAACGGGGGAACGGCGGGCGTTTCGGTCAGCGGCATCGTGAACACCTTATCGAGGTCGGTCGTGCCGTCACGCGAGTTGGGCGCGCCAGGTGTCGACCGGCTGGGGGTCCCCCCACGAGCTGATCTCGTTGACCCGGCCGAGCACCATGCGGCCGCGCTTGACCCCGAACTCGAGCGAGTTCGCGATGCCCTCGCTCAACGCCACGGGCTTCGCGCCGCCGCTGATGACGTCGGCGAGAGCTCCGAGGTGCGGGGTGATCACGCGCTGGTGGTGCGCGGAGAGGTTGGCGAAGTTCTGCGCGATCGAGAGGGAGTACCCCCGGCTGGACCCGCCGATGATGCGATTGAGGATGTTCTTCGGACCTGCGCCTTGGAAGACCGAGAAATCGCGGCCGAGCCGCGATGCCAGGCCCGAGGCGGCGCGGCTTCCGAGGTTGCCGCCCGCCCGGAGACTGGCCGGATTGGTCAGCCCGCGCAGCGCCGTGATGCGCCGGAGCGGCGTGGCGATCTCGAGGTAGGGACCGCCGAGGAACTCCTTGATCGCCGTCAGCCGCTTGCCCGACTGGAAGAGCTTGCCGAGCTTGCCGAACGGCAGCACCCCGACCACGGCCCATGCGACGTCGCCGAGGCCCTTGCGGCCCTTGGCGTAGAGGAACAGCGTGCCGATGAGCGCGATGACGCCGACGATGGCCGCGATGACGGCGATGAACGGTCCGCCGATGATGATGGCCGCGATCGCCAGTGCCACGCCGACCCAGGTGAGCACCTCGAGCACGACCTCGACCACGCCCGCCAGGTTGTCGGTCCAGTCGTCGCTGACATTGCCCTCCGTCGCATCCGTGATGCCACGCAGCGCCGTCTCGTACGCCTCGTCCCAGGTGTCCCACTGCGAGTCGAACAGGGCGAACTGCGCGTCGAGGTCGGCCTCCGCGCTGTGCACCGCACCCTGGGAGTCGGTCGCCGCCTCATCGAGCCGACGCTGACGCTCGAGTGCCGTGGGATCGGTCGGGTCGGGATCGGGCGCGTTCGACGCGGTCTGCGCCGCGGTCGCTGCCGCGTGCCGCTTGCTGTCGAGCGTGGACTTCGCGTCGAGCGCGTCGGTCACGATCGTGCGCATGGCCGCCTGCACATCGGCCAGCTTGGACCCGTAGGTCTTCATGACCGTGCCGGTCGGCTTGTAGCGTTCGCCGGCCTTGCGGAGCTCGGCGTGCGCGTCACCCACCTCGTCGCGGATCTTCTCGATCGAACGGCCTCGCTCTTCGCTGGCGCCGTCGCCGATCTCGCGCAGGACGTCGGCCGCGCCGATCATCTGCTCCCCGAGGTCCTCGATCTCCTTGCCTCGATCGATGACCCCCTGTGCGTTGCCCTCGAGCACCTCGACCCGATGACCGCGGTGCGTCCGCAGTTCACTCATCTTCCACTCCCCGTCATCGCGTCGGCAGGTTCGCGCCGTCGTTCTCCTGCAGTTTGAGGCTGTCCGCCGCCTCGAGGTCGAAGTCCTGCCATCCGGTGCACGTGCTCTCCACTGCGGTCTGGATGCCGGTGAGCTTCTGGATCAGCGCGTTGCGACGGTCGTCCCAGCCACCCTCGAACTCGTGGGTCCGATCGCGGAGGCTGCTGCGTCCGTCGGGACGGCCGATCATGTCCTGGAGGGCATCGGTGCGCTTCGCGGCATCCGCGAACTCCACGAGGATCTGCTTGAGCGAGCCGTTCAGCCGGTTCAGGTGATCGACCTTGATGTACACATCGGCCATTGCCATGTCCTGTTCGACGAGAAGGTGGTGTGCTGGGAGTGCCACGCCTCAGGGGAGGGCGAACGCCCTCCCCTGAGCGCGGGTGCTACTGCCCGGCGAGCGCGGCGTCGGTGTCCTTGATCGCCTGCTGCATCTTGCGCAGCGAGTCGCCCATGTCGCGGATGCCGTCGATCGCCGACTCGAGTCCGGTCGTGAGCTCGGTGTAGCCCTCGCCGAACTTGCCCGAGGCGTGCTCGGTCTTGAAGTCGTCGCCGAGCAGCGTGTCGACGCCCTGCTTGAGCTGGCGGAGGATGTCGGCGATGTCCTCGCGGCCCTGTTCGAGCTTGCCCGCCATCGCTTCCATCTCGGAGTACGTCGCCTTGAAGTCAGCCATTATCGGCCTTTCTCTTCTGATTTCGGCCCCCTGCGGACCATCCGGGTTCCACCGTATTGGGGGGTCAAGCCGGTACTCAATGGGGAGCGGTCCCCACCCCCGGTCGCGCGCCGGCCGTGGTGTCAGTCGGCGGCGACGAACGGCAGCTGCACGGTCAGGGCGCGTCCGTTCTCCACGAACAGTCCGCGGCCCTCGGGGAACTCGTGGCGCTGCACGCGCGGGAACGGAACCTTGAAGACCGCATCGCCGTCGTACGTGTCGGGCTTCAGCACGATGCCGCGGCGGCCTCCCTTGAAGTCCCCGATGAAGCCGTATCCGGACCCGAGCTGGCTCACGTCTCCGTCGCCCATGAGGAAGTGGTCGCTCCGGTTGATCGCCTGGAAGAGCTCCTTGAGCGGACGCTCGGCGTCGGAGTCCGCGAACTCCGTGACGTTCTCGATCACGATCACGATCCGGCCGGGAACGGTCTCGTCGCCGACGATGCCCGTGAGCTCCTTGGCGAGTGCCCGGGCGTCCTCGACGCTTCCCGCGGACCGGACCCACGGACGGAAGTCCCGGAGCACCGCCCGTCGACCACCGAAGTGGAAGAACTTCGCGTCGGGATCGAACCGCGCCATGGAGGTGGCCAGCGCCCGCAAGGCCGTCGACTTCCCGCTTCGCGGCGGCCCCGTGACGACGAAGGTGCCCACGGGCTCGAAACCTCGCGGGCCGAGGATGTCCTCCGAGACGCCGAGGACGGGCTGGCCGTCGACTGCATCGGGGAGGGCGGTGATGTCCAACTCGGTCGGCAGGGCGCCGATCTCCCCGGCCTCGACGGCGCCGCGCGCGCGGAGCTCGGCACCGAACGCCTGGAGCGCGGTGGTCTGCTGGGCGACGTTGGCCGTTCCGCCCATGACGGCGAGCTGGGTCTCGAACCCGTCGACGATCGCGCGCCCGGGAGCGCTCCGCTCGTTGAGCACGTCCTTCGGCGCGCCGAGGATCGAATAGGCGCCCTCATCGGACATTCGCAGGACGATGCGGCGGCTGACGTTGGCGCTGACGGCGGTGGGCACGGCGCCGTACCGGTCGGCGCTCACGACGGCGTGGATGCCGAGGGGACGGCCCTCGCCCAGCACCCGCATGAAGATGTTGTAGAACGCGGAGCGCGCCGCCGTGCTCTCCCACTCCTGCTTGAACGTCCCGAATCCGTCGATGAGCAGGAGGATCCGGGGCTCTCGCGGCCGGACTGCCAGTTCTCGGTACTCGCTGAGGCTTCCCGCGTTCACGGCCGAGAATCGCTTCGCACGGTCGTCGAGCATGCCCCGGATCGTGCGAAGCATCCGCTGCACCCGTTCGACGTCGTCGCCGGAGACCACGGATCCCACGTGCGGGAGCGCCTCGATCGAGCGAAGCGAACCCGTGCCGAAGTCGAGCCCGTAGACCGTCGCGGTGCCAGCCTCGGGCGCCGCGCCCACCGCCGTCGCGATCGTGCGGAGGGCGGCGGTCTTTCCGGCGCCGCTCGTGCCGTAGACCAGGAGATGGCCGTCGGTGTCGGGCTCGAAGAACACCGGCTCCTGCGCCTGCCGCTCGGGGATGTCGGCGAGCCCGAGCGGGATGCGGCCGTCACCGTCGAGTGGCAGTTCGCGCAGGTCGACCGTCGTCTTCAGGTCGTCGAGCCATGGCCGGCGCGGCAAGGGGACGCCCGCGGCGGATGCGGCCGCGACGAGATTCGCGACGATGCGCCGCTGGTCGTTCGGTCCGAGGTCGCCCTCGTGGGTGTCGGGCTCGTCGTCGGTGGCCGACTCCCAGACCTGCGTCGAGCCGAAGCGAAGTTCGGCCACCTTCGCCTGGGCCACTGCGGGCGCATCGCTCGTCCAGCCGCCGGCGTAGCCCGACTGGAACGGGACGAGCCGCCCAGGGCCGGTCTTGGCGATACCGCGGCCGGGGATGGACGGATCGAAGGTGCCGGCGACGGGGTCGCCCACGACATCGTTGGAATCGGAGACATCGGCCATCCGCAGCGCCACCCGCAGGTTCGTGTTCGCACGCAGGTTGTCCTTGATCACGCCCGCCGGCCGCTGCGTCGCCATGATCAGGTGGATGCCGAGCGACCGTCCGCGCTGGGCGATGTCGACGACGCCGTCCACGAACTCGGGGACCTCGCCCGCAAGGGCGGCGAACTCGTCGATGACGAGGACCAGGGCCGGCGGCGTCTCGGGATCCTGCCGCTTCTCGAGCTCGAGGAGGTCCTTCGCCTTCTTGCGATTGAACAGGTGCTCGCGGTGGTGCAGCTCGGCGCGCAGGCTCGTGAGTGCACGGCGCACGAGATGGGGACTCAGGTCGGTCACGAGCCCCACGCAGTGCGGCAGCTCCACGCAGTCGGCGAACGCCGATCCGCCCTTGTAGTCGACGAAGAGGAAGGTCACGCGATCGGGGCTGTACTCGGCGGCCATGCCGAGCACCCAGGCCTGGAGGAACTCCGACTTGCCGGAGCCGGTCGTTCCGCCGACCAGGGCGTGCGGACCCTGCGTGCGGAGGTCGAGCGACATCGCGTCGGGGCTCCCCTGCCCGACGAACGCCTTCAGCGTGCCGGCCCGCTTCAGGCGTGGACGAGGACCGCGTGACCGATCGAGGATCGAGTTGTTCTGCCGCCAGCGCTCGATCGCCGCGGTGGGCTGCGCAGCCAGGTCGGGGCCGAGGAGCTTCAGCAGCGACACGCTGGGGGGCAGGTCGCTCGAGTCGGCGGTGACCGAACTCGAGTCGACGACGGGCGCCAGCCGCTTCGCGAACACCTCGGCGTATTCGTTGGAGACGCCTTCCACGACGATGCCCTCGTGCTCCTCGCCGGCCCGGACGAAGCCCACCCGAGCTCGGTCCAAGCCCTCGGTGGCATCGATGTAGGTGCGGCACGCGGCCGGGAGCGACTCGACGGTCGGGGCGAGGAACACGGTGAAGATGCCCGCGTCGGCGCCGCGTTCGATGACCTGGGTGAGGCGCGGCCGGTCGACGGGTGCATCGTTCGAGGCGATGAGCACCAGTGCGAGATCGCCCTCGAGCTCGCTCCCACTCCCGTTGCCTTCGCCGACCCTGGCCCCGAGCGCCATCGTGGTCGCCTCCTCGCTGAGGGGTCCGCGCCGACTCGGCGTTCCCGACAGTTGCCCGAGGATGGCCTCCTCGAGGCCGTTGAGCAGCGCGGTCCCGGCCGACTGGCTGTCGGCGAGGGCGAGGTCGGCGAAGGGCGAGCGAGGGCTCGTGGTGTGCGGGAGCCACTTCATCCACTCGAGTTCCTTCGCCCACGCCGGACCGACGATGGCGGCGGTGATCAGCTCGTTCGGCGCGTGCAGGCCGAAGATCTGGATGCCGATGCCTCGAAGCACGTCCGCCGCGAGATGGCGGGGGCCGGCGATGCCGATGGCGCCCGCGTGCGGCAGCATCTCGACGAGCGGCACCTCGTCGATGGTCTCGTGCCGTCGGCGCAGCGCATCCACCTGCCGGGCATATCGCACGATGCCCTTCTGCTCGTTGGACGCCTGGATGGTGTTGCGGCTCCTCGCCGCGCCGATCCCCAGCCGCAGGGCGAGGAAGTTCCAGTGCTCGGGTCGTCGGGTCCAGAGGAGCGGGCCGAGCCGCATGGCCGCCTCGTAGACCGTCGCCACAGCGGGTGCCTCGGCATGCCGGCGCTCGCGCTCGACGAGCGTCTCACGCGCCAGGGTCTCCTCCAGCTCTTCCAGCTGCTCCTCGAAGGTGTCGACCTCGAGCCGCAGCTTCTTCCCCTGCTGGGTGCGCTGGCCGATGAAGTTGCCGAACATCATCAGCGGCGACATGGCGACGATCGACAGCGAGAACGGATTCCGGGTGATGAAGAACATGGCCAGCCCGAGCATCATGGGTGCGACGATCATGGGCCATGGGAAGAGCCTCGGCTCCGCCTCGCTCGGAACGACGGGATGCTTGTGCTCCATGCCGGGATAGCGGGCCTCGACGCGCGGCGACCGGTTGAACATGAGGGCACCGCCGCGCTCGAGCACGGGATCCGGTGCGTGATCCGTGCCCGCGACGAGCGTGAACGAGACCTCGCTGTCGCCGATCGTCACCACCTGCCCGGGTGAGACCCGCACCCGCTGCACGAGGCCGCCGTCGACGATGAGGCCGTTCGCGGAGTTGAGGTCGACGAGCTCGACCGTCTGGTCCACTTCGATCCGGGCATGCCGCTTCGAGACGAGCGGATCGTTGAGCAGCACGTCGACGCCCGCCGCACGACCGATGACGCTGTTGCCCCGACGGAGCGGGAACTCGCGGCCGGCGTCGGGGCCACCGAGCACCCGCATGACGGCCGCCGCGCCCTCCGACGCACGAGCGGAACGGGGGCTGTGCGGCACGACGGCCGCATTGAATCCGGATCCGATCGGCGCATCCCCGATCGGCAGCTCGGGGTCCAGCATCGTGGGCTCGGTCGACGTCGGCGGCGCGACCGCGAGCGTCACCACGCCGACGCCGGCCGCGCCGCCGAGTCGTGCCGTCTGGGGGTCGTTCGTCAGGATCGCGTGCGCGATGTCCTGCACCGTGGCGGTCGAGTCGGCGGTGACCATCACGTCCACCGGCGACCCGCTGTGTCGCCGGAGTCCGAGCTTGAGCTTCATGCAGTGCCTCCGGATGCCACGGTCACGGTGAATCGTCGTCCGCCGAGCGCCACCGTGGCGCCAGCCGGCACCGGGGTGCGGATGCCCGGGGTCAGCTGGCGGGATGTGCCGTCGGGCAGCTCCACGAACGTGCCGTTCTTGGACGAGCGGTCGGACACCCAGAGGGCGCCGTCGTCGACGCCGTAGGCCGCGTGCGTCTTGGAGATGCGCATGCTCTCGTCGACGAGGGGCACCAGTCGCACGGGCGACTCCCCCGGCGCGACGGCCGGGCTCCGACCGAGGAGCCCGGGCTCGGAGACGGGCAGCCGGGTGCCGTCGTCGAAGACGAGCACGAACTCCGAGCGCAGCGCGGGTGCGGTGGCGGATGCGGTGGCGACGACCGCACTCCGCGGGGAACCTGGCGCAGACGCCGCGTCGGCGACCGGCACGAGCGGCGGCGGGGCCCAGGCACCGGCCTCCGAGGGCGATGCGGACACGACGCCCGAGCTCGACCGTGCCGACGGGATGAAGAGTCCGTCGCCGACGGGCCGGTCGGAGGCGAGTGAGGGCAGGGGCGCCTCGGGCTCGCGCGCGCCGGCCTCGACCTGGCGGCGGGCATGGCGAAGCGCCTTGGCGTCGAAGGGGTCGAGCCCGTTGCGGATGTCGACGGCCCAGCAGCGGCCGATGCGGTCGAGCCAGCTGCGCCCGCGGGACTCGGGGTCCCACGCCGACGAGGCGAAGAGGACGGCCGGGCCGGCGAGCGGCAGCACGACCCACGACGCCCACAGCACGAGCACCCGCAGCACCACGCGCCAGAAGCCGGCGGGGCCGAACGCGGTCACGCGCACCGAGCGGATGCCGAGGCTCGCCTTGCCGAGCGTCACGCCCCGACGGCCATGCAGGACGAGCTGCACGAGTCCGAACACCAGGAGGAGGAGCTCGCCCACGCCCAGGAGCACGACCGGGAGCGCGAGCGTCGCGGCATCCGGCAGCTGCGTCTGGCCGACCACGAGGCCGGCGAGCATGACGGACCCGATGACCGCCGGCACCGCGAGCACGACCCACGCGGTCGCGTCGAGCGCGAACGCGGCCGCACGCCGGCCCGCGGGCGCCGGCACGAGACCGAGCGCACGCGCGTAGGCGGGGTCGGGACGTCCGTCGGGACCGATGCCCGGGGTCGGCTCGTCGTCGACGTGCATCGTGATGCTCACATCGCTCCTCGGGTGCGCAGGGTACAGAGCCACCCAAGGCCATCGGGGCTGCACTGTCGATGGGGAGGGGTCACCATCCCCGACACAGCAGCGTACCGGGCGGACTAGGCGCGCTGCGGCTGCGGGCCTGCGGCGAGCTCCCGGTCGTACGCCTCGCGCGCGAGGCGGTTGCGCTCGGAGACGGCGCGGCCGCGCGACGCGATCCAGCCGCCGAACCAGATCGGCACCTCGAGGGCGATGATGCCCGCGACGATCGCGAACGGGTCGACCCAGCGCTGCGCGACGAAGTCGTTCGCCTGGTCGAGCGTGAAGGTCCACGCCTGCACCGTGAGCAGCGCCGCGCCGATGTAGGAGAGGTACACGAATGCGCCGACCAGCAGGCTGAACACCGCGTAGCACCACCACGGGCCGCGGTTCACGATCAGCGCGAGAACGGCGAAGCCGACGAAGCAGGCGAGCACCGGCACCCAGAAGACGGGCTGAAGGAGGAACTGCGTGAACACCGACGACGCCTGGGCGACGTCCCCGCGTCCGAGGAGGATCAGGTAGGACACGCCGGCGTAGAGCAGGGCGAACACGACGGTGCCGACCAGGGCCACGAGCACGCCGAATCCGCGGTTGCTGCGGACCTTCGGCGGCGTGGGGGCCTGCACGTACACGGTCTGCGGCGCGGGGGCCGCGACGGCGGCCGCGGGCGCGAGGTCGGGCTCGGGGGCGAGGGTGGCGGCGCCTGCGGCTCCCGTGGCGACGGTCGCGGACGGCACGTAGGTCTCTCGGCGCACCGCTCCTGCGGCGATGGGCGCGGGCACGTCGCGGTCGCCGACGTCGTTGGGGTCGGATGCCACGGGCACCGCGTTCGCGCGCTCCACGGCCTCGTCGAGCCGGCTGGTCGACGCGGGCTCGGGCTCCGCCACGACGGGCTCGGCCGCGGCGGGCTCCGCCTCGTACACGTAGTCGGGCTCGGCGGCGGTCGCATCGGCATCCGCGGCGGTCGTCGTGTCCGCATCGACGGGGACCTCGGCCGCCCCGGGCGTCGACATCTCAGCCGTGTCGTCGGCCTCAGGGGTGTCGGATGCCGCGGCGGGCTCCGTGAGCGGTTCGGCGGGCTCGTACGCGGCCGTGTCCGCCGGGTCGGTCTCGCCCGGACCGGACACCTCCGCGCGGTCGTCGACCGCGTCGGGGTCGGGCCGCTGTTCCGGGTCGGATCCGGGAGTCGTGCTGCTCATGATCGCGCTCCTTCCGGGCGCCGTCGCACCCGCGATGCGCTCACTGTAGCAACGGCGGTCGCGCCGGCCGCGGAGCCGCGCGGGCGCGCGGGAGACGAGGGCGGCCCGCCCGCGGCATCCGCTCGCCCGGCCCTGGAACGACCCCGGGTACGACGAAGGGCCCCGGATCGCTCCGGAGCCCTTCGGTCGTATCGGCGACTAGCTGTAGTTGCCGGGGGTGAAGTCGTCGCTCGAGAACGCGTCGAAGTCGACGAAGCTGAGGTCTCCCTCGGCGAAGGCCGCGTCGTCGGCGAAGATGCGGTTGGGGTACCGCTCCGCCTTCGCCTCCTCGGTGGCCTCGACCGCGACGTTCCGGTACTTGTTCAGGCCGGTGCCCGCGGGGATCAGCTTTCCGATGATCACGTTCTCCTTCAGGCCGACCAGCGGGTCGGACTTGCCCTCCATGGCGGCCTGCGTGAGCACGCGGGTCGTCTCCTGGAAGGACGCGGCCGACAGCCACGACTCGGTCGCGAGCGAGGCCTTGGTGATACCCATGACCTCCTGGCGAGCCGACGCCGTCTTCTTGCCCTCGGTGAGCGTGGCGCGGTTGATCTCGTTGTACTTCGAGCGGTCGACGAGCTCGCCGGGCAGCAGGTCGGTGTCGCCGTGGTCGACGACGGTGACCTTGCGCAGCATCTGCCGCACGATGACCTCGATGTGCTTGTCGTGGATCGGCACGCCCTGCGAACGGTAGACGTCCTGGACGCCGTCGACGAGGTGCTTCTGCACCTCGCGGACGCCCTTGACCCGGAGGACCTCCTTCGGGTCGACGGTGCCGACGATCAGCTGCTGGCCGAGCTCGACGTGCTGGCCGTCCTCCACGAGCAGCGTCGAACGCTTGAGCACGTTGTACGCGATGGGCTCGTCGCCGTTGTCGGGCGTGAGGATGACCTTGCGCTGACGCTCGGTCTCGTCGATCGTGATGCGACCCGGGGCCTCGACGATGGGCGACGCACCCTTGGGGGTACGTGCCTCGAAGAGCTCCTGCACGCGGGGAAGACCCTGCGTGATGTCGTCGGCCGAGGCCGAACCACCGGTGTGGAAGGTACGCATCGTGAGCTGCGTGCCGGGCTCGCCGATCGACTGGGCCGCGATGATGCCGACGGCCTCGCCGATGTCGACGAGCTTGCCGGTCGCGAGCGAACGGCCGTAGCACTTCGCGCAGACGCCGACCGCGGACTCGCAGGTCAGCACCGAGCGGACCTTGATGGTCTCGACGCCGGCACCGAGCAGCTTGTCGATGAGCACGTCGCCCACGTCCTCGCCGGCCTCGGCCACGACCTCGCCCTTGGCGTTCACCGCGTCGGCGGCGAGGCTGCGGGCGTAGACCGCGTTCTCGACGTTCGGGTCGCGGACGAGCTCGCCCGTGGCATCCGTCGTCGCGATCGCGAGGTCGAGCCCACGGCCGGTGCCGCAGTCGTCCTCGCGGATGATGACATCCTGCGAGACGTCGACCAGACGACGCGTGAGGTAGCCCGAGTCGGCCGTACGGAGGGCCGTGTCGGCCAGACCCTTTCGGGCACCGTGGGTCGCGATGAAGTACTCCGCCACCGACAGCCCCTCGCGGTACGAGGAGATGATCGGGCGGGGGATGATCTCACCCTTCGGGTTGTTCACGAGGCCTCGCATGCCGGCGATGTTGCGCACCTGCAGCCAGTTACCACGAGCACCCGACGTCACCATGCGGTTGATGGTGTTGTCGGTCGGGAAGTTCTCCTGCATGGCCTTGGCGACCTCGTCGGTGGCCTTCGTCCAGATCTGGATGAGCTCCTGGCGACGCTCGAGGTCGGTCGTCAGACCCTTCTCGAACTGCGACGTGACCTTCGCGGCCTGCTTCTCGTACTTCGAGACGATCTCGCCCTTGTTCGGCGGCGTCAGGATGTCGGAGAGCGCGACGGTCACGCCGGAACGGGTCGCCCAGCGGAAGCCGGCGTCCTTGATCCGGTCGAGGGTCGCGGCGACCTCGGTCTTCGGGTAGCGCTCGGCGAGGTCGTTGACGATCGCCGAGATCTGGCCCTTGCCGGCCTGCTGGTTGAAGAACGGGTAGTCGACCGGCAGCGCCTCGTTGAAGAGCGCACGACCGAGCGTGGTCTCCATGAGGAACGGCTTGCCCGAAACGAAGCCCTCGGGCTCGTCGCCCTCGGCGAAGTGCAGCCCCTCGAGGCGGATCTTCACCGTGGCGTTGAGGTCGAGCGCGATGTCACCCGGACGGTTCTGGTCGAACGCGAGGATGGCCTCGGCGATCGACGAGAACGCGCGACCCTCGCCGGCTGCGCCGGGCTTGTGGGTCGTCAGGTGGTGCAGGCCGATGATCATGTCCTGCGTGGGCAGGGTCACCGGACGGCCGTCGGACGGCTTCAGGATGTTGTTCGACGCCAGCATCAGGATGCGGGCCTCGGCCTGGGCCTCGACCGACAGCGGAAGGTGCACGGCCATCTGGTCGCCGTCGAAGTCGGCGTTGAACGCCGCGCAGACGAGCGGGTGCAGCTGGATGGCCTTGCCCTCCACGAGCTGGGGCTCGAAGGCCTGGATGCCGAGGCGGTGCAGCGTGGGCGCGCGGTTCAGCAGCACGGGGCGCTCGCGGATGATCTCCTCGAGCACATCCCACACCTGCGGACGCGAACGCTCCACCATGCGCTTGGCGGCCTTGATGTTCTGCGCGTGGCTCAGGTCGATGAGGCGCTTGATCACGAACGGCTTGAAGAGCTCCAGCGCCATCTGCTTGGGCAGACCGCACTGGTGCAGCTTCAGCTGCGGACCGACCACGATGACCGAACGGCCCGAGTAGTCGACGCGCTTGCCGAGCAGGTTCTGGCGGAAGCGACCCTGCTTTCCCTTGAGCATGTCGCTCAGGGACTTCAGGGCGCGGTTGCCGGTGCCCGTGACGGGGCGACCACGACGGCCGTTGTCGAACAGCGCGTCGACGGCCTCCTGCAGCATCCGCTTCTCGTTGTTCACGATGATCTCGGGGGCCCCGAGGTCGAGCAGCCGACGAAGGCGGTTGTTGCGGTTGATCACACGACGGTAGAGGTCGTTGAGGTCGGAGGTCGCGAAGCGGCCGCCGTCGAGCTGGACCATCGGGCGAAGCTCCGGCGGGATCACCGGCACCACGTCGAGCACCATCGCGGCCGGCGAGTTGCCGGTCTGCAGGAAGGAGCTGACGACGCGGAGTCGCTTGATCGCGCGGATCTTCTTCTGGCCCTTGCCCTCGGCGATCTGCAGGCGGAGGTCTTCCGCCTCGGCCGCCAGGTCGAACGCCTCGAGGCGCTTCTTGATGGCCTCGGCGCCCATGTAGGCGTCGAAGTACATGCCGAAGCGGTCCTGGAGCTCGTGGAACACCGAGTCCTCGGGCTTGAGGTCGCCGACCTTGAGGGTGCGGAAGTCCTCCCACACGCGCTCGAGGTGCGCGATCTGCTCGTCGGCGCTCTTGCGGACGCCGGTCATCTCCTTGTCGGCGGCGGCCTCGGCGCGCTTCTTCTGGTCGGACTTGGCGCCCTCGGCCTCGAGACCGGCGAGCTCCTCCTCCTTGCGTGCCATGAGCGTGGCGATGCGCGCGTCGCGCTGGTCGCCGATGGTCTTGATCTCGAGCCGGAGCTCGTTCTCGAGGCCGGGCATGTCGGCGTGACGACCCTCGTCGTCGACGTCGATCACCATGTAGGCGGCGAAGTAGATGACCTTCTCGAGGTCCTTCGGCGCCATGTCGAGCAGGTAGCCGAGGCGCGAGGGCACGCCCTTGAAGTACCAGATGTGCGTGACGGGGGCGGCGAGCTCGATGTGGCCCATCCGCTCACGGCGCACCGAGGACTTCGTGACCTCGACACCGCAGCGCTCGCAGACGATGCCCTTGAAGCGGACTCGCTTGTACTTGCCGCAGGCGCACTCCCAGTCGCGGGAAGGTCCGAAGATCTGCTCGCCGAAGAGGCCGTCCTTCTCGGGCTTGAGCGTGCGGTAGTTGATGGTCTCGGGCTTCTTGACCTCGCCATACGACCAACGACGGATGTCGTCGGCGGTGGCCAGACCGATGCGAAGCTCGTCAAAAGTGGTTGCGTCGAGCAATTTCTCTCCTAGAAAAATCTCAGTCGTCGTTCTGGCCGGGTTCAGATCTCGTCGATGTTCGACGACTCGAAGCGCGCGGAGATGTTGATGCCGAGCTCCTCCGCTGCGCGGAAGGCCTCGTCATCGGTGTCTCGCAGCGAGACCGCGGTGCCGTCGGCCGAGAGCACCTCGACGTTCAGGCAGAGCGACTGCATCTCCTTCATGAGCACCTTGAAGGACTCGGGGATGCCGGGCTCCTGGATGTTCTCGCCCTTGACGATCGCCTCGTACACCTTGACGCGGCCGAGGATGTCGTCGGACTTGATCGTGAGGAGCTCCTGCAGCGCGTAGGCGGCGCCATAGGCCTCGAGGGCCCACACCTCCATCTCACCGAAGCGCTGGCCACCGAACTGCGCCTTACCACCGAGCGGCTGCTGGGTGATCATCGAGTACGGGCCGGTGGAGCGCGCGTGGATCTTGTCGTCCACGAGGTGGTGCAGCTTCAGGATGTACATGTAGCCGACCGAGACCGGGTACGGGAAGGGCTCGCCCGAGCGACCGTCGAAGAGCTGCGTCTTGCCGGTCGAGTCGATGAGGCGCTCGCCGTCGCGGTTGGGGAGCGTCGAGTCGAGCAGACCCGCGATCTCCTCCTCGAGTGCGCCGTCGAACACCGGGGTCGCGACCTTGGTGCCGGGGGCGGCCTCGTGCGCGTCCTTCGGGAGCTTCTTGGCCCACGACGGGTTGCCGTCGACCTTCCAGCCCTGCTTGGCGACCCATCCGAGGTGCGTCTCGAGCACCTGGCCGAAGTTCATTCGGCCGGGGATGCCCAGCGGGTTCAGGATGACGTCCACGGGCGTGCCGTCGGCGAGGAAGGGCATGTCCTCGACCGGGAGGATCTTCGAGATGACGCCCTTGTTGCCGTGACGGCCCGCGAGCTTGTCGCCCTCGGTGATCTTGCGCTTCTGGGCGATGTAGACGACCACGCGCTGGTTGACGCCCGAGCCGAGCTCGTCGTCGCCGTCCTGCGAGTCGAACACCTTCACGCCGATGATCGTGCCCTGCTCGCCGTGAGGCACCTTCAGGGACGTGTCGCGCACCTCGCGGCTCTTCTCGTTGAAGATCGCGCGGAGGAGGCGCTCCTCGGCGGAGAGCTCGGTCTCGCCCTTCGGCGTGACCTTGCCGACGAGGATGTCGCCGGGGCGGACCTCGGCGCCGATGCGGATGATGCCGCGCTCGTCGAGGTCGGCGAGCAGGTCGGGGCTGACGTTGGGGAGGTCACGGGTGATCTCCTCCTTGCCGAGCTTCGTGTCGCGCGCGTCGACCTCGTACTCCTCGATGTGGATCGACGAGAGCACGTCGTCCTTCACGAGGTTCTGGCTGAGGATGATCGCGTCCTCGAAGTTGTGACCCTCCCACGGCATGAACGCCACGAGGAGGTTCTTGCCGAGCGCGAGCTCGCCGTTGTCGGTCGCGGGACCGTCGGCGATGACCTCGCCGGCCTCGATGCGCTCGCCCGCCGACACCACCACGCGGTTGTTGTACGACGTGCCCTGGTTGGAGCGGTCGAACTTGCGCAGGTAGTAGGTCTGCGTGCCGCCCTCGTCGAGCTGCACGGTGACCGAGTCGGCCGACACCTCGGCGACGACGCCCGCCTTGTCGGCGGTGATCACGTCACCGGCGTCGACGGCCGCGTAGCCCTCCATGCCGGTGCCGACGAACGGCGAGTCGCTGCGGAGCAGCGGCACCGCCTGGCGCTGCATGTTCGCACCCATGAGGGCGCGGTTCGCGTCGTCGTGCTCGAGGAACGGGATGAGCGAGGTCGCCACCGACACCATCTGGCGCGGCGAGACGTCCATGTAGCCGATCTCGTCGGCGGGGAACAGGTCGACCTCGCCGCCCTTCTTGCGGGCGAGGACGCGCTCCTCCTGGAAGTGGCCGTCGGCCTTCAGCGGCGCGTTGGCCTGGGCGACGATGTAGTCGTCCTCCTCCATCGCCGTGAGGTAGTCGATCTGCTCGGTGACCTTGCCCGAGACGACCTTGCGGTACGGCGTCTCGATGAAGCCGAACGAGTTGATGCGCGCGAACGACGCGAGCGAGCCGATCAGGCCGATGTTCGGGCCTTCAGGGGTCTCGATCGGGCACATGCGGCCGTAGTGCGACGGGTGGACGTCTCGGACCTCGACGCCCGCGCGGTCGCGCGAGAGGCCGCCGGGGCCGAGCGCGCTCAGGCGACGCTTGTGCGTCAGGCCCGCGAGCGGGTTGTTCTGGTCCATGAACTGCGACAGCTGCGAGGTGCCGAAGAACTCCTTGATCGCGGCGACGACGGGTCGCACGTTGATCAGGGTCTGCGGGGTGATCGCCTCGATGTCCTGCGTGGTCATGCGCTCGCGAACGACGCGCTCCATGCGGCTGAGGCCGGTGCGCACCTGGTTCTGGATGAGCTCGCCGACCGCGCGGATGCGACGGTTGCCGAAGTTGTCGATGTCGTCGACGTCGAGGCGGATGTCGACCGCCTTGCCGCCGCGGCGACCCGCGATGGTGGTGCGCTCGTCGTGGAGGGCGACGAGGTACTTGATCGTGGCGACGATGTCCTGCACCGTGAGCACCGAGTCGGTCAGCGGAGCCTCGAGGCCCAGCTTGTTGTTGATCTTGTACCGGCCGACCTTGGCGAGGTCGTAGCGCTTCGGGTTGAAGTAGAAGTTGTCGAGGAGCGCACGCGCGGCCTCGGCGGCGACCTGCTCGCCCGGACGGAGCTTGCGGTAGATGTCCTTGAGCGCCTCCTCCTTGGTGAGGATGTTGTCCTTCTCGAGGGTGAGCGCGATCGACTCGTAGCCGGCGAACTCCTCGAGGATCTCCTCGCTCGTGAGGCCGAGGGCCTTGAGGAAGACGGTCACGGACTGCTTGCGCTTGCGGTCGATGCGCACGCCGACCTGGTCGCGCTTGTCGATCTCGAACTCGAGCCATGCACCACGGCTCGGGATGACGCGAGCCGAGTAGATGTCCTTGTCGGAGGTCTTCTCGGGGGTGCGCTCGAAGTAGACACCGGGCGAGCGGACGAGCTGCGACACGACGACACGCTCGGTGCCGTTGATGACGAAGGTGCCCTTGGGGGTCATGAGCGGGAAGTCGCCCATGAAGACGGTCTGCGTCTTGATCTCACCGGTGAGGTGGTTCATGAACTCGGCGTTCACATAGAGCGGGGCGGAGTAGGTCTTGCCCTTCTCCTTGCACTCGTCGATCGTGTACTTCGGCGGCTCGAGCTCAGGGTTGGTGAACGAGAGCTGCATGGTCTCGCCGAGGTCCTCGATCGGGGAGATCTCCTCGAAGATCTCCTCGAGGCCCGTGTGCTCGGGCAGGTCCTGGCGGCCGGCCTCCTCGGCCTCGGCGACGCGTGCCTTCCACGCGTCGTTGCCGACCAGCCAGTCGAAGCTCTCCGTCTGGAGTGCGAGCAGGTCGGGCACGGTGAGGGTGTCGGTGACCTTTGCGAACGAGAGGCGGCTTGCACCGCGTCCGTTCTTGGGGGTGGGCGTGGTCGCGTTGCGCGCAGCAGCCAAGTGAATAACCTCCATCGGCCCCGTCGGGCCGGTTCACTGTCGGTAGCGGAGAGTGGAACCCCTCAGACGTTTGCGGATGCACGAGGTCTGGAACCCCGGCACGCGAAGCCGACCGCAATATGAAGGCATGGTGGGTCTGGGAGCGCAAAGGTCAACTATATGTCAAACGACGCGCCATGTCCAGCGAGATTCTTGATTTGTTCCGGGATCTCCGGTATAACCGCGCGGATGCCCCGCCGATTCCCGGTTGCGGCCGGGAGATCCGGCAGCGGGCGGCCCGAAATCGCGCGGTTCGCGCGGCCGGAACGCGCAGCTCGAGCGGCCGCGGACGTGGCACGATGCAGGCATGTCGCACCCCCGCATCGAGTTCGAGGCCGACGTCTTCTCGCCGACGGGCCTCACGCTCCTCGTGGATGGCACGGCCCAGTCGCACGTGGATCCGAGCGATCCGACGAGGCTGTTCTTCGAGTACATGCGGCGCCTCGGCCACGTGCTCGATGCCGTGGCGCCGGCGGGCGAACCGATCAAGGTCCTCCACCTCGGCGGCGGCGCGATGACGCTGCCGCGCTACGTCGCGGCGACCCGGCCGGGGTCCCACCAGGTGGTCGTCGAGCTCGATCCCGAGGTCGCCGCCACCGTGCTCGACCGGCTCCCGCTGCCGGCCGGCGAGGACATCGAGCTCCGGCTCGCCGACGCCCGCGATGCGGTCGCCGTCCTGGCGGCGGCGACCGAGCGGCCGGCCCTCGACGCGGTGGTGGTCGACGTCTACGAGGGGCTCGATGCGCCGGCGTTCGTCGACGAGCCGGCATTCCTGGGCGGATGCCTCGCGCTCGTGCGCTCCGGCGGCATCGTCGCCGTGAACGTGGCCGATGCGCCCGGCCTCACCCGCCTGCGCGCGCAGGCCCGCGCGTTCGCCCGCGCCGACCCCGCGGCGGAACTGCTCGTCGCCGGCGACCCGACGGTGCTCTCGGGCGCGGAGGAGGGCAACGCGCTCCTGGTCGCCACTCCCGGCGGCCTCCCCGAGGGGCTCGCCGACCGGCTCGCCGCGGCCGGGCCGTTCCCCGGGGCGGTGCTCACCGGCCACCGTCTCGACGCGGCGCTCTGGGGCGCCTGCTGACGTGCCGTACGACGCGGTGGCGGATGCCGCGGCGCCGCGCCCCTCGCAGCGGGCGGGTAGCGTGGCATCCGTGTCAGACCTCGAACGACGCCTCTCCGTGAGCGGCCATGTCGCCCGCCTCGAGGAGTCGCGCTCGGTGCCCGGGTCGTGGACGCTCTACGTCGACGGCACGCCGCAGTCGCACGTCGAGGTCGAGCGCCCCGACTGGCTCGGGTTCGAGTACGTGCGGCGCATCGGGCACGCCATCGATCTCGTGCGTCCCGACGGCGCGCCCATCACGGCCGTGCACCTCGGCGGTGGCGCGCTGACGCTCCCCCGTTACGTCGCCGCCACGCGTCCGGGCTCGCGCCAGCAGGTGGTCGAGCTCGAGAGCGAACTCGTCGACCTGGTGCGCGAGCACCTGCCGCTCCCCCGCGGCGCGCAGGTGCGGGTGCGGCACGGCGATGCCCGCGAGGTCCTCGCGAAGCTGCCCGCCGGCCTCGACGGCGCGGTCGACATCGCGGTGGTCGACATCTTCTCGGGCGCGCGCACCCCCGCGCACGTGACCAGCGCGGAGTTCTACGGGCTCCTCGTGCCGCGCCTCGCGCCCGGCGGCATCGTCGCCGTCAACGTCGCAGACGGCGCCGGCCTCGCGTTCGCGCGCTCGCAGGCCGCGACCCTCGCACACGTCTTCGCGCACGTCGCGATCGCCGCCGACACCTCGATGTTGAAGGGCCGGCGGTTCGGCAACGTCGTCATGTACGCCTCGCACGACGAGCTGCCGTTCGCGGGCCTCCCCCGCCGGCTCGCGAGCGACCCCGCCCCGGCGAAGCTCGTCGACGGCGACGAGCTGCACCGGTTCATCGCGGGCGCGCCGGTGGTGACGGATGCCACGGCGGTGCCGTCGCCGCCGCCCGCGCGCTCGATCTTCCTGTCCAAGCCCGGTCGCTGACCCGACCGGCGACCGGCGGGCCGGCGTCGCCGCGCTGCGGTCAGCTCGAGCGGCGCACCACGCTCGGCGCGCTCTCGTTCCACACGCGGTCGAGCGCGGTGACGACGTAGCGGTACGTCGACCCCTCCGCGGCCGAGGCATCCGTCCAGCGCTGCACGACGCCCGACTGCGTGCGGACCGTCGCGAGCAGGTTTGCGGCGTCCTCGACGTCGATGGCCCCGGTGCCGCCCTCGACCCGGTACACGGCGAACGAGGTGGCCCGCAGGCTCGGCGGCGCGGCATCCGACCACTGCAGCTCGACGCCCGCGTCGGTGCGGGTCGCCCTCGTGAGCACGGGCGCGCGCACGTCGGTGGCCGGCAGCCACTCCATGGCGGGCACGATGGCGGGGTGGGCGTAGTGGTCGGCGAGCACGCGGGACATCGAGCCCTGCGGGTCGGCTGGCACGTGCTTCGCCGAGAAGTACACGTTGCCGTGCACCGGCGTGCCGGCGTCGTCGATGCCCCGGTCGAGCGTCAGGTGGTTCGAGAGCTCGGCCGGGTCGGTGAACACGCCCGACGTCACCTTGTAGAGCGCCTCGCCGATGTAGAGGTGCGTGCCGGATGCCGCGGCGACCCCGGCCCACCACGGCACGAGCTTCGCGTAGTCCGCGACGGCCAGGCCGATCTGCCAGTACACCTGCGGGTTGATGTAGTCGAGCCAGCCCTCCAGCACCCACTTGCGGGTGTCGGCGAACTGCAGGTCGTAGGACTGCGAGCCGCCCGTGTCGGACCCGAGGGGGTCGGTCGTGCGGTTCCGCCAGATGCCGAACGGGCTGATGCCGAACTTCACCCACGGCTTCAGCGCCTTGATGCGCTCGGAGATCGAGTGCACGAAGGTGTCGACGTTGTGCCGGCGCCAGTCGGCGACATCGGCGAAGCCGGCACCGTGCGCGGCGAAGGTCGCGGCATCCGGGATCACCTGCCCGGCCACCGGGTAGGGGTAGAAGTAGTCGTCGAAGTGCACGCCGTCGAGGTCGTAGTGCTCGACCGAGTGCAGGATCGCCTGTTGGATGTGCTCCTGCACCTCGGGCAGGCCCGGGTCGAAGTAGAGCTTGCCGCCGTAGGCCCACACCCACTCGGGGTGCACGCGAGCGGGGTGCTCGGGCACGAGCTGCGCGGGGGAGGCCTGCATCGAGACGCGGTAGGGGTTGTACCAGGCGTGCAGCTCGAGGTTTCGGCGGTGCGCCTCGTCGACGATGAAGGCGAGCGGGTCGTAGCCCGGATCCTGGCCCTGCACACCGGTGAGGTACTGCGACCACGGCTCGAGCGGGCTCGGCCAGAACGCGTCGGCGGTGGGCCGCACCTGCACGAACACGGCATTGAGGTGGAACTGCTCGGCGACGTCGAGCCAGTGCAGGAACTCGGCGCGCTGCTCGTCGGCGGCGAGACCGGTGCGGCTCGGCCAGTCGATGTTCACGACCGACGAGATCCACATCGCCCGCAGCTCGCGCTTGCGCGGGGCGAGTGCGGCGCCTGCGGCGGTGCCGGCGCCTTCGGCGTACGCGGTGCCGGGCGTGAGCGTGCCGACGGTCACGGTGAACGCGGATGCCGCGACCCCGGCGACGGCCAGGGTGAGGAAGTCGCGGCGGCCGAGTCCGCTCGGCGTCGGGTGGTCGTGCGTCGTGGCGTCGAGGGGCATCGTCGATCCTCCAAGGTCGGTATGGAAGATACTTTCACGCGGCGCTCGGTTTGTGAAGAGTTGCTTCCGCGAGAGGGCCGCGGGTGACGGGCCGCCTCACGCGTGGCGGAAGCGGACCTCCTGGCCGGGCCGCAGTTGCGCGACGGCGTCGAGCGAGCCCGGCGCGACCACCGCGATGACCGGGTACCCGCCGGTGACCGGCCGGTCGGCGAGCAGGATCGTCGGCCGGCCGTCGCCCGCGACCTGCATCGACCCGGGCACCGTCGCCTCGCTCGCGAGCTCCCCCGCTCGGCGGCGTGCGAGCTCGGGCCCGAGCAGCCGCGCGCCGATGCGGTCGGCCTGCTCGGAGAGGCGCCAGGCGGACTCGAAGAGCGTCGCGGCCGCGGCATCCGTGAACCAGTCGGCTCTCGGGCCGGGCAGGAGCGCGAGCGTGACCGCCCCATCGGGCGGCGCGAACGCGACGTCCTGGTCGACGACGGGCACGGATGCCGCGGGCTCCGCGCCGATCGCGAGCACCTGCCCGGCGGCCACCGGCCCGGGCCCGAGGGCGGCGAGCGTGTCGCGCGAGCGCGAACCCAGGGCGGCGGGCACGTCGAGTCCGCCGCGCACGGCCAGCACGTAGCGGATCCCGCGTGCGGCGACGCCGACCTCCAGCACGGCACCGTCACGGGCGCGGGTCGCCGTGTAGGGGGGCACCGGGCGCCCGTCGAGCGTGACCGGCCCCCAGGCGCCGGTCACCGCGAACCAGGCCCCGCCCTCGAACCGGGCCCGGAACCCGCCCACGGCCAGCTCGAGCGCCGCGGCGCCGTCGGGGTTCCCGACGAGCCGGTTCGCGAGCGTGAGCGCGCCGCGGTCGAGCGCACCGGATGCCGCGACCCCCAGGTGCGCGAGGCCCGGCCGGCCGAGGTCCTCCACGAGCGCCGAGGCGCCCGGGTGCTCGACGCGCAGGCGGGTCATCCCGCGTCGACCGCCTCGAAGCGCACGCGACGCCCGGGCGCGAGCAGCGCGGGGTCGGCCGACTCGGCATCCCAGAGCGTGGACGTCGTTCGCCCGATCAGTCGCCAGCCGCCGGGACTCTGGCGGGGGTAGACGCCGCCGAAGGCCCCGGCGAGCGCGACGGACCCGGCCGGCACCCGTGGGCGCGGCGCGTCGAGCCGCGGCACCTCGAACGGCCAGTCGTCGCTCACGAGGTAGCCGAAGCCCGGCGCGAAGCCGATGAACGCCACCCGCCAGTCGATCGAGGTGTGCCGGGCCACCAGGGCTTCCGTCGAGACGCCCAGCAGCGCCGCCGTCGCGACGAGGTCGTCGCCGTCGTAGGAGACCGGGATCGTGACCGGCGACGCCGCGGCGCCCGCGACCCGCGATCCCGCCTCGGCGGGGATGCGCCGCACCCAGGTCGCCGCGGACTCGAGCGCCATGCGCGCGGGATCGACGGCGACGAGGATCGTGCGGGCGGCCGGCACGAGCTCGACCACGCCCGGCTTCGGATCGGCGGCCAGCGCGTCGTGCAGCGCGAGCACCTCCTCGAGCGAGTCGCACTCGACGAGCAGGGCCGCGTCGCCGCTCGGCAGCAGCCGGCGGGTCATGCGAACGCCCGGATCTCGATGCGGGCGGCCTCGAGGGCGGCGCGGACGGCGCGGGCCATCGCCACGGCGCCCGGGGTGTCGCCGTGCAGGCACAGCGAGTCGGGCGCGAGCTCGACACGGCTGCCGTCGTCGGCCGTGATGCCCCCGGTCTCGGCGAGCTCGAGGGCGCGGTCGGCGGCCGCGGCCGGATCGTCGACCACCGCGCCGGGCTCCCCGCGCGGCACGAGCGAGCCGTCGGCGACGTAGCCGCGGTCGACGAAGGCCTCGCGAGCGAAGCGGAGCCCCGAGGCATCCGATGCGCGCTCGAGGGCGCTCGACGGCGGCCCGAGCAGCGGCAGCGTGGCGTCGTAGCGGGCCACCGCCTCGGCGAACGCGTGCGCCGCCGCCTCGTCGACCGCGAGCCGGTGGTAGAGCGCGCCGTGCGCCTTCACGTAGCGCACCCGGATGCCCGCCGCACGGGCGAGCCCGTCGAGCCCACCGAGCTGCACCAGCAGCTCGGCGGCGAGCTCGGCCGGACTCGTGTCGAGCGCGCGGCGTCCGAAGCCGGCGAGGTCGCGGTAGCCGGGATGCGCGCCGAGCGCCACGCCGTGGCGAGCGGCCCGGCCCACGCTCTCCGCCATGGTCAGGGCGTCGCCGGCGTGGAAGCCGCAGGCGACGTTGGCGCTCGAGACGAGGCCGAACATCGCCTCGTCGTCGCCCACGCTCCAGGCGCCGAACGATTCGCCGAGGTCGCTGTTGAGGTCGATCACCGGCTCCATGCTCCCATTCTGCCGAAGCTGCGCGCAGACTGGAGCCGGGAGGGCGCATGCGCGAGGCGGCACGCAGCCGGCGAAACGGACGTCTGCAGCAGTCAGGGCGGGGCGGGCGGCGCCTCGCGCGCGCGGCCGCCGTCGCGGCATCCGTCGCCTTCGCCCTCGTGATCACCGGATGCGACGCGCCCGCGCCCGACCGCAGCCCACTGCCGTCGACGCCGCCGGGCACCGCAACGCCGGCCCCGTCGACCCTCACCGCGACGCCGACGCCCACGCCCACCGGGCCGCCGCCCGTGCTGCAGCCCACCGGCGGTGTCGAGGTCATCGCGCAGGGACTGCAGTCGCCGTGGTCGATCCTCCGCCTGCCCGGCGGCGGCACCCTCGTGAGCGAGCGCGACACCGCGAACGTCGTCGAGGTGCTCGGCGACGGGTCGCTGCGGGTGGCCGCCAACGTGCCGGGCGTCGTGCCCGGTGGCGAGGGAGGGCTCCTCGGCCTGGCGTTCCGGCCCACCGACGGCGACGACCCCGACCTCGTCTACGCCTACTTCACCGCGGCATCCGACAACCGCATCGTGCGGATGCCGCTCACGGGCGCTCCCGGCTCGCTGGGCCTCGGGGCGCCGGAGGACGTGCTCACCGGCATCCCCAAGGCCGGCAACCACGACGGGGGCCGCCTCGGGTTCGGACCCGACGGGTTCCTCTACGCCACCGCCGGCGACGCCGGGAACCGCGACGTCGCACAGGACCCGAACTCGCTCTCGGGCAAGATCCTGCGGATGACGCCCGACGGGCGGCCGGCGCCCGGCAACCCGTTCGGCAACCTCACGTGGTCGTTCGGGCATCGCAACCCCCAGGGCATCGCGTGGGACGCGAACGGCGACCTCTGGGCGGCGGAGTTCGGGCAGAACACGTGGGACGAGCTCAACCGCATCACCCGCGGCGGCAACTACGGCTGGCCGGTCGTCGAAGGCCAGGCCGGGGACCCGCGCTTCATCGACCCCGTGCAGCAGTGGGCCACGGCGGAAGCCAGCCCGAGCGGACTCGCGATCGTCGGCGACACGCTGTTCCTCGCCGCCCTCCGCGGCGAACGGCTGTGGTCGATCGCCCCCGCGACGTCGGGCGCCGCCCTCTCCGCGACGCCGTGGTTCACGGGCGAGCTCGGCCGCCTCCGCGACGTCACCGCGGGCCCCGACGGCGAACTGTGGTTCATCGGCAACAACACCGACGGCCGGGGGTCGCCCTCACCCGGTGACGACAAGCTCTTCCGGGTGCGCCTCGCGCCCGCATGAGCCGGACCGACGGATGCCGCCGCGAGACGCGCACCCGTTCGGGGGTCACCACCTCCTGCCGCGCGGCGTTCCGCGGGATTATCCTCATCCCATGGCGGATCTCGAGCGGGTGCGACGGTGGGCCGACGCGCTCATCGCCCTGCACCTCGACCCCGCAGTCTGGAGCTTCGGCTTCGACAACGCCAAGAAGCGCGCGGGCCTCTGCAACTACACCGCCAAGCACATCTCGGTCTCGCGGTACCTCGCCGCCCGCTACGACGACGACGAGATCCACCAGATCCTCCTGCACGAGGTCGCGCACGCGCTTGCCGGGCCCCGCGCCGGTCACGGAGCCCGGTGGACGAGCATCGCCACGGAGCTCGGCTACGTCGGCCGTCGCACGCACGACGGCGAGGTCGCGCACGAACTCGCCCCGTGGGTCGGGCACTGCCCCGCGGGCCACGAGCATTTCCGCTACCGTGAACCCCAGCGCCCCCTGAGCTGCGGCCTCTGCCGTCGTGGCTTCGACCGGGCGAACCTCATCGTGTGGCGTCATCGCGAGATCACGCCGGCGATACGGCGGCGGGCCGCGAGCGCGGCCTCCGGCTGAGCGCCGCCTCAGCCGGGTCGCCGGAACGCATGCCCGCCCGAGCATGCGTCGCACTCGAACGCGCGGATGCGGCATCCGTCACTGCTGAGGATGGTTCAATGCCCGTCTCGACCGTGTCCATCCCCATCGGACAGTGGTTCACCTCTGCCGAGGGCACGCGCTGGTGGTTCGACTCGGGCTCGTTCGCCCTCGACTTCGCCTACACCGGGCCGATGCGCGGTGCGCGGGAGGCCGAGCTGCTGCACTCGCCCGACGACCTCACCGCGTGGATGCGCGAGCGGTTCCCCGTGGCGGTCGGCGCAGCCCGCTCCCGCGACCTGTTCGACGCGATCTCGCTCCGCGACGCGATCGGGCGCCTGGCCGTCGCCGCCGCCGAAGACGACGCACCCCGCGCGGCGGACATCGACCTCGTCAACCTCTATGCCGCCACGCCCGACATCCCGCCGGTGCTCGGCGGCGGCTCGCGCCAGGCCGGCCGCTCGGTGCAGACCGTCGGGCAGGCGCTGTCGACGATCGCCCGCGACGCCGTGGACCTGTTCGATCCCGCCAACACCGGGCGCATTCGCGAGTGCGACGGCGCCGACTGCGGCATGGTCTACCTCGACACCTCGCGCGCGGCCACGCGCCGGTGGTGCTCGATGCAGCGCTGCGGCAACCGGGCGAAGGTGCGGGCGCACCGGGCCCGCAAGGCGGTGCAGGCCGCGGCCTGAACCGCGACCCGGCCGCTGCCGCGGTGGGGCCGCACGCCGGCAACGCCCCGCGAGACGCGCGTCAGGCGCGGAAGACGCCGTCGCGCAGCTCGGGCACGACCTCGGCGGCATCCAGCTCGGTGGCGAAGCGCACGTCGGCGCGGTACCCCTGCTCGACGAGCTCGACCGCACTGCCCGACGCACCGATGAGGTGGGTGGCGGCGTGCCGGAGTCCCTCGAAGGCGGCGCAGGCGACGGCCGCTTCGGGCGAGGTGTGGTCGATGCCGAGGGCGACGAGGGCGTCGACGATGGCGCCGGCCGCCAGCTGGTCCTCGATCGCGAACCGGATGGAGTCGTCGGCGGGTGCCGCTGCGGCTCCGGCTCCGGCTGCTGAGCCGGGCGCACCCGACGACCGCTCGCCCCCGGCGACGATCGCGACCACGGTGCGTTCACCCCGCTCCTCCTGCAGCGCGAGGATGCGGCGGGCGACCGCCGTGCGGTTGCGCAGCGCGCCGGCGAGCACCACGACGCCGTGATCGGCGAGCGCGGCGGCGATGGCTCCGCCGTTTGGCGACGGCAGCACGACGGGTCCGTCGAGCTCGTCGTAGGCCTCGCGGCCGGTGAAGCTCGTCGGCGAGAGGCTCGGGCCCGGCTCCCCGCGTCGGCCGGCGACCGACCCGCCCAGCCGTTCGGCGAGCGCCGTGGCGCCGTGGGGGTCATCCGTCGCCCATGGAGCGATGGGCACGCCATGCTCCACCGCCGCCACCACGGCCGTCGTGAACGAGAGCACGTCGACCACGACCACCACGTGGGCGCCCGGCAGGATGCGTTCGGCGCCCGCCGCGCCCCAGTCGAACCGCACCTGGTACTTCGCCTGCCCGAACGGCGTGTTCGAATCACTCACCGGGTCAGGGTATCGCCCGGATGCCGCGGGTGACGGCCCGTGTCGCGGCGTCAGCGCGCGGCGCCGCCCATGCGCGCCGGCGCCGCTCGCGCTGCCGAAATGGAGGAAGTCCCGGGCGGCGCGCCGCGGAGCGCCGGGCCGGGGCCGGCGTTCCCTCCGCTTCTTCCTGCATTTCGGCGGGGCGGCGAGGGCGAGGCGGCGCGAGGCGAGCGGCGAGGGCGGGGCGGCGAGGGCGAGGCGGCGAGGGCGAGGCGGCGTCAGGCGAGCGGCGTGAGGAGGCGGTCTCCGTGGCGGGGCGGGCGTCAGCGCGCGGCGCCGCCCATGGCGTCGTACGCCGCGAGCGCCTCGGCGTCGCTGGCCCGAGCGGAGGCACGCCGCGCGGCGTCGAGCGCGGCGACGGGGTCGGGCTCCTGCCGGGCGATCACCAGCTGGCGCTCGGCCTCGGCGAGCCGGGCCCGGGCGTCGCCGCCGATCCGRCCGCCGCCGCGCTCGATCGCGGCGTGGGCCACCCGGACCTGGCTCTCGGCGACGGCGATCGCCCCGCCGAGCGCACCGCGGGCTCCGTCGAGGCGCCCCTGCGCGTTCCGCGCGGCCGCCCTCGCCACCTCGAGGCGGTCGCGGGTCGCGCGCAGCCGGTCGCGGTCGGCGACGGGGTCGACGCTGCCCACTGGTCGGATGACTTCGCCGGGCGCGGCACCCGCCCGTTGCGCCCCACCGGGCGTCCTGCCCGCGAGCACCGCCGAGGCCTCGCCGATGACCACGCCGAGGCCGGCCTGGGCGTCGCGGTCCTCGGTGGCGTCTCGTTCCGAGCGGGCGGCCGCCAGGTCGGCGTCGAGGGCCGCCGCGGCGGCGTCAGCCGCCGCCTCCGCCGAGGCGAGGTCGGACTCCGTCCGTTCGACGACGGCGAGGTCGTGGTCGGCGCGCTCCAGCCGGTCGGCGACGGTCGCGAGGGGCTCCGCCGCGGGCTCTGCCGCTGCGATCCGGCGATCGGCCTCGGCGAGCGCGGCCAGTGCGTCGGCGAGGGCCGCGTCGGCGCGCCCAGCAGCAGCGAGCGCCGAGCGCAGCGCCGTCGGCGCGAACCGTTCGCCGAGGCGCTCGAGGGCGGCCGCGGCATCCGTGCGCCGTCGCTCGATGCGGGCGACGTCCTCCCGGAGCGCCGCGAGGTCGGTTCCGGCGCCCCGTTCGAGGCGGCGGCGGGCGGCGAGCCCCGACTGCGCCGCCTGGAGCGTACGCAGGGCGGAGTCGCAGAGGTCGACGATGTGCGCGCTCCATCGGCGCCGGTCGGCGGCCGACTCCTGCTCGGCGTCGTCGAGGCGCCGCTGCAGGAGGATCGCCTCGCGGAGGCGGGAGCCGGCGGTGTCGAACGCCGTGCGCAGCTCGCGGGCGGCGGCGGGACCGAACTGCGCCTCGGCGAAGGCGATCTCGCGGTCGGCCTCGCGCACCGCAGTGTCGGCCTGCACGATGAGGCCCTTCGCGCGCACCTCCAGCTCCCGGCCGGACTCGAGGGCGGCGCTCTCGCGGCGCACGCCGAGCCGACGCACGCCGACGACCCCGCCCGCGATCACGAGCGCGGTCGTGCCGAAGACGACGAGCGACGGCAGCCACCACAGTGCTTCGCCCATGTGGCGGAGTCTAGGACGTGCGGGTGCGACGCGGCTGGGACCCCGGCGGAGGCTGCGCGTCGGCCGGGCGGGCGCCGTGAATCCGGTCGCGGTGCTTTGCCGTGGCATCCGCTGGCCATACTCTCGGCTCATGCGGGTCCTGCTGAAACTCACGCTCGATTGCACTCCGGATGCCGCGTGGCGGGCGCTCCGGAGCCCGGCCGTGCTGCGCGAGGTCGTCGCCCCCTGGCTCGACTTCTCGTCGCTCGAACACGGCGGCCTGCCGACGACGTGGCCCGAGGGGCCGCATCGCGTGCGGGCGCTCGCGTTCCGCCGGTTCCCGGCCGGCGAGGAGGTCGTCGACGTGAGCTATCCGGGCGGCCTGCCCGCGGGCGTGCGGATGCTCCGCGACGGCGGCGGCGCGCTGACCGGCCCGCTCGCGGTGTTCGACCGCTGGGATCACCGCATGGCCGTGTCGGAGCTGCCCGACGGGCGCACCCTGTATCGCGACCAGCTGCGGGCACGTGCAGGCGCTCTCGACCTGGTGGCGTGGTATCCGACGTGGGCGTTCTGGCAGTGGCGGGGCCTCCGGCTGCAGCAGCTGGCCCCGACGTGGTCGTTCGACCCGCCTGGCACCGCGGATGCGGAGGCCGCCGACGCCGCGGCCTCCGGAACCCGATCGGAGGCGACCGCATGAACGACTCGATCGGCTCCCTGCAGCTCTCGGACTGGCGCCGGCGAGTGTTCGGCCTCTACACGGGCGTGCGCCAGCTCAGCGTGCACGACCCCGCCGAGGGCCACGAGCTCTGGCGGTCGGGACGCGACGAGCTCTTCGCGGGGCATCCGCAGTCGCCGCTGCTGCCCGACGACCGGGCGCGCTTCACGGGGCTGACGGTGTCGCGCTACGACCCCGACTGGCGCTTCGAGCTCGAGGTGCGCCGCCCCGACGAGCCGGTGCGGATCACCGTCGACAGCGCGTCCGACGGCGCCATCCCGTTCTCGCTCGTGGGCACGGTGCGCATCCCCTACCTGGGCACGCTCGACGTGTGGCGGCTCACGACGTACGGCGGCGGGCTGTTCCTCCCGGTGAAGGACGCCCTCGCCGGCGTGCCCGGCGGCACCTACGGCGGCGGGCGCTACCTGCTCGACACGGTGAAGGGCGCCGATCTCGGTCCCGGCTCCGACAGCGACTCGCTGGTCATCGACTTCAACTTCGCCTACAACCCGTCGTGCGCCTACGACCCGTCGTGGTCGTGTCCCCTCGCGCAGCCGGGCAACACCCTTCACGAGGAGGTGCCGGTCGGCGAGCGGATGCCGCGCTGAGGGGCCGCGCACAGGGGGCGTGCAGCGGCATCCGCTAGAGTGGTTCTCGGTGAGCGCGACGAACGCGCCGCCTGCGTCGTAGAAACGCTTCCGGGCAGGGCCTCATCAGAGGGCGCCCGATGATTCTCGTACGGCGAACGGATGCGCCGACCGGCGCCTTCGCCACTCTCCCACCGACGGGTCCGAACCGCCGCCGAATGCGGCGCAATCCCGTGCGGTGCGCTCTGCCCCGAAAGGCACCAGTGACCGACACCACCTTCAGCACGCTCGGCGTGCCCGCTCCGATCGTCGCGGCCCTCACCGCCGACGGCAAGACCACCCCGTTCCCGATCCAGGTCGACACCCTGCCCGACACGCTCGCCGGGCGCGACGTGCTCGGCCGCGGCAAGACCGGCTCGGGCAAGACCCTCGCGTTCTCGATCCCCATGGCCGCGCGCCTCGGCGGATCCCTCGCCGGCGGCAAGCGTCGCCCCGGCCGCCCCCTCGGCCTCGTGCTCGCCCCCACCCGCGAGCTCGCCACCCAGATCGACGCGGTGCTCGCGCCGCTCGCCGCCGCCTACGGCATGAAGACGACGACGATCTTCGGCGGCATCAACCAGAAGCGCCAGGTCGACGCGCTCCGCGCCGGCGTCGACATCGTCGTGGCCTGCCCCGGCCGCCTCGAGGACCTCATGAAGCAGGGCTTCGTGACCCTCGACGCCGTCGAGATCACCGTGCTCGACGAGGCCGACCACATGGCCGACCTCGGCTTCCTTCCCGTGGTCACCCGCATCATGGACAAGACCCCGCAGGGCGGCCAGCGCCTGCTGTTCTCGGCCACGCTCGACAACGGCGTGGACAAGCTCGTCAAGCGCTTCCTGCAGAACGAGGTGCTGCACTCGGTCGACGAGGCCACCTCGCACGTCGCGGCGATGACCCACCACGTGTTCGAGGTCGAGGACGTCGACGCGAAGAACGACCTCGTGAAGGCGCTCGCGTCGGGCACCGGCCGCCGCATCCTCTTCATGCGCACCAAGCACCACGCGAAGAAGCTCGCGAAGAAGCTCACCGACCAGGGCATCCCCGCCGTCGACCTGCACGGCAACCTGTCGCAGCCGCAGCGCGACCGCAACCTCGCGGCGTTCTCTGACGGCTCGGCCCGGGTCCTGGTGGCCACGGATGTCGCGGCGCGCGGCGTGCACGTCGACAACGTCGAGCTCGTCATCCACGTGGACCCGCCCATGGAGCACAAGGCGTACCTGCACCGCTCGGGCCGCACCGCCCGCGCCGGCAGCGAGGGCGACGTCGTCACGATCTGCCTGCCCGCGCAGAAGCAGGACCTGAAGACGCTGCTCCGCAAGGCCGCGATCACCGTGACGCCCGAGCGCGTCACGGCGAACTCGCCGTCGGTCACCTCGCTCGTCGGCGACGTCGCCCCCTACGTGAAGCCGGCTCCCCGCGCTGCGGTCCAGCCGCAGGGCGGCGGCCGCTCGCAGGGCGCCAACGCGCAGCGCAAGCGCGCAGCTCGCGACGAGCGCAGCCCGCAGGGCGCCGGTGCCGGCGGTGGTTCGCGCGGCTCGCGCGGTGGCCGCGGCACCGGTCGCCCCGCCGGGCAGGACGACCTCGCCCCCGCGACGCCGCGCCGGGACCGCTCCGGCCGCCCCGCCGAGGCCAAGGCGCACGCACCCAAGCAGGGCGCGGGCCACAGCCGCGGCGCCCAGGCCACGGGTGCACAGCGCGGGGCATCCGCCCGCCAGGGCCAGGGCAAGCAGCCGCTTCGCGTCGGCAGCCTCGTGTCACCCGCGCGCACCAACCGTCGCGCGCAGGGCTGACCCTCCGCACCACCTGCCGAAGGCCCCGCCGCCGACCACCWGGTCGACGGCGGGGCCTTCGCCGTCTCCGCGGCGGACCCGGTGCGCGCGCAGGCGCCTGCGCGGGCGCTCAGCGCAAGGGCGTATCGCACGATTTCGCGTCCCGCGCACCCTGGCTTAGCCTTCTCGCATGAGCACCGAAGTTGTTGCCGAGGTCGTCGTCCGTCCCATCCGCGATTCCGACGTGGAGGCGCTGGGGCGCGTCCACGCCACCTGCTGGCACGAGACCTACGACCACCTGATCAGCGCGGCGGCCTTCGAGCACCTCTCGCCGCGCCGCATGGCGGAGCTCTGGAACCACTACGCCGAGCGCGGCGAGGAGTACCAGCAGTTCGCCGCCCTCGTCGACGGCGAGATCGTCGGCTTCGTCGGCTCGGGTCCCGCACGCGACGAGAACCCGCCCCGGGAGCGCGAGCTCTACTTCATCTACCTCCTCGACGCGTACCACGGCACCGGCATCGGCCAGAAGCTGTTCGACGCCGCAGTCGGCGACGACGCGGTGTACCTCTGGGTCGCCTCCGACAACCCCCGCGCGCACCGGTTCTACGAGCGCAACGGCTTCGTGCTCGACGGCGCCGATCAGCACGTGCCGTTCCTCGGCGAGGAGATCCACGAGGTGCGGTTCGTCCGCTGACGCGGCACGAACGCGCGTCGAATGACGGGCGCGGCGACCCCGGCGGTCGCGTTACGGTGATGCGATGAGCGTTCCCGTGATCCTCGACGTCGACACGGGCGTCGACGACGCCCTCGCCATCCTCTTCGCCGTGCGGCATCCAGGTATCGACGTGCTCGGCATCACCTGCGTCGCGGGCAACGCCTCGCTCGCGCAGGTCGTCGACAACACGCTTCGGGTGCTCGACGCCGCGGGTGCGCCCGACCTGCCCGTCGCGGCGGGCGCCGCGCGGCCCCTGCTCGAGCCGCCCCGCTCCGCCGGCCACGTGCACGGCCTCGACGGCCTCGGCGGTGTCCCCCTGCCGCCCACGGAGCGGCGACCCGAACCGGTGGGCGCGGTCGAGCTCCTGCGCCGGCTGATCCTCGAGCACCCGACGCCCGTCACGCTCGTGGCCCTCGCCCCGCAGACGAACCTCGCGCTGTTGCTGCGCACCTACCCCGAGGTCGCCGGCAACCTGGAGCGCATCGTGTTCATGGGCGGCTCGGCCGGCGTCGGCAACGCGACGGCCGTGGCCGAGTTCAACGTGTGGCACGACCCCGAGGCCGCCGCCATCGTGCTCGACGCGAACGTGCCCGCCTACATGTACGGGCTCGACGTGTTCAACCGCGTCTCGGTCGAGCAGGACGTCGCGGCCGCGCTCGAGCACGGCGACGACCCGCTCGGCCGCGTCGTGGGCGCGCTCCTCGGGCATCGCATCGCCCTGTCGGCCGACGAGCAGGAGGAGTACACCGGGCTCATCGGCGACGCCGGCGCGGTGTGCTCCATCGTCGACCCGCTGGCCCTCCGCACCGAGGTGCGTCCGGTGCGCGTCGAACTCGCCGGCTACGGCCGCGGGCAGACGCTCGTCGACCTGCGCGAACGTCGTGGCGAGGACATGGTGCACGGGCTCGCCGACGAGTGGGCGAACGTCGAGATCGCCCTCGAGGTCGATGCGACGCGGCTCACGCGGCTGTTCCTCGAGACGCTCGGGCTCGCCGGGCGCTGAGCCGGCGCGGCGTCACTCGGCGCGGCTCGTCAGCGTGGCATCCGTCAGCGCAGTGCGCCCACCGACGCGAGCGCCTGCTTGACGAGGATGCCGCGCCCGCCCTCCATCTCGGCGGCGATGCTCTCGGACACCGCCTCGACCGGGGTCATCCACGTGACCTCGAGGGCGTCCTGCCGCGGCTCGCACGTGCCCGTGACGGGCACCACGTAGGCCAGCGAGACGGCGTGCTGGCGCTCGTCGGAGAACGGCGAGATGCCGGGCAGCGGGAAGTACTCGGCCACCGTGAACGGCACCGGGCTCGCGGGCAGCAGCGGGAACGCCATCGGCCCCAGGTCCTTCTCGAGGTGGCGGAACAGGGCGTCGCGCAGCGTCTCGCCGAACATCACGCGGCCCGACACGAGCGTGCGGGTCATCTCGCCGACCGCGTTCGCGCGCAGCAGCACGCCGACCTCGGAGACCTGCCCCAGCCCGTCGACCCGCACCGGCACCGCCTCGACGTAGAGCAGCGGAAGGCGGCCCCGGATCTCGGCGAGCTCGAGGTCGGTGAGCCAGCCCGGGTTGGCGGGCGGCCGCACGACGGGCTCGTCGTCGGGATTCCAGTCCGGGTCGGGGGTGCGCACGCTCATGCCTCGATTCTGCCCCACGCTCGCCCGCTTGCCCCGATCCGTCGCGATCTCGTGTTCGGTGCACGACGCGCCGGGGCGGATGCACCGAACACGAGATCTCGATGCGAGGGCGCGGCGGGCGGGCGGGCGGCTGGGCGCCGCGAGGCGGCGGGTACGCTCGAAGGCGGGCGTGCGGCATCCGGCGGCTCGCAGCATCCGCCGCCCGGAGCGGAGGACCCATGCCCGAGGTGCGCGTCGACGACGAGGCCGTGCTCTGGTCGGCGTCGGCCGCGGATCGTGCGGGACGTCCGCTGCTGCTCCTGCTGCACGGGTACAACTCGAACGAGGGCGACCTGTTCGGCCTGACGCCGTACCTGCCGCTCGAGCCCGCCATCGCGTCGTTGCGCGCACCGCTGTACACCGGGTACGGGCACGCGTGGTTCCCGCTCGTCGCCGAAGGCGCCGAGCTCTCAGTCGAGGGGGCGGATGCCGCGACCGACGCGATCCTCGACTGGCTCGATCGTGCGGCGCCGGGCGCGGCACCGATCGGCCTGCTCGGCTTCTCGCAGGGCGGTGCGATGGCCCTCGAGCTCCTGCGCCGGGCACCCGAGCGATTCGCGTTCGCGGTGAGCCTCGCCGGGTTCGCGCTGCCCGGCGAGCGCGACGGCGACGAGCGGATGTCGCAGCTCGCCCCGCACGTGTTCTGGGGCCGCGGCACCGTCGACGGGGTCATCCCCGTGGCATCCGTCGCCCGCACGCAGGCGTGGCTGCCCGCGCACTCGACGCTCGACGAGCGCATCTACGAGGGCGTCGGCCACTCCGTGTCGGATCGCGAGCTCGCCGACGTCGCGGCGTTCATCCGCGCCCGGTTCGCACCGGCCGCGTAGCGGTCGTCACCGAGCGCCGGGCGCCAGAGGCTCAGACCCCCGAGCCGCCTCCGCCGCCGCCGGCCTGGCGCGCGGCGCGCTCGCGGTCGCGGTCGGCGACACGGATCTTCTCGGCACGCACGGCGGCCTGCGTGGCCCGCTCCTGCACGAGCCACTGCGGCGGTGCCACGAGCAGCGCCTTGATCTCGGCCGTCGTGAGCGGCTCGGTGATGCCGCCCCGGGCGAGGCCCGAGTTGGAGATGCCGAGCTTCGCCGCCACGACGTTGCGCGGGTGCGGTCCCTCACGGCGCAGCACCTGCAGCCACTCGGGCGGATCGGCCAGGAGCGCGTTGAGCTCGTCGCGGGTGACGTCGCCCTCGCGGAAGTCCTCGGGCGCCGCCTCGAGGAGGATGCCGAGCTTCTTGGCTGCGGTCTCGGGTTTCATCGACTGGGACTGGCTCACCCTCACACCGTAGCCCGTCACGCGGCATCCGCCCACCGGCCCGCGGCAGCGCGGCTGCGACGGCACCCGTCGGTAGGCTGTGGGGAGGCCGGAAGCGGCCGGATGACTGGACTGGGGGCGCCGTGACGCTGAGGCTGCGCTACGTGGCCGGGGTGAGCCCCGCGAAGTGGCTGCGCGCGTGGAACGAGCGACGGCCCGACCTGCCGCTCGAGGCCGTGCGCGTCGAGGAGGCCGAGCAGCTCGCCGACCTGCGGGCCGGTGAGGCGGATGTCGCGTTCGTGCGCCTGCCCGTCGACGATGCGGGCCTGCACGTCATCCAGCTCTGGGAGGAGCTCGCCGTCGCCGTGCTCCCGAAGGACCACCCCCTCGCCGAGGCCGAGGCGCTGACGCTCGCCGATCTCGAGCACGAGCCACTCGCGCCGGCGCAGCCCGACGCCGCGATGACCGTCGAGCTCGTGGCCGCCGGAACGGGCCACGCGATCCTCCCCCACGGCGTTGCGCGCCTGCACCACCGCCGCGACGTCGTGGCAGTGCCGCTGACGGATGCCGCGCCGACGCGCATCGCGCTCGTCTGGCGCATCGAGCGCGACGACGCCGACATCCAGGAGCTGGTCGGAGTGGTGCGTGGGCGTACGGCGCGCAGCTCACGGCGCGCGGGTGACGACGAGGAGGCCGCTGCGCCCGCGAAGGCGACGGCGAAGGCCAAGGCCAACGCGAAGGCCGCGGCGGCCGAGAAGGCCAAGGGCGCGAAGGGTGGGAAGGGCGGGAAGGCGGGCGGCACGGGCGGCACGGGCGGCGCATCGCGCGCCGGCGGGCGCGGCTCCGGCGCCCGCTCGGGGCGCAGCGCGCGCAAGCGAGGCGGTCGCTCGCGATGAAGCCGTTCCTCTTCCTCTCGGCGCGCCCCGAGGTCGAGGCCGTCGGCCCCGAGTACGAGTCCGTGCGGCGCGCCATGGGCCTCGACGCCGGCCGGCTCGAGCACGTGCGACTCGACGTGGATCCGCTCGGCGACCTGCGGCTCGACGAGGTCGCCGGGGTCGTGGTGGGCGGCAGCCCGTACAACGTGACGACACCCGAGGCGTCGAAGCATCCGGTGCAGCGCCGCGTCGAGGCGGACCTCGCACGCCTCGCCGAGGACGCGGTCGAGCGCGACCACCCGCTGCTGTTCACCTGCTACGGCATCGGGGTGCTGACGCGCGTGCTCGGCGGGGTCGTCGGCACGGAGCACGGCGAGGAGGCCGCCGCCGTCGTGATCAGCCTCACGCCCGACGGCGTCGCCGATCCGCTCGTGGGCGAGCTGCCCCGCCGCTTCCACGCCCTGGTCGGCCACAAGGAGGCCACCGAGCGGCTGCCCGACGACGCGGTGCTGCTCGCGTCCTCGGCGGCGTGCCCGGTGCAGGTGTATCGGGTGGGGCGCCGGGTCTACGCGACACAGTTCCACCCCGAGGTGTCCACCCACGACTTCGTGGCCCGTGCACAGGTGTACCGCCATCACGGGTACTTCCCGGCGAGCGAGCTTCGAGCCGTGAGCGAGCGGCTCGCCGCGGCATCCGTCACCGAACCGCAGCGGTTGCTGCGCCGCTTCGTGGACCTCGCCGACGCCTGAGCCGAGCGGGGCGGCCGCGGGCGCTCACGCCGGAAGGGCGGGCAGCGCGGGCGGCAGCGGATACACGCGCCGCAGCACGAGGCGCTGGCCGAGCGTCCACGTCACGGTGACGAGCAGGTAGAGCGCCGCCGCGAGCGGCACGAACGCCGCGATCACCGCCGTGACGAACTGGAGGAGGCCCACCACGCGGAGCATGGCCGCCGACCCGAGCACCGCGGCCGCGGCATCCGTCCCCGATGCGGCTTCGCCCGGGCGTGCAGCGGGTCCGTCCTGCGGCGTGGGCTGCGGGCGGAAGGCACGGCGGGTGAGCTCGCCGACGAGCGCGATCGCGCCGATCAGTGCCCCGAACACGAGCAGCGCACCGGGCGTGAGGGTGCCCGACGCGATCGAGCCGGCGAAGCTGGAACCGAGCGGCACGCCGAGCAGGGTCTGCTCGAGCAGCACGTTCGGGTGGCCCGCGATCGTCGGCAGCACGAACAGCGCATAGATCACGCCGACGATCGGCGCCTGGATGAGCATCGGCAGGCAGCCCGCGAACGGCGAAGCGCCCTCGTCCGCGTAGAGCGCCATGGTCTCGCGCTGCAGGCGCTCGGGGTCCTTCGCGTGACGGCGACGCAGCTCGGCCAGGCGGGGGGCGAGCCGAGCGCGCGTCCGTTCGGCCTTGGCCTGCGAGACGCCGACGGGGATGAGGGCGGCGCGCACGAGCAGCGTGACGAGCACGATCGCGGCGGCCGCGCTCGACGCGCCGGCGAACGGCGTGAGCACCGCGGCGAGGTGCATGAGGAGGGCGTGCGCCGCGTCGAGCACGGCGGCGACGGGCGGAAGGTCGTACAGGTTCATGAGGTGTCCTTGCGGTCGAGGGATGCGGGATCCGTCTGGCCGCGAGGGCGGGACCGTGCACGTGCGAGCGCCCCGTCAGGCGGGACGTCGAAGGGCGGTCGGTCGGGAGCTACGCGGCCGGAATGCCGCGCCCCGGCGCCCTCGGACGCGGGCGCCCGGCCGCATCGGGGTCGCTCTGCGCGAGGAGCCGCCCCGGGTCGGCGGTCTGCCGGAGCCGGGTCGACGCGCCGCTCGGGTCGGCGGCGACGAGCGCGGGGATCGCCCGCCATGCGGTGACGACCAGGGCGAGGGCCGCAGCGCCGAGGACGCCCACGAGCAGCGCGCCGACGTGCGCGTCGGAGGCGACAGCCAGCTCGAGCGCCGCCTGCAGCATGCGGAGCATCGCGAGGAACGGTTCGAGCACGTCGTCTCCTCTCGCTCCACGGGGCGTCGCCGCCGATGCTAGCACCGTAGGTCGGCTCCGCGCCGAGCGGCATGTCGCCGTGGAGACGGCGGCGGCTCCGTGAGCGCCGGGCGCCGGGAACACGAACGGGCGGATGACGCGACTGCGTCATCCGCCCGTTGCTGTGCTGGGTGGTTCAGGTGGTGCGGCTGCGGTTCCTCGTGATGAGGCCCCAGATGAGCAGCACGATGATCGAGCCGCCGATCGCGAGCAGCCACGTGCCCAGGTCCCAGAACTCGGTCAGGGGCCGGTTCAGGATCAGGCTTCCCAACCATCCGCCGAGCAGGGCGCCGACGACGCCCAGCAGGAGGGTGATGAACCATCCGCCGCCCTGCTTGCCTGGCAGGATCAGCTTCGCGATCGCGCCGGCAATGAGGCCGAGGATCAGGAATGCAAAGAAACTCATACGTGCTCCTTCGTTTCGGGGGTGCCCAACGAAATCACGCTACGCCGAACCCTCGCAACCCCTTGAACGCCACTCTGGGGTCCAGTATGCGGAGACTCCGGTCCGTTTCGGGTCGACGGGTCGACGAGGTCGGGCCGGAGCTGCGCCGCGGCGGTCAGACGGCGACGAAGCCCAGCGTCTCCAGCACCCGCACCTTGCCCGCGCCCTTCGGGATCTCGAGCGTGGCGACGCAGTCGCCGGCGGGCGGATGCACGACCTGCGTGGTGCCCACGCCGTCGGTCCCCACCTGCAGCACGAGCGTCGTGGAGTAGACGATCGCGCCGGCCGCCGAGCAGACCAGGCGGACCTGGTAGAAGTCGCGATTGTTCGCACCCGCGGCGGTGAAGCTCACGCCGCCGTCGGGTGCGATCGCGAGTGAGAACGGGCTCGTCGCGTTCGGAGCGGCAGGCTGGGGCGCCGCGGCCGCGGTTCCGTCCGCCGTGCCCGTCGTGGTGCCCGATGTCCCCGTCGTCGTGCCGGAGGTGGTCACGGTCGCCGTGCTGGAGGTCGTCGCGACGGACGTCGTCGTGGTCGTCGTGGCGACCCGGGCTCCGCTCCCCGCAGCGCCCTGCACCGGCGCCCCAGTGAAGGCCGCGTCATCCGTGCGGAACCGGAAGGAGTCGAACGACTGGCCCGTGCCGCGCCCGAACACGCCGGTCTGCCCGTCGGCGAGCGGGGAGTTGTAGGCGTAGGAGGTGATGACCTGACCGTCGAGCGTGATCGTCACGACCGTGCGCTTCAGCACCAGGTTGAGGCGGTAGTCGCGCCCGGCGACGAAGACCTTCGCGACCGAGGCGTCGACGACCCAGCCGCCGCGCGGCGACACGTGACCGATGACGAGGCGCTTGCCCGCGACATCCAGCGCGACGAACTTGAAGTCGTCGTTCGCATACCAGTCGAAGACGATGCCGCTGTAGCCGTTGGCGGCGAGCACCGCCTCGACCTCGAGGTAGCTCATCGGGTCGAGTCGCACGCCGGTTCCCCCGGAGGCGGGGGCGCCGCCGACGGTGTAGCCCACGAGCGCGGCAGCGAGGCCGTCGACGCCCGGCATCCCCGTAACCCTGCCGGGCGGCGACGACCACGTTCCTGCGACGGGGGTGAAGGCAGCGGATGCCCCGTCGAATGCCTCGGTGCGGTCGACCGTGATCGCGGGCGAGATCACGGTGAGCGCGATGTTGTCGAACCAGCCGCGCGCCTGCTGCGAGCCGAACCCGACGAGCCCCTTGTTGAGCGCGACCGAGTCGCCGTCGACGAGGCGCGGTGCGAACGTGTAGCTGAACGCGTTGCCGCCGTCGATCGTGACGGTGACGATGAGCCCGTTCACCACGACGTTGAGGTCGTAGTACTTGCCCGAGCGCACGCCGCCGGGCACCACGCCCTGCGCGTCGACCCACCACCCGCTCGCGTTCCGGTGCCCGATGACCATCTTGTTGATCGACTCGTCGATGCCCGCGAACTTGAAGTCGAACGGCCCGAAGTAGTCGAAGACGATGTAGGCGTTCGCCTTCCAGCCGCCGGTGGCCTTGTCCATGGAGATCTTCGCCGACAGCTCGAAGTAGACGCTCTTGTAGGCGTCCGAGTACCAGACGGCGACGGCGTCGTTCGTGACACCCGCCGCCGTCACCTTGAGCACGCCGCCCTGCACCGAGAACGCGCCGGAGTCGGTGGCGAAGCCCTGGGTGGTGCCGTCGTTGAAGTCGGCACCACGCAGGGTGTCGCGGCGTCCGCCCGGGATGTTGCCGGCCTGCGGATCGGTGGGCCCGCCGGTCTGCGTCTGCCACTGTCCGTGGTCGTGCTGCGTGATGAGCCCCAGCTCGCCGTAGGGCTCGCCGTTGCGGGCCGGGTCCTCGCCGGTGTCGGTCGCGCGCGTCGGGTCCGCGCCCTGGCTGCGCGAGAGGGCGTAGAGGAAGAGCGGCAGCTGCGGCTCGACCTGGCGGCTCACAGTGGCGATGCCGAACGGAGCGAACGGCACGAGGTAGGTGTTGAACTCGCCCACCCAGTCGATCAGGCGGTCGCCGCCGGTGTTGCCGATGAGGATGTCGAGGCCGGCGCCGCCGTAGACGCGGTCCTGGTAGCTGGAGTTCACGCCGTCGGGCACGTCGTTCAGGCCGCCGTTGGTGGTGAGCACGTCGTCGGCGTTGGAGAGGTCGTTGCCCCAGCCCGGCCAGAGCGTGTCCTGACCGGTGCCGCCGACCGACCAGTCGTTGCCGAGGTCGCCGAACAGCACGTCGTCGCCGTCGGAGGGCTGGTTCGAGATCGTCGCGGTGCAGGTGCCCTGGTTGTCGACCGCCACGCACGCGGTCACCCAGTTCCCCGAGAGCGCCTCGTTGTTGAGGAAGAACGGACGGTTCCACGGGGCGGTTCCGCCCTTCCACACGGTGCCGTCGCCGTTGAAGAGGATGACCCGCCGCGGGTCGTACTCGTCGTAGAGGAGGAACTCCCCGAGGCGGATCTCGTTGTGGTTGTTCGAGTGCCACGCGTTCGTGTCGGCGCCGAAGTGCAGCACGTCGCCCGGGTTCCACGGGTGCGCGAAGTCGAGGTACTCGAGTCCGATCGGGTCGCCGATCGGCGAGAAGTGCTGAGCGTAGCCCGAGGTGCCGCCGATGCCGATCGCCTCGGCGCCCGAGATCGCGTCGTCGCCGGCGCCGCCGTGGATCCAGTCGCCGCCCCAGCCGCCGAAGATGATGTCGTCGGAGTTGTTCGCGTCGAACGTGGGCTGGTTCGCGACCTGGTGCTGGCTCATGTTCTCGTTCGGGCCGAGGTTGTAGACGGTGAGGTCAGCCGCCTTCACGAGCTGTCCGGCCACATTGATCGTCGCGGTCTGCACCTGCCCGGGGGTGTAGATGAACTCGCCCAGCACGTCGCCCTGGCTCGTCTTCGTGTCGGGGTCGACCGTGCGGAACTTCAGGATCCCGTAGAGCGGCTCGGCGACCTCGTTGCAGACGGACGAGGAGGCGACGGAGCATCCGGTGTTGCGGCTCGTGAAGATGCGGCCGTCGTCGCCGAGGATGCCGTCGGATCCCGTGCCGCCCGAGATCCAGTCGTTGCCCCAGCCGCCGATGAGGTCGTCGTTCTGGGCGTCGCCGTAGATGACGTCGTGGTCGGCGCCGGTGTAGACCGTGTCGTCGCCGGTCTCGCCGTGCACCTCGTCGCGGCCGCCGATCTGCGTGAGCTTCCACGAGCCGGTGGCGGTGTCGAGAATCGAGGAGCACGTCGGCTGCGTCGCCGAGCCGTTGCAGTCGGCGCCGATCGGGAGGCCGAAGTTCTGCGGCATGAAGTCGGGGCCGCCGACCGTGTAGTCGAGCAGGTGCACACCCCGCACCACGAGCCGCTGGGCGCCGCCGACGTCGTAGTTGAAGGTCACGTGGTTCGGCTGGCCCGCTTGCGTCTGGCCGGTGCCCGACGGGTTCACGTCGACGTGGTTGATGCCGACGATGCGGATGATGCGGCCGTTGTCGGCGACGATGGTGTCGGCGTCGCGGGCGTCCATGTCGGCCGGCAGGGTGTTGTCGGCGAGGAGGCCGCCGTCGAGGCCGGGCACGCTCGGCGTGCCCGAGACCTGGTTGTCGATGCCGATCTGCGTGCCCGCGCCACCGAAGATGAGGTCGGCGCCACGGTCGTCCTTCGGCCCGTACCAAGCGCCGGGGGTCGGCAGTCCGTCGGGACGCAGGTCGGCGCTGACGAGGCTGAAGAAGTCGCTCGAGCCGCCGACGATGTCGTCCTGCCCGAGGTTGCCGAAGATGCGGTCGTTCCCGGCGTTGCCCTCGAGGTAGTCCTCGCCGTCGGTGAGCGCCTCGAACGAGGGCACGACCACGAGCACGCCGGTGTAGTCGCAGACCATCGCGCCGACGGCTCCCACGCAGCCGAGGGGCGTGCGGCTCGCACCGACGTGCCACGTGACCGTCGAGTCATCCGTCATCCTGGCGAAGGCGCTGTCGATGCCGCCGTCGCCCTGGATCGTGTCGTTGCCGAGCTGGCCGAAGACCACGTCGTGCGCCTGCCCGCCCGCGAGGTAGTCGTTGCCGAAGCTGCCCGCGCCCGAGGTGCCCTCATCGAACGCGAACGTGTGGAAGAGGTTCGTGACGTCGTACTCGGCCCACCACGGCGCCCCGTCGGGGTCGCGGTAGGCACGGGGGGTGCCGTCGACGAGCAGGAGGCCCGAGTTGTCCTCGCCCACCACGCCGCCGCAGGCGTTCACCCGGTCGGTGCGGCTGTAGAGGAGCGTGCCGCAGAGGGTCTGGAAGTGCGGGCTGGTCCAGTCGCCAGGCGTCCGCACGAAGATGACGTTGTCGCCGAAGACGAGGTCGTCGGCCTCGTCGCCGTCGACCGAGTCGTGCCCGGCGCCGCCGACGAGCACGTCGCGCCCGAGGCCGCCGAAGATGGTGTCGTCGGAGCCGCGCTGCAGGTTGCGGCTCTCGATCGAGCTGATCGTCGAGGTCGCGGTGGTCTGGATGCGCTGCAGGCGCGGGTCGGGAAGGTTCGGGTCGGCCGTGTTGTAGGCGGCCGAGCCGTTCTGCACGATCGCGCCGTGGTCGCCGAAGACGATGTCGTCGTAGGCCGACTCGGGTCCGCCGGCGACCGTGCCGGCACCCTCGCCGAAGAGCAGGTCGCGACCGGCGACGAGGAGGTCGTCGCGTACCGGCGACGGGTACGGCTGGATGGTGGTGCCGTTGTTCAGGAACCCCGCGCCAGTGACGGAGGGCTTCGGCGAACGGTCGATGACCGCGATGTCGAGCGCCCTCGTGAAGAGGTTCACGTTCATGCCCGAGTCGCCGTAGATGTGGTCGACGCCGCGGAAGCCGCGGATCTCGTCGTCGCCCGAGCCGCCCGCGAGGTGGTCGCCCGCCTGGCTGCCGATGATGAGGTCGTCGCCGAGTCCGCCGTAGGCCGAGAAGCCGACGGTCGGCAGGTTGTTCCCGGCGCGGTGGGCGAAGAGCCCGGATGCGTCGATGATGTCGTTGCCCGCGTTGTCGTAGGGGTGCGCGAGTCCGAGCATCCACTCGTCGTCCTCGTTCTCGGCGTCGGGGATGTGCGTGAACGGGTCGAACGGCTTCGGGCCGAACTCCATGCCGAGCACGTCGGAGGGGTGGCCCGAATACCAGACACCGTCCTGCGAGGTGTCGCCGTAGACGACGAGCGGCGAGTTCGGGCCGGCCGTCTGCTCGAGGTCGCACGCGACGCCGTCGATCGGGTTCACGAGGTTGCAGACGGTGATGATGTCGCCGCCGATGCCGAGCCCGCCGTCGCGCAACGGGTCGTACCCGGTGACGGTGAACAGCGGCGCGTTCCAGACCGCGACCCCCGCGGCGTTCAGCGACACCGTCGGCTGGAGGGCGACGTTCGCGAAGGTCATCTTCTTGCCGTCGGCCGAGATCGCCGTGATCGTGTAGACGCCTGGCAGGCCGGAGACGCGCACCTGCATGCCGAGCTTGAAGCCATCGGTGAGGAAGGAGCCGCCGTCGGTGCGGAGGAGATGGTCGGTGTGCACCTGGATCGGCGCGGTGACCGTGACCTCCACGGGCTTCGCCACGTGCACCGTCGTCGCGACCGTACCGAGCGGGCCGGCGTAGACCGGGCCGGAGAGGTACATGACCGCGCCCTCGCCGCAGTGCGGGAACGGGTCGGCGTAGGGGCACGGCGCGTTGCCGAAGCCGAGGATCAGGCGCGTGAAGCTCTCGCCGGCGAGCTGGATGTGCTGCGGGCCGGTGCCGTAGGGGTTGCCGACGACGTAGCCGCTGCCCGCGAGGAACGGCGTGAGTCCCCACGGCAAGCCGTCGAGCCGGGTGAGCACGAGCGCCGTGCCGGCCGGGGCGCCGGCGCCGGGCAGCGAGCGCACCATCGCGAACGAGTTCTGCATGGGCGAGTTGCCGCCGCCGTGCACCGCGGTGATGCCGCCGTGCGGGCCGGGCACGAACACGGTCGGCGAACCGGCCACGGGGGCCGCGATGACGTCGCCGCGCTGCAGGGTGAGGGTCCTGCCGTCGGCGGAGATCGCCATGAGCCGCCATTGGCCGGTGAGGCCCTGGATCATGACGAGCTGGCCCACGACGAACCCGTCGGCGATCCAGCTCCCGGTGGAGCGGGTGACCGTGCCGCCGTCGCCCGAGATGTTGGGTGTGATCACGACGGGGGTCGTCGTCGTCACCGGGACATCCGTGCCGATGATCGTACGCAGCGCCGTGCCGGTCGCCGCCGTTCCGCTGAGCAGCTTGAGGTACATGACCGTGTTGTCGGTCGTGTCGCCCGGGTCGTCGTCGCCGAAGCCGACGACCCTCCAGAGGCCGGTCATGCCGCTGATCGTCACGGGCATGCCGACGAGGAAACCCTGCGCCTTCCAGTCGAACGGCGTCTGCCTGCTGAGGCGATGCGTCGAGCCGAATTGACCCGCGGATGCCCCGAGCACGACGGTGCCCGTGAGCTTGACCGCGTCGTCGGGCTGCAGCGTGCCCTGGATGTCGAACCGGTCGTTGCCGACGCCGAGCATCAGGTTGAAGATCTCGATCGAGCTCTTCGCGCCGTTCGTCACGAAGTGGCCGTCGACGAATTGCACGGTGCCGTAGCTGATGCCGCCGGGGAAGACCTGCGGTTCACCGAAGGTCTGACCCTCGGCACCGCCGTACGCCGGCCCGAAGTCGAGGTCCTTCGCCATGCCGAAGCCCGTCAGCGAGGTGCTGTTCATGACCCCGCGGCCGTGCGCCTGGCTCGAGTCGTTGTAGATGTTCAGCATGTCGATCTGCTTGGTCTCGGGCGCCTGCGTCGCGATCGCGAACAGCGGGCCGTCCTGCTCGCCGGGCAGCTTCAGTCCGAGCTCGAGCGAACGGTCGGCGCCCGTGACACCGCCCTCGACGGCGAGCGGGCCGCGCAGCTTCGAGACGAGGTGCGTCGACGACGGGAAGATCTTCACGCCCTGGCGTTGCAGCGGCTGGCTGTACGCGACATCCGCTGCGAGTTCGATGAACTTCTCGGCGGCGAAGTCGTTGCCGGCGGCGGTGAACGTGACGACCGCGGCGATGCGCACGACGCTGAACTGGCCGCCCGAGAGGAATGCCGCGAGGGAGTCGCCCGAGAGACCGAAGGCCCGCAGCTCGAGCTTCTCGTCGTGGCCGGCATTGTCGCCGCGGATGACCGCGATCTTCGCCCGGATGCACGTGGCGCCCTGGCAGATCTGCACCCACTGGCCCTCGAGGAAGCCGTCGGCGAGCCAGCTGCCCGAGAGCGGCCGCACGAGGCGCCAGGCGCCGCCCACGAACTCGGTCGTCGCCGTGCCGTCCCAGATGCCCGAGCGGGTGAGGAGGTTGATGCTCGCGCCGGTGCCCGAGCCGCAGCCCGCGACCGACGCGTTCAGCACGAGGCTCTTGCCGTCGGCCGGCACGCTCACGATCGTGTAGACGGTGACGCCGCAGGAGGAGATGCGGATGCGCTGGCCGGCGACGAAGCCCTCGTCGACGAAGCTGCCGAGGTCACTGCCGTTCGCCCGGGTCACGGTGTTGCCCGCGAAGCCGAGGTTGCCGAGGAAGCGGCGGCTCGGGATGTCGCCGCCGACGACCTGGTAGCCGGCGGGGGTGACGGCGACGCCGCCGACCGAGACCACGTCGACGAGGCCGTCGGTGATGAGGGCGATCGTCACGGTGCCGTTCGGCGCCTTCGTGAGGCGGATGGTGTAGCCATCGGTGCCGCCGGGGATCGTGCAGGCCTCGTTGCCGCACTTGATGATGACGGTGTCGGTGCCGGTCGGGATCGACACAACATTCGGGGTCTCGTCGTCGTAGACGAGCACGTCGGTGCGCTGCGGGCCGCTGCGGAGGTTCGGGAACGGGTAGGCGGCTGCGGCGGCCGGAAGGGTGAGCAGGGTGTCGAGCTGGTAGTTGATGACCGCGGTGAGCGGGTCGCCCGGGTCGGAGTTGTTGCGGGCGTGCACGATGATGCGAAGCGGCACGTTCCAGTTCGTCGAGTCGAAGCTCACGGCGTAGGAGGTGCCGCCGTTGCCGTCGGAGAACTGCTGCCACCGAGCTGCGGGCACCGCCGAGAAGTCGAGCGTGATGAGGCGCTGGCTGTCGGCGTCCATCCAGATGCGCACCCAGATCGTGTCGCCGACGGCCGGCTTCTTCGCGAGCGAGAGCAGGATGTCGTCGGTGCGCTCGGTCGCGGCGCTGCCCTCGATGACGATCGTGCGTCCGTCGACCGTGCTGCCGCCCGGCGTCACCGGCACCGCGTAGACACCCGGGGTGTCGTTGTCGTAGACGAGCGCGTTCACCTGGCGCACGGCCGCGCCATTGAACCGGAGGTCCTGGCTGATGACGGAGTGCTGGATGACCACGACGCGGTCGCCCTCGGCGCGGGGGTCGTCGACCGCCCACAGGTAGACGCGCTGCGGGGTCTTCCAGTTGTCGCCGACGGTGGTGAAGGTGAGCACGACCGCCCGGCCGTTCTCGTCGACCACGACGCCGTTCACGATCTTGTGCCGCTGGAACTCGCTGAACTCGTCGCACTGGCTGTCGGCGGTGCCGATGCAGAGCCAGACCGTGTCGCCGATGCCGTCGGCGAGCGGGGCGGGGTTGAGGTCGGCGCCGTTCGCCTCCTGCGACGGCGACCACGCCGCCGAGACGGTCACGTAGACGTTCGCGGTGGGCTTCACGGCGAGCTCGACGGTGTAGGAGTCGTAGCTCCTGATGACCTCGGTGCCCAGCGCACCCTCGCGCACCGCGGTGCCGCCGGTGTGCTCGCGGATGACGACGATGCCGCCCTCGCCGGTGGCCACGTTGTAGGGCACGCCGTCGGTCGGCAGGCCGTCGTAGCCGGGGTCGTTCGGCGCCGTGACGATGTGGTCGACCGCGCCCGAGAGCCCCTCGAGCTCGCGCGTCACGATGTCGGCGGTGACGTCGCCCGTGACGCTGATGAGGTCGGAGCCGAGGCCGCCGATGACGCGGTAGGCCACCCCGTACGCGGTGGACTGCACGAAGAACTGGTCGTCGCCCTCGAGCCCGTCGATCTCGACGATCTCGACGGTCGTGTACTTCACGTTCAGGCCGCCGCCGTAGATGGCCTTGTCGGTGATGGCGAAGTCGTCGGCGAACTCGGTGCCGAGGATGACGAGCTTGTCGAAGCCGGTGCCGCCGTCGACGTTGACCGGGGCGTTGACGTTGTACTGCACCTCGTCTTCGCCGCCGCCGGCGCGGATGTCGAGCGGGCGCGAGGTCGAGAAGCCGAGGCCGATCACGGGCACCGCGACGCCGTTCGCGTTTAGCGGGATGACGTCGTCCTCCCACATCGTGTTGTCGAGGTCGATGTTCGAGCCCACGAGGTGGGTGAAAGTGAGGTGCGCGTCGGCGTTGTTGCAGACGTTGTCGTTGTTGTTGTCGAAGCGGATGTAGCCGCCCGCGAGCACGCACTTGCCGTCGTCGGCTCCATCGGCGGCATCCATCGGGAAGACGCCGTTCGCCGGACGGTAGTCGACGTCGCTGAGCCCGCAGCCGGCGATGTTGTCGGCGTTCGTGTCGCAGACCGCGGCGATCGCGAAGGCCCGCACGACGAACAGGTCGTTGTGGTCGTCGCCGTTGAGCTGGATCTCCGCCTGGTTCGAGTAGACCGTGAACCGGTCGTTGCCTGTGCCGCCCGTGGCGAGCAGCGGCGCGTGGGTGCCCGGGCTCAGCCAGCCGCGCGTCGTGGGCACGAGCGAGGGGAAGGTGTCGGCCGGCAGGAGCGCACCGCCATCGGGAGCCGACTGCCCGTCGCGCTGGGTGCCGAAGATCTGCCCGATCTGGAACGTGTCGTTGCCCGCACCGCCGTCGAGGGTGATCGTCGCCGTCGTGTCGTCGACGTAGAAGGCGTCGTTGCCGCCCTGCCCGAAGACCGAGATGCGGCCGTTGATCGCGGTGTCGTAGTTGATGCGCTGCACGAGGGCGCTCGGCTCGTTGCCGGCGATGCGGTCGCGGTAGCTGCCGATGCCGCCGTCGGCCGCCCCGCTGCCGGCCAGGAGCGCGATGAACGCCGGGCTGTTCGCGATCTCGGTGGGAGTGAGGCATCCGCTCGGCACGCCCGCGCTCAGCGCGAACGGGCTCTCGTTGTCGATGCACTTCAGCGCCCGCAGCAGGAAGATGTCGTCGGCCGCGGCGTTCGTGGTCGTGCCCGGCAGGTACCCGTTGTAGGTAGCGGCGAGGTTGTCGGAGCCGTAGATCGCGAGCTCGTCGATACCCGCGTCGGGTGCGCCCGTGTCGAGCACGTTGATGACGTAGTTGCGGATGTTGCCGTGGCTGCCGTTCGTGTAGACGGCGTAGTAGTCGCTCTCGCCCTGGCCGTCGAGGTTCAGGGTGTGGCCGGCGCCGGTGCCCGTCTGCAGTCCGGTCGGGCTCGTCACGACGTTCATCGACTGGAGGTACCAGACCGTGATGCGGTCTTCGCCGTCGGCGGTGCCCGAGGCGAGCGTCGCGTTGCCGTGGATCGTCGTCTTCGAGCCGAAGAAGATGTACCCCGGGTCGCCCAGCTGCTCCTTGTTGAGCGCCGCGTTCGTCGTCTGCGCCAGGTCGAGGCCGCTCGGGTCGCCGAGGTCGATCAGGTCGACGTCGCCGCCGCCCCAGACGTTGGTCTGGCGGCCGGCCACCGGGTTCGCGGCCGACGGTGCGCAGGTGCCAAGCGGGTAGCCGGAGGTGCCGCCGAGCGTGACCACGCAGTCGGCGATGATGCGACCGCGGAGGATCATCGTGGTGCCGTGCTCGGGGTCGGGCACGGCGAGCGTGCCGTTCGTGTCGAGGTTGCCGAAGTCGCCGCGGAGATCGATCGAGAGGTCGGCGAGGACCTGCGAGTTCTGGTGCAGCGTGATGTCGTCGCCGACGCGCAGCTCGACGCTCCCCTGCTCGGCGAACACCGTGCCGTTCGGGATGTCGCGCAGGTGGTCTGGGGTGTTGCCCGGCACCGTCGAGTTGTCCTCGGCGAAGTTCGCGCTGCCGTTGCGGATCAGGTAGAGGTCCTCGTCGAGCTCGGCCGACTCGCGCACCGTGATCCGGATGTTCCCCGCGGTCGCGTGGGCGAAGAGCAGGCGCAGGTAGCCGTCGGTCTCAGTGAGCCAGATGCCGGCGGATGCCTCGAGCGCGACGTCGTCGGCGATCGCGGCGAGACCCGCATCCGAGGTGCCGTTCGGGTTGTTCGCGCAGTTCACGTTGGTGCACGCGAACGGCGAGTCGACGAGGGAGTCGATCTCGAGGTCGTTCGCCGCGGTCCCGATCGAGCCGCCGTGGGCGTCGATGTCGATCGTCTGGCCGATGACATCGGCGGCCGCGTCGTTCTGCGCGTCGAGGATCGAGCCGGCGCGGCTGCGGAGCGACACGTTGCCGGTCGAGAGCGAGTCGTCGCCCTCGGTGTGCACGATGCCGATCTGCAGGTCGCCGGCGACCTGGTCGATGAAGATGCCGAAGGTCTTGTCGTCGTCGGCCGCCGTGTCGTATGCGTCGAGGTCGCCGAGCGGCCCGCCGACGGCGTTGACCTGGATCTCGAGGAAGTTGTCGGGAAGCCCGATCCCGCCGACGCCCGAGACGCTCCCCGGCTGGCCGAGGAGGTTGTCGCCGGCGAAGAGGGTGATGTTGCGGCCCGTCACGTCGACGCCGTTCGGCGTGCCGGCCGCGCAGTCGAGGTCGTAGGCGTCGACGCAGGTGCGGTCGTCATCGGTGTCGAGGATGCCGGCGTCGAGCTCGGCGTCGAGGATCTTGCGCGGCGACCGGAGCGTGACATCCGCGTCGATGACCGCTTGACCGCACGCGGTCGCGACGGCGCCGGTGCAGAGCCCGGTCGCGTGGATGTGGCCGACCCGCAGGTCGCCCTTGCCGCTCTGCTCGACGACGACGATGCTGCCGTTCGTGAGCACGTCGATCTTGCCCGAGCCGTCGGTCACGCCGTGGCTCGCCGACGTCTCATCGTCGGTCCATGTGGCATCCACGTCGGTGTACGCGGTGACCGTGAGCTCGGTGGCGGCCGACGGGTGGAAGATCGCGATGTTGTGCCCGGCGCGGATGTCGCTGAAGGTGTAGTTCGACTTCCGCGGGCTGAGGTCGCTGCCGAACGCGACGAGCACGACCTGGCCGCCCACGATCACGGGGGCGTCGACACCGCCGGAGCATCCGGGGCCGTCGGGACGGAAGTAGCAGGTGGTCGGCACGCTCTCGAGCACCGCGTCGCCCGGGAGGTTGTCGGGCGTGAATATCTGCACGTTCACGTCGCCGACGACGGCCGGGGCGATGCCCTCGGCACTGTCGCGGAGGACGACGACCGCGTCGTGACCGGCCTTGATCGAGCCGATGACGGGGTTCAGCGCTGCGGTGTTCGCGGAGAGCGAGTCGCGGCGGATCGTGGTCACGTCGAGGAAGAGGTCGACGCCCGCCTCTGCGTCGAGGTGGATGAGCTTGAGTGTCGCGGGAACGCCGACCTCGCCCGTGTGGGTGATCTGGAAGAGCACCAGGGTGATGGGCTGAGCCACCGTGCCGATGGAGCCGAGCTCCGAATCGAGGGTGACGCGGTTGGCGTAGAAGGTCTCGGATCCGGCATCCGCTCCCCGGAGGATGGAGCCGCGATCGTTCGTGATGCGCAGGGAACCGATGGTGTTGACGATGTCGCCGTCGATCGTGAGGGTGAAGCCGGTCGTCGCTGCCTCGCGGAGGCTCTCGATCACCACGTCGGTGGCGGGGAAGATGTGCTCGACGTGCCAGAACCAGAGCGTGGCCGGGGGCGCGTGCGGCCCGTTGTCGACGGACACGTTGATGGTCGCCTCGGGCGTGGTGGTCAGGTGCGAGTTCAGCGTGTTGATCGACTGGCTCGGCGCGCCGGCGGTGCCCTTGATGAAGATGGCCTTGTCGGAGGAGTTGCGGATGAGCAGCGTGTTCCACGTCTCCTGCATGAAGAACATGCCCTGGGTGCCGTGGATGACGCCGTTGCACGAGCTCGTGCAGCTGCCCGGGTGGTTGGCCTCGAAGAGCGCCTCGGGCTGCTCGTCGTAGAGGATCGGGTCGATCCAGATGGTGCCGCCGCCGATGGTGTCGCCGATGCCGAGCGCCGGCCCGAACTCGGTCGCGCGAACGGTGACATTGTCGGTCTTCGCGATGATCGTGCCGCTCGCATCGACGATGAGGATCGGGTTCGGTTCGCCCAGCAGGTAGACGGTCGACTCCCACAGGATGTCGCGGATCGGCGCGTAGCCGAGCGTCGCGTCGGCGCTGCCGAAGTCGAACAGGCCGCCCGAGCGGTGCGCGTGCACGTAGAGCTTCGAGAAGTACTGGTAGGCCGCAACGTGGAGGCCCGAGGTGCGCAGCACCGACTCGTCGGCGCCCACGACCGCGGAGGTGGTGCTGACGCTCACGTCAGCGCGGGCGTCGGTGTCGCCGCCGCCGCAGCCGCAGTTCGCGTTCGCGTCGGCCTGCAGGTTCAGGTTCTCGTGCGCGGCACGGATGAAGATGTCGGCACCCTCGACCGACGAGCCCGTCAGGAGACTGACCGTCGCCGTGCTGTTGAGCTTCACGTATGCCCCGGCGTCGGAGTCGGCGCCGAGCGCGTACGCGTCGGCAGTCGACCGCGCGATGCCGCGTGCCTCGAGCAGCGCGCCCTGGATGTCGCCGTTGGCGCCGTTCACCGTGTACTGGCGGCCGACGGCGGCCGAGAGCTGGATGTCGCCGCCGAGGATGCTCCCCGTGCCGGCCACGGTCGTCGAGACGGATGCCGCGTGGTCATGGCCGACCTGCACGCCCTGGCCCGAGTCGTCGTTGGCGTCGGCGTTCGTGCCGAGCCCGCCCGAACCCGAGGAGGCGTTCGCCGTGGCGTCGAATCCGGCGGCGGCATCGACGAGCACCGTGCGGTTGGCGAAGATGTCGCCCGCGACATGGGTCGCGACGTTGAAGCCGAGTTCGAGGTCGATGTCGGTGTCGGCGCCCGAGATGAGGCCGCCGGTGCGGTTCACGCCCTCGCCGTTCGCGGTGATGAACCCGACGGCCGTGATCTCGACATCGCTCGAGGAGAAGATCGAGGCGCCGTCGGCGAGGGTGACCGTGACGGTGTTCACGACGTCGGCGTTGGCGTTCGCGGCGCCGAACCCGACGAACCCGCCGCCCTTGGCCACCGAGCTCACCGCGGCGTTCGCGTACGAGGTGCCGTTGAGCTTCACCGAGCCGCCGCGGAGGAGGCCGCCCTGCACGTCCACCGTGACGGTGGGCCGCACGTCGACCTCGGAGAAGACGTCCTTGAAGTCGAAGCCGCCGCCGCCGATGCCCGTCGAGGTCGCGCTCGGCACGCCGTTCACCGTGCCGCTGAGGTCGGCGAGCAGGGCGCCCGGGCCGCCGACGCCGATGAGCACGTGCGGGGCGCCGACGAGCGCGCCGCCCGGCAGGTCGAGGTACAGCTGCTGGGTGCCGGTGCCGCCCGAGACGGTCGCGATGCCCTCGTCGACCAGGCGGTGGCTGCCGAGCTTGTCGACGAGCCCGGTCTGCACGGTGCCGGCGGCGTCGAGGAGCTGGAACTGCGTGCCGTTCAGCACGTCGATGAAGTACATGTTCCCTTCGACCAGGCCGATCGACTCGTGGCCGACGCGGCGCAGCCGGTGGTCGGCCTTGAGCCCGGCGACGGAGGTGTCGGGTACGAGCGCGATGATCTGGATGTTCGTGCTGCACGGGGTGTTGTTGTCGGCGTTGTTCGGTCCGCCGGGAGTCGGGTCGTAGGTGCCGATGCCCGCGTGGCAGGCCGAGTCGGCGAGGCGGATCATGTGGTCGCCGGCCCCGAAGCCGCTGATGTTCTCGAGCACGATCCACACGTGCTGGCCGTTGAAGAGGCCGCCGATCGCCGGGCCGCCCGTGACCGTGTAGATCCACTCGGAGTCGTCGATCGCGCCGTGGCTCGGCGCGTAGATCGTGTTCCACGAGGCGGTATGGCTGATCGCGCCCGAGCTCTGGTCGAGCTTGCCCGCGCCGTCGGTGTGGATGTCGACGAGGCTCGACTTGAAGTCGATGGTCGCGGGCGCGTGGTAGACGACGGCGCGTCCGTCGAGGCCGGCGGTGCTGCCGACGGTGAAGACGCTGCCCCCGGTGACGTCGGGGTCCACGAGCGAGACGACGGTGCTGCCCGCCTGCGTGAGCGGCGTCGTCGAGAGGCGCAGGTCGAACTCGTTCACCGCGTAGACGTAGTAGGCGTTGCCGCACGTGAGGCCGCTGACCGGCAGGGTGCCGAGTGCGCCGCCGCCGTTGCAGCTGTAGACGACCTTGTCGCCGGTGCGCAGGTTGTGCCCGCCCGGGAAGTGGAGGGTGGCGGTGGCGACCGAGACGATGCCCGCCGCGTTGAACTGCACCCCGAGGCGCAGGGTGTTGTCGTCGACCTTGATGACGCCGTAGGTGCGGCCGTCGCCGAGCCCCGCGATCGCGTTCGGGTTCGGGATCGTGCCGTCTTCGACGTCGGGGTCGGTGGATGCCGGTGCGCTGTAGGTGATCGTGCTGCCGGTGTCGATGCCGTGCGGGAGGGAGAAGCAGATGGTGTCGGCGCCGTTGCAGTTGATGGCGAGGATCGTGCCGTCGGAGAGGGTGGCGAGCGCGGCGCCGTGGCGCGCGGTGAGCGAGAGCAGTCCGCCGGCCTGTGCGAACCCGCCGGTGACGGTGGCCGAGACGGTCGGCTTGTCGACCGACTTCGCGGTGAAGCCCGCGGTGATCGAGATGAGCCCGCCGGTGGTCGCGTTCGCGAAGGAGTCGGCGTCGGTCAGCGACTGGGCGAGCACCGTGAGGGTCTGCGTGGCGGTGACCTCGCCGCCGCCGAGCCGCGCCGACACGGTGGGCGCGGTGTTCGCCTCGGCCGTGGAGGCGTTCACGGCGAGGATGCCGACCGAGAAGCTGTCGACGCTCGAGTTGGTGGCGTCGTTGCCGATGGCCTTGACCTCGATGACGAGGGCGCCTGCATCGCCGACCTTGCCGGCGGCGGGATCGACGTGGGTGGAGCCGACGTCGCCGTCGAGCTCGGCCTTCGTGACCGCGTTGTCGATCGCGGTGGGCGAGACGGTGCTGATGCTCACGCCGCCGAACGCGACGCCTCCCGAGACGGCGGTCGCGCGGTTCAGCGCGTGGGCGTACAGGGTGAGCTTCTGGGTGACGCCCGAGATCTCGGCCGGGTCGCCGACGAGGGCGGCGGTGATCGTGGCGTTCGTGATCTTCGCGGTGGCCTCGCCGCCGTTCACCCCGGCGAGGCCGGCGGCGACGGCGGTGAGCTTCGCATACACGGTGTTCGTGCCGTCGGCCTCGATCGTGACGTTCCTGGCCGCCGTGATGGTGCCGTCCCAGCGGGCGGTGGTCGGTGCGGCGATCGTGGCGATGGGGGCTCCGACCGCGATGCCCGCGAAGGCGCCGATGGTCATGACGTTCGAGACCGCGGTGGCCGAGTTCACCGACGTGGCGATGAACGAGACGTCGGCACCGGATGCCGCGATCGAACCGGCTCCCGTCGCCGAGACGGCCGAGGTGACCTCGGCGTGGGCGATGCCGACCGCGAGGCTCGCGAGCGCCACGGCGGCGGTGAGCACCCGCGCCTCGGCGGTGTTGTGCGCGTTCGCCGTCACCTGCACGAGGCCGGCACTCGTGATAGCGCCGTTCATGCTCGCGCGCACCTCGTTGTCGACGTCGGCGAGGGCGATCATGGCCTTCAGGTCGATGAGCCCACCCGACACGGCGTCGACGATGCTCTTGGCGAGGTTGCCGTCGCCGTGGGTCTTCGCGGTCACGCGGATGGTGCCGGTCGACGAGAGCGTGCCGCTCGAGACGAGTGCCCGGATCCACGCGTCGCCGGTGATCTCGGTGCTGGCCCAGGCGCCGCTGATGCCGATGAGGGCGATGGCGCCCATGAACGTGTCGGCGGTGGCCCGGTTCTCGGCATCGGCCTCGACGGTGATGCTCGAGGCGGTGAGCACGTTCCCGGCGATCTCGGCGAGGGTGTGGCCCGAGAGCACCGCGAACACGACCTGGATCTGCACGCTGACACCGCCACCGCCGCCACCCGGGGCGACGACCGCCGCCTCGTTGTCGGCCGTCGCGCGCACGGTGACCGCGCCGGTCGTCGTGGTCGCCCCGCGGAGCACGGCCTCGAGGTTGCGCGAGGAGTTCGCCCGGGCGACGGTGATGCCGAGCGCGAATGCCCCGATCGTGACGTTGAGGGTCTTCACCGTGACGTGACGATCGCCGTCGGCGGTGATCGAGACGCCGCCGCTGCCGATGGTGCCGACGGGGGCCGCCGAGGCCGCCGCGGTGCCCGAGAGGTCGACGAAGGTGATGACGCCGCCGATGCCGATCGCGCCGCCGGCGAGTGAGATGGCGAGGGCGTCGATCGTGACGTGGTCGGTGACCTTCGCGACGTAGCGGCCGACGGTGCCGGCGCCGCCCACGGCGACGGTTCCGGTGAGGGTCTCGGCCCGGTTGTCGCCGGCCACGCTGACGTAGGCGATCGCGAAGCCGACCGCCCCGGCGCCGACGGCCACGCCGATCGAGTAGACGTTGAGCGTGCGGTTCGCGCTCGACTCCACGAGGATGCCGAGTCCGGCCCGTCGCAGCTCCGCTCCGCCCTCGATGTGCGCCCGCTGGGTGCCCGTGTCCTTGATCACGGCGACCTGGCCGCCGATGCCGACGAAGCCGCCACCTGCCGCGAGCCCGAAGGCCAGCGAGTCCTCGACCATGATCGCGCGAACGCTGATCTCGTCGGACCCGCCGCCGCCGGCCGTGATGACCGCGGTCGAGCCGATCGAGGCATCCGTGCGGCTCCTGATGTTGAGCACGAGCACCGAGCCGCCGCCGCCGACGAAGCCGCCGCCGATGGCGCCCGCGATGCCGAGCACCTGCAGGTCGTCGATCGCCCAGACCCGCACCGAGTGCCCCGCCGTCACGAGTCCGTCGATGCTCGCCGTGGTGCCGTCGCTCGGCGGGGTGCCGAGGGCGCTCGCGGTGAGGCCGTTCGTCGGGGCTGCCCCGGCGATGCCCGAGGAGGCGCCCGCCATGGCGGCCGAGACGCGGTCGTTGGTCTTCTCCTCGCCGTCGACCATGATCCACTCGCTCGGCGTGGCCTCGGGGTTCGCGCCGACCGTCGTGGCGTGCACCTTCGCGCGGTACTTGTGGCCGTTGAAGGTCACGTACGAGTTCGCGTCGTCCATGTCGTACGAGGTCGCGGCGTTCCACGCGGCGTACGTGCGGGTGCTGGTGGTGCCGCCGAGGGCGTCCTTGTAGCCGCCGTCGCCCTTCGCGATGTCGTCGGCCTCGTCGGTGTTGTCCTTGGCGGTGGGCGCGGCATCCGTCTCGCCCTGCCACTGGCCGTCGGTGCCCGGCGTGCTCGTCGCGTGCTCCTGCGTCGCCGCCCAGCGCTTGCCGCCGGAGGTGACCACGTCGCCCTTGCGGTAGAAGAGGTTCACGTCGCCCGCGGTGGCGGCCGAGAACTCGCCGCGGAACGGCCCGCCGTCGGCCTCGTGGTAGGTGCCCGACTGCTGGGTGCCGATCGCCCAGATCGAGAGCGAGATCGCGAGACCCACCGCGCCACCGGCGATGCTCACGGCGATCGAGCTGACGTCCTTGATCGAGAGGGCGAACACCTCGACGTCGTCGTTGGCCTTCACGGTCGCGCCCGAGCCGATCGAGGCCTGCACGCTCGTGTCGGCGATGCCGATGTCGATGCCGCCGGCGACGCCGACGAACCCGCCGGCCGCGCCGCCCGCGATGGTGAGGGACTTGAAGCGGTCGACCGCCGAGACGTTGACGCTCTGCGATGCGGATGCCCCGGAGTCGAGGTTCACCTGCGAGCCGCCGCCGATGAACGCCTTCACGATCACGTGGAGCAGGGTGACGGCGATGCCGCCGGCGACCCCGACGAAGCCGCCGCCGATCGCGGGCACGAGCCCGAAGATGTCTTCCGAGGAGTAGGCCTGCACCGCGACGCCGTGGAACGAGGCGCCCGCGCCGTAGCGGCCGAAGCCGTTGCCGACGATGGTGCCGCTGTAGACGTCGGGCAGCCCGGTGCCGGTGGCGAGCGCGTCGACGACGGAGCCGGCGCCGAGGAAGGCCTGCGTGTTCTTGTCGAGGAGGGCGATGCCGACCGCGGCGCCGACGCCGACGAGCCCTCCGGCGAGCGCAGCGGTGATGAGGATCGCCTTGCTGTCGTCGCCCGCCAGCACGAGCACGTTGTTGCCGGCCTTCAGCGTGGCGCCCCCGGTGGTGCAGGCGACCCCGTCGCCGGCCGGGTCACCGGTGCAGGCGAAGGTGCGGGTGTTGAGGATCGTCACGGCGAGCGTCGCGGCGACGCCCACGGTGCCGCCGCCCGCGCCGACCACGACCGAGACGACCGCGTCGGTGGCGGTGGCGATGATCGCGATGTCGTTCCGGGCCCGCACGATCGCACCGTTGCCGACGTGCGCGCGGGTGTTCAGGTTGACGACCCGCACGCCGATCGGGATGGCCACGCCCGCGGTGCCGGCAATCGACAGGGCCCCGGCGATGCCGAGGTGGTAGAACTGGCCGGCCGCGGCGACCCGTACCGACTGGGCGGCGTTGGAGCCGACGGCGACGTCGGTGCAGCCGGCGTTGCAGTTGATCTTGGCGTTCGCGCCGATCCAGGCGTAGGTGTGGATGTCGTCGACGTTCACGGCGCCGGCCAGGTTCACGGCGGCGGTGCCGGCGACACCGGCCGAGATGCCGACCACGGCGATGTCGTCGCTGCTGTTCGCGGTGACCGCGACCCCGCGGAACGTGTCGGTGCCGGCGGTGATGACCCGGGGGCCGTAGGCGGCCGCGTCGCCGCCGGGGGTGACGCCGCTCTTCACGATGCTGTGGCTGCGACCCGTGGTGGAGGTGACGTTCAGGCCGGTGATGATCACGCCGCCCTTGTCCTCGGGCTTGTTGCGCAGCTTCAGCTGGTTGGGGGCGAGGCCCGTGGTCTCGGCGTAGTAGGTGGCACCGTCGATGAGCCCGCCGATCGGCACGCCGCCGCCCGAGCTGTAGACGATCGTGTCGCCGTCGGCGAAGCCGTGGTCGTAGGGCAGGGTGATCAGGCTGCCGCCGGTGACCGCGCTGCCCTTCAGCGGGTTGAACCGCAGCGACTCGTCCTGACGCACGCCGGCCTGGTCGGTCGGGATGAGCCGGTGGCTCTCCCCTGTTCCGCCCGAGACGTTGATCGCGGCATCCGACAGGTTCTGCACCTTGTGGAGCTTGACCCGGAACGCGTCGACGACCTCGACGTAGTAGACCTGCTGCGGCGTCACCTCGTCGCCGGAGGTGTCGCTCAGGCCGGTGATGTTCGCGCCGTAGCCCGAGTCGTAGATGACCTCGTCGCCGTTCTGGAAGCCGTGGGCGAAGCCGAGGTTGATGACGCCGCCGCCCTCGAGGGCGACCGAGGCGTCGAAGCGGGTGTCCTGCGTGGTGACCGTGTAGCCCCCGGTCGCGACGCTGAGCGCGGTGCCGTTGCCGAGACCAACGACGACCGAGAACGCGCCGAGGGAGGCCCGCGTGTGCTTCGTGACGACGGGAACGCCGACCGCCGCACCGACCGCCGCCGTGCCGCCGCCCGAGATGTTGCCGGCGATGACGTTGAGGCGCAGGCGGTCGTCGGCCGACACGCGAACGCTGCCCGACACCTGCAGGTCGGCGCGGTCCGCGGCCGAGGTGCCGTCCTGTACGGAGGCCGTGGTGTCGACCGTGATGACCGAGACGCCGGCGTTCACGTTGACCGCGGCCGTGCCGCCGAACCCGCCACCGACCGAGAGCGAGTCGATGCCCTCGGTGGAGCGCGCGTCGACGGTGAGGTTGCCGCTCGCCCGCACGACCGAGCCCTTGCCGATCCAGGCCTCGGTGGTCTTGTGGAGGACCTCCACGTCGACGCCCGCGCCGACGCCGGCGGTGCCGCCGTAGGTGAGCTGGCCCGCGAGCGAGAGGGTCGTCGTGTCGTCGGTCGCGAGCACCGCGACGTTCGTCGTCGGCTGGCTGACGCTGCCGAGCAGGCTCGCCCTCGTGACATCCGTCGTCGTGTTCACGACGACCGAGCCCGCGACCCCCGCGGTGCCGCCGCCCGAGCCGCCCACCGCGATGAGGAGGAGGTCGCTCGACTGCGTCGCCGCGATGGTGAGGCCGGCGCCACCCGCCTGGATGTCCGCGCCCGCGGCGACCTGCGCCTCGACGACGGACCCGCGAACGACGACGACTGCGGATGCCCCCACGCCCGCCGAGCCGCCGCCGATCGCGAGGTTTCCGGCGGCCACGTCGGCGTCGGCGTCGCGGCTGGCGGTGACGCTCACCGCGCCGAGTGCGTGCACGTCGGTCGCGGCGCCGATGTGCGCGCGCACCTTCGGGCTCGATCCGCCCTGGTTGACGACGAACACGATGACCGCGCCGGTGACCGCGACGGAGTTGAGGCTGACGCCGCCCGCGATCGCGAGGAGGAACCAGTCCTCGACGGCGCCGGCGTCGACCGTCACCGCGCCGCCGGCCCGCACGTCGGCCGAGTCGCCGATGAAGGCCAGCACGTTGGAGTTGGCGACGACGACGATCACGGTGATGCCGACGCTCGCGGAGCTCTGGCTGAGCGAGAGCGTGCCGCCCACGTCGTCGACGGTGAGGCTGTCCTCGGCCCGTACGGTGACGGTCTGGCCGGCCCCGCCGATCGCGCCGGCCTGGTTGACCTGGGCGCCGTTGCCGATCCACGCCTGCGTGTCGAAGTCGAAGATCTCGATGATGAAGGCGCCCGACACCGCCGCGCCGCCCGAGCTCGCACCGCCGGCGATCGCGACCGAGGTGAGCTTCAGCCAGTCGATCTTCCCGTCGAGCGGCGCCGGCACCTCGGGCACGAGCGAGCGCAGCGTCGAGGTGGCGGTGACGGCGATCGCGCCCGAGGCATCGGCCGTCGTGACGTTGCCGGCTCCGGTCGCCGAGTCGATGGCGGCCCTGGTCGTGATCTCCAGGTAGTTGACCGAGAAGGCCGCGCCGATCGCGGCGTCGTTGCCGGTCGAGAGCGCCCCCGCGATGGCGAGGTTCTGCAGGCCCATGAGCTGCGCTGCGCCCACCGTGATGCCGCCGGCCGGTGCGTCGAGGTCGGCACCCTGGCCGACGAGCGCCTCGGTGGTGAGCAGGAGGATCTGGACGGCGGCGCTGCCCGCGAACGAGGTGGACTTGCCTCCGCCGGCCGCGAAGCCCCACACCACGAAGTCGTTGCGCTGCGGCACCCCGCCGACGACCGGCGTCGTCGCCTCGACCGTGATGCCCGAGTGGCCGTTGACCCCCGCGTCGGCGCCGACCTGGGCGCGGTTCGTGAGGTCCTGCACGTTGAGGCCGATCGCCGCACCCACGCGGGTGCCGTTCGACGAGAGGTCGATGGCCGAGCCCATCGCGAGGGCCTTCGCGTTGGCCCAGAGCGTCGAGCGCACCACGACCGCCCCGGTCGTCGCGGTCACGTCGACGTTCGCGGCGATGCGCGCCGTGCTCGTGGCGACGACCCAGTTCACGGCCACGGCCGCGGCGACGGCGGTGGTGCCGCTGCCGGTGCCCGACTGGCTCGACGACTGGCTGCTCGCGCCCGTGGCGCCATTCGAGCCGTTCGTGCCGCCGTTCGACGAGGGCATCGCGGCGGTGCTCGACGAGGTGCCCTGCGTGTTGGGGTTCGAGCCGTTGACCTGCTCGTTCGACTTCTGGTCGCCGTTCGAGTCGGACTCGTCGGCGCCCTTCGCGCTCGCGACGGCCTTGGCCTCCGACCGGATCTCCGAGATCGCCAGCACGTTCACGGCGCTGCCCGTGGTGTTCCGTGCGATCTCGGCGAGCGTGGCCCAGTCGACGACGGCGTTGATCGAGAGGTCGGCGCCGACCGCGGTGCTCTTGCCCGCGGCATCCGCGTTGCCCTCGGTGACGATGTGCGTGAGGTGCGTCGCCCGCACCGTGACGACGCCGCTGCCGACGTAGGCGGTGCCCGAGGTACCGAGCCGCGCGGTGACCCGGTCGCCGACGCTCACGACGAGCGCGACCACCGGAGTGACGGCCGTGCCGCCCTCGGTGCCGCCCTCGGCCGTCGTGATCAGCTCGCGGAACCCGAACGCGTCGACCGTGAGCGCGGAGCCGCCGGTGAGCGTCGAGCCGTTCTGCGCCTCGGCGCGCACGTCGCTGCCGTCGATGACCTGCAGGGCGACGGATGCCCCGACGCCGGTCGCCGATCCGACCTCGGCCTTGCCCGACGCCGATGCCGCGTCGCGCTCGTTGCTCTGCGCCGAGATGGTGACCGCGCCGCTCGTGAGGGTCGCCGAGGCTCCCGTCTGCAGGAGCGCCTCGGTGGTGTTGTCGAGGACGTTGATGGCGAGGGCTCCGGCGACGCCGACGCTCGTCGACTTGCTCGCGCCGGCCCGGGCGGTCGCCGTGACCTCGTGCTCCCACAGCCGGAACAGCTGGTCGGTGGTCGGGCTCCCCGGGAAGTGGTCGCCGTCGGTCACGGTCGCGCCGGCCTGCAGGATCCACTCGTGCGACCCGTTGCGCTTGTAGAAGCCGGGCGCCTTCGAGCCGTCCTGCTCGGTCAGGCGGAACCAGTCGCCCTCTGCCGTCTCGTCCTTCGGCAGCTCGGCCTTCTCGTTGTAGACGTCGGCGGTGACCCACACCCACGTGGTGCCGTTGTACGTCCACACGCTCTGGGCGGGCTTCCCGTCGCGGGCGGTGGTGAGGAGGAAGTAGTCGCCGTTCGCGGGCGATCCGGGCAGCGCCGCACCGCTCGCGATGGTGGTGTCGGTCTCGATCGTCCAGTCGGAGCCGCTGTACTTGTAGATGCCGTCGTTGCCGCCCGTGCCGCCGTTGGTCTTCACGTAGGCGAGGTCGTCCTTCGACGGGCCGGGCAGCTCCTTGCCCTCGTCGACGATCTTCCACTCGGTGCCGGTCCAGCGTCGGATGACGTCGTTCGCGTCGCCACCCGCGAGACCCGCGGTGAGCACGAGGCCGGTGCCCGTGATGGTCGCCGTTCCCGTCACGGCGCGGTTCACGATGCCGACCGAGTTGACCGCGACGCCCGCCCCGATGCCGACCGAGCCGTCGGTGGCCGAGTCGCCCTTGGCATTCGCCGAGACATCCGTGTTCGCGAGCGACTTCAGCGTGACCACGCCACCCGACGCGATGACGACGCCGTTGCCGAACCAGGCGCGCGAGGTGGTGACGACCACGTTGATCGCGATGGCGCCGGCGATCGAGAGCGAGTTGCCGCCGTCCTCGTTCGAGGCGGCCTTCGGCGTCGACGACGACTGGGTCTGCCCGCCGTTGCCGTTCCGCGACTGGTTCGCGTTGCCGAGGTTCGCGTCGGCCTTCTGGTTGACGTCCTTGCCGCCGCCGTCCTTGCCCTCCGACGGGGACGCGCCCTTCGCGGATGCCTCGGCGAGCGTCGTGACCTCGACGGCCTGCGTGGCGCCGAACGTGACGGCGCCGGTGGCGGTGATGCTGCGAGCACTGCCCGAGTCGACGACGACGCTGTCGAGGACGGCGAGTGCGAGCGAGACGCCGATGCCGGCGGTGGACCCCGCCTGGGTGTCGCCCTTGGCGGTGGTGCCGGCCTTCACACCCTGGGTGGCCTGGGCGGTGACGCTCGAGGCGGTGAGTGCGGTGGTGCTGCCGCCCAGCGATGCGCTGGTGCGGACGGTGGCCAGCGTGATCGCGATGGCCGGGACGACGGTGACCGATCCGGATGCTCCGCCGGCTTCCGCTTCCGTGGTGAGGGTCAGGTCCTCGGTCGCGGTGATGGTGAGTGCGCCGGCGCCCGTGAGCGGGGGGCCGCGGGTGGGATCGAGCACCTGGTCGATGCCCGCGTATACCCGGTGGGTGACGAGGTTGAGCGCGAACGCGGCGCCGATGCCGACGGTGCCGGTGCCGGACTGGGTCGCCTTGCCCGAGGCCTTGTCGACGGTCTTCGACTGGGCCATGAGCGTGACCGCGCCACCGCCGGTGATGACCATCCCGGGCGTGGGGCTCGGCGCCGATCCGGGGGCCTGGCTGCCGTGGATGACGCCGAGGGTGGTGGCGTCGACCAGGTTGAGCGCGAACGCGCCGGCGATGCCGAGCGTGCCCGACCCGTCGGTCGCTCCGGCCTTGGCGATCGCCTGGAAGGTGTGGGTCGTGTCGGATGCCACGGGCTTCACGGTCGCGCTGAGCGTGAGGCCGTTCGCGGTGAGCGCGGCGCCGACCCCAGTGCTCGCCTCGTTGCGGAGGGTGACGCGGTTCACGGCGAGGCCGGCGCCGACGCCGACGGATGTCGCGCCGGTGGACGAGCCGTCGGCCGTGGCCGAGGCATCCGTGTTGTTGCGAGTGGTGAACGACGCCGCGCCGGTCGCGACGAGCACGACGCCGTCGCCGAGGCGGGCAGTCGTCGTCGAGTCGACGAGGTTGAACGCGATGGCCGCGGCGACGGTGACGGCCGTGCCGTCCTCGTTCTGCGCGGCCGGGGTGCTCGACGCGCCGCCGCCCGAGGAGCGGCTCGACGCGTTGCCGAGCTTGGCGTCGGACTTCTGGTTCGCGTTCGTCCCGGTGGAGTCGCTGTTCTCGTCGGGTGCGGCCGCGGCGCTCGCGGTCGCACTCGTGGCGGTGGTCGAGACGCCGTCGGCGGCCATGCTCACCGCCCCGCCCGAGGTGAGGTTCCTGAGGATCGACGAGTCGGACTCGTGGTCGGCCGAGGTGAGCGCGAACGAGATCGTGGCGGCGAGGCTGGAGCCGCTGCCCGCGGTCGTCGCGCCCGTGGCGGTCGTGGTGGCCTTCGCGGTCTGGTCGGCCTTCGCGGTGATCGCACCCGACGTCGTCAGCGCGGGGCCGGCGAGGATCGAGGCGACGGTGCGCACGTTCGAGATGGCGATGCTCGCGACGCCCGTGAGCGAGGCCGTCGAGCCGCCGCCGGCGCCGCCCTGGGTCTCGGTGGTGGTGTCGTCGAGGCCGGTCGCCACGATGTTCAGCGCCTTGACGCCGGTGATGGCGGAGGTCGCGGCGAGCCCCGCCCGCACGGCGACGTTGATCAGGCTGATGGCGACCGACGCGCCGACGCCGACCGAGCCGCCGTCCTGCTTCGAGGTGGCCTTGGCGGCGTTCGTGTGGCTGCCGCGCGCACTCAGCGCGAGGTTGGCGTTGTTCAGGGAGTTGCCGGAGCCGCGGACCTCGGCGGCGGTGTCGGCCGTCACGGAGTTCAGGGCGAGCGATCCGGCGATGCCGACGCTGCCGCTGTTCTTGCGGCCTGAGATGCTCGTCGCGGCGAAGCTCGAGTCGCCCGTGGCCGGTCCCTGCGCGTCGACCGCGACGCTCGCGGCCTGGAGTGCCGCGCCCGCCCCGATGAAGGCGGCGGTGGCGAGGTCGATGACGTTGATGGCGACGCCGATCGCGAGGCCGAAGCCGTTGCTGCCCTGGGTGGTGCCGTCGGCGGTGCCGGCGTCGGCGGTCGTGGCGACGGTGTTCTTCGCGGTCGCCTTCACGCTCTGCGCGCCGGTCGTGGTCACCTTGGCCCCGGTGATGTGCGCCTTGGTGTCGGTGCTGAGCACGGCGACCGAGAGGGCGCCCGCGATGTCGATGCTGCCGTCCGACGTGGACGACTGCCCGTTGCCGCGGCCGGGCGAGTTCGCGTTCTGGTTGTTCTGGGTCGCGCCGCCCTTGCCGGCCTTCGAGGTGGCCGTGACGGATGCCTCCTGCTCGGCGAGGATCGCGAGCGACGACGCGGTCGTCGGGGCGGCGCTCGTCGACGTGATGCCGGCCTCGGTCGTCTGGTCGAGGTGCACGATCGCGACGCCGGCTCCGGCGGTGGCCTCCTTGGCGTCGCCGACGCCGGTGAGGGTCGCGTGGTTCGACGCGGTGATCCCCAGGCCGCCGGTCACGGCGAGGCGCGCGGTCCCGGTGACGAGGCTCTTCGAGGTGGCGGTCACGGTGACGACCGCGACGGCGGCGTCGAAGCTCGCCGAGCTCCCGTCGGCGCCGGCGCTGCCCTCGTCCTTGCCGGCGTCGGCCTGGGGCGTGGCGCCGGCGTCGACGGTCGAGGTCGCCGTCAGTGCGACGTCGCCGCCCGCGGTCACGACCGAGGAGCCGCCGACGGTGACGGTCGCGTCGGAGAAGACGATGGCGGCATCGCCGTACTGCTTGTTCAGCGTGAAGGGGCCGACGATCGAGTCGGCGGTCATGGTCACGTCGCCGGTCGCGGTGATCGTCGCGCCGCCGCGCAGTTCGATGGTGGCGCTCGAGTTCACGATCGCGGCGTAGGCGGTGGCGGCCGTGGCATCCGGGATCACGGTCGCGTCGGCATCGAGCACGACGTCGTCGGCGGTGATGGAGCCGCCGTCGATCACGATCGACACGTCGGCGTCGTGGTCGAGGCATCCGATGATCGAGAAATCGTCGAAGTCGGTGCAGTCGGCCGCGTTCAGTCCCTCGGTCGTGGTCTCGGCCGCCGTCAACGTGACGTCGCCCGTCGTCGAGATCGCGCCGTTCACGGTGATCTGCTCGACGTTGATGACGAGGTTGGCGCCGGCGAGGGCGATGGTGCCGAGGATGGTGATGGTGTCGTGCCCGTCGCCGCCGTTGATCGTGAGCGAGACGGTCGGGCCGGTGAAGTCGGTCTGCTCGAACGAGCCGTTGGTGCTGCGCAGGCGCAGGCCCCCGACGATGGACTCGAGCACGGCCTGGTCGTCGTTGCCGCTCAGGGTGAAGACGACGTCGGTCGCGGTGCCCACGTTCGTGATGGGCTCGATGTGCGAGTACACGACGGTCGTCGCGCCGAGGTGCAGGATGCCCGACGAGCCGTCGGCGGGCAGCGACACGAGCGAGCCCGCGCCGACGGTGACGAGCGTGTCGAAGCCGTCGGCACCGTCGAACACGACCGTGATGGCCGCGTCGGACGCCCGGCGGTCGAGGGTGAGCACGTCGTCCCCCGCCGAGCCCAGGATGCGGATCTCGGTGATGCCCGCGAGCGACCGCGTCTCGTCGCCGAAGGTCACCGTGCCGTCGGCGTTGAACACGAGGGTGTCGGCGGAGCCGTCCATCGTGAGCTGCCAGACGGCCGGCATCGGCGGGCCGGATGCCTCGGGCGCGGCGCCTCCGGCGGTGCCGGTCGCCCCGGGGCCGGCCGGGCCGGCGGGCTGGTCGTCGTGCAGCGCCTCGGCCGTCGTGGACGGCGCGGACGCGGCATCCGTCGAGGCGGCGTCGCCCGACGTGGTGACACCGCCGGTCGCAGCCCCCGGCTCGCCGGCCTGGTCACCCGCGGCGGGCGCCGGGACGGCATCGGGAGCGGGAGCCGGAGCCGGAGCGGGCTCCGGTGCCGGGGCGGGCTCAGGTGCCGGCGCGGGCTCGGGCTCGGGTTCGGGCGCCGGGGCCGGGTACATCCGGTCGTCGCTGTTCCAGCGCTGCTCGCCGGGCGAGAGCACGCGGCTCATCAGGTCGCCGCCGCCCTCGAGGTCGCCGAAGCCGGCGATGTGGCCGTACTCGTGCGCGAGCACGGTCGACAGGTCCATCGCGCCGCCGTACGCCGACCAGCCCCAGCCGGCTGCGTCGGGGTCGACCGCGATGCTGTCGCCGTAGGTCACGGCGAGCGTGGCACCGGGCAGGTCCTCGAGGTACAGCCCCGCCCAGCTGACGTCCCAGCCGGGCCACTGCGCGGCAGCGGATCCGGCGGCGGCCCACAGGTCGCCGTCGGAGATGACGCCGGTTCCCGGGGCCGGGCCCACGTCGGGGGCGTCCTGGTGCTCGCCGCGCTGGAGCAGCTCGAACAGCTGCTCGGACGTGAGCGTCACGGGCACCGAGAGCTCCTGGGCGGCGCTCGTCGGAGATGCGAGGGCGGCGGCGGGGCTCGTGCCCGGCATGCTCATCACGAACGCCGTGAGGAACGCGACGACGGCGGCGACAGCCGTCCGTGTCGTGCGTCCCAGCGCGTTCGATGCCATGCGTCCGTTCCCCGTGGTTCGGTCGTACGTCAGTGGAGGCGAGCAGGCGAAAGCGCCTGCCGTTCCTGTCGCCGCGGATGCGGTGACCTGCGTGCAGTACGTCGAACTTCCTCCGGGGATGCGCTGGAACAGCCATCGTTCCTGCGCCGGGTTGAGAAGGCTCAGTCGAGGACAGTACGCCCGGCCTGAGGCCAGCGTCAATGACCGCCACGCGGTTCGGACGCGCAGACCGCGCCCCAGTTCGGGGGCCAGCTCGGGTCGCCGAACGACCGATGCGTGGAGCGATTCCGACGCATGCCGCGTCCTGCATGTCGGTCGTTCCGCCCGGATGCACCGCCGCCGACGATGCGAAAATCCCCCGGAGTCTCAACGACTCCGGGGGATCTGGTGGCGGTACCGGTGGGATTTGAACCCACGGTGCGCTTTCACGCACACAACTTTTCGAGAGTTGCACCTTCGGCCGCTCGGACACGGTACCGAGGACGATCTTAGACGACATCGCGGCGACGACCAAAACGAGCGGATGCCGGACCCGGGCGTTCAGCGACCGTCCAGCGTGCTCCCATACGGTCGACGGCGTGGCGACGTCCGACCGGCTCCTCCGCACGACCGCCGTGGCGGCCGCGATCGCGGCTGCCGGAGCGGCGGCAACCCTCGGATGGCGCCGCTTCCGCGCCCGCCTCACGGCGAACTCCCTCGTGCTGAACGAGACGCTCCCCGTGCACTCGAAGTGGTGGCGCGACCGCGCGAAGGTGCGGGGCGAGCTGCTCTACGTCGCCATCGGCGACAGCGCCGCGCAGGGCATCGGCGCGTCGAGCCCCGACCGCAGCTACGTGGGCGTGCTCGCCGAGGAGATCGGCGCCATCACCGGCCGCAGCGTGCGCGTCGTGAACCTCAGCGTGTCGGGCGCGACGGTCGAGCTCGCCGTGCAGGACCAACTGCCCCGGTTCCTGAAGCTGAAGCCCGACGTCGTGACCGTCGCGATCGGGGCCAACGACATCGCGCAGTGGGATCCCGCGGCGTTCGAACGCGGCATCCGCACCATCTTCGCGGCCCTGCCCCAGCACGCGCTGGTCGCGAACCTGCCGTTCTTCTACTTCCCGCGCAACGAGCGCAAGGTCGCCGTGGCCAACCGAATCGTGCGGGCGGTGGCCGCCGAGCACGGGCTCACCGTCGTGCCGCTGCACACCGAGACGCGCCACCAGGGCATCCCGGGCATGCTGACGCAGTTCGCGATCGACATGTTCCACCCCAACGACCATGGCTATCGGGTGTGGGCCGACGCGTTCGCGCCGTCGCTCGCGGCGCAGCTCGTCGAGCGGTTCCCGACACCCGAGACGACGGCTCCGGATGTCGCGCCCGCGGTTGTCGGAGGCGACGCCTAGGCTCGGGGCATGGCCAAGCCCACCTCCGCATTCCGCTGCACCGAATGCGGGTGGAGCACCGTCAAGTGGGTCGGCCGGTGCGCCGAGTGCCAGCAGTGGGGCACCGTCGTCGACGCGGCCGAGCAGACCGGCATCCTGCGCTCCCTGCAGGCGGTGACGCCGTCCGCGGCGCGTGCCGCGCGACCCATCAGCGAGGTCGACGTCGAAGACTCCGCGGCGCACCGCCCGAGCGGCATCGGCGAGTTCGACCGGGTGCTGGGCGGCGGCATCGTCGCGGGCGCAGCCATCCTGCTCTCGGGCGAGCCGGGCGTCGGCAAGTCCACGCTGCTCCTCGAGGTCGCCGCCCGCGTCGCCGCCACCGGCCGGCGCGTGCTCTACGTCAGCGCCGAGGAGTCCACCGCCCAGGTGCGCCTCCGTGCCGGCCGCACGGGGGCCCTGCACGACGAGCTCTACCTCGCCGCCGAGACCGACCTCGCCACGATCCTCGGGCAGGTCGACCAGGTCTCCCCCGAGCTGCTCATCGTCGACTCCGTGCAGACCGTGTCGAGCTCGCTGTCCGACGGCCTGCCCGGCCAGCCGAGCCAGGTCCGGGAGGTCGCCTCCACCCTCATCCGCGTGGCGAAGGAGCGGCAACTGCCCGTGCTCCTCGTCGGGCACGTCACCAAAGACGGCTCGATCGCCGGCCCCCGGCTGCTCGAGCACCTCGTCGACGTCGTCTGCCAGTTCGAGGGCGACCGGCAGACGGCCCTCCGCTTCGTGCGCGCACTGAAGAACCGCTTCGGTCCCACCGACGAGGTCGGCTGCTTCGAGATGACCGGCGACGGCATCGCCGAGGTGCCCGACCCGTCCGGCCTGTTCCTGAGCCGCTCGCGCAACGCCGTGAGCGGCACGTGCGTCACGGTCGCCCTCGAAGGCCGGCGAGCGCTGCCCGTCGAGGTGCAGGCACTCGTCGTCTCGACGAAGGCGCCGCAGCCGCGCCGGGTGGTCAACGGCGTCGACCCGTCGCGCGTCGCGATGATCATCGCCGTGCTCGAGCGCCGCGCGGGCCTCCGTCAGCTCGGCGAGCACGACGTCTACGTCTCCACGGTCGGCGGCGTCCGCCTTGCCGAGCCCGGTGCCGACCTCGCCATCGCGGTGGCCATCGCGTCGGCCATGCGCGACCGCGCCGTTCCGCACGAACTCGCGGCGTTCGGCGAGATCAGCCTGGCGGGCGAGGTGCGCCCCGTCACCTCGGCGAAGCAGCGCGGCAGCGAAGCACGCCGGCTCGGCTACTCCACCATCCTCGACGTCGAGGCCGGCAGCGTGCGCGCGGCCGTCGAGCAGGCGATGATGGCGTCGGCCTCGAGTCGCGAGCGCGAGCTCGACGCCGCGTTCTGACGGCCCGGCGCGCGTCGGATCCTACGCCTCGAGCGCGCGCAGCAGCTCCCCCGGGGGCGCCTGCATCGGGTGCGGTCCCGCGATGTCGAGGAACACCGTGGTGATCGTCGACTCGTACCGGGTGAGGAAGCTGCGCAACCAGGCCGGGCTCTGCAGCCCCACGGCCGGGGGCAGGTTCGCGGGCTTGTTCGCGGCGTCGCTGAACAGCAGCAACGCCACGTCGCCGGTGCTCGGGTCGCGGTAGGTCCACACCTCGCCACCGTCGAGGGGCGTGTCGCGCGGGCCGGGCTTCACCAGTGGCACCACCGTGTTGCCATGGCGCAGCGCGAGGGCCACCGCGGCGATGTCCTGCCGCTCGAGCGCCTCGGCGAGCGCCTGCGACCGGAACTCGACGGGTGCGCTGGGCTTGCCGGACTTCTTGCGCTGGGCCATGCCTCCAGCGTACCGAGCGGATGCCGCGACGAGGGCGGCTCGCAGCCGGCATCGTGGGGTCGACGGGGCCGCCTTCGTCTTCGTCGACGCGCCTCGGACCCTCACGATTCCGGCTGCGAGCACAGCCTAGGTCGGTTCCCCCGCCATAGGCGGTGAGTCCGCTGTGAACAACCGGCTCAGGTGGTGACCGCCTCCTCGACGATCGGTGTCGCGAGTTCGTGGTGTGCCACGGCCGACGGTTCGGGGACCAACCTGAGGCCGCCCATGGAGTTCGCCGACACCGCGAGCTCCTCGATCCACTCGCGGTTGAGCGTGGGGTGCCTGTTGCCCGAGTACACGAACTGCACGGCGGTCTGCGGGCAGACCCAGACGCTCAGCGTCCGCTGATCATCGCGAAGCGTGAGCGCGAAGCTCTCCTGCCTGCGGAGCTTGTTGATGATCACCACCTGCAGGTGCGCCAAGGTGCGATCATCCATCTCGACCGTGGCATCGCGGTCGTACACGAAGCGTCCCATGCTGCATCCCACCTTCGAGAACGAAGCAACCCGCATGGCACGGGCGACGCCGAGGCGACAGCATGCATCACGATCACTCAGCGGGGTCCGGGCCAAGCAACTCGTGCGAATTCTACTCCGGCGCGGAACACGCGTCGAGGCCGAGCGAGACGTGCGAGCGGGCGTGTCACGGCCCCCAGATCGCCTTCACCCACCGACGATCGCCGGTGGGTGAAGGCTGTCCAAGCGCAATGAGCCCAGTCACTCGAACTGCCGCTCACCCTACAAGGGCGCGAGACGTTCCAGTGTCGGCGTTTCGGGGGACACTCCTCGGTCGGCGGCTCAGTAGAGCTGGAACTGCTTCGATGCCTCCGACGCGATGCCGTCGACGGTGACCTCGAGGTGATACGACGCCCCGCCGGCGGGCACGGCTTCGCGCGGCCCCTCGCAGGTCTCGGCGCTCGACCGGGTGCGGTCCCAGACGATCGGCACGCTCGACGAGATCGGCGTGCCCGGCGTCAGCGACACCTCGGCGTCGATCGGGTCCACCTGACAGTCGGTGGACTGCCAGTAGAGCTCCTCGCCGCTCTTGATCGTGAACACCTGGGCGTTCGTCCCGGCGTTCAGCACGCAGACGTTCTTGCCCGTGTTGGTGATCGTCACGGAGAGCTGCGGCTGCTCGCCCGCCTCGTACACCGTCTTGTCGGTGACGGCTTCGACCACCACGTTCTTCGCGGTGCAGGGGTCGCCGTCGACCTCGGTCGCCTCGGTGGGGATCACGGTCGGCGGCGCGGTCGGCTCGCCGGTGGCGTCGGGGGTGGCCGTGGGCGCGGCGCCGGCCGCGGCATCCGGCTCATCGCCCTGGCTCGAACCCGGCCGCACGATCACCAGCACGATCGCGATGATCACCGCGACGAGTCCGAGGAGCACCAGGAGCCGACGACGTCGGTACACCTGCGGCGACTGCCGCCGTGCCGGTGCGGGATTCGTCGACATGCCCTCAGGGTACGACCGGGAGGCCAATCGTCCCGGCAGTCGCCCGGCGCGCCGGATGCCCGGTCAGAGCCGTTTCAGCATGCGCGTGTTGCCCAGCGTGTTCTGCTTCACGCGGGCGAGGTCGAGGAACTCGGCGACGCCCTCGTCGTGCGAGCGCACGAGCTCGGCGTACACGTCGGGGTCGACGGTCTCGTCGCCCATGTCCTCGAATCCGTGCCGCCCGAAGAACCCCACCTCGAAGGTGAGGCAGAACAGCCGGCTGAGGCCCAGCTCGCGTGCCTCCGACTCGAGCGTCTCGAGCAGGGCGTGGCCGACGCCTCGTCCGAGCCACGCGTCGTCGACCGCGAGGGTGCGCACCTCGCCGAGGTCCTCCCACATGACGTGCAGCGCGCCCGCCCCGATGACCTCGCCGTCGGCGGCCTCGGCGACGCGGAACTCCTGCACCGAGCCGTAGAGGTCGACCCGCTCCTTGCCGAGCAGGATGCGCCGGGACACGAGCGGTTCCACGAGTGCGATGATCTTCGGCACGTCGCTCGTGCGCGCGCGGCGCACCGTGAAGTCGGTCATCACGTCATGCTATCCGCGCCCGGCAGGCGGGCGGCGCGGAGGCCGCCACGAACCGACACCGTCCGCGCGAGCGGCAGCCGGCACGGCAGCGGAACCCGCGGCCGAAACGGCGAAGAGCGGATGCCGCGTGGCATCCGCTCTTCGAACCGTGGGTGGTGGGTGGGCTACTCGCCCGCAGCCGCCGCGAGGTCGGGGCTCACAGGCCCGGCGCCGATCGCGGCGCCGGTGTTCACGCCCACGCCGACGGGCAGGGCCCGCTGCGACGTGGTGAACACGAACTCGCCGTCGCGGAAGTCGACGTGCACGTGATCGCCCGAGTTGAGCTCGCCGTGCAGGATCTTCTCCGACAGGCGGTCCTCCACCTCGCGCTGCACCGCTCGGCGCAACGGCCGGGCGCCGAGAGCGGGGTCGAAGCCGACCTCGATCAGCCGCTCCTTGGCGGGCACTGTCAGCTCGACGGTCATGTCCCGGTCGAGCAGGCGCTCGCTGAGGCGCTTGAGGAACAGGTCGACGATCTGCAGGAGCTCGGGCTTCGACAGCTGCGGGAACACGATGATCTCGTCGACGCGGTTCAGGAACTCGGGCTTGAAGTGCTTCTTCAGCTCCTCCTTCACCTTGCCGCTCATGAGGTCGTAGCCGGTGCGGGTGTCACCCTCGAGCTGGAAGCCCACTGGGCCGCTCGAGATGTCCTTCGTGCCGAGGTTCGTCGTCATGATGATGACCGTGTTCTTGAAGTCCACGACGCGACCCTGGCCGTCGGTGAGACGGCCCTCCTCGAGGATCTGGAGGAGGGAGTTGAAGATGTCGGGGTGCGCCTTCTCGATCTCGTCGAAGAGCACGACGCTGAACGGCTTGCGCCGCACCTTCTCGGTGAGCTGGCCGCCCTCCTCGAAGCCGACGAACCCGGGAGGGGCGCCGAACAGTCGCGAGACGGTGTGCTTCTCGCCGTACTCCGACATGTCGAGCGAGATCATCGCCGCCTCGTCGTCGAACAGGAACTCGGCGAGCGCCTTGGCGAGCTCGGTCTTGCCGACGCCGGTCGGCCCGGCGAAGATGAACGAGCCCGAGGGACGCTTGGGGTCCTTCAGTCCGGCGCGGGTGCGGCGGATGGTCTTCGACAGTGCGGAGATCGCCTCCTCCTGGCCGATGACGCGCTCGTGCAGCGCCTTCTCCATGAAGACGAGTCGCGACGACTCCTCTTCGGTGAGCTTGAAGACGGGGATGCCGGTGGCCTGCGCGAGCACCTCGGCGATCAGGCCCTCGTCGACCACCGCGGTGGTCTTGACGTCGCCCGACTTCCACTGCTTCTCGAGGCGCAGGCGCTCGCCGAGCAGGTTCTTCTCCTCGTCGCGCAGCGACGCGGCCTTCTCGAAGTCCTGCTCCTCGATCGCGGTCTCCTTGGCGGCGCGCACCACGGCGATCTTCTCGTCGAACTCGCGCAGCTCGGGCGGCGACGAGAGGATCGAGAGGCGCAGGCGGGCGCCGGCCTCGTCGATCAGGTCGATCGCCTTGTCGGGGAGGAAGCGGTCGCTGATGTAGCGGTCGGCGAGGTTCGCCGCGGCCACGATCGCGCCGTCGGTGATGGACACCTTGTGGTGCGCCTCGTAGCGGTCGCGCAGCCCCTTGAGGATGTTGATCGTGTGGGGCAGCGAGGGCTCCTGCACCTGGATGGGCTGGAATCGGCGCTCGAGCGCGGCGTCCTTCTCGAAGTGCTTGCGGTACTCGTCGAGCGTGGTCGCGCCGATCGTCTGCAGCTCACCGCGCGCGAGGAGCGGCTTGAGGATCGACGCGGCGTCGATTGCGCCCTCGGCGGCGCCCGCACCTACGAGGGTGTGGATCTCGTCGATGAAGACGATGATGTCGCCGCGGGTGCGGATCTCCTTGGTGACCTTCTTCAGGCGCTCCTCGAAGTCGCCGCGGTAGCGGGAACCGGCGATGAGCGAGCCGAGGTCGAGCGAATAGAGCTGCTTGTCCTTCAGCGTCTCGGGGACCTCGTTCTTCACGATGGCCTGCGCGAGGCCCTCGACGACGGCGGTCTTGCCGACGCCGGGCTCGCCGATGAGCACCGGGTTGTTCTTGGATCGACGCGAGAGGATCTGCATGACCCGCTCGATCTCCTTCTCGCGCCCGATCACGGGGTCGAGCTTCGACTCGCGCGCGGCCTGCGTGAGGTTGCGCCCGAACTGGTCGAGGATCTGCGAGCCGCCCTGCGGCTGCTGCTGGTCGTTCGCCCCCACCTGCACCTGCTCCTTCCCCTGGTAACCGGAGAGCAACTGGATGACCTGCTGGCGCACGCGGTTGAGGTCGGCGCCGAGTTTGACGAGGACCTGGGCGGCGACGCCCTCGCCCTCACGGATCAGGCCGAGCAGGATGTGCTCGGTCCCGATGTAGTTGTGGCCCAGCTGGAGCGCCTCGCGCAGCGAGAGCTCGAGGACCTTCTTCGCGCGCGGCGTGAACGGGATGTGCCCCGTCGGCTGCTGCTGGCCCTGGCCGATGATGTCCTGCACCTGCTCGCGCACCGCGTCGAGCGAGATCCCGAGCGACTCGAGCGCCTTGGCGGCAACGCCCTCACCCTCGTGGATGAGACCGAGCAGGATGTGCTCGGTGCCGATGTAGTTGTGGTTCAGCATCTTGGCCTCTTCTTGGGCCAGGACGACGACACGACGGGCTCGGTCGGTGAATCTCTCGAACATCCTCAACTCCTCACCGGCGCCGGCTGGATTCGGGGGCGTCGATACATCGAGCGTAAACACTCGGGATGCCGCGTGGGCGGGTGTTCGCCGTGGGCGCACCGCTTGACCAGACCGGAGCCCAGCCCTACCATATCGATATTCGTTGGTATCGAAGATCGATATGGAGATCCGGATGTCCCTCAGCACCTCGCCGACGGCCCTGCGCCGCAGCGATCAGGCGGCCATGTTCGTCACCATCGGGTTCGCCGTACTCGGCATCGTCGGCACGGCGTGGGCCACGGTCGCGCGGCTCCTCGAGGTGCTGCCGGCGCGGGACGTGCCGGTGCTTGTGCCCTTCATGGACGAGACCGCACCCTTGCCCATCGGCCCCGACGGCGCACCGGTGCAGGTCGAGGTCACCCAGGCGGTCGTCACGGTGCCGCACCCCGCGGCCGCAACCCAGTTCGCGCTCGTCGCCCAGCCCATCGTGGCCGGCCTCGCGACGATCGTGGTGATCGCGCTGCTCGCCGCCTTCGCCTGGAACGTCGGGCGGGGCCGCGCGTTCAGCAGGGCCAACGTGCGCGTCATCTGGTGGGCGACCTTCACCCTCCTCGTCGGCTGGATCCTCGGCGGGCTCTTCACGACGATGGGAGTCAACGGAGCACTGTCGGCGGTCAGCGAGTACGGCTACGACGGGGTGCTGTTCTCGACCGACTGGGTCGCATTCTGGGGGATCATGGCGCTCGGCGTGGTGGGCGCGGCATTCCAGGTCGGCGAGCGCCTGCAGCGCGACACCGAGGGCCTCGTCTGATGGCCCCGGCCGAGCCCGACGACGCCTCCGACGTGCACTGCCGCCTCGACGAGCTGCTCGAACGGCGCGGCATGACGCTGAAGGCACTCAGCGACCGGGTCGGCGTCAGCGTGGTGAACCTGAGCGTGCTGAAGAACGACCGCGCCCGCGCCATCCGCTTCTCGACGCTGCAGGCGATCTGCGAGGTGCTCGGCTGCGAGATCGGCGACCTGCTGGTGCTGCGCCGATCGACACCGTGAGCCGTCGACCCGCTCAGCCGATCGGCTACTTGATGGGAATGGTGAGTTCGTCGCCGGCGACCTCGACGACGAGCGGCTCGGTCGTGGTGACGTCGGTCGGCGTCCAGAACACCGTCGTGTGCGGCACGAGGTCTTGGGTGCAGACCTCGGTCTCGGGGCGCTGCACGAGGTCGATGGCGACGCGGTTGCCCTCGCCGGCCTTCTCGAGGGTGCGGATCTGCTGGCCGACGGTCGGGCAGGTCGAGCTGCCGAAGACCACCATGACGATCTGGCCGCCCTGCTCCCACCACGCGACCTGGGGCTGACCGCTGTCGCTGTCCCACTCGACGCCCTCGACCTCCTCCTCGGAGGCGTCGTCGACCTCGCCGCCCGATTCGGGGTCGACGTCGATCGGCTCGGCCTCCTCGGCCACGGGGAGGCCGGAGAAGCTCTCGGCGACGTTGCCCGACGGGTTGCACGCGGAGAGCAGGAACACGGACGCGAGCGCGACGGCGGCGAAGCCGACGCGACGGAGACGCACGGAGGGAGCCATGCCGCCATGCTAGCGGGCGGCAGCGGCAAAACGAGGGCTCCGACGCGAGTTGCGTGGCCCTCGCTGCGCGCATCCCGCACCGGTGTCCTGTGGCGCGGGTAGCATGCCGACATGAGCAACCTCGAACGCGATCCGGTCGAGCTCCTGTGCCCGCCCGACGCACCGACCGGTCCGGTCGTGCAGGTGCTCGCGCCCCGCGACGTCCCGCTCGGCGGCCCCCGGGCCATGCGCGTGCGGCGCACGCTCCCGCAGCGGGGGCGCACGACCATCGGCGCGTGGTGCTTCGCCGATCATTACGGCCCCGACGACGTCTCCGAGTCGGGCGGCATGGTCGTGCCGCCGCATCCGCACACGGGGTTGCAGACGGTGAGCTGGCTGTTCGAGGGCGAGATCGAGCACCGCGACAGCGCGGGCAGCCACGAGCTGGTGCGTCCTGGCGCCGTCAACCTCATGACCGCCGGTCGCGGCATCTCGCACTCCGAGATCTCGACGCAGGGAACGACGCGCCTGCACGGCGTGCAGCTGTGGGTGGCACTGCCCGAGGCATCCCGCCACATCGGGCCGTTCTTCGAGCACGCCGAGACCGTGCCCGTCGCGGTCGGCGACGCCACCGTGCGAGTGTTCGTCGGCACGCTCGCCGGCGTCGACTCCGACGTGACCGTCTTCTCGCCCCTGCTCGGTGCCCAGGTCGACCTGCCCGCGCATGGGCGCACCGAGCTCGAGCTCGACCCCGCCTTCGAGCACGGCGTGCTCGTCGACGCCGGGCCGGTGGCCATCGAGATCGACGGTGCGGATGCCACCACCCAGGTCGCCTGGTCGGAGCTCGCGTACGTCGAGCCCGGTCGTCGGCGGCTCGTGCTCGAGGCCGGCGCGCAGCCGGTTCGGGTCGTGCTGCTCGGCGGCGTGCCGTTCGGCGAGGAGCTCGTGATGTGGTGGAACTTCATCGGCCGCAACCACGACGAGATCGTGGAGTTCCGGCGCGAGTGGCAGGCCGACGTGATCGGACGCGACAACCCCGACGGGCGCTTCGGCGCGGTCGACGGGTTCGACGGCGACCCGCTCCCCGCGCCCGAGCTGTCGACCGTGCGGTTGAAGCCCCGTCACTGACGGCGGCGAGGCGGCATCCGGTCGTCAGCGACGCTGCGAACGCGCCCGGCGCGCCAGCAGTGCGGCTGCTCCGCCGAGCATCAGCAGCAGGCCGACCCACAGCGCCGTGAGGCTGACGCCGGTCGACGACAGCACCGTCGGCACCGCGACGGGCACGCTCGCGCACGCGTCATCCTCGTCGGAGCCCTCGCCGTCCCAGAACGAGATCGTCGCGGTGTTGAGGAAGCCCGAGTTCTCCTGTCCGGAGGCCACCGCGCAGTCGGCCTGCTCGAGCGTGAGGTTCGGTGGCACGTGCGCGACCACGGTCACCGTGTAGGTGTGCACCGCGCTCGAGCCGAGCAGCGCCGCCGCGGCGACGAGCACGTCGTTCCGTCCGTCCCAGCCGCTGTTCACCACGACGCCGTCGGCCGAGGCGACCGTGGCGCTCTGGATGGTGATGCCCCCGCCGAACCGGATCCGGTCGCGCAGGTCGTAGGGCTGCTCGAACGACGACGTGTTCGTCACGGTGATCCCGTAGCGCACCGTCACGTTGCCGCTGCCGTCGAGGACCGGCGCTCCGATGAGGTCCTTCTGCACCGTCACGCCCGTGAGCTCGGTGTTCTCGAACGTGCAGAACACGGTGGTCGCCAGCGGCACCACCACCTCGACGGACCGGCCGTCGACGATCGGCTCGACCTCGGCGCCGACGCACTCCAGTCCGGTGAGCCGCCACCGGAGGTGCTCGGAGGTCTCGGTCACCGTGTAGGTGCCCGGCGGGACCAGCCCGGTGGAGTACGGGTCCGCCTCGTCGGTCAGCGAGAATGCCTCACCGTCAGGCCCCCACTCGAAGTCGAAGGACTGCGGCGAGCCGGTGGGTACCGTCGTCTTGTCGACGACGATCGACCCCCATTGCGCGTTCGTGTAGGTGCAGACGACGGTCTCGCCCGGATCGAGCTCGATCGTGCCGACGAGTCCCTGGTCGCTCGACGGGGTGCCGCCGTCGTCACCGTCGACGCAGACGAGGTCGGTGTTCTCGTATCCGGCCTGCGCGAGCTCCTCGACCGTGTAGGTGCCCGGTGCGACCCCGGGGAACACGGCCGAACCGGTGCCCTCCGTCGTCTCGATCGTGAAGTCGGGCGGTTCGGCCCAGTCGCCGACGAACGAGAACGTGCCGTCGTCGCCCTCGACGTTCTTCGCGATGACGATCGTGCCGACGGCCTCGTTCGTGATCGAGCACGCCACGTTGTCGCCCGCCTGCACCGTGAAGGCCGTGAGGACGAGGTCCTCTATTCCGCCGCCGGCCCGGGTGACGTCGCACACGAGTTCGCCGCTGATCCAGTCGGCGAACTCGAGCTCCTCGAGCCGGTAGGTCGTGCCCGCGACGAGGTCGGTGAAGGTTGCGACGCCAGTGCCGCCGCTCGTCGCGGTGGAGCCCACCATCGCCTCGCCCACGGGATCGATCGGCGTCAGCACGAACTGGAAGGTGCCGTCACCGCCGAGCGCCGTCTTGGTGATGGTCAGGTCGATGGGCTCCGGCGTGTTCGACACGGTGCAGGCGAGGCTGAGCCCTGGCTGGGCGACGAACTGGAAGCCCGCCGCGGCGGTGTCGAGGTCGGCGAGCTGACCCGCCTGGCACTGGATCTGGCCCTCGATCCAGCCGTCGGCATCGGTCTCGACGAGCGTGTAGGTCACTCCCGGCAGGAGCCCCTGCCACGTCGCCGATCCCGTCGTGGGCCCCGTGCCGGTCACGGTCTGGGTGGCGCCGGGCGTGACGCCGTCGGCCGGATCGAGGGTGAACTCGAAGCCCCAGTCGAGCGTGTCGGCGACCGTGGTGACGCTCTTGGTGATGGTGACGTCCCCGGGAGTCGCCGTGTTCTCGGCGGTGCACTCGAGGTCGAAGGCGGGCGGCCCGACGAACTGCCATCCGACCGTCGCGGGGTCGAGGTCGTCGAGGCCGGTACACGCCAGCGTGGAGGTCCAGCCGGCCGCCGGCACCTCGCGCAGCGTGTAGTTCACGCCCGGCATCAGGTCGCTGAACGTCGCGGCCGGATTCGCGGTGTCGACCGGAAGGGTCTGCACCTCCCCGGTGTCGTCGTTCACGAGGTCGAAGTCGAACGACCAGTCGAATCCGTCGGCGATCCCGGTCGCGGTCTTCGTGACCGTCGCCTGGCCGGGTGTCGCGGTGTTCGTGAAGCGGCATCCGGCGATGCCGGTGTCGGGCAGTTCGATCACCGCGGTGCCATCGTCGAGATTCGGCGTGAAGCTGCCGCCGGGCACGTTGCACGTGATGTCGGTGAGCGCCCAGTCTGTGACGCCGCCGAGTTCGGTGACGGTGTAGGTGCCTCCCGGCAGCGGGTCGCTCGCCCACGTCGCCTGGTCCTGCACGCCGGCGTTGAGCGTGAACGGGACGGTCGGGTCGCCCTCGGACTCGAACTCGAAGGCGAAGTCCTGGTCGTACTCGAACGGCACGGTCTCCTTGAGCACGAAGATCTGGCCCGGAACCGCGTTCGTGTAGTAGCAGGTCACCGTCGCCCCGGGGGCGAGCGTGAAGTCGGCGGTCGGCGTGTCCTCGAAGAAGACGTCCTGGCCGTCGATGGTGCAGAGGAGCGTCACCAAGAGGGTGTCGGCGTCGGGGAGCTCGGTCACGCTGTAGTCACCCGGCTCGACGCCCGTGAAGGTGGCGAAGTAGTCGACGCCGTCGCCGGTCGCGGCGTCGATCGAGAACGAGCCGTCGGCCGGAAGGAGGGGGTCCCCGGTCGTCCAGTCGCCGGTGAAGTCGAACGTGCCGCCGCCGGCCGGGTCGAAGAGCTCCTTCGCGATGCGGATGGTGGCGAGCTGGGTGTTCGTGAACGTGCACGCGACATCCAGTCCGGCGACCGTCGTCACGGTCGCACTCGGAACGGTCTCGTCGACGATCGCGCCGGGGGCGTTGCAGGTGATCTCGGCGCTGTCGAGCCAGCCGTCGGGCACCACCTCGGAGATGTCCACCTCAGTGCCGGGCGCGAAGGCGAACGTCGCGCTCTGGCCGTCGCTGAGCGATGCCGACTGCCCGCCGATGTCGAAGGCGAAGGCCTGGGCCGCACCGTCGGGCAGGGTCTGCTTCGTCACGGTCACCGTCGAGGTGGCATTGACGATGCGGCACGTCGTGATGGTCGACGGGTACACGGTGAACACGTCGGACGGATCGTCGAGGACGAACTCGATGGCCTGGCTGGTGCCCGGCTGCACCGTGGCGCAGCGCATCGACTGCATCGCCCACGGGCCCGAGACGGTCTCGACCAACTGGTAATCGTCGGCCGCGAGCACGCCCTCGTAGGTGTTCGTCTCGCCGATGCCGATGTCGTCGGCGATCTCGGTCGCGTCCGTCGCCGGCAGCACGATCCCTCCGCCAGTGCGGTCGATGAGGGTGTCGAAGCGATCGTCACTGTCGATGCCGGCGGGCAGCGTGTCCTTCGTGACGCTGAGCGTGCCGCAGTTCGCCACGGTGAGCGCGTCCGCGTCGGGCACGTAGTAGTCCTGCGTCTGCGCGCCGAAGTCCGCGCCCGTGCGGGTGAGCATCGTGGAGACCCGGAACGTCGTGCACTCCTGCGGGCTGAAGAGACCGGCGGCGGTGAGGTCGACGCCGAACTCGCCGAACGTCGCCTGCGGCTGGTTCCCGACCGGCAGGGGACCCTCGGTGCGCACGCCGACGGCCCATGCGAAGTCGATCGGGTCGCCCGTCGGGAGCCACGCCCCGGGAGCATTGGGGTTCGCGCACGCATCACCAAGGACGGGTGCCCAGCGCCGGAACTGCACGGTCACGGTCGACCCGCTCGAGTCGTAGTCGAACACCACGAGGATGTCGTCGCAACGGCCCAGCGCCGGCCCCTCGAGCAGTTGCAGCACGCTGAGGCTGCCGTTGCCGACCAGCCGCGTCCAGTAGTTGTAGAGCACGAGGTGCCGGATGCCGTCGGGCGAGGTCACGACCTCGTAGGCCGACGCCGTGCTGCAGAGATCGCCCTTGTCGTTCACGTTCGAGGGTCCGGGCGCCCACGGGATGGTGTTCGGCGTCTGGCTGCCGGGCGCGCCCGTGGCATCCGTCCCCGTGGCAGAGCACGAGGCGGCGAGCGAGCCGTTGTCCCAGTCGAACGTGGCGTCGAGGATGCCCGTCGACGGGTACCCGTCGGCGGTCGTGTAGGCGCCGGTCGGGGTGAACGTGAAATCGCCGTCGGGCTGAGGCGGCGTCAGGAAGCTGTCCCAGTCGAAGGTGTTCGGCGGCGTGCCGCCCGTCTTGTCGCCATCGAGCTGGAACCCCGTGTCGAGACCGGAGGGCGTGAGCGTCGCGGCGTTCGCCGGCCCGGCCACCACGATGGGTGCGAGGAAGGCGCCGAGCAACGCAGCGACTGCCGCAAGGGAGACGGCCCGGGTGCGAGACATGAACGTCCTCTCAGCCGCACCCCGAGACCCCGAGCACTCGGAGTTCGCGGGGTGCTGCCTCAGTCGGACTCTATCGACTCTGCGGAAGAAACGGAACGATTCCTCAGAATCCGGCCGACCGTCCGGCGCCGACGGGTGACGCCTACTGCAGCGCGGAGGTCAGCCGCGCGAGGTTGTCGAGGATCGTCGACCGCAGTGGCTGGGTCAGCCACTCGTCGAGCGTGAGCTCGCGGCTGTTCCGCCGGTAGCCGTCCTCGACCGCGCGCATCTCGCGCACGAACGACGCGCCGCGCACGAGGAGCGACACCTCCATGTTGAGCTCGAAGGAACGGATGTCCATGTTGCTCGACCCGATGACGGCGACGTCCTCGTCGATCGTGAAGTGCTTCGAGTGCAGGATGAACGGCGACTGGTAGAGCCAGATCTTCACGCCGGCGCGCAGCAGCGCCTCGTAGTACGACCGCTGCGCGTGGTAGACGAGGGCCTGGTCGCCGATCTCCGAGACGAAGAGCTCGACGTGCACGCCGCGCTGGGTGGCGCCGCTGATCGCCCGGAGCATCGCCTCATCGGGCACGAAGTAGGGGCTCGTGAGGATGATGCGCTCCTGCGCCGCGTACATCAGGGCGAGGAACAGCTTCAGGTTGTTCTCGTTGTTGTACCCCGGTCCGCTCGGCACGACCTGGCAGTCCAAGTCCTGCGCCTCGCCCGCCTGCCCGAGCGGCACGATCTCGCGCATCGGCGCCTCGCCGGTCTCGAGGTACCAGTCGGTGAGGAAGATCCCCTCGAGGCCCGAGACGATCGGGCCCTCGACGCGGGCGACCAGTTCCTTCCACTTCAGGCCGCGACGGATGTTCGACCGCTTGTTGTACGAGCGGTCGATGATGTTCTGCGAGCCCATGAAGCCGACCTCGCCGTCGACGACGAGGATCTTGCGATGGTTGCGCAGGTCGGGCCGCTGGTAGCGGCCCTTCAGGGGCTGCACCGGCAGCATCAGCTGCCAGCGCACCCCCATGCGGTCGAGGCGCTTCAGGGTCTTGCGGTAGCCCTTCACGCGCAACGACGCGATGTGGTCGAGCAGCACCCGCACCTCGACGCCCCTCGCGACGGCAGCGCCGAGCGCGTCGAACATCGCCGCCGTCGTGCGGTCGTAGGCGAAGATGTAGAACTCGACGTGCACGTAGCGCTCGGCGCCGTCGATCGCCTCGGTCATGGCGTCGAGCGAGCCCTGGTAGTCGCCGATCAGGCTGGCGCTGTTCGAGCCGATGAGGGGCATCGCGCCGAGCGTGCGGTTGAGGCGCACCACCCCGTCGAACCAGCGCGGCCACGTGGTGCTGTCGCTGACCCGCTCGACGCCGTGCGTCGACTCGCGGATGAACTCGTCGACCTCGGCCTGCTTCTCACGGCGGTGCTTCGGGAGCTTCGGGTTGCCGATCAGCCAGAAGACGAGGATGCCGAGGATGGGGATGAAGAAGATGGCGAGCAGCCACGCCATGCCCGCCGTCGGCCGGCGATTGCGCGGCACGACGATGACCGCGATGACGCGGATGACGAGGTCGATGAGGATGACCGCAGCAGCGACGAGCGCAGTGATCTGCGACGTCGTGATGTCGATCGTCATCCGGCGGGGTGTTCGCGCCCGAGCTTGGCTCGCTCTTCCGCCTCGATGCGGGCGTACGCCTTGCGCTCACTGCGGTCGGCGCGGATGATCGCGCGCATCACGAACCAGAAGATCAGCCCGATGAGCACGGTCGGCGCGACCGACCAGATGGCGTTCGCCCAGAATTCGTTCATAGCCCCTCAAGGATACGGGTTCGGCCCGGTTTCGGCGTCAGCCGCCGGTGACGATGCCCCAGATGCCCGAGCCGAGCAGGTACAGGCCGATCGCGCCCACGATGATCCAGATCGCGAGGCGCGTGTTCGACGGGCGCTTCGGGTCGGGGTCGGGCTCGAGCTCGCGCTTCGGGAGGTAGTCGTTCATCTGCGGCATCCGCTCATCGGTGGGAAGGTCGGCTCACTTGACCAGTGGGAAGAGGATCGTCTCGCGGATGCCGAGGCCGGTGAGCGCCATGAGCAGCCGGTCGATGCCCATGCCCATGCCACCCGACGGCGGCATGCCGAACTCGAGCGCGCGCAGGAACTCCTCGTCGAGGCGCATCGCCTCGGGGTCGCCGCCCGCCGCGAGCTTCGCCTGCTCGACGAAGCGCTCGCGCTGCACGACCGGGTCGACGAGCTCGGAGTAGCCGGTGGCCAGCTCGAAGCCGCGCACGTAGAGGTCCCACTTCTCGACGACGCCCGGCGTCGACCGGTGCGCGCGCACGAGCGGCGAGGTGTCGAGCGGGAAGTCCATGACGAACGTGGGGCGGTGCAGGGAGCCCTTGACGTGGTGCTCCCAGAGCTCTTCGACGAACTTGCCGGGCAGCGGGTGGTCGATCTCGATGCCCTCGGCGTCGGCGAGCTCCTTGAGCCGCTCGATCGGCGTCTCGGCGGTGATCGGCTCCCCCACGGCATCCGACAGCGTGCCGTACATCGAGATGCGGTCCCACTCGCCGCCGAGGTCGAACTCGGTGCCGTCGGCCCACGTGACGACGTGCGAGCCGCTCGTGGCGATCGCGGCATCCTGGATCAGCTGCTGCGTGAGGTCGGCCATCGTCGTGTAGTCGCCGTAGGCCTCGTACGCCTCGAGCATCGCGAACTCGGGGCTGTGCGTGGAGTCGGCGCCCTCGTTGCGGAAGTTGCGGTTGATCTCGTAGACGCGCTCGATGCCGCCGACGACCGCGCGCTTGAGGTAGAGCTCGGGCGCGATGCGCAGGTAGAGCTCGGTGTCGAACGCGTTCGAGTGCGTGACGAAGGGGCGGGCGGAGGCGCCGCCGTGCATGACCTGGAGCATCGGGGTCTCGACCTCGATGAAGCTCAGCCCGTCGAAGGTGCGGCGCAGGCTCGCGTTGACCTTGGCGCGGTCGATGACGTTGCGGCGGGCCTGCTCACGAGCGATGAGGTCGAGGTAGCGGCTGCGCACGCGCGTCTCCTCGGACAGCTCGTTGTGCAGGTTCGGCAGCGGCAGGATCGCCTTCGATGCGATGCGCCACCCGTTGACCATGATCGACAGCTCGCCGCGGCGGCTCGTGATCACCTCCCCCTCGACGAAGACGTGGTCGCCGAGGTCGACGAGCTCCTTCCACTCGGCGAGCGACTCCTCGCCCACCTCTGCCAGCGACACCATCGCCTGGATGCGGCTGCCATCGCCCGACTGGAGGGTCGCGAAGCAGAGCTTGCCCGTGTTGCGGGAGTAGACGACGCGCCCGGCGAGGCCGACATGCTCGCCGCTCGCCTCGTCGACGCCCAGACCCACGAAGCGGTCGCGCACCTCGGGGATCGTCGCCGTGATCGGCAGGCGCACCGGGTAGGCGCCCAGCCCGAGGTCATCGGATGCCGCGATCAGCCGTTCGCGCTTGGCGAGCCGCACGGCCTTCTGCTCGGAGATCTCGTCGGCGCTGATCTCGTCGGCGCCGGTCTCGGGGGCCGTGGGCTCGGTCGCGGCATCCGTCTGGGTCTGGGCCATCGTTCACTCTCGGTTCGCGGAAACGTGCGTGCACCAGCCTACTTGGGCGAGCCTGAGCGGATGTCGCGGGCCTGGGCCCACGGGACCTCACGCCTCGAGACCCAAGCCTCGAGACCTCAGCCCGCCGCGCCGACCTCGACGTACGCGTTGTCGATGAGGCGGGTCGACCCGACCAGCGCCGCGACGAGCACGAGGGCACGTCCGCGGAAGTCCTCGGATACGGGGAGGAACGTGTCGGGGTCGACGACGACGAAGTAGTCGAGGCTCACGCCGTCGTGGTCGCCGAAGGCCGCCACGCCCTCGGCGAGGAGCTCTGATGGGCCCTCGCCGGCTGCGGCCTCGGCGGCCCGCAGCGACTCGGCGAGCACGAGCGCGGCGCGTCGCTCGGCCTCGCCGAGGAAGCGGTTGCGGCTGGAGAGCGCCAGGCCGTCGGGCTCGCGCACCGTGGGCACCGTCTCGATGCGCAGCGGCAGGTCGAGGTCGGCGACCATGCGGGAGACGAGGTGCACCTGCTGGGCGTCCTTCTGCCCGAAGAGCGCCACGTCGGGCTGCGCGATGCCGAACAGCTTCGCCACGACGGTGAGCATCCCGTTGAAGTGCCCGGGGCGCGACGCACCCTCGTAGCGCTCGCCGATCGGTCCGGCCTGCACCGTCGTGCCGGCGTCACGGCCGCGCGGGTACATCTCGTCGACCGACGGCGCGAACACCATGTCGACGCCGAGCCCGGCGAGCGCCGCGACATCCGCGTCGAGCGTGCGCGGATAGCGGTCGAGGTCTTCACCGGGGCCGAACTGCAGCGGGTTCACGAAGATCGACACCACGACCACGTCGGCGAGCTCCCGTGCGCGGCGCACCAGGGCGAGATGGCCGTCGTGCAGTGCGCCCATCGTGGGCACGAGGGCGACGGATGCCCCGGCGGCGCGTCGCTCGTCGAGCAGGGCCCTGAGCTCCGCGATGGTCGGCACCGTGCGCGTGCCCGCGGCGACCTCGGTCACTCGCCACCTCCCAGCGGCCGATCCGTGTCGACCTCGTCGATCGTACCCGCCCCGTCGACGAGCGGTCCGGCGTCGTGCCTGGCGAGCGCGTTCTCCACGGAGCTGCGCACGAGCTGCGCGAGGACTGCGCCGGGGCGACCGACGCCGATGCCGTCGAGGAGGCCGCTCGCCTGGTCGACGATCGCCGTGGAGAACGACACCGCGGTGTCGATCGCCTCCGCGTAGGCCGCGCGGTCGTCCTCGGCGACCACGAACGGCTCGCCGCCCATCTCGACGACGAGCGCTTGGGCGATCGGCAGCACGGGCGCGGGCGCGGTGACGGCGAACCAGGTGCCCGGCAGGCGGGCGAGGTCGATGCTCGTGCCCGTGAACGACATGGCGGGATGCGCGGCGAGCGGGATCGCCCCGGCCCGTCGTGCCGGGTCGAGCACTCCCGTGCCGAACCGGGCGGCCGTGTGCAGCACGAGCTGCCCCGGCTGCCAGACCCCGGCATCGGCGAGCCCGCCCACGAGGGCCGCGAGGTCGGACTCGGGCACGGCGAGCAGCACGAGCTCGCTGCGCTCGACGATGTCGGGGATGGGCAGCACGGGGACGCCCGGCAGCATGACCGCGGCTCGCTCGCGGCTCGGCGCCGAGACCGCCGCGATGCCGGTGAGCGCGTGCCCCGCGTTGGCCAGGGCGGACGCGAGCACGGCGCCCACCCGCCCCGCGCCGATCGTGCCGACGCCGAGCCGGCCCGCGCGCTCAGCCGGCATCGGTGGACTCCCCGGTGATCGTGGGCGCGCCCCAGTGGTGCGACGTGTCGCTCGCGGCCCGTTCCACGGCCTCGTCGGCGAGCCGCTGGAAGAGGCGATCGGCCTCGTCGCGCTCGGCGTCGGGCAGGTTCGGCACGACCGGGCCGGCGACCGTGTGGATGCGCACGGAGGCGAGCCGCAGCATCCGCTGCACCGGACCGACGCTCACGGCGACCGACTGCATGCGGGCGAGCGGCACGAACGCGAGGCTGCGCAGCAGCCACCCCCGGCGGATGAGCACGACGCCGTCGCCCGCCGCCCACCCGATGCGGCGCCAGGAGAACGGACGCAGCCAGGCGGCCCGGCGCGGCGTGCGCGAGAATCCCCCGCCGCCGTCGCGGCCGGTGAGGCCCGCGTCGACGAGCGGATCGACCGCCGCCGCCGAGTCGGGCAGCAGGAGTCCGAGCACCCGGTGCACGTCGGCGACCGTGCCGACGGGGAGCACGAGGGTGCGCTGCGCGGCATCGTTGCCGGCACTGACCGACTGGCCCGCCACGTTGATGCGGATCGTCCACCACCCGAATGCGCGCCAGAGGATCCACTGGTTCGCCTCGATCGCGTGGATGCGCCCCGGCGGGATGGTCTGGTTGCCGGTCGAGAGCAGGCCGTGGCCGATGCGCACCCCGTCGGGCGTGCCGGCGATCGAGTACCGCAGCGACTTCGTGATGCGCGACCAGACGTAGCTCACGAGGCCGATCGCGGCGGGCACGAACGAGAACAGCACCCACAGCTGCCCCGTGGTGACGCCGACCACGATGATCGCGACGAGGATGACCGCCCACGCCGTCGAGCCGCCGAGGAGCGTGGAGCCGATGACCCGGCCGAGGGGCAGGTGCACCACGGACTCTGGGGGCGCGAGCGACGGGTCCAGCTCGGGCGCGAGGAACTCGTCGACCCGCTGGCCGAGCACCGCGGAGACGTTGGCGCGCTGCTGGGTGCCGGGCGCAGGGTTCGACGAGTCGGGAAGCGTCGCGCCCGCGGCATCCGCAGCCAGCGCCGCCCGCTCGGCGCGCGCGCCCGACGCGAGCCGGAGCACGTCGGCGCGCAGTCCGTCGGCGAGGGCCGACCCGAGGTAGGAGAGCTGGACATTGGCCGACTGCCCCGCCACGGAGACCTCGAGCTTGGCCGTGCCGAACAGGCGCGCGAAAAGCGGACGCGTGACGTTGATGCCCTGGATGCGGTCGAGCCGGGCGCTCCGATGCGAGCGGAACAGGATGCCGCTGCGCACCTCCACCGCCTCGTTCGTGATGCGGAACGTGTGCATGCGCCACGACAGCCAGAACCCGATGATCACTGCGACGATGACGAGGGCGACGGCGAGGATGGCCCAGCCGACGAGCCCGTTCGTGACGATGCCGCCGATCGGGTCGTTCGCCCAGTCGCCCTGCCACTGCTCGTACTGCACGTCGAAGCCGTCGTCGAGGTCGGGTGCGAAGAGCACGAGGAACATGTCGACGACGCGCTCGCGGAGGTTGGCGATGATGAAGCCGAGCACGGCGATGAACACGAGGCCGCCACGCAGGAGCGGGCTCGCCGGATGCAGCCGGTGCCACTCGCCGTCGGCGAGGTTCGTGACCGGCGGATGCCGGACCGGTGCGGTCACAGCCCCGCCCGGCGGGTCTCGGCGAGCGCGACGAGCTGGTCGCGCAGCCGATCGGCCTCCTCCATCGGAAGGCCGGGCACGGTCACGGCGGTCGAGGCGGCGGCCGTCACGAACTTGAGGTCGGCGAGGCCGAGCGCGCGCGCTACTGGGCCGCGGGTGATGTCGACGAGCTGCATGCGGCCGTAGGGCACGGCGACCTGCCGCTGGAACATGATGCCGCGCCGGAAGAGGAGGTCGTCTTCTCGCAGGCGGTAGCCGATGGACCGCACGCGCCGCGGCTCGAACGCGATGCCCACGAGCGACGCGACGCCGATGACGATGGCGGCCCAGAGCGCCCACCACTGGCCCCACAGCAGGTAGGCGATGGTGAAGGCGCCGACGAACACGACCATGCCGATGAGCGACCCGACCACCTCGACGACGATGTACTTCGGCGAGACGCGCAGCCAGCCGGTGTCACCGGGTGCCGCGGGCTCGACCGCCGGCGGCTCGCCGGCGTGGGCGTCGCGGATCTCAGGCATGCACGTGCCCTTCCTTCTCGGTCTCGGGCTCGTCGGGCGGGAGGGTGCAGAACGCCTCGGCGACGAGGCCGCCGGCGAGCAGGAGGCCTGCCCCGATCGCGGTGGCGAACGCGATCCAGACCGTCTCGGGCGAGGGCACCACGCTGCGGGTGAGGAGGAACACCGTGATGCCGAGGCCGAACCCGAACACGAGCGATCCGCTCAGACTGCACGCCTTCGCGAGCACGGCCGTGCGCATCGCCCGGAACGGGTCGAGGTGCTTGGTGGCCTTGCCCTTGACGGCCCGGCGCACCGGCCACGCGAACGCCACGACGAGCACGCCGACGCCCGTGAGGGTGATCGGCAGCGACAGGGGCGGCACGATGGCGTTCGCCCCGGCGGAGACGATGGCCAGATCGATCAGGTAGCCCGCGACGACGCCGGCGAGCACGAACGCGACGATCGTGGACGCGTGGGTGCGCTTCATCGGCGCACCACCTCGTCGCGGGCCTCGCGGCGCAGCACGGCGACCGGCCCGCGGCCGGGCAGCACGGCGTCGGGGTCGACGTCGAGCCACGGCTGCAGCACGAACGCGCGCTCCCAGGCGCGCGGGTGCGGCAACGTGAGCCGCTCGCTCGCGAGCTCGATGCCGTCGACGTCGATGAGGTCGAGGTCGAGGGTGCGATCGCCCCAGTGCGTCGTGCGCACGCGGCCGTGCTGGGTCTCGATGGCCTGCAGGAGGTCGAGCAGGTCGAGCGGCGCGAGCACCGTGTCGATCACGACCACGCCGTTGAGGTAGCCCGGCGCGTCGGCGTCGACGCCCGCGTCGGTGATGGCGGCCGTCTCGTACACGGGCGAGACCGCGACGAGCTCGACGCCCGGCGACTCGGCGAGGGCGCGCGTCGCGGACGCGATCGTGGCCTCGCGTTCGCCGAGGTTGGCGCCGAAGGCGATGACGGCGCGGCTCATGCGCGCCCCCTCACGACGGTGACCGCGACATCCGCGAACGGCACAGGGATGGGCGCCTCGGGCTTGTGCACCGTGACCTCGACCTCGTCGACCGCCGGGTAGCCCAGCGCGACGGCGGCCACCCGCTCGGCGACCGTCTCGATGAGGTCGACCGGGTCGCGCTCGACGGCCGCGACCACGGCCTCGGCGAGCTCGCCGTAGTGCACGGTGCTGCCGAGGTCGTCGCCGGATGCCGCGGCGGCGAGGTCGACCGCGACGGACACGTCGATCACGAACTCCTGCCCGTGCTCGCGCTCGAAGTCGAAGACGCCGTGGTGCGCGCGCACGCGCAGGCCGGTGAGGGTGATACGGTCGCGCGTCCTAGCCACGTCGTCCACTCTGCCACGCCCCGAGGACGTCGAGCGCCCGCCTCGTGCCGCGCACGTCGTGCACGCGCACCCCCCAGGCTCCGGCCTGTGCGGAGAGGGCGCTGATGACGGCGGTCGGCAGGTCGCGGTCCTCCATCGGCGACCCCTCGGGGAGCAGTGACCCCACGAACCGCTTGCGCGAGGCCCCCACGAGGATGGGCAACCCCAACTCGCCGAGCACGTCGAGCCGCCCGAGCAGCTCCCAGTTCTGCGCCCCGCGCTTCGCGAAGCCGAGCCCCGGGTCGAGGATGATCCGGTCGGAGGCCACGCCCGCGGCGACGAGCGCGTCGACGCGGGCCGCGAGCTCGTCGCGCACCTCGGCCGCCACGTCGCGGTACTCCGCGAGCGAGTCCATGCGGTCGGAGTGCCCGCGCCAGTGCATCGCCACGTAGTGCGCGCCCGTCTCGGCCACGATGGGCGCCATCGCGGCATCCGCGAGCCCCGCCGAGACGTCGTTGATGATCTCGGCCCCCGCCTCCACGGCGGCGACGGCGGTGGCCGCCCGCATGGTGTCGACGCTGACCCGGATGCCGCGGCCGGCGAGTTCGCGCACGACGGGCACGACCCGGCGCAGCTCCTCGTCGGGCTCGACGCGCGCGGCACCCGGACGCGTGGACTCGCCGCCGACATCGAGCACGTCGGCGCCCTCGGCGGCGAGCTCGAGGCCGTGCGCGACGGCGGCCTCGGCGTCGAACCAGCGCCCACCGTCGCTGAACGAGTCGGGCGTCACGTTCACGACGCCCATCACCAGCGTGGGCACCGGATCAGTCACGTTCGTGGGCTCCGATGAGCGCGATGATCTCGCTGCGCGCGGCCGGCTCGGCGAGCGCGCCGCGGCTCGCGATCGTGATGGTCGAGCTGCGCTCCTGGCGGGAGCCACGGGTGGTGACGCAGCGGTGCTGCGCGTCGAGCACCACCAGCACGCCCTTGGGGTCGAGACCCGCCTGGAGGGTGTCCGCGATCTCCTCGGCGAGCCGCTCCTGCAGCTGCGGCCGCGCCGCGAGCGTCTCGATCACGGCGGGGATGCGGCCGAGCCCGACCACCCGGTCGCCGGGCAGATAGGCCACGTGGGCGGTGCCGACGAAGGGCAGCAGGTGGTGCTCGCACACCGACCGGAACGCGAGGTCGCGCAGCACGACGGCGTCGGAGGTCGCCGGCACCCCGGCATCCGTCGCCCCGATGGGCACGGTGTCGGCGAGGTGGCTCAGCGGGTCGACCTGGAGCCCGCCGAAGAAGTCTGCGTAGGCCTCGGCGACCCGCTGGGGGGTGCGCTCGAGGCCGGGCCGCGTCGGGTCCTCGCCGATCGCGAGCAGGATCTCGTGCACGGCGCGCTCGATGCGCCCGGTGTCGACACCGGCCATGGCACCCCCTCTTCGGGTCGGTCGACTACGCCGTCGCGGGCCGCGGCTTCGAGCGGGATGCGCGGGATGCGGCCGGCTCCTCGAGGGGCGTGTCGCCCGAGTCCACGCCGCCGTCGACGGCGCCCTGGTCGATCGGCGCCTTCGCGGTGGGGAAGGCGATCGGCGGGCGGTCGGAGACGGGGCGACGGTCGCTCGAGAGCCAGAGCGGGCGCTCGGGCAGGCGTCGCACGTCCTTGAAGATCTCGGCGATCTGGTTGTGGTCGAGCGTCTCGTGCTCGAGCAGCTCGGCCGCGAGGTGGTCGAGGATGTCGCGGTTGTCGTTGAGCACCTGCCAGGCCTCGTCGTGCGCCTGCTCGATGAGCGAGCGCACCTCGGCGTCGACCCGCTCGGCGATCTCCTCGGAGTAGTCGCGCTGGTGGCCCATGTCACGGCCGAGGAACACCTCGCCCTGCGACTGGCCGAGCTTCACGGCGCCGACGTTCGCGCTCATGCCGAACTCGGTGACCATCTTGCGCGCGGTCGAGGTGGCCTTTTCGATGTCGTTCGACGCGCCCGTCGAGGGGTCGTGGAACACGATCTCCTCGGCGACGCGGCCGCCCATCGCGTAGGTGAGCTGGTCGAGCAGCTCGTTGCGGCTGATCGAGTACTTGTCCTCCAGCGGCAGCACCATCGTGTAGCCGAGGGCGCGACCGCGCGGCAGGATCGTGATCTTCGTCACGGGGTCGGTGTAGTTCATCGCCGCCGCGGCGAGGGCGTGGCCGCCCTCGTGGTAGGCAGTGATGAGCTTCTCCTTGTCCTTCATGACGCGGGTACGGCGCTGCGGACCGGCGATGACGCGGTCGACGGCCTCGTCGAGGGCACGGTTGTCGATGAGCTGCGCGTTCGAGCGCGCCGTGAGCAGCGCGGCCTCGTTGAGCACGTTGGCCAGGTCGGCGCCCGTGAAGCCCGGCGTCTTGCGCGCGAGCACCTCGAGGTCGACGCCCTTGGCGAGCGGCTTGCCCATGGAGTGCACCTCGAGGATGCGCTGGCGGCCCTTGAGGTCGGGCGCGTCGACGCCGATCTGGCGGTCGAAGCGGCCCGGGCGCAGCAGCGCGGGGTCGAGGATGTCGGGGCGGTTCGTCGCCGCGATGAGGATGACGTTCGTCTTCGGGTCGAAGCCGTCCATCTCGACGAGCAGCTGGTTCAGGGTCTGCTCGCGCTCGTCGTGGCCGCCGCCGAGGCCCGCACCGCGGTGCCGGCCGACGGCGTCGATCTCGTCGACGAAGATGATCGCCGGAGCGTTCTGCTTGGCCTGGTCGAAGAGGTCGCGAACGCGGCTCGCGCCGACGCCGACGAACATCTCGACGAAGTCTGAGCCCGAGATCGAGTAGAACGGCACACCGGCCTCGCCCGCGACGGCGCGCGCGAGGAGGGTCTTGCCCGTTCCGGGAGGACCGTAGAGCAGCACGCCCTTGGGGATGCGGGCACCGACGGCCTGGAACTTCGCAGGCTCCTTGAGGAACTCCTTGATCTCCTGGAGCTCCTCGATGGCCTCGTCAGCACCGGCGACGTCGTCGAAGGTGACCTTCGGGCTCTCCTTCGAGACGAGCTTGGCCTTGGACTTGCCGAACTGCATGACGCGGTTGCCGCCGCCCTGCATGCCGGACAGCATGATCCAGAAGAAGAGGCCGATCAGCACGAGCGGCAGCAGGATGCCGAGCATCGACAGGAACCAGTTCGGCTGCGGCACCTCGTCGTTGAAGCCGTCCTTCGGGTTCGCCGCGTCGACCGCGTTCACCACGTCTTCGCCGCGAGGCGTGACGTAGTAGAACTGCACCTGCGACCCGAGCTCGTCATCGGGCTTGGCCAGCGTGAGGTCGACGCGGTTCTCGCCGTCGACGATCTTCGCCGAGGCCACCTTGCCGTCGCTGAGGAGCTCGAGGCCCTGCTGGGTCGAGACCTCCTTGAAGCCGGAGGCGGTGATGAGGCTCGATCCGATCCACACGGCGACGATCGCGAGCAGGATGTAGATGATCGGCCCGCGCAGGATCTTCTTCATGTTCATGGTGGTGCAAGGCTACCGTCGCGATGCTGGATGCAGGCCACGTGTTCGCTGAGGGCTGGTCAGCAGCCGTCGGGCGCGGCTGCTCAGCCGGCGGATGCCGCGGCGCGATACCCCTTGAGCCCCACCATGTAGGGCAGCCCCTTGCCGGCCGCCGCGAAGGTGCGCCCGAGCCGGCCGCCGAGCGAAGGCGCGGGCAACGGCTCCGCCGAGCCGTCGAGGTCGGCGACGTCGACGAAGTAGGCGTGCACCGGGCCGAAGCCCTCGAGTTCGGGTTCGACCTCGTGCACGGGGCCGCGCATCGCGTCCTCCCCCGTGCGGTACAGCTCCTCGGAAACGAGGACGTACTCGGGGACCCCGACCGGGTTCTTCAGCAGGCGATGCACGAGGATGACGTCGATCCCGACGAGCTTCACCCGATCGCGGATGCTCTGGATGGCCACGTCGCCGACATGCGCGACGAACTTCAGCTTGAGGTCGGCGGCGCCCTTGCATCCGTTGCACGGGCACAGGTTCGCCGCGACGTACCGCCGCTCGAGGTGGAAGGCCCGGTGCATCGCGACGGCGGCGTCGAGGATGTCGTCGACCGCGGCATCCGTGTCATCGTCGGCGGCCTGCCTCGAGAGGAACGCGGCGTCGCCCTCGATCTCGATGAGGTCGAAGCCCGGGGCGGCGTCGATCATCTTGTCGAGCATGCGCGCGGTGTTCACCTCGGCGTGCGCGAGGCTCATCCGATGGGTGCTCATGTACTCGGTGTAGCCACCGATGTCGGCGATGAGCAGGACGGCGCGGCCGGATTCCATGCCCAAGGGTCGCACCAAAGCCCCCGGTGCACAATGAACCCGTTCGGGGCGCCCGCTCACGGAGGGGGCGGCGGCGGCTCCCCGTGCGACTCCGTCGGCTCGTAGCGGTGCAGCAGGTCGTCGACCGTCGCGGCGGCCTCGGTCGCGCTCGCGGTGTAGCCGAGGACCACGGGGAGGAACCGCTCGGAGCCGAGTGACTGCAGTTCGAGCGGGCTCCTCGCCACGACGGTCGCCGTGCGACGGGTGCGCCGGAGCAGGGCGATCTCGCCGAAGCCCTCCCCCGGGCCGAGCGACGCCACCACCCGGCCGTCGCCCACCACGTCGGCGTCGCCGGACGCGATCACGTAGTAGCGGTCGCCGACGTCGCCCTGCGTGAACACGGCCGCGCCCGCGGGGACGGCGACCGGTTCGAGGCCGCGTGCCAGCCGCTCGATCGACGGCAGTGGCAGCGGCCGCAGCATCGGCACCCGCTGCAGCAGCCCGATCTGGGCATCGAGCGCGTCGACGGACCGGTCGAGCCCGCGCAGGCGACGCCAGGACACCACGGCGAGCACGGGGCACACCAGCCCGATCGCGATCAGCGCGGTCTGGACGCCGAACCACTCGATCATCGTCGAGGCGACGACGGCACCGATCCCGATGAAGACCGCCACGAGGCTCTCCAGCACGCCGAAGACGCGTCCGAGCACCTCGTCGGGGGCCATCCTGGCGATGAGGGTGAAGCCGGCGAGGTCGATCAGGGCATTGCCCACTCCGATGAAGGCCAGGAGCGCCAGCGCCGCCGACTGCTGGGGGACGAGGGCGACGAGCGTGAGCGGCAGCCCCCAGAGGCCCACCCCGACGGCGAACCACCCGCCGAGGCGCCCGGATCCGACGAGGAGCGACGCGCCGAGCGACCCCAGCACCGCGCCCACCCCGACCGCGGTCATCAGCGCCCCGACGCCGGGCTCGCCGGTGCCCAGGAGCTCGATGGCGACCACCACGGAGAAGACCGTCAGCGCCCCGCGGGTCAGCGCCTGCGCCGCCGCGAGCCCGAGGATGAGGGTCAGGTCGCGATTGCCGGCGACCGCCCGCACCCCCTCGACCGCCTCACGGATGAGGTTCGGACGGCTCGGCGCGGCCGGCCGGGGTGGGGCGTCGTAGCGCAATCGCACCAGGAGGGCCGCCGCCAGGAACGAGGCGCCCGCGGCGACCCAGAAGACGACGTCCACCCCGGTGAACTGGAGGAGCACCGCCGCGAGCAGCGGCCCGACCAGGGTCGCCGCGGAGTCGAGCAGGCCGCGCACCATGTTGGCGCTGGCGAGCTCGTGCCCGGTGCTGCACAGCGAGGGCAGGAGGGCGGAATGCGCCGGGCGGTAGAGGGTGGCCGCGATCGTCGACAGCACGGCGAGCGCGTAGATGACCGCCGAGGGGCCCGAGACCGCGACGACGACGGCGGCAGCGGCGGTCGCGATGCCGCGCACGATGGAGACGAGGATGAGGACCCGCTCGCGGCGCCCCCGGTCGGCGATCGGCGAGAGCAGTGGGGCGAGGATCGCGGAGGGCACCATGCGCAGCAGCCCGACGAGCCCGACGGCCGCCACACCACCGTCGCGGTAGGCGACGATGCCGAGCGCCACGGTGAAGGCCCACTCGGCGGTCCAGGCGCCGAGGAAGCTGAGCTGCGCACGGCGCAGGTTCGGGTTCAGCCAGTTGCTTGCGAAGGCAGCGCCAGCGTCGCGCAGAGTGGTGCGGCGCCGGCCATCGCCCATGGCGATGACTCTAGGGCCTGCGTCGCCCCCGGCACAGGGCCGGAAGCCGGGCGGTCACCCGCGAGCCTGCTGCGGTGCACACCCGCCGGGCGGCGCCGCCCGCTCAGCTGTAGACGTGCGGCGCGAGGATCGCCACGTCGCGGAGGTTGCGGTACCGCTCGGCGTAGTCGAGCCCGTAGCCGACGACGAACTGGTTCGGGATGTCGAAGCCGAGGTACTTCACGCCGACCTCGACCTTGGCGGCGTCGGGCTTGCGCAGCAGCGCGCAGATCTCGACCGACGCCGCTCCGCGCGACTCGAGGTTGCCGAGCAGCCAGCTGAGGGTGAGGCCCGAGTCGATGATGTCCTCGACGATGAGCACGTGGCGCCCGGTGAGGTCGGTGTCGAGGTCCTTGTTGATGCGCACGACGCCGCTCGACTGCGTGCCCGCGCCATACGACGACACGGCCATCCAGTCCATGTTCACGTGCGGTCGCAGCTCGCGGGCGAGGTCGGCCATGACCATGACGGCGCCCTTCAGCACGCCGACGAGCAGGATGTCCTTGCCCTCGTAGTCGGCCTCGATGCGCCGGGCGAGCTCGGCGAGCTTCGCGTGGATCTCGGCTTCGGTGACGAGCACCTCGGTCAGGTCGGCCTCGATCTCGCGCGCGTCCATGCCTGTGCTCCCTGGTGTCGTGGGCGAACGGATGCCACGAGCCTACGCTGTGCCCGCCCGCCTCAGTGGTCGCGGGCTCAGTGGTCGTGCGGCAGCACCTCGGTCGAGCCCGTGGTGGAGAAGAACACGTGCCGGCCCGAGCGCGACGCCCGCACGCCGCCGGGCAGGTCGAGCGGACCCTGCCCGTGCCAGTCGGTCACGAGGCGGGCGACCTCGAGCGTCTGCGCACGCGAGAGCGCGACGCCGAACTCGCTCGACAGCACGTGCCGGATGATCCGCTGCCGGAGGGCCGCGGGGTTCGCCTCGAGCACCCCGACCGAGACCGCGATGCCGGCCTCGGCGGGCTCGCAGATCTCCTCGATGAACTCGTCGATCTGGCTGGTGAACGCCTCGTCGTCCTCGCGCAGCTGCTCGGCCGTGCGGGCGAGCGCCTCGGCGACTCCCGGCCCGAGCTCGGCCTCGAGCACGGGCAGCACCCGCTCCCGCACGCGGACGCGCGTGTAGGCGGGGTCGGCGTTGTGCGGGTCGTCCCACGGCTCGAGCCCCGCGTCGAGGCACGCCTGCCGCGTGGTCGAGCGGCGGATGCCGAGGAGTGGACGCGCGTAGCGGCCCCAGCGGGCCGGCATGCCCGCGAGGCTCGCGGTGCCCGACCCGCGGGCGAGCCCGAGGAGCACGGTCTCGGCCTGGTCGTCGAGGGTGTGGCCGAGCAGCACGAGCGCCGCGCCGGTCTCGGCGGCCACCGCATCGAGCGCGCCATAGCGGGCGTCACGGGCGGATGCCTCGGGGCCGCCCTCCCCCGTCACCTGGACCCGGCGCACCACGACCGGGTCGAGCCCGAGGGCGCGCGCGGCGTCGGCGGCTCGCGCGGCGACCTCGGCGGAGGCATCCTGCAGCCCGTGGTCGACGATCACCGCGCCGGCGCTGAGTCCGGCGCGCGGCGCCTCGAAGGCGGTCGCTGCGGCGAGCGCGAGCGAGTCGGCGCCGCCCGACAGGGCCACGAGCACGAGCGGGGCGGCATCGGACGAGGCGGCGCCCGCGGCATCCGGAAGCACCGCCCTGACCGCCCGGCGCACGTCGGCGATCGGCGGCGTCAGGCGGGGACGACGCTCGGCAGGCAGCTCGTCGGAAGGCATCAAGTAACCTTATTCCGCCGATCGCGCCCCGTTCCGACCGGGCCGCGGGCCGAGTTCGAGCACGAGCTTCCAACCACGAGGAGAACCACATGGGCGAGTACGCCGCGATCATCGAGATCCCGAAGGGGAGCCGCAACAAGTACGAGGTCGACCACGAGACGGGTCGCGTGTTCCTCGACCGCGTGCTCTACACGACCTTCGTCTACCCCACCGACTACGGCTTCTTCGAGGATACGCTCGGCGACGACGGCGACCCGCTGGACGTGCTCGTGCTGCTCGACTACCCGCTGTTCCCGGGCGTCGGGGTCAAGGTGCGCCCCGTCGGCGTGTTCCACATGACCGACGACGGCGGCGGCGACGCCAAGGTGGTCGCGGTGCCGGCCGGCGACCCCCGCTGGAACCACATCCAGGACGTGAACGACATCCCCGAGTTCACGCGCAAGGAGATCGAGCACTTCTTCGAGCACTACAAGGACCTCGAGCCCGGCAAGTGGGTCAAGACCGAGGGCTGGGCGGACGCCGCAGAGGCCGAGTCGCTCATCGCCAAGGCGATCGAGAAGTTCCCCGGTCACTGACCAGGGCATGAATTGAGCGGATGCCGCGTGCGCGCGACATCCGTCACGACGAAGGGGCGGGCCTGGCGGCCCGCCCCTTCTCGCGTGTTCGGGCCGCGCTCGCGATGCCGTCGCTCGCCACCGAAATGTAGGAAGTTGGAGCGTGCGTGCGGCGCGTCGGCGCTCGCCGCGCCGCCGAGCAGACAGAAGTTCCTACATTTCGGATGGAGCGCTCGGACCGAGGCCGAAGGCCGAGGCGGGAGTGAGGCCGCAACCGGCCGGGCTGCGGCCGAGGAGGCGCCGAGCGTCAGCCGGCGGGGCGGGCGGCCGCGGAAGGCGAGCCCCAGATGAAGTACTCGCGCACCGGTACGCCCTCGCGGGGGGCCTCGAGGATGCGGCCCCCGCCGAGGTAGATCGCGACGTGGTAGTAGTCGCCGCCCGAGCCCCAGAACAGCAGGTCGCCGCGCTGGATCTGCGACATCGGCACGGCGAGGCCGCGCCCGGCGAGCGTGTAGTACTGGTTCGTCGCCGAGTGCGTGCCGATCGAGATGCCCGCCTGCGCGTACGAGACCTTCGTGAGACCCGAGCAGTCCCAGACGTTGGGGCCTGCGCCGCCGAGCCGGTACGGCTCGCCGAGCTGCTGGCTCGCGAACCAGATGGCCGTCTCGACCGCGCCCGAGTTCGGCGGGGCCGGTGCCGGGTTCGGCGCGGGCGCGCCGCCGCCCGAGCCGCCTCCGCCGCCTCCGGAGCCGCCGCCCGGYGAGGCCGGCTGTTGCTGCTGGGCTGCTGCTGCCGCCGCCGCTGCGGCGGCCGCAGCGCGGGCGGCCGCCTCCGCGGCCTCCTGCGCCTGTCCCTCGACGCGTCGCCGCTCCAAGTCGGCCGTCGTGTCCTTGAGGCTCGCGAGCTGCGCGTAGAGCTCGGTCGACTTCTGCTCCTGCTCGGCCACCGCGGCGGCGGCCGCATCAGCGGCGGCTCGGGCCTCGTCGGCGCGCTGCTCGGCCAACGCGGCCAGGCGCTGGCGCTCGGCCGCGGCATCCGCTGCCTGGTCGCGCAGCGAGTCGGCGGTGTTGCGGTCGGCGACCGCCTGCTCGTAGACCTCGTTCGACTGCTCTCCGAGCTTCGACGCCATGCCGAGCTGCTGCAGGAGCTTCGTCGAGTCGTCGCCGGAGAACACGAGCTCGGCCGTGAGGTCGGCGCCCGCGGTCTTCGCGAGGTGCGCGGCGAGCAGTCCCGCGCGCATCTTGGAGATCTCGGCGACGGCGTCGGCCTCGTCGGCCTGCGTGCCGAGCGTGCGCTCCCGCTCGGCCGCGCGGTCGCGCTGGTCGATCGCGATGCGCCACGCCTCGTCGGCCATCATCGACGCCTGCGCCGCGGCATCCGCTGCCTGCTGCAGGCCGACCAGCAGCGCGCCGACGCGGTCGATCTCGGCCTGCTTGGTCTGCTCGTTCTGCTTGGCCTGCTCGATCTCACTCCACGACGGATAGTCGGGCTCGGCCATCGCGGGCCCGCCCGCCGCGACGACCGACGCAGTGACCGCGCCGACCGCCACCGTGGAGAACACGGTCGCGGGCTTCACCCGGGAGACGGGACGCGTGCGGTGGTCAGCCAAGGCGGATCCCCCGATCGGCCATGAACGGCACCGGGTCGATGCGGCTGCCGCCGGAGTAGACCTCGAAGTGCAGGTGGCATCCGGTGGACGCACCCGTGGTGCCGCTCGACGCGATGTTCTGGCCGGCCTCGACCCACGCGCCGACGCCGACGAACCGGCCGCCGTCGCGGATGTGGGCGTAGCCCGTGGAGATCCCGCCGCCGTGGTCGATCTTGATGAAGTTGCCGTAGGTGCCCGACCACCCCGAGAACGTCACGACGCCGCTGTTGGCCGCATAGATCGGCGCGGAGCATCCGGTGCCGAGGTCGACGGCGTAGTGGAACGATCCCGAGCATCCGTCGCCCGCGCAGATCGGCGACCGGGGACCGAAGTCGCCCGTGATGGCGCCGCCGGCGGGCTTCGCCCACCCCGAGGAGGCGACCGTGCCCGGCGAGCCGCTGCGAAGGGCCTCCTGTCGGCGGCGCTCCTCCTCTTCCTTGCGGATGCGCTCACCCTCCTGGTAGGCCGCCGCGGTCTGCGCCTCGGTGTCCTGAAGGAACTTCAGCTGCTGCTCGAGCTCGATCTTCTTCGCCTGCGACTCGGCGAGCGCGGCCTCGGCCGCGGCCTGCGCGGCCTGCGCCACGGCGAGCGCCTCCTCCGCCGCGATGCGGAGCTTCTCGCGTTCGGCGCGCGCGACCTCGGCCTGCCGGGCGAGCGACGTCGCGGAGTTCTGCTTCTCCTGCGCCCGGTTGTAGATGCCCGAGGTGCGCTCGACCATCTTCTCCATGCTGCCGAGCTTCGCGAGGAGCTTCTCGGTCGCCTCGGCGTTGCCGGCGTCGAGGAACAGGTTCACGCCCACGTCGCCCGTGCCCGCGCGGTAGAGCTGCGCGGCGACCTGGCCCGCGTTGCGCTCGGCGGCCGCGGCCTCGGCTGCCGCGGCATCCGCCTGCGCCTGGATCTGGTCGGCGCGGGCGACCGCGTCGTCGAACTTCTGCTGGGCCACCATGAGCTCATCGGTGCGCAGCTCGGCCTCGGCGCGCGTCACCTGCACGTTCGTCTCGAGCTGGGCGATGAGCGACGTGACCTGGTCGACCGCCGCGGCGCCCGCAGCGGTGTTCGCCTTCGCGGCCTGCAGCTCGTCCCAGCTCGGATAGGTGGCCGCCTGCGCGCTCGCGGGAACGGCGACGGCGCCGACGAGCGCCATGGTCGCGATGGAGAGGCCGGCCACGAGGTGCCGGGCGCGGCCGCGCAGCGTGACGCGGCGGGGTACGCGAGCGCCGATGCGACGCGCGCGGGCGCCGAACATCCGGGCGCCGGCGGTCGGCGTGCGCTGGCTGGTTCGGTCCATGGTTCCCCGTCCACGCGGGCTCTGCGCCCCGCGCTCCTCGCTCTCGTGCGGGCAGTGGCAGCCTTCACGATAGGTGCGGGCTCGGCGCTTTCCGGGCATTTCGGGCGCGTGTGGCGGATGCCGCGGGCGGCCGCTCGTGGCATCCGCCCGCCTCGTTCCACCCGCCGTCGGCCCTCGTTTTGCGCTTGCGCGCGTTGGCACGTATGCTTGGCTGTCGGCGGCCGAGCCCCTGGGCAAAGCCACCCGGCCCCATCGTTTAGTGGCCTAGGACACCGCCCTTTCACGGCGGCAGCACGGGTTCGAATCCCGTTGGGGTCACACGACGAGGTCCAGTACAATTCAATAGCCGGTGTTGCAAGACACCACATCGAGGCCCTGTAGCGCAGTTGGTTAGCGTGCCGCCCTGTCACGGCGGAGGTCGCGGGTTCAAGTCCCGTCAGGGTCGCTCAGGCGACAAGCCCTTTCCCTTACGAGAGAAGGGGCTTTCTCCTTACTCGAGGCGTCAGCCCCGGTTTCGATCGGTCGGATGCCCCGAGGCTCTGTAGCTCAGTTGGTAGAGCGTTCGACTGAAAATCGAAAGGTCACCGGATCGATGCCGGTCGGAGCCACCATCGAAACCCCCCGGGAGACCGGGGGGTTTTTTGTTTCAGTGGGCGATTCCGCTTGGGCGCTCGCGAGGCTGTGCCAAGGAACGTCGGCGAGAGCCTGCTGCCTGGTTCGTTTCGGTGGTTCGACGCCCTCGCGGGCAGCGAGTAAGGATCGGCTGAGCCGATGCCGCTGCTCGTACCGCTTCGCGACGCGGATGTCTCGAACGTGCGTGGACCTTGGCGGCCTCCCCGACGGCTGGCGCGCCTCCATGCTGGGGGTGCCGATGGCACCCCCAGCAGGATGGGCGGCGGATGGACTCAGCGGTTCCCGAACAGGGCCGCGGCAGCCCAGAACGCGCACTTGTGCGTGGCGGCGAAATCCTTCTCCACGGGGGACGCAGGCGTTTCGAGGGAAAGCATGCGCGGGTTCAACGTCTTGAACTTCGGCCACGAGACCGCATCCGTCGACGGCGACCCGCTAGCCGCGAACTGCACCCACGCGGCGCGCATGTTCGAAGCGAGCTTCTCCTGATCGGCCGAAAGCCCACCGGGGAATGACGCGTTGGGCAGGTCGAACAGGTACTGCAGCTCCGACTGGTGGGTGGCCGCGAACGGCGCGCCGAGCCCGTCGGGCACGTCCCGCTGAGGTGCCAGGGCGTCGTTGAACTCGTACGCGAAGGTCGGCACGAACCGGGACGCGGCGATGTCCAGCCCGTACGCGGGGCAGGAGAAGTTCGCATCGGAGTTCAATGTGGTGAACGCGTGAGCCGGGGTGGCGTACTTCGACAGCGGGTATGCAGCAGCGATGAGGGTCGCCTTCGCGGTGCTGATGCCGAAATTCGTCGCGATCGTCGACACGTAACTCGACGCGTCGATGTTCAGGCTCTGCAGTGGAATGGTGGCTCCCTTGGTCACGCTGAGTCCGATCGTGGTGAAGATCCGCTCCTCCTGCGTGTTCGTGCCGTTGATGATCGGCACCCGGTTGAACCGGCCGCTGCTGATCGCCGAGCCGACCGACTCCTGGAGCACCTCGCCGTCGACGTATCCCGGCGTGAACGACGCCTGGGGGTTGGCGACCAACGTCTCCACCGGCACGTTTCGCAGGCACTCCGCGGACTGGTCAGCGCAGCCGAGCGCGATCGCACTGGCCTGGCCTGCCTGCTCCGCCATTGCCAGCGACTGCTGCTCCAGCGCAAACGCGCCGGCTTGAACCACTGCACGCTGGAACAGCCCCTTCGCGCCCGGGGAGGCCAGCTGCGCGAGCACCGAGAGCCCTCCGGCCGAGTGACCGACGATCGTGACGTTCTGTGCGTCGCCGCCGAACTGCCCGATGTTCTGCTGCACCCACCGCAACGCTGCCTGCTGGTCCTGGTAGCCGAAGTTGCCGGTGGACCCGTCGGCGCTCTCAGCGAAGGCCGGGTGTGCGAGGAAGCCGAGCAGACCGAGTCGGTAGTTCAGGGTGACGACGACGGCGCCCGCGCTTGCGAGCTTCGTCGGGTCGTAGTCGGCGCCCTCCCCGTATGAGAATCCGCCACCGTGGATGTACACGATCACCGGCAGTGCGCCGGAGGAGGAATCGTGCGTCGGAGCCGTGACGTTCAGGTAGAGGCAGTCCTCGCTCTGTCCCCACGGGCTCGGCGGACCCTGCGGGCAGACTGGTGAGAAGACGGTGGCTTCACGGGGACCCGACCAAGGGGTGACGGGATGCGGCGCGGTCCACCGCAGCTCGCCGACGGGTGGCGCGGCATAGGGAATGCCACGGAACTCGACACCGGCGGGCGTCGCAAGGCCCCGGACGGGTCCATCCGCGGTCTGCACGATCGGTGCATCGCCGGTGACGGTACCCGACGCAGCAGTCGTGAGGGCCTCGGCGTGCGCAGCCGGAACGATCGACGCCCAGCAGGCGAGAAGGACGACGATCGCGGCGGCGACCGCCGCGATCGAGAGGGCGATGCGCTTCACATCGACAGTACGTGCCGAAGTGCGTGCGACTTGAGTTGGCGAGTTGGTATTCATGGGACCACCGTCCCGGAGTTGCTCGCCACGGGCACCCGTGCCGGTGACGGGTGAGCACCCGGGTGTCCCAGACACCGCAGGCCCGGGTGCATGAAATTCCATGGTCGCCGGACGCCAAGCGCGTTGACCTCCCGGCTCGCGGCGAAGATCGCCGGTCCGGTCCGGCTCAAAGCCGGCGGCTACACCGACGCCGGCTGCGCAATGCGAAGTGCTCGCGCGAGCTGCCGTCGAGATGAGACACCGAGTTTCACGAACACCTTTCGTAGATGCCATTCGACGGTGCGCGGGCTGAGGAAGAGCTGCTCGCCGATCTCGGGGTTCGTGCTGCCGCCGGCGGCGAGGACGGCGATCTGGCGTTCCTGCGCGGTGAGCTCGTCGACTCGCCCGGCGGCCGGCTTGTGTACCACCTCGCCCGTGGCTGCAAGTTCACGTCGAGCGCGCTCCGCAAACCCATCGCTTCCGGTATTCACGAAGAGGTCGTGTGCGAGGCGTAGGTGCTCGCGGGATTCGACGCGGCGGTTCTGACGTCGAAGCCACTCGCCGTAGAGCAGGTGTGCCCGGCCGAGCGCGGTGCGGATCCGAGTGCGTCTGAGGCGTTCGATCGCCTCGAGGTATCGGCCTTCAGCTGTGTTGTCGTCGGCGACGAGCGCCGCCGTGCGAGCGGCGAGACCCCTGGCCCAGTCGGTACCGGATGCCGTTGCCAGTTCCTCGAGCCGGGCGAGTGGCTCGGCTGCTCGTTCCGAGGCGCCGGCGCGTACGGCCGCCTCGACGCGCTCGGGCAGAATCCAGCCGGCGAGCCCGATGTCGTACGGGTGACCGGCCGCGGGCTCAGTCGCCGCCAGCGCTTCGGGGTAGCGCCCGAGAGAGTTGTACAGCAGCGCGTCCTGCCAGGCTACGGTGATGAACCACTGGCCCTCGCCGCGCTCCAGGATCTCCGGACGGAGCCGCTCGGTCACCTCCGCTTTCACCGACTCGTCGCCGCGGAAGGTGGCGAGCCAGCCGCTGCGAGTCATCGACGTCGGCATTCCTGTCGCTTCAATGATCGGCTGGAGTTCCTGTGCAAGCGACATGGCCTCGTCGGTTCTGCCACTGAGCAGCAGGACCGACGTGCGCTCGGCCATGACCAGGGGCAGCTGCGAGAACGCGCCTTGATTGCGGCTGATGCGAACGGCACGCATCGCGAGCACGTCGTAGGCGTCGTCGTCGAGCAGGACGCGCGCGACGGTGCAGGCGATGGGGAGCCACTGCAGCAGGCTGCCGGGCGGCGCGGCATCCTCGCCCAGACCCCGGCGCGGGTCGGGTTCGGCCGTCGGCAGCGGCGGCTCGTCGGAGGCAGCCAGCGTCACGAGCCTGGCGAGCGCGTCCCGGAGCACCGGCGCGGCGGCTGCATATCCGTGGGTGGTCAGCATGGCAAGTCCGCGAAGGGCGTCGGCGGCCGCGAGTGCCGGGGCGCTGAGGGGTGGCGCCGGCTCGGCGGCGAGTACCGCCGCCGAGACCTCCTGAAGCCCGACGGCTTGGGCATGGGTTCCGGCCGAGATCGCGGCGATCATCGCGTCGGCGTAGGTCGCCAGGGCGGTCTCTCCGTCGTGTCGTTCGAGCAGGCGAGCTGCCGCCACCAGGCCTGCAGCGGCACCACGTCCGCGGGTTGTACTCGAAGCCACGTGCGCGCGTACCAATTCGATGCGGGCCCGCTGGTGCTCGTCGAGTAGGGCAGGATTCGCGAGGTCGAGTAGCCGCAGCGCCTCGCTCATCGCGCCGGCCCGATACGTGTCCTCGGCTGCCATGAGGGCACGCCTGGAACGCATCGTCGGATCCGGCGTGAGCTCGGCACCGCGTGCGTGGAACGTGGCCCCGGCGGCAACCCCGCCTCGTGCTTGGGCGCGCCGCGCGGAGCGCACGAGCTCGGCGGCGACGTCCTCGTCGAAGCCGATGGCGGCCTCGGCCAGGTGCCAGGCACGCCGGTCGGGGTCGGAGGACGGATCGGTCGCGGCCGCGAGCGCCCGGTGGGCGGCTCTTCGCGCGCCGACCGGGCTCGCGCGTACCGCAGCGGACCGGACGAGTGGGTGCCGGAATCTCACGCGGGCGCCGAACTCGATCAGTTCGTCCTCGATCGCGGCGGTGATCGCTTGCGATTCGATGCCGAGCGCCTCTGCCGCCCGCCGGATCATTTCGGGATCGCCGACGGGTTCCACAGCAGCCACCAGCAGCGCCGACCGCGTCTCGGGCGGCAGGGTCCGAATCTGGTTGACGAAGCTGTCCTCGATGCGACTCGTCAGGCTCGGCGGTGACGTCATACCGTACCCGCCGGCGATCTCCACCGTGCCCCTCCCGCGCGACAGGACCAGGAGCGCCAACGGGTTGCCGCGAGCCTCGCCGATCAGCCGATCGCGGACCTCAGGATCGAGCGGACCGGAGATCACCGACTCGAGCAGCAGCCGCGCATCCGCGGGCTCGAGCCCCTCGACGATGAGGTCCTCGATACCGGTGAAGTCGTCGCCGACCGGCTCGCGTACCGCGAAGAGGATGCCGACCGACTCGGCGACGAGCCGGCGTGCGACGAACGTGAGCACTTGAGCGGAGGCCCGGTCCAGCCACTGTGCATCATCGATCAGGCAGAGCACCGGTCGAGCGCCCGCGGCCTCCGCGAGCAACCCGAGAACCGCGAGTCCGACGAGGAATCGATCCGGCGCGTCTCCGCCTCGCAGGCCGAACGCGACGCCCAGCGCTGCCCCCTGGGGTGCGGGCAGCGCATCGAGCCGGTCGAGCACCGGAGAGCACAGTTGGTGCAGACCGGCGTAGGCGAGTTCCATCTCCGACTGCACGCCAGTCGCGCGCAGCACCTGGTAGGCCGTAGCCTGCTCGGCTGCGTAATCGAGCAGCGCCGACTTGCCGGCGCCCGCCTCGGCGCGCAGCACGAGGGCGCGACTCTGGCCACCGCCGAGGCTTGCGATCACCCGGCTGACCGCCTCGCACTCACGCCGCCGGCCCAGCAGTGGCGGGCTCGGCGTGCGGTGCTCCATGATGGCCGATCCTATGTGCTCCGCCGACATGGTCGCACCGCCCGGTTCAGCTCCGCAGTCGCCGGATGAGATCGATCGATCGGATGAACCATCGGTCGCCGTCCCGGATGTAGGTCTGGTGGAGCCGGCAGTATCCGTTCCGCGCGCGAGCCGGTGAGCCGTCCCGACCGACGAGGTATTCCGCCGCCCACACACCTTCGGCGCGCGTCTCGGATCGGAGTGTCAGCTCTGCGCCGAAGGAGTGCACGACGAGTGTTCCGTCGCCCGCTTCGAGGTCGATCGTCGCTCCGATGTGCGGGCTGAGCGCGAACCACGCCAAGGAGCCGTCTGGGTCGAACACCCGCAGTTGCCCTCCGTCGGCGAAGCATCGCTCGAACTCGTCCCAGGCCCGGTCGCCGGCGGAACGGCAGAGCCGGCCTTGCAGGGATCGAAGCTCCTCGAAGACGAGCAGACGGAAGAGCGGTGCGGAATGGTCGATCATTCAGGAAGCTCCTGGCCCGCCGCCGCACGCACCATGTACTCCGCGTACCATTCGGGCCATCCGGCATCCTCGTGTCCGATCCTGGCCTCGTGCGCGCCGTGCGCCTCCGCGGCCGCGCGCAGTGCCGCCGCCAGCTCGGCGGGCGAGTCGTACCTCGTCTGCACGATTCGGCCCGGGATCCGCTCGGTGACCTCCTGGACGAGCCATTCGTTGCCATCGGGGTCATTGAACGCGACCCATGAGCCGTATGAACGACGCTCGGGCGCGAGGCCGGACACACGAGCCGTCGTGCCGCCGTGGTGGAAGACGCCGGTCGCGTCGTGGAAGACGTCGCTGACCGGCGCGCCGGCGCCCTTCAAGGCCGCGCGCGTCGCCTCGATGTCGGATGCCACGAGCTGCAGTCCACGAACCGACCCCGGCTCGGCGTCGGTCACTCCGGAGCCGAAGATGATCGACGTCGGCGAGCCGGGAGGTGTGAACTCGACCACCCGGTAGCCGGGCGAGATGTCGAGGTCGACGTCGAGTGTCCACCCGAGGCCCTCATAGAACGCTTTCGCCCGGTCGACGTCGGTCACGGGAATGACGACAACCTCGAGCTTCATGGCGATGGCCGGGTCATGCGTCGCGGTTCCGGGTACGGTCGCGGCGAAGTTCTTCGTTTCGGTGCCCATGGGAAGATCCCTTTCCTTTGTTCGGATGATTCGAGGATGCCTCCGCCCGGTGGGCACAGGCGCCCGTGCGACACACTGGTGGCCACCCGGGACGACGTTTCGGGTGCCCGCTCCTCCGATGCGCTCCAGGCGCTCCACGCGACTGACGCGATCGAGTACCAGACGACCGCGTCGAGGATCGACGCTCCCAGCCGGTGCGGTCCGGAGCATCCGCCGGTCTGCGTGTGGGGTGATTACTCAGCCGCAACCTGCGCCGCTTGGAGCGGTCCGCTGAACGACTTGCGCAGCGAGCTCGGGGCGACGAGCGGGAGCAGCGTCGCGAGCAGCTTGGCCTTGAGCGTGACGGGCTGACGGGTGAGTTCCACGTCGACTCGGGTGCCGTGGTCGAGCGGCGTGAGCTGGAAGACCCAGCCGCCACCGGGCCCGAACACCTTCGAGTCGATGGTGGTGATGGTGACGCGGCTCGCGTCATCATCCCAGTCGTAGTGGGCGTGCTCCCATGCGGAGGCAGTCCCCTCGGTCACGTCGGCCCAGTGGTCGCCGAGGGCATGGACCTGGAAGTGCTCCGCGTCGATCGTGGGCCAGCGCTCGGCACGGGACGGGCTGAAGTCGGTGAGCACGGCCATGAGTTCAGGCGCAGTCAGCGTGGAAATGAGGTGAAATCTGACGGTCGGCATGGGGTTCCCTTCCTTCTCCGACGTGTTGATCGGTGGTGCCGATCAATCGGCACGGAGCCACGTTCTCGCGGAGGTGCGCACTGCCGCGCCCGGGTGGGCGACCGGTCGACCCCCGGGCAGGTGCTGACCGTCGACCGGTGGTCACCGCATCAGCTGCGCCCCCGGCTACCGACCCCCGGGTCACCGGATCCGCGAAACCCGGGTCCCTTCCGGGCAGTTGCCCGGGCGCGACGCCACGCAGCCGGGCAGCACGCTGAAACAGGTAGAGCGTCGGCGCACGGCAGGCGCAGAAGGGAAGACTCATGAACGAGCAACAGGGGGGCGCAGACAACCTGGTCTGGCTGATCACGGGAAGCTCGCGTGGCTTCGGCAAGCGGATCGTCGAAGCCGCGCTGGAACGAGGCGACCTCGTCGTGGCCACCGCCCGGCGGGCATCGGCGCTCGACGACATCGCGGCGCAATACGGGCCGGAGCGCGTTCTGGTCGCCGAGCTCGACGTCACCGACGCCGAGGCTGCGCGACAGGTCGTCGACCGCGCCGTTGACCGGTTCGGCCGGCTGGACGTCGTGGTCGACAACGCCGGGTACGCGAACAGCGGGTCGATCGAGGAGACTCCGGTGGAAGATTTCCGAGCTCAAGTCGAGACCAACTTCTTCGGCGTGGTCAACGTCACCCGCGCAGCACTGCCGGTCATGCGGTCCCAGCGGGCGGGCCTGTTCCTGCAGTTCTCCTCTGTGGGCGGCCGCATCGGCGGAACGCCGGGCCTCGGCGCCTACCAGGCCGCCAAGTTCGCCGTCGAGGGCTTCTCCGAGGTGCTGGCCGCCGAGTCCGCCCCGTTCGGTGTGCGGGTGGTGATCGTCGAGCCGGGCGCATTCCGCACCGACTGGCAGGGCGACTCGATGACCAAGCACCCGGCCGGACCGGACTACGAGGCGACCGTCGGCGCGATCCACGCGCTGCGCGATCAGGGCGACGGCAAGCAGCCGGGCGACCCGGCACGCGGCGCACGCGTGCTCGTCGGCCTCGCCCACGGGGATCTCGGCCGAGCCGGCGCCGACCTGCCCCTCCGGCTCCCGCTCGGCAGCGACGCGGTCGCCCGTGTGCTGGACGGCGAACAACGTCGTCTCAACGAAGCGCAGGCATGGGCCCCCGTCAGCCGTTCCGCCGACTTCCGCTCGGACGGCGACGAGGCAGCGGAAGGAGCCGCCGCATGAGCGACACCCTGACCTGGTTCATCACCGGCGCCGGCAGCGGCCTGGGCGCTGCCCTCGCCGAGCACGCACTCGATGTCGGCGATCGGGTGGTCCTGGCCGCACGCAGCGGTCACGATCTCTCCGCGGTCCGTGACCGGTACCCCGAGACCGCGCTGCCCGTGGAGCTCGACGTCGTCGACGCGGAGCAGCGGCGGCAGGCAATCGCGGCCGCCGAGGCGTGGGCGGGCGGGGTCGACGTCCTCGTCAACAACGCCGCGATCGATTTCCTGGGGGCGCTCGAGGAGCAGGACGAACGCGACATCCGCGCCCAGTTCGAAGTGAACGTGTTCGCACCGATCGAACTGATCCGGCTGGTGCTCCCGGGCATGCGGGCCCGCCGCAGCGGCATCGTCGTCAACATCTCGTCGATGGACGGCATCGCGAGCCTGCCCGCCAACGGGTACTACTCGGCGACGAAGTTCGCACCGGAGGGCCTCACCGAGTCGCTCTGGCAGGAGATCGAACCGATCGGACTGCGGGCCTTCCTCGTCGAGCCCGGATCGTTCCGCACCGGTATCGAGCAGCGCACGCACGTGTCCGGGCAGACGATCTCGGACTACGACGCGACCTCCGGAGCGTTCATTCGCGCGGTGTCGGCCGTGCGGCCGGAGCAGTTCCCCGGCGATCCCGACCGCGCCGCGGAGGCGATCGTCCACAACGTTCGCGCTCCCGAGCCGAGGCGTTGGCTGGTCCTCGGCAGCGATGCGTACCGTCGTATCGACGAGAAGCTGAGCCGCTTCCACGCCGAGTTCGACGCCGGTCGTGAGCTTGCCGGATCCACCGATTTCCCCGGCAGCGGGCCAGCGGTGCTGTGAACGCGAACCGCCACGACACCGTGAGGCAACTCCGCGTGGCCGGCCCGCCGCGCCGAGTGACCGAAACCGCTGGGGCCGCCTCCGTGCTGCCCGATGGTGATCGCGTCACGATGTTCGAGATCTTCTTCGACCTCGTCTTCGTGTTCGCCCTCATGCGCGTGATCGAGCTCATGGAGACGCAGCCGGGATGGGCCGGCCTCGGGCGAGGGCTGCTGTTGCTGCTCCTGCTCTGGTGGGCGTGGTGCGCGTTCATCTGGCTCGGCAACCGGGTGCGCCTCGACCGCGGCAACGTCGTCGCCGCGATCCTCGTGTCCATGGCGGCGCTGTTCGTCGCTGCGCTGGTGATCCCGTACGCCTGGGAGCCGCGCTCCGGATGGCTGAGCCCGGCCCTTGTACTCGCATTGGCGTTCACCATCGTGCGGACCAGCTACGTCTCGACGTTCCTCTGGACGTCGCGCGGCGACCGGCGCCTCCGCACGCAGGTGCTGATCGATGCAATCCCGCAGACGCTGTCCAGCGTGCTGCTGATCGTCGGAGCCATGCTCGGCGGGGACCTGCAGAGCGCGTGCTGGGCCGTGGCGTTCGGGCTGGACTTCGGAGTGGGATGGCTCGTCTCCCGGTACAACGGATGGCGGGTCGCCAGTCCGGCGCATTTCGTCGAGCGACACGGCCTGGTCTTGATCATCGCGCTCGGCGAGACGGTCCTCTCCTCGGGAGCCGGGCTGGGCTCGACCCTGAACGAGGGCACGGTCCAGGGTCTGTCGATTCTCGCGGCGGCGCTCGCATTCGTCGTCGTCGTCAGCCTCTGGTGGGCCTACTTCCGTGGTCCGTCAGCAGCCGCACAGCATGCCCTGCTGCGTGCGGCACCGAAACGTCGCCCCGCACTCGCCCGCGACGGCTACACCCTCGGGCACCTTCCACTGGTCGCCGGCGTCGTGTACGTCGCGCTCGGCATCCGGCTCATCCTCCAGGACGTCGTCGTCGCGCCCGGCGCTCCGGCACACTGGGTTGCGGTGATCGCACTCACCGGTGGTCTCGCGTGCTTTCTCCTCGGCCTCGGCGTGTTCGCCCGAGTGATGGTCGGCCGTTGGAGCGCCCCGCCTCTGATCGCCGCGGGTGGTTCGATCGTGCTCGGCGTGGTTGCCGTGGGGCTTCCCTCCCTGGCGGTGCTGTTCCTCGTCGCGGTCCTCGTTGTTGCCGCAGCCCTCACTACTGCGGTGGCCCTTCACGATATGCGGGATCGCTGCACGCTCCCGCGTGACTGACCTCTTCCACTGCCTCGTCACCTTTCCCGGCGACGGCAAGGTGTCGCGCGTCATACGAGCGCGGCCTCAGACATCTGGCACTCCCGCCGATATCTTCCAGCAGCGTCCGCAGCACTCAGCTCGGCGCCGCACACCTCGTTCACCCTCACTGCCGGCAGCACGCAGAAGGAGCACCATCCATGTCCGCGAAATCCGCCATCATCCTCCGCGACCTGTCGTTCGAATGGCCAGACGGAACCGCCGCACTCGACCATCTCAACGGCACCCTCTCATCAGGTCGCACCGGCCTCGTCGGCCGCAACGGCGCCGGCAAGTCCACCCTGCTGCGGCTGATCGCCGGAGAACTCCGGCCGACGTCGGGACAAGTCGATGCGGTCGGCGACATCGGCTACCTGCCGCAGAAGCTGACGCTCACCACCTCCACGACCATCGCCGAGCTCCTGGGCATCGAGCGTGCACTCACGGCCCTGCGGGCCATCGAGGCGGGTGACGTCCACGAGCGCCATTTCGAGGCCGTCGGCGACGACTGGGACATCGAGTCCCGCGCTGACGAGGCACTCACCGAGATCGGCTTCACAGCCGCCGACCTCGGCCGCCGCGTCGAGGAGATCTCCGGCGGTGAGGCGATGCTCATCGCCATCACCGGCCTGCGCCTCCGGCGCACCGCGATCACCCTGCTCGACGAACCGACGAACAACCTTGATCGGCCCACCCGCGCACAACTCGCGCGCATCGTCGATGCCTGGCCGGGCACGCTGGTGGTCGTGAGCCACGACCTCCAGCTGCTCGAACACATGGACGACACCGCGGAATTGCACGCCGGCCGGCTCGAGGTGTTCGGCGGCCCCTACAGCGTCTGGCGGGCATACCGGGACCAGGAGCAGGATGCCGCGACGCAGGCGGCGCGGGCCGCGCAGCAAGCGCTGAAGGTCGAGAAGCGCCAGCGCGTCGAAGCCGAGACAAAGCTCGCTCGACGGGAACGCACCGCGAAGAAGACACAGAAGGACGGGGGCATCCCGAAGATCCTCGCGGGCGCCCGCGCCAGCAAGGCTCAGGGCGCTGCCGGATCGATGCGCTCGACCCTCGACGACAAGGTCCGGGCCGCGCAGGCTGCCGTCGACGCGGCGGACTCGCGCGTCCGCAACGAGGAGCACATCCACCTCACGCTCCCCGACTCCGATGTGCCCCGCAGCCGTCGCATCGCCGAGATCCACGACCGGAACCGCACGGTCGTCATCCAGGGCCCCGAACGCGTCGCGCTGGTGGGCCCGAACGGGTCCGGCAAGTCGACGCTCATCGGTCAGCTGCTCACCGGCGGCGAACCGACCGACGGGCGACCGCGCGGAACGCTGCTCACCGATCGGGTCGGATATCTCCCGCAACGCCTCGACAGCCTCGACGAAACCGCGAGTGCATTGGAGAACGTGAAGACCGTCGCGCCCGGCAGCACGCCCGGGGCCATCCGCAACCAACTGGCAAGGCTCCTGCTGCGCGGCGATGGCGTCGACCGTCCGGTCGCTACACTGTCCGGCGGTGAGCGCTTCCGCGTGTCCCTGGCTCGGCTCCTGCTCGCCGACCCGCCCGCGCAGCTGCTGATCCTCGACGAGCCGACGAACAACCTCGACGTCGCAAGTGTGGAACATCTGGCCGAAGCGCTCGACGGCTACCGGGGCGCCTTGCTCATCGTCAGCCACGACCAGTCTTTCCTCGACCGGCTCGGGATCGACATGGTCATCGAGCTCGACGGAGCCGGGCGGATTCGTCAAGGCGGCGAGCGAGACAACTGATGGTGGGCGCGTCTCCTGATGAACGTGAGGCACCAATCTCCGGGAGCACCGCGGCGAGACACGCGACCTGATCCGGTCGTCTCGCCCGCTCGCGGCATCCGGTGTCGTCGCCCGCTCGCGGCATCCGATCGCACACGCACGCGCTGCGCCTGCCGCGTCAGCCCGGCGAGGTCAAGCCCTGTCGTGCGACGGTCGCGCCGGACCACGATGGATGAATGGACCGGATACATTACGCGGGCGACTCCGTCGTCACTGGTTCGGCGATCGCTCGAGCAGTACTGGAGTACGCGAAGGCCTTGGCGAAGGCGAATCAATCCGAGACCGTGGAGATCCCCACACTGGCGCCCGACGGGACCATCAGCAGGTCGACACTGCTCATCGGTCCCGCCAGCCAGCTGATCGCCGACGTCGAGCCGCCCGAGGGCGCCGCAGACGGCGAGGAGATCGTCGATGACGAGTTGGTCGGATACTTCCAGGCGGAGACGGCGAAGCTGACGCAGCACGCGTACCCGGCACGCGCGAACGACACGTCCGACCCCGAGTGGATGGACGAGCTCTAGGTTCCACGGGCAGGGCCGATTCAGGCGGGGTACGGCTCGATGCCGGCCGCGATCGCGACCTCGCGGTAGGCCGACGTCAGGTCATCGAGCGAGGCGTGGGCGTTGAGGCCGCTCGGGTTCGGCACGACCCACACCTGGGCGTCGTCCCATTCGCGCGGCTGCCGTCCGACCCGGGCGTGCGGTTCCTCGAACGCCACCCGGTAGGCGCTGATCCCGAGGACGGCGACCACCCGGGGTCGCACGGTCGCCACGCGTTCCCGCAGCGCGACGGCTCCCGCTCGCAGCTGCGATGGCGTCAGCTCGGCGGCGCGGGCGGTGGCCTGCGGGACGATGCAGGTGAATCCGATGCCCCGTTGCTCGAGATGGCGCACGTCATCGGGATCGAACCCCTTCGAGGCGTCGATGAGCCGATCGGTGACGCCGGCGCGGAAGAGGGCGGGCCAGAAGCGGTTGCCCCGGCGCGCGAAGTGCGCCTGCACCGCCACGGTGAGCAGGCCGGGGTTGATGCCTACGACCAGGAGGCGGGTCGGCTGCGGAATCAGGTCGGGAAGCGTTCGGCCGGTGAACGCGGCGAGCTCAGCCCGGCTGTAGGGCATGCCGCGTCGTCGTCTGGCTGTCGTCCGTCTCGCCGTCACCGCGAGCGAGCTCGGCCTCGTAGGCGGCACGGAGTTCCCCGAACGGCGACGGCTCGCCCGGCGGTCGCGGCACGCCGAGGTGCTGCTCGCGGAGCTCGTCCATGAACCGATCCCAGAACTCGGGGCCGCCGCGCTCGAGCAGTTCGGCGCGCACGGAGAGCTCACGGCTCGCCGGCAGGTGACGGCGCCCCCAGGCCCCGAGCTGCGCCAGCACGGGCACGAGCTGGATGGCCGGCTCGGTCAGGCTGTAGACGACCTTCTGCTTGTGGCTCGGGTCGGGCGCACGGGTGACCATGCCGAGCTCGGTGAGACGGCGAAGCCGGTCGGCGAGGATGTTCGACGCGATGCCCTCGTCGGATTCGGCGAGCAGTTCGTTGAAGTGCCGCCGGTTGCCGAACATCATGTCGCGGATGACGATGAGCGACCACTTGTCGCCGAACACCTCGAGCGACAGGTTGATCGGACATCCCGACCGCTGTTCCATGTTCGACCTCCGATTTCCGCTTGCAGTCTACAACTGGTCTGCGGTAGCCTGCCAACCAATTGCAGATCACAACCAGTTGAGGAGTTCGATCGTGGGCAAGGTGTACAGCGACATCGCCGTCTCGCTCGACGGCTTCGCCGCAGGCGTGAACCAGCGTGAGGAGAAGCCGCTCGGCGAGATCGACGAGAACTGGCTGCACGGGTGGATGTTCGAGACCCCCGACGAGAACCGGGCGGAGATCGACGCGATCGTCGACTCGGGCGCGACCATCATGGGCCGCAACATGTTCGGACCGGTGCGCGGCGAGTGGGACCGCGACTGGCGGGGCTGGTGGGGCCCGAACCCGCCGTATCACGGGCCGGTCTTCGTGCTGACCCACTTCGGGCACGACCCGATCGAGATGGAGGGCGGCACCACCTTCCACTTCGTCACCGACGGCATCGAGTCGGCCATGGAGCAGGCGCGCGACGCGGCCGGCGACCGGGACATCTCGATCGCCGGGGGCGCATCGACCGTGAACCAGTACCTGGCGGCCGGGCTCCTCGACGAGCTTCGGCTGCACGTGACGCCCTGCATCCTCGGCGCCGGCGAGCGCGTCCTCGACGGCGTGCCCGCGCAGCAGCTCGAGCTGGTGTCCGTGCGGCCGGCGTCACGCGTGACCCACCTCACCTATCGAGCCGCGCGACCGTAGGCGGATTGTCGCACGCTCATCCCAGCCGGGCAATCACGTCATGTGGATGATGCCGCCGCGGGCGCCATGACGCAACCTCGAGGTGTCGACCGACGAGGGGATGGTCGACCGATGAGGGGATGAGCGTGGCGATCGAGCGAACCGACAGCGTGAAGACGACGGCGGAGCAGCTGGCCGAGGAGGTGGCGCACGTCTCGACGCCCGACCGGCTGGCCACGCCCTTCGGAGACCTCGAGTTCTTCGACGGGGTGCCCAAGGCCGAGTCGGTCCAGTCGATCTTCGACGGGCTCGACCTCGTACGCGGCATCGACGCGTTCCTGACGGCCGTGCCCGGCGCGTCCCTCGTCGCGATGCGGCGAGGCCTGCGCAACGCGGGCGTCGACTCGCCCGACACGATCGGCTACACCGATCCGCGGGCGAATTCGGGGGCCATCTTCCTCACGCCGAACACCGAGACCACCTACGGCACCACCTTCCTCGACCTGCGGGCGTGGGGACCCACCGTCGTCGAGGTGCCCGCACAGTCGCTCTGCGTCGTCGACGACTTCTGGTTCCGCTACGTCGCGGACATGGGCATCCCGGGTCCCGACCAGGGAGCGGGCGGGAAGTACCTGTTCCTGCCACCGGGCTACGACGGCGAGCGTCCCGACGGCTACTTCACCTACGAGAGCCCGACGTACACGAACTGGATCGTGCTCCGAGCGCTCGGCGGAGTGCCCTCCATCAAGCAGTCCAGGATCTATCGACTGGCCGACGCCGACGCCGCACCCGAGAACACGTTCGTGAACATCGCCGACGAGGTGTTCAACACCGTCCACGCGAACGACGTCTCCTTCTTCGAGGAGATCGCGGAGCTCGTCGCCGAGGAACCGACGGCGGCGCTCGACCCCGAGCGAGCCGGCACCCTCGCGTCCATCGGCATCGCCCACGGCCGGCCGTTCGCACCCGACGACCGCCTGCGCGGCATCCTCGACGAGGCGGCGCGCATCGGGGCGGCGATGTCGCGCGCGATCCTCTACAAGACCCGCGACCCCGAGGCGTACCGCTGGGAGGGGCGCTCGTGGAAGAACCCGTTCATCGGCGGCAGCTACGAGTTCCTCACCGACGGCGCCCGGAACCTCGACGCGCGCACCCTGTTCCACTACGCGGCGACGGTGATCACGCCGGCGATGGCCCACGCGCAGGTCGGAGCCGGCTCCGCGTACCTCTACACCGCCGAGGACGCGGACGGCGCACTCCTCGACGGAGCCGCCACCTACTCGCTCAGGGTTCCCGCGAACCCCCCTGCGAAGAACTTCTGGTCGGTCGACGTGTACGACACGCAGACCCGGTCACTGCTGCAGTCCACCGCCTACCCGGCGGTGTCGAGCCTCACCGGCGACCTCGAGGTGGAGGACGACGGTTCGTGCGTCCTGTGGTTCGGCCCCACCGCGCCGGAGGGCAGGGAGTCCAACTGGATCCCCACCCTCCCCGGCAAGTCCTGGTGGCCGGTGCTGCGGCTCTACGGCCCGCTCGAGCCGTGGTTCGACCTCACCTGGCAGCTGCCCGAGATCGTCCGCGAGCGCGACTGACCCGCGTCACCCGAAGCACGACTGACCCGCGTCATCCGAAGCGCGACTGACCCGCGTCATCCGAACGGGATCGCCCCGACGACCACCCCGACCGTCAGCATCACCAGCGAGACGATGACGGCTCGCCACAGCACCTTCTTGTGGTGGTCGCCGAGGTTCACGCCCGCGAGCGACACGAGCAGGAGGATCGCCGGCACGAGGGGGCTCTGCAGGTGCACCGGCTGGCCGGTGATCGACGCGCGGGCCATCTCGACGGGGTCGATGCCGTAGGTCGCCGCGCTCTCGGACAGGATCGGCAGGATGCCGAAGTAGAACGCGTCGTTCGACATGAAGAACGTCATCGGGATCGAGAGGATGCCGGTGATGACGGCGAGGTACGGCCCGAGCGCCTGGGGCACGACGTCGACGACCCAGTCGGCCATCGCGGTCACCATGCCCGTGCCGTTGAGCACGCCGACGAGCACCCCGGCGGCGAGCACCATCGAGACGACGCCGACGATGCTCGGTGCGTGCGCGACGATCTCGTCGGCCTGCGCGCGCACCTTCGGGAAGTTCACGATGAGCGCCACGGCGGCGCCGATCATGAAGACGAACGGCAGCGGCACGACGTCGATGACGAGCAGCACCATCACCGCGAGCGTCAGCGCCAGGTTGAACCAGATGAGCTTCGGCCGCAGGGTCGCACGGGCGGGGTCGAGCACCGTGTCGGCCATGACGGTGTCGCGCTCGTCCTCGCCGACGGTCATCGTCCCGGTCGATCCGCCCACCGGGTTGATCGTCATCACGTTCGTCGTCGACAGGGTCGCCCGCGCCCCGACCGAGGCCTGCGCCCCGCGCAGGAGACCCAGTCGGTTCCGGATGCCGCCGGCGGCGCCGCGAAGCCCGGACGCGGCATCCGTCGCCCGCTCCCCCGCCCACTCGCTCACCATGAGGTCGCCCGCGGCGAGGGTGCCGAGCCGCTTGCGCTCGCCGAGGCCGAGCATCCAGGCGAACGCGAGCGAGACGGCCAGGCCGACTGCGAGTGAGGGCAGCATGGGCACGAAGATGTCGGTCGGCGAGACCTGCAGCGCCGACGCGGCCCGCACGGTGGGACCGCCCCACGGGACGATGTTGAGCGTGCCGTTCATGAGGCCGGCCACGCAGGTGAGCACCACCGGGCTCATGCCGAGGCGCAGGTAGATCGGCAGCATCGCCGAGGTCGTGATGATGAACGTCGTCGAGCCGTCGCCGTCGAGCGAGACCGCCCCCGCCAGCAGCGCCGTGCCGAGCACGACCTTCGCCGGGTCGTTGCCGAGCAGCCTCGTGATGAAGCGGATCAGCGGATCGAACAGCCCGACGTCGATCATGATGCCGAAGAACATGATGGCGAACATCAGCAGGGCCGCCGTGGGCGCGAGGGCGCCGATGGACTCGAGCACCATGTCGCCGATGCCGAGCCCCGCGCCGGCGAACAGGCCGAAGATCGTGGGAACGACGATGAGGGCGACCATGGGCGTGAGCCGCTTGGTCATGATCAGCGCCATGAAGGCGAGGATCATGGCGAATCCGAGTATGACGAGCATGTCGACTCCTTTGTCGGGCTGGTACGGGTACGGGCACGCTACGCACCGGATGCCCCGTGCGGCGGGTATCGCGCATTGCCCGCCGTTGTGCGCATTGACCGGGTTCTGCGCATTGTGCGCGGCGGGTCGCGGCCGAAGCGGACGCGGCATCCGGGCGTAGCGTTGAGGCAGACCCGCGAACACCGCGGGGTGACCGACGGAGGTCGACGTGCGGTTCGCCGACTCGATGCTGCTGCTGGTGCTCGGATGCGTCGTGGCGGTCGTCGCGGTGTGCCTCGCGGTCTTCGCGTGGCTCGGCGTGCAGCAGCTGCGCACGCAGACCGAGGGCGAGGCGCTGAGCATCGCCCGCACCCTCTCGGAGGATCCGGACCTGCGGGCTGCCGTCGCCGGCTACTCCGCACGGGCCGCGGCTCCCGCGGTCGACGAGCTGCGGGGCGGGCCGGTCGCCGCGGCGGCGGGGGCCGTGCAGGCGCGCACGGGCGCGCTGTTCGTGGTCGTGACCGACGACCGCGGAATCCGGCTCGCGCACCCCGACCCCGACCGCATCGGCGAGGAGGTCAGCACGAGCTTCGCCGCGGCGCTGGCCGGCGAGGAGACCGTGTCGTGGGAGCGCGGCACGCTCGGCGAGTCGGCTCGGGCGAAGGTGCCCGTCTACGCGCCCGGCACGGCGCGGCCCGTGGGCGAGGTCAGCGTGGGCTTCGCGCCCGCGAGCGTCTTCGACGACCTGCCCACCCTGCTCGCGGGCGTCGCCGTCGCCGCCCTGGCCGCACTCTCGATCGGCGTGCTCGTCGCGGTGCTGCTGCGGCGCCGGCTCGAGCGGCTGACGCTCGGCCTGCAGCCCGAGGAGCTCACGGCGCTCGTGCAGCAGCAGGCGGCGGTGCTCGACGGCGTGGGCGACGGCGTGGTGGCCGTCGCACCCGACGGGATCATCCGGGTGTGCAACGCGGTCGCCGAGCGGATGCTGGGGGTGAACGATCCGGTGGGCGCCCGCGTCGACGCGCTGGGCCTCGCGCCGGCGCTCGCCGCCGCGCTCGATCCCGCGGCACCTCCGCCCGACCCGACCTCGGCCTTCCCGTCGGGGGAACGCATCCTCTACGTCGACCGTCGCCCGGTGCGCCGGCTCGGCCGGGACCTCGGCGTGGTGTTCGTGCTGCGCGACCGCACCGACCTGATGGCGCTGTCGGAACGCCTCGACGCCGTGGGCTCGATGACGAACGCCCTGCGAGCCCAGCGGCACGAGTTCGCGAACCGGGTGCACGTCGCGGCGGGCCTCATCGACGCCGGCCGGGTCGATGAGGCGCGCTCGTTCCTCGACGAGCTCCGCGGCCGCGGCCCGATCGCGGCCCCCGGCGGCCGGCTCGAGCGCATCGAGGAACCCCTGCTGCAGGCCATCGTGGGGGCGAAGGCGATCGAGGCGGCCGAGCGGGGCGTGCAGGTGACCGTCGCCGAGGGCTCCTTCGTGCGCGGCACGCTCTCGGCGCCCGAGGATGTCGGCGCGGTGCTCGGGAACCTCATCGACAACGCCGTGCGGGCCGCGCTCTCCGCCGAGCGCACGCCGAGGCAAGTGGAGGTCGAGCTGCTCGACGACGCCGACGTGCTGGCGATCACCGTCGCCGACTCGGGAGCCGGGGTGGCCGACCCGGCGCGGCTGTTCTCCGGGGGCGACGACGCAACAGTGGCCGGAGCGCAGGCGGGGGCGGCTGCGGGCCGAGCGCCGGCCGACGCGGTGCACGGCCACGGCATCGGCTTGCCGCTCATCCGCGACCTCGCACGCCGGCGCGGCGGCGACGTGTGGCTGGCCGACGCCGGCGGCGGGCAGGGCGGAGCCGTCTTCTGCGCGCGCCTGCCCGGCGTGATGTCCCCTCGGGAGGAACCGTGACCGAACCCGTGCGCGTGCTCATCGTCGACGACGACTTCCGGGTGGCCGGGCTCCACCGCGAGATCGTCGCCGGCCGATCGGGCGTGCAGGTGCTCGACCCCGTGTACACCGCGGCCGCCGCACGCGCGGCGGTGCGCGACCATGCCCCCGACCTCCTGCTCGCCGACGTCTACCTGCCCGACGGCGACGGCATCTCGCTCGTGCGCGAGCTCGACCTCGACGCGTTCGTCATCACGGCGGCGTCGGATGCCGCGACGGTGCGCCGCGCGCTGCGGGCCGGCGCCCACGCCGTGCTGATCAAGCCGTTCCCGCCCGCCCTCCTGGCGGAACGCATCGACGCGTTCGTGCGCTTCCGCAACGTGCTCGGCGCCGACCGGGCGCTCGACCAGGAGGCCGTGGACCGGGCCGTCCGCATCCTGCACGGCAGCGCCTCGCCGACCGCGTCGCGATCGCCGACCGAGCAGCTGCTCCTCGAGCGGCTCGGCGATGGCGAGTGCTCTGCCGCCGAGGCCGCCGAACGCGCAGGCATCTCGCGGGCGACCGCCCAGCGCCACCTCTCGGCGCTCGTCGACCGCGGGCTCGTCGAGGTCTCGCTCCGCTACGGCACCACGGGACGGCCGGAGCACCGCTACCGGCGTCGCTCCGGCGCCGGCCCGGCCGGCTGACCGGCGCCGGCACTCGCCTGCGGCAGGTCCACGACCACCGCGAGGCCGATGCCCGGCTCGTTCTCGAGCCGGACCGTGCCGCCGGCGCGCCGCACGATGGCATCGATGATCGACAGGCCGAGGCCGACGCCGGAGCCCGCAGTGCGCGAGGCATCCGATCGGCTGAATCGCTCGAGGGCGTGCGGCACGAAGGCGGGGTCGAGCCCGCCGCCCGTGTCCGAGACGGTGAGCCGAAGGCCGCGGGGCGTGTGCTCCAACCGGATGCCCAGGACGCCGGCCGACCCCATCGCGTACGCCGCGTTGTCCACGAGGTTGTCGACGATGCGACCGAAGTCCTCTGCGGCGATGGCGAAGCGCTCGGCGGTTTCGACCTCGTGCGGCCCGTCGTAGCGCACGTCGACGTCGGTGCCCGTGAGCCGGAACCTGGCCCAGTCGGACGCCTCCACCGCCTCGCGCTCCAGATCCCGGGCTGTCGACGCCACCGGCGCCCTGGCTTCGGCCTCGATGGCGGAGAGGTCGAGGAGCGACGCGACGAGCGCGGACAGCCGCGCGACGTCCCGTTGGGCGCCGTCCAGGTCCGCCCGGAGCTCATCGCGCGACGCGCCCTCGGCCGCAGCCAGCTGCAGACGTGCGCTGAGGATCGCCAGTGGCGTGCGCAGCTCGTGGCTCGTGTCGGAGACGAGCTGGCGCTCGCGAACCGATGCCGCGCGAAGCCGGACGATGAGGTCGTTGAGCGTGCGTGCGAGCTGAGCGATCTCGTCCTCGGCCGGGCCGACGGGGAGGAGCTCGGCCGACGGCGCGGCGCTCAACCGTTCTGCGCTCCGCCGGATCCTCTCCACGGGGGCGAGCGACGCCGTCGTGAGCATCCAGGCCGCGACGCCGACGCCGATGAGCACCAGCGCGAGCCCCGCGATGACGAGGAGCCGCATCTGGGTGAGCACCGTGGACTCCTCGGTGGCGTTGCGAGCGGCGACGACGGTCCACTCACCGTCGGCGGCGTCCACGGGGCGGGCGAGCACGTCATAGGCGGTCCCGTCCACGGCCACCTGGGTCAGCGTGCCGTGGGCGACGAGCTCGGATCGCAGCTCGCGGAGCTTCCTGGGCAGCGTGTCCACGCGCGTGCTCCCATCGGGTGTCACGACCGCGACATGCTGACCCGGTCCCGGGGCGTCGAACGATTCGCCCGGCTCACCGCGGATCGCGAGCACGTACGGCTCGCTGTCGCTCTCCAGCACGGCGAGCGTGCCCTCGTGCACGATCCGCTGGACCTGGGCGTCGATGCTGACGCCCGCGACGATGGCGACGAGGATCGCGATGATCAGGCTCCCGCCGGTGATGCGGGCTCGGATCGAGAGCCGGTTCATGCGTCGGATCCTGCAATCAGCCGGAATCCGACCCCGCGGGTCGTGACGATGCGCGCTCCCGCCTCGACATGGTCGAGCTTGCGCCGCAGGGAGCTGACGTACTGGTCGACGATGTTCGGATCGATGTGGGCGCCCCCCTCCCAGACGTCCTCGAGGATCGTCGCCCGGGTGACCGTCTCCTCCCGGTGCAGCGCCAGCGTGCAGAGCACGTCGAACTCCGTTCGGCTGAGCGGGAGGTCGCGTTCCTCCACCCGCGCGCGATGCCTGCGGAGGTCGACGGTCAATGCGCCCACCTCGATGCGCGCCGGCAGCTGCAGGGCGTCCCGGCGGCGCACGGCCCGGATCCTCGCGGCCAGCTCGGCCAGGTCGAACGGCTTCACCAGGTAGTCGTCGGCACCCGAATCCAGTCCGCGCACCCGGTCGTCGACCTCTCGGCGGGCGGTGAGCAGGATGACCGCCATGCCGGGGTCCAGGTCCTTCAATCGCCGGCTGAGCTCGAAACCCGACATGCCGGGAAGCATGACGTCGACGACGGCGACCTCGAAGCCCGCTCCCGAGGCCTCGCCCATGGCGGAGATGCCGTCGTGCGCCTCGACCACGACGTGGCCGTCGGCACCGAGACCTCGGGCGAGGAGCGCCGTCAGCTCGGGCTCGTCGTCGACCACGAGGATGCGCATCGCCGGGCCTCCCTTCACCTGGGTGCCCCTCCAGACATCCTAGGCAGCGGGGCCGCGGGCGCCCCCGGGTGCGCGGCACGGCAGCGGCGCACGGGCCGTTCCTGAACGAACTCTCAGACGGCGCCGCCGTCGGCCCCATGACCGCCACAGCCGCCGGTCCAACGATTGGGGGCACGAGGAGGGAGGCGGGCATGGCGAGCCGGCCGGTGGCACGTGCGTCGCGCGCGGCGTGGATCGGGTCCGTCGGCGGGTGGGCACGGCGCTTCGGCGCTCCGCTGGTCGGCCTCGCTGCGACCCTGATCGCCGTCACCGGCTCCGGCACGCCGTCGTACTGGGGCGACGAGGCTGCGAGCGTGCTGTCGGCGGAACGGTCCGTCCCGAGCCTGCTCTCCCTCCTCGGCCGCATCGACGCCGTGCACGGGGCGTACTACCTCTTCCTGCACGAGTGGATCGGGCTCGTGGGCTCGTCCGAGGCGTCGGTGCGCCTCGCGAGCGCCGTCGCGGTGGGCTTCGCCGCGGCCGGAACCGTCGTGGCGGGCACGCGCCTCGCCGGGCGGACGACGGGGATCCTGGCGGGATGCGTGCTCGCCGTGCTGCCGATCGTCACCCGGCTCGGCATGGAGGCGCGATCGTACGCCTTCACCATGGCGGCGTCAGCGTGGCTCACGGCGTGGTTCATCGCCCTCGTCCGACGTCGTGAGTCGCGATGGTGGGCGTGGGCTGGGTACGGAATCGCGTTCGCCGGGGCCGTGTACCTGTTCCTGGACGTCGCCCTGCTCGTGATCGTGCAGGCCGCGGTGCTCCTGGCCTACCGGCGAGGCCGCTCGACGGTGCTCGCCTGGCTCGGGGCATCCGCCACCGCCGCTGCGCTCGCCCTGCCGATCATCGTCGTGGGTGCTTCGCAGCGAGCCCAACTGTCCTTCCTCGCACGCCGAGACTATGCCACGGCGGAGTCGGTCCTCGTCGCGCAGTGGTTCGGCTCCTCCTGGTGGCTGGCGGCGGCCATCTGGTCGCTCGTCGTGGCCGCGGTCGTCTCGACGATCCTCGTGCCCGCCATGCGCCCGTTCCGGCGAGCCGTGCTCGTCGGAACCGCCTGGGTCGTCGGGCCGACTGCGGCGCTGCTCGCGGGCAACGCGTTGCTCGGGGCCATGTACAACCCGCGCTATCTCTCGTTCTGCGCTCCCGCCGTCGCGCTGCTCGCGGCCGTGGGCATTCGCGGCGCGGGGGCCTGGCTCGCGGTCCGCGCGCCGCGGACGGTCCACCTGCAGCGCCTCGTCCCGCTCATGGCGCTCGTCGTCATCGTCGTCGTGGCCGCACCGGGCTACCTCGCTCAGCGCGGCCCGTTCGCGAAGGACCACGGTGCCGACTTCCGGCAGGCGGCCGCCGTGGTCGGCTCGTACGCCGTACCCGGCGATGCCATCGTGTTCGACCAGTCGACGAAGCCGTCCCGCCGCCCGAGGCTCGCGCTCGACCTCTACCCCGCGCAGTTCGCGGGGCTCGAGGATGTCGCCCTGCGGCGGCCCCTGGCGTCGCGGCGCTGGCTCTGGGACTCCGTGGCACCACTGCGGAGCGTCCTCCATCGGGTGGAGGCGCACACGAGGGTCTGGGCGGTCGAGAGCGAGGGCGACACCACGGATGTGGCCGAGCTCCGCTCGCTGGGGTACGAGGTGGAGCGGCAGATCCCGGTGCATCGCTCGGTCGTCTACGAACTGGTCAGGCAGGGATCATGAGACGACTGAGCCTGGCGCGTCAATTGATCTCGTTCGCGGCGATCGGCGGCGTCGGCTTCGTGGTGGACGTCGGCGTCTTCAACCTGCTCACGGCGTCGGTGCTCTCATCGCAGGTCGCCGGGGGGCCGATGTTCGCGAAGGCGATCTCGACGACCGCTGCGATCGCCGCCAACTGGATCGGGAACCGCACGCTCACCTTCCGCTCCGAGCGGCGCGCCGACGCAGGACGGGAAGCCGTCGAATTCGCCCTCGTCAGCCTCGCGGGCAGCGCCATCTCGCTCGCCTGCCTGGGCATCACGCATTACGGGCTCGGGTTCACCTCGCGTCTCGCCGACAACGTGTCCGCGAACGTCATCGGTCTGCTCGCCGGCTCCGCCTTCCGCTTCATCGCGTACCGGTCGTGGGTCTTCCGCGACCGGGCTCCGGCGCGCGAGCCGGCCACGGGCGCGCGCGCCGATGGACGAGCGCCCCTGAGCGCACGATGGCGGCGTGCATCTTCTCGACCGCCTCACGAAGCCTGACGTTGCGCCCGCCGAGCCGGGCAGCGCGCAGTTCGCCGACGTCGACCACGGAGCCGCGCTCGCGGCCGATCCGCACGGTGACACATCGTCCATACTGTGATCGAGCAGGATGCCGCCGCACACCTGACCGACGCTCGGAGGGGAACCACGATGGCCGACGAGATCGCTGCCGCGCCGCAGTCGCAGACGCTGTCCCGCGGCATCCGGGTGCTCGAGATCCTCGCCGACGCGCGCGAGCCGCTCACGATCGACGAGCTCGCGAGCCGCCTGGGGGTGCACCGCTCGGTCGCCTACCGCCTGCTCCGCACGCTCGAGCACCACCGGCTCACGGTGCGCGACGCCCGCGGCCGCATCGTGCTCGGCGCCCGCCTCGCGGCGCTCGCGGCAGGGGTCGCCCACGACCTGCAGGCGGAGGCGCTGCCCGAGCTCACGAGCGCCGCGAACGAGCTCGGCATGACGTGCTTCCTCGCCGTGCTCGACGGCGACGAGATCGTGACGCTGACGAGCATCGAACCGCGGCACGCGATCGCATCGGTCGCGCAGCGGCCGGGCACGCGACACGCGATCGGCATCGGCGCACCCGGCAAGGTCATCCTCGCCGGCCTGCCGGACGCCGACTGGCCGGGCGACGCGGATGCCTCGCGGCGGGCGGAGCTCGACGAAGCCCGGGTGCGCGGCTACGCGACGAGCCACGACGAGGTCATCCCCGGGCTCCGGTCGACCGCCGTGCCGCTCGTGCTGCCGAGCGGCCAACCGGCCGCCCTCGCCGTGGTCTACGTGTCGAGCGCGCGAACCGACGCCGAGATCGCGGCGCGGCTGGTCGAGGCGTCGCGGTCGATCCGCGGTGCGCTCGGCGCCGCCTGACCCGTCGGCGCGCTCACACCCCTGACGCCGTCACCGGCCGGTCCGCCCGCAGGATGGGGGCGAAGAATGCGGCGAGCTCGTCGGTCGCACTCAGCGGCAGCACGTTCGCCACGTACTGGTCGGGGCGCACCACGACGACGACGCCGCCGCGGTCGATCCCCCGGCCCCCGAAGATGTCGTCCCCGGGGTCGGCCGCGTACACCTTCTCGTAGTCGACGAGCTCGAACGGGCCCGAGCGCGGCAGGAACGCCCCGGGCACGGCCCCGAGGTCCACCTCGGTGTACGGCTGCTGGTAGACCACCTTGACGTCGAACCAGGCGTCGCGGTCGGCGCCGTCGGGGGTCGCCGCCAGCGGCGAGTCCGCCGCGGTGTCGAGCCACTCGGCGAGGGTCGCGACGCCGGATGCCGCGCCGGCGCGCGCAGCGTCGGCGAACACGTAGATGCGCCACCGGCCGTCGGCGGTCGCGTGGTGGCCGAGGTGCACCGGGTTCGCGTCGCACACCCGAACGACCGGCGCCGACCTGAACCGCCTGCCGATCGGGAAGCCCTCGGCGAGCGCCTGGTGCGACGCCTCGGCGACGACGAGCGACGGCGCGTACTGGGTCATGAAGCCCGCGGGGAACTCGAACGTCTGCGCGTAGAACTCCTCGAGCTCCGACGGGGAGGCGAACTCCTCGGGCTTCTTCGCCATCATCGTCGACCACTGCTTGTCGAAGTCGATGAGGTTCTGCGCGACGACCTGACGTTCGGCCGAGTACGTGGCGAGCAGGGCCTCGGGAGCGCGTCCCTCGAGCACGTGTCCGAGCTTCCAGCCGAGGTTCCAGCCGTCCTGGATGGAGACGTTCATGCCCTGGCCGGCCTTGGCACTGTGGGTGTGGCAGGCGTCGCCGGCGATGAAGACCCGCGGGGTGCGAGAGCCCGCGGCATCCGTCGGCACGTCGTCGAAGCGGTCGGTGAGGCGGTGCCCGACCTCGTAGACGCTGTGCCACGCCACGTGCCGCACGTCGAGCGTGTAGGGGTGCAGGATCTCGTTCGCCCGGGCGATGACCTGCTCGATGCCGGTCTGGCGCACGTGGTGATGGTCGTCGGCCGGCACCTCGCCGAGGTCGACGTACATGCGGAAGAGGTAGCCGCCCTCACGCGGGATGAGGAGGATCGAGCCCGCCTCCGACTGGATCGAGCACTTCGTGCGGATGTCGGGGAAGTCGGTGACCGCGAGCACGTCCATCACGCCCCACGCGTGGTTGGCCTGGTCGCCGGCCATGTGGCATCCGATCGCGGCGCGCACCCGGCTGCGCGCGCCGTCGGCGCCCATCACGTACCTCGCGCGCACGATGCGCCGCTCGCCCTCGTGCTCGCCTGACGTGTGACGGAGCGTGACCGTGACCGGGTGCGCGCCGTCCGGGTCGCCGTCCTGCGCGCCGTCGGCGACCTCGAGGCCCTCGAACTCGTAGCCGAAGTCGGGGGCCAGGCGCGTCGGGGCGTTGGCGGCGAACTCCGCGAAGTAGTCGAGCACGCGCGCCTGGTTGACGAGCAGGTGTGGGAACTCGCTGACGCCGGCGGGGTCGTCGGGCGTGCGCTTGGCCCGCACGATGCGCGACGGGTCGGCCGGATCGGGCTTCCAGAACACCATCTCGGTCTGCCAGTAGGCCTCGGCGACGATGCGCTCGGCGAACCCGAACGCCTGGAACGTCTCGACGCTGCGCGCCTGGATGCCGTCGGCCTGGCCGATCTCGAGCCGCCCGGGGCGGCGGTCGATGATGCGGGTCGTCACGTTCGGGAACATCGCGAGCTGCGCCGCGGCGATCATGCCCGCGGGGCCGGCGCCCACGATGAGCACGTCGACCTCGTCGGGCAGCTCGGCAGGGCGGTCGAGGCCGACGCCGGCGGCGGGCAGCACCCGCGGGTCGCCGGACACGTAGCCGTGGTGGTGGAACTGCACGGGTTCTCCTCACATCATCGTGCGGTGGGCTCGACCGATCACGGTCGTTGCGTGTTCGATAATCGAACTTGCAATTCACATATCGCGCATACACGATGGTAGGCGGGGCGGTGCGGGGTGGCAAGCCGGCTCCGCAGACGCCGCGATGCCTCGCAGGCGCGCCGGGCCGTGCGCCGGGCCGCCCGCCCGCATACACTGCTGCGGTGATCCGACCCGAGCGCCCCGACGACGCCGACGCCATCCACGAGCTCACCGTCATCGCCTTCGACCCGATGCCGTTCAGCGACGGGACCGAGGCGCCCATCATCCGCGCCCTGCGCGCAGCGGGCGAGCTCACGGTCTCGCTCGTCGACGAGGAGGACGGCGAGGTCATCGGCCACGTGGCGTTCTCACCGGTCACCGTCGGCGGGGCCGACGTGGGGTGGTACGGCCTCGGCCCGATCTCCGTGCACCCCGGCCGCCAGCGTCGGGGCATCGGCAGCCGGCTCGTCGCGGCCGGCCTCGACGAGCTCCGCGAACGGGGCGCACGCGGATGCGCGCTCATCGGCAACCCCGCGGTCTACGGCCCGATGGGCTTCGTCGGCGACGACGGCCTCACCTACCGCGGACTCGGCGAGGGGCTCGTGCAGCGCGTCGTGCTCGAGGGCGAGCCGATGCACGGCGAACTGCGGTTCGCCGACGCGTTCGAGGCGTACGAGGACGAGGACGAGGACGCCCACGAGTAGCGGCAGGCGACCCGTCAGGGCACGATGAGGCCGAGCGAGACGGTGCCCGCCGTGCTCAGCCGGGCCACCGCGAGCCCGTAGCCGTCGGGGCCGTACTCCACGCTGAGCCCGTCGAGCGGGAAGATGCCCTGGGTCGTGCACTCCCGCCGGAACGGCCCCGTCGGAAACGCGAGCACGAGGCAGACGTCGGCGCCGTCGAACGCGCGCACGACGAAGGCCGACGGACCGTCGGTGCGCGAGGCGACCAGCCGAACCGACGCCGGGTCGACCGAGTCGTCGATCCCCGCGATGCGAGCGGCCTCGTCGGCGAGCGGAAGGCGATCGAACAGCTGCGGGATCCTCGTGTCCTCGACGGGCACTCCCGGCTCGGGCGTCGACACGATGCCGAACCGCGACGACGAACTCGACGTCGCGGGCACCCGCTGCGCGGTCGACCAGCCGAGCGCCCCTCCCACGAGCAGCCCCACGGATGCCGCGACCGCGCTCCAGCGCACGAGTCGGCGTCGCCCGCCATCCGCCATCGGCGCCGTCGTCGGGCGGGCGGTCGGGGGCCGACCGCCCGCCGGCGCGGCATCCGTCGTCGTCACGCCCCGATCGCGGGGTGCGACCGCCTCGGCGGCCTCGATCGACTGGCCGGGTTCGACCGGTTCGACGCGCGCGACCGGCTCGGCGCGCTCGACCGGCTCGACCCGCCGGGAGAGGTCCTCGAGCTCGGCCATGGCCTCGGCCCGCTCCTCGTCCGTGGCATCCGCGCCGTAGGCGATCCGCTGCAACTCGCGGATGCGGCGCTCGGTGGCGTTCACGCCCGGCCCCCTTCACGGCTTCGGAGCCAAGCATGCATCCGCATCGGTCGGGCGGCAAGGGGCTGGACGCCGGTTGGTCCAGCCCGCCGCAGCGCGTCAGCGGGAGCGCAGGGTCTCGGAGGGACGCTCGCCGAACGCCCGCCGGTAGGAGTCGGCGAACCGCTGGTGATGCGCGAACCCCCACGCCCGGGCGACCTTCGCGACCGTCGCATCGGGCCCGGCCGCGCGGAGGTCCGAGCGCGCCCCCTCCAGCCGGATCCGCCGCAGCACCTGGGCCGGCGACTCCCCCAGTTCCCGCGTGAAGGCGAAGTGCAGGCCGCGGGTGGAGATGAACACCGCGCTCGCGACATCCGTGATCGTGATGGGCTCACCGGCGTGCGCGTGCATGTACTCGACCGCTCGACGCACCACCGCGGAGCCACCCCTGCCCGCGTCGGCCGAGTCGAGCCAGTTCGTGGGGAACGCGTGGAGGAACGCGGTGGCCAGGCGGTGGAACGTCGCGTTCGCGACCAGCGGCGCATCGAGGAGGTCGGGCTCGCGGTCGAGCGACGACCGGACGGCGCCGAGCACCGTCGACCACTCCTCGAGGGTCTCGGGCGAGTTGGCCACGAGGCCGGTGCGCCGCAGGCGGAGCCCGTCGTTCCCGGTCGCGACGCGGGCGATCCGCTCGACCGCGGCGAACTGCAGCGCGACCACGGAGCTGCGCCGCTCGTCCCATCGCACGGAGAGGCCCTCCACCGGCGCCAGCAGCGGCTGGCAGGGGTCGAGGTCGGTCGGGCCGTGCGTCAGGTGGTAGTCGCGACCCTCACCGCTGATCACGGTCAGGTCCTCGGTGCCGCCGGTCGCCGTTCCCGGGGCCGTCCATGCGGAGTCGATGAAGGAGAACCGGCCGGCCGTCGACAAGCGGACCCGCACGTGGAATCGCCCGGCGTCGTCCACCCCGAACCGGCGCTCGGGGAAGTACTCCGCGAACCAGTCGTGCGCGGAGTCGAGGTCGTCGAACGACCGGGACTGGTGCTCCAGTGCGACCACGCGCGGTCCTCCTTCCGACCCGGCCGGTCCCATTCGGACGACCGGACATGACTCCGTCGACGCCGATCGTCCGCAATCGGTACAACCACGTCCGAACACGGAACAGCGAGCCTGTGCCGAGGGATCCTCAGTCTCACAGATCGTACCTTGGACGCGTGGTCGGGCCGAACCGACGGTCGGGGGGAACCGTTGCACGAGCGACCCGCACCGCATCCGCGTCGGCGACCCGACGACACGGAGGCAGAACGAGTTCGGAGGCCCCCCTTGGGCATGCTGGTCTACCACAGCACCACGACCCTCATGATCGACGACCGCATCCTCGCGCACCTCCAGGTCGTCATCATCAACAAGCTTCGTCGCCGCGAGTCGTTCACCTTCACCTGGCGTGATGAGGGCGGCCACGATTCGGTGTGCTGGATCGGCCCGGCCATCGGGCTGGAGTTCGTCTACTCGGGCAACCGGCATCCGCTGCTCAACCGCGAGTGGCTCGAACTGCTCGCGGGCTCAGCCAATTCGAACGCGGGGCTCATGGTCATGCCCGAGCCCGCTCCGACGACTCGGATCGACCAGCCCATCCAGCCGCGCACGCCCTCGAAGGCCGTCCCACTGGAGCCGACACCGACGCCGACACCGACCCCACCGGTGCCGACGCCGGCGCCGACGGCGCGGAAGCCGACGCGACCGGAACGCGTTCCCGTGTCGGCACCGCTGACTCCAGAGCTCCCTGACGTGTGAGACCGCTGTCAAGGGGCGGCGGCGAGCGCCCGCCCATGTCACGCTGCAGGCATGGACACCCAGGACGCACCCATCGAAGACGGTCACGACGAGGCCACCAGCGACGAGAAGATCGAAGGGGTCGCGCAGCAGATGCGGGGCGACGACCAGCTCGGCCACGTCGACGACCTGCGCTCGATGGCGAGGCAGCGCCTGGCCGAGGCGGGCCTGCCGGTCGACGACGCGACCATCGACGCCGTGGTGGACGCCGTCAGGCGGCCCTGGCAGGACGCGCCTAGCGCTTCGCCGCCGCCCACTCCAGCAGGCGATCGGCCGGCCACGTCGTGACGATGCGCTCGGCAGGCACGCCGTTGGCCTCCGCCCGGGCGGCGCCGAGGTCGAGGAACGAGAAGTGGCCCGGCGCGTGCGCGTCGGTGTCGATGCTGAAGAGGCATCCGGCCTCGAGTGCGAGCTGGATCAGGTCGTCGGGCGGGTCCTGACGCTCGGGCCGGGAGTTGATCTCGATCGCCACGTGGTGCTCGGCGCACGCCGCGAACACGGCCTTCGCGTCGAACGTCGACTGCGGCCGCGTGCCGCGCGAGCCCTCGACGAGGCGGCCCGTGCAGTGGCCCAGCACGTTCATGCGCGGGTCGGCGATGGCGCCCAGCATCCGCTGGGTCATCTCGCGGGACTCGGTGCGCAGCTTCGAGTGCACGCTCGCGACCACCACGTCGAGCCGGTCGAGCATCTCGGGCGACTGGTCGAGCGTGCCGTCGAGCAGGATGTCGGTCTCGATGCCCGAGAGCAGCCGGATGCCGCCGCTCGCCTCGTTCGCCGCGTCGAGCTCGTCGAGCACCTCGAGCTGCTGTGCCAGCCGCTCGGCGCTCAGCCCGTTGGCGATCGTCAGGTTCGGCGAGTGATCGCTGATCACGAGGTACTCGAGACCCACGAGCTGCGCGGCGCGGGCCATCGTGCCGATCGGCGTGGTGCCGTCGGACCACTCGGTGTGGCTGTGCAGGTCGCCCTTGAGCTGTGCGCGCAGCCCGGCCGCGGGGACCGCCGGGCCGTGCTTCTCGCGGAGGTCGGCGAGGTAGGACGGCACGTCGCCGTCGACGGCCTCGGCGATCACCGCGTAGGTCGTGTCGCCGATGCCCTTCGTGCGCTTCAGGCGACCGTCGTGCACCCGGGCCGCGAGCTCCTCGGCGGAGTAGGCGCCGATCACATCGGCCGCCCGCCGGAACGCCTTGGACTTGAACGACGATGCGCGGTCGCGCTCCAGCAGGAAGGCGATCTCCTCGAGTGCGGCCACGGGATCCATCTGCCCATTCTGGCCCGGGGGCGTGCGCGGCGACACCCTGCGACGACGGTTCCGGATGCCTCGCGCCGACGCATCGCCGCGCGCGCGACTAGGGTGCAGGCAGGCGAGGATCCGGAGGTGCCGTGGGTGGAGTGACGAGTGCGGATGTCGCACGCGAGAGCGGGGTGTCCCGGACGACGGTGAGCTACGTGCTCAACGACAAGGCGGGCGTCTCGGTGTCGCCGTCGACCCGACGGCGAGTGCTCGAGACCGCGGCACGGCTCGGCTACGCGCCCTCGGCGGCCGCCCGGGCCCTGCGCAGCGGACGCAGCGACCTCGTGCTCTGCGTGCTGCCCGACTGGCCGGTCGGCCCCGTCGTGGAGACGATGCTCGACCACCTCGCCGACGAGCTCGCCGAGCGCGACCTCTCGGTACTCGTGCACCACGTGCGCGGCGATCGCCCCCTCGCCCACCTGTGGCGGGCCGTCACCCCGCGCACGGTGGTCGGGCTCGCGCCGTTCGACCCCGAGGACGTGCGGGCGATGCGGCAGGCGGGCATCCAGGTCGTGGGCGACGACGTCGATGCGACCGAGGCGGCGGCGCTCGAGGATCCGCAGCCGCGCATCGGACGGATGCAGGCCGGGCGGCTCATCGCGCGTGGCTGCCGCCGCCTCGGCTACGCCACGACCGACGACCGGCGGGTCGCGGACTTCGCGGAGCGGCGGCTCGCCGGCGTGCGTGCGGCGTGCGTCGAGCACGGGCTCGCCGAGCCGCTCGTGATTCCGGTGCGCGTCGACCCCGAGTCGGCGGCGTCAGCCGTCGCCGCCTGGACGCAGGCCGACGTCGACGGGGTCGCCGCCTACAACGACGAGGTCGCGTTCGCCGTGCTCGCGGGCGCGAGGGATGCCGCGCTGGCGGTGCCCGCCGACCTCGCCGTCATCGGCGTCGACGACGTGCCGCTCGCCGCGCTCGCGTCGCCGCCACTCACGACCGTGACCCAGTCGATCGAGCACGAGGCGTCGTACTTGGCGGCGTGCGTGCTCGCCGCACTCGACGGCGCGGCTCCCCCGACCCGGCCGCATGACCCGCCGACGCTCGTCGCGCGCGAGTCCGCGTAGCGGCGCCGGCAGGACGCGAATCGCCGGCGACGACCGGCCCCGGGGCATCCGGAGCGGTCATCGCCGGCGACTCGACGTGCAGTGCGTCAGCGCGTCAACGAGTCAACGCGTCAGTGCGTCCCGCGTCACGGCAGCGGGTAGTCCGTGACGTACTGGGGCGTGCCGATCACCGAGGTGTCGGCCGTGCCGCCGTACCCGTTCACGACGTGCTCGATGACTCCGGCGCTGAGGTTCACCGTCATGATGTGGTGCAGTGAGATGCCCTCGCCCTCGGGCGTCTCGAACCCGTTCGCGGTGACGATTGACGGGGTGTTCTGGTTGAACACGTAGACGCCGGCGCCGTAGAGCGCATGCTCGGTCACGTCGTCGGCCACCTTGTAGCCGGGGTAGCCGAGCGTGCCGTCGGGCTGCGTCCAGTCCGCCTGGGTGGGCGGGTCGTAGGGCAGCTCGTTCTGGTAGAGCACCGTCGTGCCCCGCTCGCCGTTCCAGACCGTGTTGTACGTCTGGAAGTGCTCGACGAACAGGCCGGTCGCGGTGACGTCGTCGCCGTTCACGACCACGCCGACCCGCCCGGTGTTCGTGTTCCAGCGGTCGGTGTCGCCGTTCACGCCGTTCGTGAAGCCCTCGACGCCGTGGTCGCCGCGCCACACCCAGGTGTGGTCGATGAGCACGTGGTCGCTGTTCACGACGAGTGCGGTGTCGGCCTTGCCGATGTGCGGGCCGCCGACGCGGAAGTACACGTCGGAGAGCGTGATCGGGTTGGCCGGGTCGAGCTGCTTCGCGTGGCCCTTGCCGGGCTGTCCGACCTGCAGCAGCACGGGCGACTCGACCGTGCCGGCGTCGATCGTGACGCCGGCGACCACGATGCCGGGCGCGTCGTGCACCTTGAGCGGCACGGCGCCGTCGATCGCCGTGAGCGTCGCGTGGCCCATGCCGAGCACGACGGTGTCGGCGCGCTTCACGTTGATGCTGCTCGCGATGTCGTACACGCCGGGGGTGAGCAGCAGGTGCTTGCCCTTCGCGAGGGCGGAGTTGATCGAGCCGACCGAGTCGCCCGGCTTGGCGATGTGGAAGTCGGTGATCGGGATGGTGCGTCCGGGCGTCTCGCCGTCGGCCCACGTGATGCCCCGGGTTCCGGTGCTCGCCGAGGGCACGCGCACGGCGTAGCGTCCGCTCTCGTCGACGAAGAGGTAGGGCTTCTCGCGGCTCACGGGCGTCTCGTCGAGCGTCGTGTACGGCGGGTTCGGGAAGGCCGCGTCATCCGGTGCGCCCTCGACCCCCGAGAACACCTGGTTCCAGACTGCGTTCGACCAGCCCGCCACCGCGCTGTCGCGGGTGAGCCACTGCTGCTGGGAGCCGCTGATCACGAACGGCAGGCGCGAGTCGGCGATGAAGCCGCCGCTCGCGTACTGGGGGCCCGCGGTGCAGTAGTCCATGAGCGAGAGGTTGCCGCCCGAGATGTCGAGGCGCCGCATCGACACCGCCTGCGACACGGCCCAGAAGTTCGCCGACCCGCGGCATCCGTCCTGGCCGGTACCGTTCACCTGGAGCGACAGGTTCGAGATCGTGCGCCAGAAGTTGACGAGCGCGAGGCAGTTCGACGTGCCGCCGTCGGCGAGGCAGCGGTTGTAGACCTCGATCTTGCCGGTCACGTCGACGTCGTCGGGCGAGGCGCCGAGCCCGGCGATCTCGGTGTAGTAGCCGACGCGCGCCTGCAGCGGGTCTGCGGCGGTGCCGTAGGCGCCGGGCAGGAAGAGCACGCTGTGCCGGGCGGTCGACATCTCGGCGTCGACCTGTGCGTCGGCGAGGTCGTCGAGCATGGCCTGCACCTCGTCCTGCGGGGTGTCGGGCGAGACGATCGCCACGTTCGGCCCGAAGTCGGGTGCGAAGGGATCGATCTGCTGGCCGGGCGCGGCGTTGGCGGCGCCCGCGGCGCCGGCGACGGTGATCACCGCCGTGACGGCGAGTGCCGTGGCGATGCGTCGCGACCGGCGCGCGCGTCGTGATGTGGTGCTCATTCGGTCGTGTCCTCCTCGTCGAGGGTGAGCGCGCACCACGCACGGCCGGGCGTCGTCGCTGACGTCGTCGTGGCACGTGACGCGGTGAGTGACTCGTGTCACCTGATGGCGTACCGCTCAGGTTAGGGAACGCCGGGCGTTCCCACAAGGGGGTGCGAGCTACAGCTCGACGACGGTCATGCCCGACCCGGATGCGCCGGCCGTGCCCATCGCGTCGAGCGCCGCGGGCACCTCGTCGAGCGTGATGCGGCGACCGACGAGCTCGATGGGGCGGAAGTCGCCCGACGCGACCGCGCCGAGCATCGACGGGTACTCGTGGGCCGCCATGCCGTGGCTGCCGAGGATCTCGAGCTCGCCGGCGATGACCGCGTCCATCGGCATCGCGGCGAGCGCGCTGTCGCCGAACATGAGGCCGATCTGCACGTGGCGGCCGCGCTTCTTCAGGCTCCGCACCGAGGCGAACGACGTCTCGCCGCTCCCGAACGCGTCGACCGACACGTCGACGCCGCCGGATGCCTCGAGGATGCGTTCGGCCGCGCCCTCGCCGCCGCGCACCGGCACCGCGCCCAGCTTCTCGGCGGCGTCGAGGGCCGCGTCGGAGACATCCACCCCGAAGACCTTCACGCCCGCCGCGACGGCGATCATGATCGCCGAGAGGCCGACGCCGCCGCATCCGTGCACCGCGATCTGCTCGCCCGGAGCGAGCCGGCTGCGCGACACGATGGCGCGGTAGGCGGTGGCGAACCGGCAGCCGAGCGACGCCGCCTCGACGAAGCCGAGCGAGTCGGGCAGCCGGATGAGGTTGAGCGCGGCCTCGTCGACCGCCACGAGCTCGGCGAACGAGCCCCAGTGCGTGAACCCCGGCTGGGACTGCGCGTCGCACACCTGCTCGTTGCCGGCGAGGCATTCGGGGCAGCGGCCGCAGGCGCAGATGAAGGGTGCGGTGACGCGGTCGCCGACCTTCCAGCCGGCCCCGGGGTCGACCTCGGAGCCGAGCTCGGCGATCTCGCCGGCGAACTCGTGGCCGGGCACGTGGGGCAGCACGACGGTGTCGTCGTGGCCCATCCAGGCGTGCCAGTCGCTGCGGCAGACGCCGGTGGCGCGCACGCGGACCACGGCGCCGCGCGGCGGGCACGCGGGTTCGGGAACGTCCGCGAGGGTGGGCTGCTCACCGAAGGCGTTCACGAGCACGGCGCGCACAGGGCTCCTCCGATTCGGGTCGACGGATGTCGCGGCGGCTCGGGTTCGGGTGGCCGGGCGGATGCCGCGGGGCGGGCACCCGTCGCAGCCGGTCGCCCGCGACATCCGCGAGCCTACCGGCCCGCGACGGGGTGCGAGGCACGGGCGGAGCGCCGCCAGTCAGCGACTTCCCCCGCCTCGTCACGGATTGTGTAACAATATGGGATGCGATTCGTGGTGGCCGTGCTGCTCGCGTCGGTGTGCTTCGGCACGACGGGGACCGCGCAGGCCCTCGGGCCCGACGCGAGCGCCGCCTCCGTGGGCGCCGCGCGCATCCTCATCGGCGGCGGTGCGCTCGGACTCCTCGCCCTCGGCCTCCACTTCGCCGGGCGTCGACGCGGTGCGACGGGGACATCCACCGCATCGACGCCCGGCGTCGGCACGCGGCATCCGCTGCCCTCATGGGTCATCGTGGCCATCGGGGCCGCCGGCGTGCTCGCCTACCAGCCCGCCTTCTTCGCGGGCACCGCGACGAACGGCGTCGCGGTCGGCACCGTCGTCGCGCTCGGCTCGGCGCCGGTCATCACCGGGGCCGTCGACTGGATGCTGCGGCGGCGGTATCCCGGCCACCGCTGGCTCGTCGCCACCGCGATCGCCACCGCGGGCGTCGCGATCCTGGCCACCGCGACCGACGCGGGCCACGCCGCGGCCGACCCGCTCGGGCTGCTCGCGTCGCTCGGCGCCGGCGCCTCGTATGCCGTCTACACGCTCGCGGCCAAGGCGCTGCTCGACCTCGGGTGGACGCCGACGGGCAGCATGGGCGCCCTCTTCGGCACGGCGGCGATGGTGAGTGCCCCGATGCTCGCGATGACGGATGCCGCCTGGCTGGCCACTGGGCCCGGACTCGCCATGGCCCTCTGGCTCGGGCTCGTCGCCACGACGCTCGCGTACGTGCTGTTCGGAGCAGGCCTGCGTGGGCTCGCCCCCGCCACCGTGTCGACGCTGACCCTCGCCGAGCCGCTCACCGCAGGGGTCCTCGGGGTCGCCGTGCTCGGCGAGACGCTGACCGCGGGCGGCGTGGTCGGGCTCGTGGTGCTCGCCGCCGGCATCGTGGTGCTCGCCACCGGCGGGGCGCGGAGGGCACCCGTGTCGGCGGCCCCCAGTAGCGTCGAGCCATGGACCTCATCCTCATTCCCGGCTTCTGGCTCGACGCGTCCTCGTGGGAGCGCGTGACACCGGTGATCGAGGAGGCCGGGCACCGGGTGCACCCGGTCACGCTGCCGGGCCTGGAGTCCGTCACCGCCGACCGCGCGGGCATCGGACTGCTCGAGCACATCGACGCGGTCGTGCGGCTCGTCGACACGTTCGACGAGCGCACCCCGCTCGTGCTCGTGGGGCACTCGGGCGGCGGGGCCGTGGCGCACGGCGTGGCCGACGCACGACCCGACCGCATCCACCGGGTGGTCTACGTCGACGCGGGGCCGCTCGCCGGCGGCAGCGCCGTGAACGACGGACTCCCGATCGTCGACGGCGAGATCCCGCTGCCCGACTGGTCGGAGTTCGACGACGCCGACCTCGTCGACCTCGACGAGGGGCTCCGTGAGGAGTTCCGGGCGCGCGCGATCCCCGAGCCGGTCGGCGCCGCCTACGACCCGATCACGCTCGCCGACGAGCGTCGCTACGACGTGCCCATCACCGTCATCGCGTGCGAGTTCCCGAGCGCCGCCCTCGTCGAGTGGATCGCGGCAGGGTCGCCCTTCACGGCCGAGCTGGCCAAGGTGAAGCACGTCGACTACGTCGACCTGCCCACCGGCCACTGGCCCCAGTTCACCAAGCCCGTGCAGCTCGGGCAGGCGATCGTCGCGGCGCTCGCCGGCTGAATCGCGTACCCCCGAGTCACTGCCGCTCGGCGAAACGACGAATCCTCGTCAATTGAGCACGTGCGGGTCAACCCCCTCGTCGCCCCCCGTTCTGGGTAACGCGCCAAGGCGGTTGCACGCGTAACGTCGATGACACATCTCTCCCCTGTGAGATGAACTCATCCTTCCCCTGGGATGGCACACCGCACGACCAGCTGCCGTATCCTGCACGACAGCAGGCCGCTTCCAACCGGTCCCCTCCGGTCATTCTTCGAATCCCGAGTCCCCAATCGAAGAAGCACGATGAAGCCTGCAACCTGTCGGCGACCTCGCCGACCCTTGAACATCCGCACATTCTCCAGCCGACTCCGGTCGCGAGCATGAGCGGCCTCCCGTCGAGGATCACGCCCGCCGCACCGGCGCCGACCTCCGACGCCGAAGACCGACGTGCCGTCGCGACATCCGACCGCGTCTGGTCGGCCTCCGGCCTGCGGTGGGCGCGCCGCTATCGCGATCGGCTGCGGTTCACCGACGTCTCTGTCGTCGTGGCCGCGACGCTCGCGGCCGTCACGGTGCGGATCATGGTGCTCGGGCCGCCGGTCGCGGCCGACGGGTGGCTCCAGCCGGCGGGCATCCCGGTCATCACCGCGGCGATCTGGCTCATGGCGCTCAGCGCCTTCCGCTCGCGGGATCCGCACGTGATCGGCGTGGGCGCAGCCGAGTACAAGCGCGTGCTCAACGCCACCGCGACCGCCTTCGGGCTCGGCGCCATCCTGCTCCTCGTCCTCCCCGAGACCCCCGGCGCGCGCTGGTACCTCCTCGTCGCCGCCCCGACCGGCGCGATCGCCCTGCTGGTCGGTCGCTGGAAGTGGCGACGGTGGCTCTTCCTCCAACGCCGACGAGGCAATTACCTCTCCCGAGCGATCGTGGTCGGCGCGCGCCACGACGTCGAATACGTCGCCCGGCAGATCGCACGCGACGCCGGAGCCGGGTTCGTCGTGGTCGGCGCGGCGGTCGACGACGACCGCACGGAACTGACGGTGGCGGGGAGCAGCATCCCCGTCGTCTCAGGCACCGCCGGCGCCGCCACCGCCGCGTCGGCCCACCACGCCGACGCCGTGATCGTCACCGGGCAGTACGGCGACGGCGGCGACGCGATCCGGCAGCTGAGCTGGGATCTCGAGGGCACCGCGACCGAGCTGGTCCTTTCGTCGCGGCTCACCGACGTCGCCGGGCCGCGGGTCCACTTCCGACCCGTCGAAGGCCTGCCGCTCCTCCACGTCGAGATCCCGACCTTCGCCGGGTGGCGCCATGCGGTCAAGCGCACCTTCGACATCGCGTTCTCGGGCACGGCGCTCCTGCTGCTCTCCCCGCTCATGCTCATCATCGCGCTGCTGGTGCGGCTCGACAGCCCAGGTCCGATCCTGTTCCGGCAGACCCGGTGCGGGCGGGATGGCCAGACGTTCGAGATGCTGAAGTTCCGCTCCATGGTGCAGACCGCCGAACGGGACCTCGAGGGACTGCTCGACCAGAACGAGGGCTCGGGCGTGCTCTTCAAGCTCCGCAACGATCCGCGCGTCACGCGCATCGGCCGGAAGCTGCGCTCGCACTCGCTCGACGAGCTGCCCCAGTTCTGGAACATCCTCGTCGGCGACATGAGCGTCGTCGGACCGCGGCCGCCACTCGTCGCCGAGGCGGAGTGCTACGAGAAGAAGGTGAAGCGTCGGCTGATGATCAAGCCCGGCCTCACGGGCCTCTGGCAGATCAGCGGGCGCTCCGACCTGAGCTGGGAGGAGAGCGTCCGGCTCGACCTCTACTACGTCGAGAACTGGTCGCTCCTCGGCGACCTCATGATCGTGTGGCGCACGGTGAAGACGGTGCTTCGTCCGAAGGGGGCGTACTGATGGCCGACATCGACCAGACCGTCGCGCGCCCCGAGGGTGCGCGCATCGGCTACGCCGGGGGCGCCTTCGACCTCTTCCACATCGGCCACCTCAACATCCTCAAGCACGCGCGCAGCGCCTGCGACTACCTCGTGGCCGGCGTCGTCGCCGATGAGGCGCTCGTGGCGACCAGGGGCCACGGCCCGATCGTCCCGCTCAGCGAGCGGCTCGAGATCGTCCGGCACATCTCGTTCGTCGACGAGGCGTACCCCGAGACCGCACTCGACAAGCTCGAGACGTGGAACGAGGTCCGGTTCGACATCTACTTCAAGGGCGACGACTGGAAGGGCACACGACGTGGTCGCGACCTGGAGCGGGCCTTCGCGAAGGTCGGGGTGGAAGTCGTGTACTTCCCTTACACGGTGACGACCTCGAGCACCATCCTCCGGCGGGCGCTGTCCGCACTCCAGGAGCCCGAGGCTCCCGAGCGCACCGAGGGCGAGGGCTGACACCATGGCCAAGCGCGCACTCATCACGGGCATCACGGGCCAGGACGGCTCGTACCTCGCCGAGTTCCTCTTGGAGCGAGGGTACGAGGTGCACGGCATCAAGCGCCGGTCCTCCCAGTTCAACACGCAGCGGATCGACCACATCTACCAGGACCCGCACGCCGAGGATGCACAGCTGTTCCTCCACTACGGCGACCTCACCGACGCGTCGAACATCACCAGGATCGTGCGGGACGTCGAACCCGACGAGATCTACAACCTCGGCGCGCAATCGCATGTCGCCGTCAGCTTCGAGGAGCCCGAGTACACGGCCGACGTCAACGCCCTCGGCACCCTGCGGCTGCTCGAGGCGGTTCGACTCCTTCGCATGGACGACGTTCGGTTCTACCAGGCCTCGACCTCCGAGCTGTTCGGGAAGGTGCAGGAGGTGCCGCAGCGGGAGTCGACCCCGTTCTACCCTCGGTCGCCGTATGCCGCGTCGAAGCTCTTCGCCTACTGGATCACGGTGAACTACCGCGAGTCCTACGGCATGTACGCCTGCAACGGCGTGCTCTTCAACCACGAGTCCCCCCGGCGTGGAGAGACCTTCGTGACGCGCAAGGTGACCCGCGCCGTCGCGAACATCGCCCAGGGCCTCGAGCGCTGCCTGTACCTCGGCAACCTCGACGCCCGACGCGACTGGGGGCATGCGCGCGACTACGTGCGCCTGCAGTGGATGATGCTGCAGCGCGAGGAGCCGAAGGACTTCGTGATCGCGACGGGCATCCAGCACTCGGTCCGCCAGTTCGTGCGATGGGCCGCCGAGGAGGTCGGAGTCACCCTGCGCTTCGAGGGCTCGGGACTCGGCGAGGTCGGCGTGGTCGACGAGGTCATCGGCGACGACGCACCGGGTGTGGCGCCCGGCGACGTCATCGTGCGAGTGGACCCCCGGTACTTCCGGCCCGCCGAGGTGGAGACCCTGCTCGGCGATCCGACGAAGGCGAAGCTCGAGCTCGGCTGGATGCCCGAGATCGGTGTCCGCGAGCTCTGCGCCGAGATGGTCGCCGCCGATCTCGACGTCGCCAAGCAGACCGCGCTGCTGAAGTCGCTCGGCTACCCGACACTGGTCACCGCGGAGGGATGAGCATGCACCCCACCGACCTCCGAATCTTCGTCGCCGGACACCGCGGAATGGTGGGCTCGGCGATCGAGCGGCGCCTTCGTTCGCTGGGCTATGCCGAGATCATCACACGCACCCGCGCCGAACTCGACCTCACCGACCAGGCCCGGGTCCAGCGGTTCTTCGCGAGCGAGCACATCGACCAGGTCGTCCTGGCCGCGGCGAAGGTGGGCGGCATCTACGCGAACAGTATGCTGCCCGCCGACTTCGTCTACGAGAACCTGATGATCGAGGCCAATGTGATCTGGGCCGCTCACGCCCACGACGTCGATCGACTGCTCTTCCTCGGCTCATCGTGCATCTATCCCAAGTTCGCCACCCAGCCGATGGTCGAGGAGGCGCTGCTCACCGGTCCTCTCGAGCCGACGAACGAGCCCTACGCGGTCGCGAAGATCGCCGGGATCACCCTCTGCGCGAGCCTCCGCACGCAGTTCGGCCGCGACTACCGGGCCATCATGCCGACGAACCTCTACGGTCCGGGCGACAATTACCACCCCACGCGGAGCCACGTCATCCCAGGACTCATCCGTCGCTTCCATGAGGCCCGCGAGACCGGCGCCCCGGAAGTCGTCATCTGGGGGACGGGCGAGCCACGGCGGGAGTTCCTGCACGTGGACGACCTCGCCCGAGCGAGCGTGCACGTCATGGAACGACCTCGGTCCGAGTTCGACGAGGTGCTCGGCGGAACGCTCGCGCACCTCAACGTGGGCACGGGCGTCGACCTCACGATCCGCGAACTCGCCGGCCTCGTCGCCGATGCGGTCGGGTTCGAGGGCCGACTCGAGTTCGACCCGACGATGCCCGACGGCACGCCCCGCAAGCTGCTCGACGTCTCCCGCGTCACCGCGCTCGGTTGGAGCGCGTCGATCCCGCTGACCGACGGCCTCCGCTCGACCGTCGACGACTTCCGCCTCCAGCACGCGGCCCTCGCCGCCACCGTCGACCCCCTCGGGAGCACGCCATGACCCCACGCCGCCTCGACGATGACCTCCGTTCCGACGACGACCGCGGTCCCGAAGACGAGCTTCGGCCCCAGAACCCGCGTTCTCGTCGTACGGGCTGGATCATCGGCGCGGCCCTCGTCGCGGGCGGGGCGGTGATCGCCGGGGCGATCGCCCTCTCCGCGAACCTGACGCAGCCCCCGATCGACACCTCGGCGCAATCGACCGTCGAGCCCACGGAGGAACCGCCGCCGCCGCTCTCCGTCGCGACGCCCGAGCCGGCCCCCCTCGGCGATGAGGAGACCGCGACGGTCGCCGCCACGGTGGCGGTCGAGGATCTCGTGGCCGCAGGCAATGAGATCTTGCAGCGTGCCGACGGCGGCACCGAGGGGATCGACGCGATCGCGACGGGCTTCGTCCGCGGTGAACTCGAGGCGCTCGCCGTCGAGCGGAAGCAGCTCGGCTACACCCAGGTCGGCGCCGCCGAGGTCACCAGCGTCGCCGTCCGGTCCATCGACCTCACGTCCGCCCCTCCCACCGCCCTCCTCGAAGTCTGCGTCGACACCAGCGGACTCGACGTCCTCGACAGCGCCGGCAAGTCAGTCGGCGATCAGCTCTACCAGCCCGGACACCCGGTGCTGCACCTCTACGGCGCCGTCTTCACGGACGGCGTCTGGAGAATCTCGACCCACGAGATCCCCGATGGCGCCTCATGTCCCGAATGAGCAAGGAAACCCTGATGAACATCCACACCTCGCCCCGAACCCGACTCGGAGCACGAACGACGATCGCTCTCATGGCCACCGCCGCGATCGCGGCATCCCTGCTCATGTTCACCGGATCGCCCCCGTCACCCGCGGCGGCGGCCGAGCCGACGCCCGACGGGCTGAGTCAGCGCACCGCGGCCGGCTCCTGCTGGGAGGTGAAGCAGAACGTTCCCGCCTCACCCGACGGCGTGTACTGGCTGCTCACGCCCGCGCTGAAGGCGCCGGAGCAGTTCTACTGCGACATGACGACGAGCGGTGGCGGATGGGTCCTCGTCGGTCGGGGCCGCGAGGGCTGGAAGAACTACTACCACGGCCTGCGCACGCCCGACGTGCTCCGCAACACCGTGACCGGGCCCGATGCATTCACCGTGGCGCAGCTTCCGTCGCAGATGATCGACGGCCTGCTGAACAACGGCAAGGTGAGCGCCGTCCCCGACGGCATCCGGCTCCGTCGTGCGACCAACACGACCGGTACGACCTGGCAGGAGGCGCGGTTCACGATGCCCAAGCGGGACCGCTGGGTGTGGACGTTCCGGGGTGAGCACCCGGTCGGCACCTACCAGTTCGATGGGGTCGCCGGCTCCGGCGGCACGACCGCCAACTTCGGCAGCAACTCGCAGTTCCGGCGCGTCGACCAGGGCATCAGCGCGGCGCAGGGCTGGGTCGGCGGATTCTCCTTCGGCTCCCAGGTGCTCGGCCAGACCGCTGCCACCTCCTACCTCTACTCCGCGACGAACGGGCTCGGGGGCGCCCGTCCGTTCACGCAGGTCTACCTGCGTCCCCAGCTGCGGATCTCCCAGATGGACTTCGGCACGATCCCCGACGGCGGGGCGCCGGCGCAGACCCTCCGGGCACAGCCCGACAGCGATGCGCTTCGCACGGTGTGGGGCGTGACCGGCCAGGCGAACGGCGTGGACGGCGAGCTCAACACCGAGGTGGCCGCGTTCGGCCAGGTCGGGAACACCGTGTACGTGGGCGGCAACTTCCGCTACGTGCAGAAGTCGGCGACCTCCACGGGCACCAGCAAGATCGAGCGACCCTACCTCGCAGCGTTCGACGTGAACACCGGGGAGTTCAAGCCGACCTTCGTGCCGCAGTTGGACAACCAGGTGAAGTCCATCATCGGACTGCCCGACGGACGCCTGGCGGTCGGCGGCCAATTCACCACGGTGAACGGTCAACCGCATTCCGGCTTCGTGGTGCTCGACCCGGCCACGGGCCAGACCGCGCCCGGCTGGCAGGTCGACGTGGAGAACCGCACGGCGGGCGGAACCGTGCAGGTCCGTGGCTTCTCGCTCCAGGGCGGATTCCTCTACCTGTCTGGCTCGTTCACGCACCTCGTCGGATCGAACGGCGTGACCTCCAGCTCGTGGAACGGCGGCCGGATCAACCTCGCCGCCGGCGGGCCCGACAACCAGTGGAACCCGAACCTCAACGGCACCAGCGTCGGGGTCGAGGCCGCCGGCGACGGCACGCGGGCGTACTACTCGGGCTACTTCCGCCAGAGCGGGGCCACCCAGACGCTGAGCGACGCGGCCTTCCAGACCGCCAGCGGCGCGCCGCTGGTGCAGCCCCTGTGGGCCCCGCAGTTCAGCAAGCCCGGCACGAACTTCACGGGCAACATCTGGCAGCTCGGCGTCGCGGAGGCCGCCGGCAAGGTGTACTCGGGCGGATCCGAGCACAGCCTGTTCGGCTACGACCGCAACACGTTCACCCGAACGAGTGGGAGCATCACGAAGGCCGGCGGCGACTTCCAGGTGGTCGAGGCGAATGCCGACACCGTCTTCGGCGGATGCCACTGCGGTGACTTCTCCTACGAGAACGCCTTCGCGTGGTCGGATGTCGGCACGAACTGGACGCAGGGCGACAGCATCAACCTGTTCGGCGGGTGGGATGCCGCGACCGGCAAGTACCTCCAGGACTTCAACCCGATCACCCAGGCCCGTCGCGGGTTCGGCGTGTGGGCGATCTTCCAGGACTCGACTGGCACGCTGTGGGCGGGCGGAGACCTCCTGTACTCCACCCGGGCCGGACAGGTGAACCAGTGGGCGGCCGGCTTCTCGAGGTTCGCCCCGCGTGACGCGGCCGCGCCGTCGGCGCCGACGGCGTCGGTCACCCCGACGGATGCCACCCACGCCCTGCTGTCCTGGAGCGCCTCGACCGACAATCGCGGCGTCGCGAAGTACGAGGTGATCCGAGGGAACAAGGTCGTCGAGTCCACGACCGCGCAGGAGCTCTCCGTTCCCGTCGAGAGCGCGCCGGTGAAGTACTTCGTGCGTGCCGTCGATGCGGCCGGCAACCGCTCGGCGACGTCAGCGGTCGCTCTGGTGAACCCGCCGAGCGCGAGTGATCTCACCTTCGCGTCCACCGGTGATTCGTGGCGCTGGCGCTACGACTCCACGGCTTGGGCGACGAACTGGCGCGACATCGGCTACAACGACGGAGCCTGGTCGACCGGTGCGTCGTTCCTCGGATTCGGGTCTACGACCATCGCGACCGACATCTCGGTCGGAGCGCCGAGCCCGCGCCCGCTGAGCGCGCAGTTCCGCAAGGCGTTCACGGTGAGTGACCCAGCGACCGTGATCAACGGCGTCGTGTCCGTCGTCGCCGACGATGGCGTGGTGGTGTCCGTGAACGGCGTCGAGATCGGGCGGGCCAATATGCCGGCCGGCACGATCGGCCAGAACACGTTCGCCAGCGCCGCTCCGCGAACGACGGCCGCGGTATCCAGCCGCGTCCAGTTCACGGTGCCCAGCGGGCTGCTCGTCAGTGGGACGAACGTGATCGCCGCCTCGACGCATCTCAACTACCGCACGTCGCCCGACCTCAGCTTCGACCTGCGGTTCACGGCGAAGCGGGGCACGCCTGCGCCGCTCGCGGCACCGACCGTGACGGCGAGTGCGACGAGCTTCTCGACCGTCGACGTCTCGTGGACGCACCCCTCGCCCGGGAGCGTCACCGAGTACGCCGTGCGGCGGGACGGCGTCGAGGTGGCGCGCGTGCCGGGGTCGACGATGAGCTTCGCCGACAGCGGCTTGGCGGCATCGACGACCTACCAGTACAGCGTGGTCGCCATCGCGGGCGCCTCGACGTCGCCTGCCGGGACCGCACAGGTCACGACGCCTGCCGAACCGGTCGACCCGAACGTGACCCTCGTGCCGCAGACGGCGAACTGGCGCTGGGATTACGACGGCAGCGCGTGGGAGGCGGACTGGCAGCAATCGGGCTTCGACGACTCCTCGTGGGCCGTCGGCCCGGCCCCGCTGGGGTTCAACTCGACCGGTCTCGGCACCGACATCTCGGTGGGCGCGCCGTCTCCGCGCCCCTTGAGTGCCCGGTTCCGCAACACGTTCACCGTGAGCGACCCCAGCGCGCTCCAGACGGTCACGCTGCGGTTCGTGGCGAACGACGGCGCGATCGTCTTCCTCAACGGCACCGAGATCGGCCGCGCGAACCTCCCGGCCGGCACGATCAGCCAGTCGACGTTCGCGACGGCTGCACCTCGAACGAGCACGGCGGTGGCCAACCAGGTCGAAGTCGCGGTTCCTGCGGGCCTCCTGGTCGCAGGGACCAACGTCCTGACGGCGTCCACCCACCTCAACTACCGCACATCGCCCGACCTGAGCTTCCAGCTCGTCCTGTCGGCGACACGGTGACATGGCACCGGGACCCCGATTGACCACTGCAGGCGAACGACGGAACTACCGTGAGGCGGTGAGCCGGCTCGCGGCGGCGCAGAAGCCGGGCGCCGGAGTTCCCGCGTACCTCCGCTGGGTCAATCGGGGTCTCGGACGCCGTGCCGCTGCGGCCGCCTATGTCCTGCGGCTGTCCCCGAACCAGGTGACGCTCCTCAGCGGCATCCTGTCGCTTGCCGGCATGCTCGTGCTGGTGCTCGCGCCGCCCTCGCCGCCGGCGGCGATCGGCGCCTCGGCGCTGCTCCTCGGCGGATATGCGCTCGACTCGGCCGACGGCCAACTCGCGCGGCTCACGGGCTCCGGCTCCGTGGCGGGTGAATGGCTCGACCACGTCGTCGATGCCGCGCGATTGCCGCTGTTCCACGTCGCCGTCCTCGTCTTCCTGGTGCGCGCCGGTGAGCCGTTGGTCTTCGTGTCGACGGCCGCCGCGTTCGCCCTGCTGTCGTCGGTGTGGTTCTTCGCGCAGACCCTGGCGGAGAAGCTGTCAGCGGGCGGCGAGGCGCCACGACCGGATGCCCCGGTCTGGCTCTCCTTCGCGAAACTGCCGTACGACGTGGGAGTGACCTACCTCATCGTGGCGACGTCCGCCTGGATGCCGGTGTTCCTCACCGCATACGTGGCTCTGTTCCTGTTCACCGCGGGGGTCGCCGCGCTCTCGCTGGTCCGCAAGTACCGAGCGCTCCGCGCCGGAGTCCGGACTCCGGTCGCGTGACCGTCACCGTCGGCACGTCGGGACGAGCGGCCACGGCCGACGCCGGCGTCCGCGCTGCCGCGGGCGCGCGCGCCGGCTCGGGCGCGCACGTGGCCGCGGGAACGCGACCGGCGACGCAGCGCGAACTGCCTGCCTGGCCCATCCTCATCCTGCTGTGGGGGCTGCCTGCGTGGTGGGCGTTCGGCATGCTGCCCTTCTACCTGCTGGTCGTCTCCGTGCCGATGCTCGCCTACCTCGTCTATCGCGGGCGCGTCGAGCTCGTCCCGGGCACCATCCCCTGGCTGGCCTTCGTCGTCTGGATGCTGCCGTGCGCGCTCATGCTCGACTCACTGGGCCGGGTGCTGGGCTTCGGCATGCGCTTCGCCCAGTTCGCGGGTGTGGCCATCGCGCTCGTCTACCTCATCAACGCCCGCTCGACCCTGACGCCGCGGCGCGTGCTCGCGGGCCTCACCTTCACGTGGTTCTTCATCATCCTGGCGGGATACCTCGGCATCCTCTGGCCCGACGGGATCCTGACGTTCACGGTCGGGCGTCTCCTGCCCGGTGGGATCCTCGACAACGAGTACGTCAACGACCTCGTGTTCCCCAAGTTCTCCGAGGTCCAGGACCCATGGGGCGCTGAGGAACCGTTCGTGCGCCCATCGGCACCCTTCGCGTACACGAACGGCTGGGGCGCCGCGCTCGTGATCCTCACGCCCGCGGCGGTGGCCTGGGCGCTCGAGCGCGGCACGGCGCGCGCCCTGCTCCTCGTGCTCTTCGGCGCGGCGCTGGCGGTACCGCCGGCCGTGGCCTCGAGCAATCGTGGCCTGTTCATCGGCGTCGCCGTGGGCCTCGCGTACGTCGTCATCCGGTTGCTCCTGCGGGGCAAGTGGCTCGCGTTCCTCTGGGTGTGCGTCCTGAGCTCAGGTGTGATGTTCCTCTTGTCGATCTCGGGCGCACTCGAGGCGATCGTCGAGCGGCAGGAGGTCGTCGACACGACGCAGGGGCGGAGCCTGCTCTACGAGGAGACCTTCGCCCGCACGCTCGACTCGCCGATCCTCGGGTTCGGCGCACCCCGCCCCTCACTGACGAGCGAGATCACCATCGGCACCCAGGGCGCCCTGTGGAACACGATGTTCTGCTTCGGCTTCGTGGGACTCCTCCTCTTCGCCTGGTTCCTCCTCGGCGGCATCGCCCGCACGTGGTCGGCACCCAACACGGCGACCCTCTGGCTGCACGCCGCCGTGATCAGCGGCACCGTGGTCAGCGCCTTCTACGGACTCGACCGGCACATGCTCAGCCTCTGCCTCATCCTGGGCCTGCTGCTCCGGGAGCGGTACACGCCCGGTTCGAAGCTCTGGGTCCGCAAGCTCGACCATGGGCCACCGCATGCGCGTTGAACGCCTCGCGCGCAGCGGTCTGCTCAGCCTGATCGGATCGGTGGCATCCGCGCTCTCGGCGCTCGTCATCGCGGTCATCATCGGCAACGCGCTCGGCGCCTATGGCACCGGCCTCTTCTTCCAGGCGGTCGGCTTCTTCACCATCGCGAGCCAGGTGCTCCGGCTCGGGACCAACAGCAGCCTGGTGCGGACGATCTCCGAACACCAGGCGTTCGAGCGTCGCGGCGAGACCTGGCGCGTCGTCGTCATCGCCGTCATCCCCGTCGCCGTTCTGGGGATCATCGCCGGTGCGCTCGTGTGGGTGTGCTCGGAGCCGCTCGCGAACTGGCTCGCCTCGCCGGGCGAGAGCGCCCAGCTGCGGCCGTTCCTGGAGTTGATGGCGCCGTTCATCAGCGTGGGCGCGCTGCTCGCGGTGCTCCAGATCGCCTCCCGCATGGTCAACGGCATCTCGGCGTACACGCTCGTCCATACGATCGTCTACCCCGCCGTGCGACTCATCGCCGTGGGGGCGGTCGTGTACGCCGCGGGCACCGCGTTCACCGCGTTCGGCGCCTGGCTCGCGGTCATCCCGCTCTGGGTGATGGTGAGCGTCGGACTGCTCGCGTCGCCCCTGCGGCAGGACTGGCGACAGCGCGCCCGGGCGGTGGAGCCGCTCGGCGACGCGAGTGGCAGGTTCTGGCGCTTCAGCGCGACGAGGGCCGTCGGCGGTTCGCTCGAGATCCTCCTCGAATGGACGGACGTGCTCATCGTCGCGGCCATCGCCTCGCCGGGCGAGGCGGGCATCTACGCGGTCGTCACTCGCACGGTACGGGCGGGCCAGGTCGTCGACCGGGCGATGCGCCTCGCGGTGAGCCCGCGCATCTCGCGTCACCTGGCGAAGGGGGAGCTCGCGGAGACCCGGGAGCTGCACACGACCGTGACCCGGGCGATGATCCTCGTCAGCTGGCCCTACTACCTGACGCTCGCCATCATGGGGCCGTCGGTGCTCCTGGTGTTCGGCGCCGAGTTCGAGGGCGGCGCCGTGCCACTGCTCATCCTGAGTCTCACCATGCTCGTCACGTCCAGCGCCGGCATGTTGCAGAGCATCATCCTGCAGGGAGGCAGGAGCTCATGGCAGGTACTCAACAAGTCGATCGTGCTGGCCACCAGCGTCGCACTCAACCTCGCCCTCGTGCCGCTCGTGGGGATCATCGGCGCCGCGATCACGTGGGCCGTCGTCGGCCTCACCGATACCGGCATCGCCGCGTGGCAGGTGCACCGCAGGATGGGCGTGTGGTTGCGACCGCGTCCGTTGCTCCCGGCGATGCTCATCGCGAGCGGGGTCTTCGGGATCGGCATGGGCATCGTCCGCCTGACGCTCGGCACGTCGCTCGGTGCGCTGGTCGTCGGGCTCGCGGCCGTGGGCCTGGTGTACGCCGGCGCCCTCTGGCTGCTCCGCGGCCGGCTGGGCATCGTCGCACTCTGGAGGGAACTCCCGGTCCTCGGTCGCTTCGCCTGACCAGCCGCGGTCAGCGACCGAAGAGGACGCCCCGGGCCGAGCGGCCGAGTCGGGCGACTCTCGCCCGCAGCGGCAGCCGGCCCGGGAGCGTTCCGAGCACGGATGCCGCGGCCACCACCCCCGGCGTCGGCTCGGGCCGCGGCGCCGACGTGGCGATGCCGCCGTCGAGCATCCGGTCGAGGCAGGACCAGAGCTGCTCCCGCGTGATCGCCCGGTGCACGGCGCCGAGCCGCTCCGCCCGTTCGGTGAAGATGAGCTGGTGCTCGTCGACGACCTCGTCGTCGACCGGGACCCGCGGGACGACGATCGGGACGCGACCGATGGCCCGCATGTCCATGACGCCACCGGCGCCGCCCTGCAGCACGATGGCGTCGGCGGTCCGGCACCGCTCGAGCAGCTCGCCGTACGGGAGCACGTCGTGGTTCTCGGCCCCCGGGAGTGGACGACTGGGACCGTGCTGCATGAGCACGTGGACCTCGGGGTGCTCGGCGACCCATGGCGCCATCCAGTCGACGAGCCGCTGGAACGGCAGGTGGTAGCTGCCCGCGCTCACGACCACCGTCCTGGCGCTCACAGCACCACTCCGATGTCGCGGGCCTCGGGATAGACCGACTGCAGCGACGCCCACTGCACGAGGAAGGCGTCGGAGAACGGGTAGACGAGTCGGCCGCTCAGCGACGGCGTGGTGATGCGGTCGACGGGCTCGAGGAACGCGGTGCGAGCGCCGTAATGGTGCGCCTGCGTGAAGAACGGAAGGGCGATCGCCGCCCCGGTGCTGAACACGAGGTCTGGTCGCACCTCGCGGAGCACGCGGCGCGCCAGGCGGAAGTTCCGAAGGAGGTTGGGGAGGTTCCGGACGGTCGGGTAGTGCGCCTCCACCACGCGCTCGCCGACGAGGCGGGATCGGGCGTCCTCGGTGGGCAGGGTGACCCACGACCGCTCGTGCTGCGACCACCAGTCCCGGAGGGCGAGCGCCTGGGTCAGGTGACCTCCCGACGAGCAGACGATGAGCACCCGCATCTCAGATGCCCTTCCCGAACCGCTGGACGATCCGGGTCACCTGCTCGGTGGTGAGCACGCGCGCGGCGATGAGCATGGCGAGTGCGGCCTTGACCTGCGTCGGGGAATGGGCAAGTGAACGCCTCGCCCATCGGAGCCCCTCCTCCCGCTGGCCGGCCGAGACGCGCGCGAACGCGATCTGCGATTCGATGCGCCCGACCGCCCTCCGGTGCTCGGCGAAGTCGGGATGCTTCGCGAGGAGGTACTCCAGGGCGTCCGCGTAGTCCTTCCACCGCCCGAAGAAGTACGACTGTCCTTGCCAGGTCACAGTGACGAACGGCTCGTCGACGACGACGACCTCGCCGAGCGCGGTCGCTCGCAGGAGGAGGTCGTAGTCCTCGCCGTAGCTGCGCGGCAGCGCCTCATCGATGAGGCCCAGGTCACCCATGAGCGCGGAACGGCGCACCACGAAGCTGCTGGAGTGCAGTCCGGGGAGCCGGTCGTGCAACAGCATCGTGTGGTCGACCAGGGTCGAGCCGACGAGGCGTTCGTGCGTCCGCTCGCCGTCGTCGACGATCATCGCCGTGCCCACGAGCAGCGCGGCGGGATGGCGGTCGAATGCCTCCGCCTGCACGGCGAGCTTGCCCGGCATCCAGGCGTCGTCGTCGTCGAGGAACGCCACGAGCTCATGGGACGCCCCCGTGATGCCGGTGTTCCGCGCGCCGGCGAGGCCGCGGACCCGCTCGTTCACCACGCCCTGGAGGGTGCGCCCCGCCGGGACCTCCACCTCGGGCAGCACCGGATCGCACGCGTCGAAGACGACGATGACCTCGATCGGCCCGTCATATTCCTGCGCGAGAATACTTTCGACCGCCCGCCGCATCATCTCTGGACGGTTGTGAGTGGGGACGACAGCAGTGATCGGGGGCGAGCTCATGCCACCTCCCTGCCACTCGTTGAAGGGGTGCCTGCATCCTATCGGCGGGATGCCCGGCGCAGATAGGATGGGCCGCAGACATCCGCGCGCGCGCATCCCCGGGAGGTCCGATGATCAGGATCGGGGTCGTCGGCGCCGGGAAGATGGGCATCTCGCATCTGTCGATCTTGGGGGCGCACCCCTCGGTCGAGGTCGCCGGCGTGTGCGACTCGATGGGCTACCTGCTCGACGTGCTCGAGAAGTACACCGGCGTGGCGAAGTACACCGATGCGCAGCGCATGCTCGACACGGCAGACCTCGACGGCGTGCTCATCGCGACTCCGTCCGCCTCGCATGTCGACCTCGTGGGCGCCGCCCTCGACCGCGGCATCCACGTGTTCTGCGAGAAGCCCCTCTCACTGAGCGCGGCCGACTCCATGCGCCTCGCGGAGCGGGCCGCCGAACTCGGCCTGGTCACCCAGGTCGGCTACCACAACCGCTTCGTCGGCACCTTCGGCGAGGTGAAGCGACTGCTCGACGCCGGCGCCATCGGCCAGGTCAGTCATGCGCTGGCCGAGGCCTACGGGCCGGTGGTACTCCGCCCCAAGGGCGAGACCTGGCGCAGTCGGCGTTCGGCCGGCGGCGGAGCGCTCTACGACTATGCGGCGCATCCGCTCGACCTGCTGGGCTGGTACCTCGGCGAGCCCGATTCGGTGACCGGCGCGGTGCTCGGCCGGGTATTCTCGGCCGAGACCGACGACGAGATCTACGGCACCCTCGGCTACGCGAGCGGCGCGAGCGCGCAGCTGTCGGTGAACTGGTCGGATGAGTCGTACCGCAAGATGACCACGCGCGTCACCCTGTGGGGCGACCACGGAAAGATCCTCGCCGATCGCCAGGAGATCCAGGTGTTCCTCCGCGACACCGCCACGGTGCCCGACGGGTACCGGCGCGGCTGGACCGTGGCGAACACGACGGCGCTGACGCCACCGGTGGGCTTCTACCTGCGGGGCGAGGAGTACAGCGCCGAGCTCGACCACTTCGTGCGCTCGGTCGAACGAGCGAAGCGCGGCGAGACGTGGGACCCGGTCAACGACTTCACCAGCGCGGCCGTGACCGACGTGGTGATCGAGCGCTTCCTGCACCCCGACGACGCCATCGCGAAGGTCGTCGAGCCGCAGGCGCACGGATGGCGAGCGGCACGGGCGGCTCGCCGGTCGGAGCGGCACGCATGACACTCGATCGGCTCCTCTTCGGCGACAACCAGTTCTTCGGCGTGAACCACATGTCCGAGGAGAAGGCGCGCCAGAGCGCGATGCGGTTCCAGGACACGGGAGCGATCATCGAGGTGATCGACAGTGCGTACGCGGCCGGCGTGCGCTCGTTCATGTGCACGACGCACGAGCGCATCGCCGAGGTCGCGGCGCACGTGAGCGCACATCCCGACCGATATGACGGCTTCACGTTCCTGCCGTGCATGCCGTATGCGCACAAGTACGCCAACGCCGTGACCGAGCACGGCATGCTGGGCGCCCTCCGTCACTTCCTTCCCGACGAGGGGTACCTCAACGCGGCGATGCGCGGCGGGCGGGCGTTCGCCGGCAAGGACGTCGAGGGCCTGGTGACGCTCCTCGTGGACTCCGAGATGAAGATGTTCCGGGGGCTCTCGACGCCGGTCGTGTTCCTGCAGAACGTGGTCGTCGACCTCCTGCTGGGGCTGCGCTTCGACGCGGCGTTCTCCATCTTCGCCGACCACGTGCGTTCCCGGTACGGCGCGGAGCCCGGGTTCATCACGATGAACCTGCCGCTCGCGCTCGAGACCCTCGAGCGCGCCGGGGTCGAGAACCCCATCGTCTGCTCGAACATGAACAAGCTGGCCTTCCGGGTGTCGGGCGGCACGGCCGCCTACGACGAGGTGCTGGCGACGCGTCGATTCCGGCCGATCGCGATGTCGGTCTTCGCGTCGGGCGCGATCCCGGCGCGCGAGGCGCTCGAGTGGGTGCACGCCCGCCCCCAGATCGAGTCGATCGTGTTCGGGGCGTCGTCGCGCCAGCACATCGAGGCGACCGTGGAGATCGTCGAGGAGCTGTGGGGCGAGACGGTCGCGCGCTGAACGTCGCCCGTCAGGAGGAGGAACCCGGGCGCGCCGGTGCCACGTCGCGCACGCCGGCGCTCGTCGGGCTTCCGAGGTCGACCGCCGCTGCGTCGTCGGCCGTCCGGGGCTCCGCCCGTTCCAGCGTGACGTCCTCCGCCGCTCGCTCGCCACGGCGGGCGAGCCGGTCCCTGATCAGCGCAACGAAGGCGCCGAGGAACAGGCCGAGGAAGAATCCGGCCGCCACGAAGACATAGAGCTTCGGCTTATCCGTGTCGGTCGGCGCGACGGCCGGGTCGATGAGTGCGCCCGCGTCGAAGGAGGTGGCGATCAGCACCGCGCGCTGGTCCTGCAGCGCCTGGACCTGGCTCTCGAGCGAGATGCGCCTGGGGTCGTCGGGGGCGAGCCCGGCGGCCTGCGCGGCGAGTTCGTCGGCAGTCGAGGTCAACGTCGCGGATGCCTCGGTGATGCGCTCCTCGACGGCCGCCGTGCGCTGTTCCAGGTAGGCCTCCGCGATGGCGTTCGCCTGCTCGGCCGCGGCCTCGGCCGACGGCGCGGTGACGATGAACTCGAGCACCTGCGAGCCACGTGGCACGTTCACCTGGAGGGCGCCCCGCAGTTGGGCGACCGACACGTCGTCGAGGTTCTTCGCGGCGATGGAGAGCACTTCGGTCGACCGGGCGACGAGCCGCTGGGTCTCCATGTTGACGTCCTGGGTCTGCTCGCCGATGGTGATCGACTCGACCGTGACCGATGCCGTTGCGGTGTACCGGTCGGGCCAGAGGAGGCCGAGCGCGAGCCCGAGGAGCGTCATCAGTATCGTCACTCCGACAAGCCATCGCCAGCGTCGCGTGATGCTGTGAAAGACGTCGTCGAGCATGCGGCCCCCTCGCCATCCTGATGAGTCATCGTAACGTGGCCCCGGCGCGGAACCGGTGGAGGCTGGGCCGCAACCACTCCCACCATCTTCCCGACGGATTCTCAGTTTAGTTTGGCGATCGAGAACCGTGCCCTTACAGTGGGCGACTGATTCGTGACCAAGTCGAGATGTTAGGTTCCCCCATTTTGCTCAAGGCCAAGCCCCCGCTGACCCGACCGAACAAAACCCCCAACCGCAGATCCCTCACCCGCGTCGCCATCGGCGGCGCCGTCGCCGCCGCGCTCGCCATCAGCACGATGGGCGCCGCGGCCATCGCGACGGACGCCACGGCGTCGGCCGCCGATGCCCAGGCCACCGTCCTCCCCTTCGCAAGCTCCGGGTGGTCGCACTACCGGAGCTCCACCGCCCCCGCCTCGTCCTGGACCAGCGGCTCCACGTCGTGGTCGACCGGCACGGCGCCGCTCGGGTTCGGCCTGAACACCGGCCAGCTCGGCACGCAGCTGGAGCAGGGCAGCCCTGCACCGCTCGCGAGCTACTTCGCGCACGGCTTCTCGCTCGCGGCAGTGCCCGCGTCGGGCCTGACCCTGCAGACGTGGGCCGACGACGGCGTCGTCGTCTACGTCAACGGCGTCGAGGCGGTTCGCCGCAACATGCCCGCCGGGGCGATCGGCCCGGGCACGTACGCGACGGCGGCTCCGCAGAGCACGGCGGCGCGAGCCGACGTGATCACCGTGCAGGTGCCCGCATCGTCGCTCCGCGCCGGTGCGAACGTGATCGCCGCCGAGGTGCACTCGAACTGGCGCAAGACGTACAACACGAGCTTCGATGCGGCGCTCACGTACACCGTGCCGTCCGAGGCGGACGCGCCCGCAGTGCCGACCCCGCCTGCTCCGGGCACGGGCTCGGACAGCGGCGAGATCGCCGGATGGGGCGCCCCCACCTGGCGCGACGAGTTCACGTTCAAGAACTCCAGCGGCCAGCCGGCCATCGACCCGACGAAGTGGAACGTGCGTGACCGCTCGGACCTCGGGCTCCTGCAGGACGCGGCTGAGCCCGAGTCCAGCCAGGTGAGCGTCGATGCCGCCGGCATCGCACACCTCAAGGCCGACTGGCTCGACCAGCCGTTCAGCCGACCGGCCGGCCAGGCCGGTGTGCCGACCATCACCCACAAGACCGGGTACATGGACCAGCGCAAGCTGCAGTCCGACGACATGTCGTACTCGCAGCAGTACGGCCGCTGGGAGATCCGCGCCAAGACGCCGACCGGGCCCAAGACCTTCGGGTCGCTGGCCGCGTTCTGGCTCCGCAACAGCCAGAGCGGCGAGATCGACATCATGGAGGCGTGGGGCTACAACGAGAAGGCGGCCCCCGGCGGTCAGCGCATCGACACCGCGACGACCACGGTGCACACGCAGACGTCGGGCTCGGGCAACCAGAAGTACTACTGGACCCACGCCGACTTCGGCGCCGCCACTCCCGTGTGGGATGACTTCCACACGTACGCGTTCGAGTTCACGCCCACCTACGCGGCGATCATCGTCGACGGCAAGCAGCTCACCCGAGTGACGCCGGCCACGCACCCGAACCTGTGGAACCCGTCGTTCTTCGGTTCGCCCCTGCACGTGCGACTGAACCTGCACGTCGGCCCCTCGGCGACGTACTGGGGCCTGCCCGACCCGAACAACAAGTCGTGGACGCAGCCGCTGGACTACCAGGTGGACTACGTCCGGATCTGGAAGTATCAGGGCTGATCCGAACCCCCTGAATGACCGATCGGCCGGTGAGCACCCCTGTGTGCTCACCGGCCGATTGCTAGGATCAGGCATCCCAGCGCGACGGAGGGAAACCGCATGTCGGGCGCATTCGCACGAGGCGTGTTCGAGTTCAAGACGAAGATCGCCCAGCGGTCCGACCGCGCCCACGCCCACGCGATGCGGCAGTCGGAGCGACTCCCGGCCGAGGTCCTCGCCGCACGGGCTTCCGAGCGTGCGATCGCGCTGGCGGGGCACGCCTTCCGCACGACGGCCTTCTACCGCGAGCACTACGGGCGGGCCGGATTCACCGAGCGCGACTTCGACGAGGCCGCCAACTTCGCGCACCTGCCCGTGCTCGAGAAGGACGGGCTTCGGGACGCGGGGGATGCGCTCCGCTCCTCGACCGCCCCGCCGAAGCTGCTGCGATCGACGACCGGGGGCAGCACCGGCCGGCCCCTGGTCGTCTGGCAGGATCCCCGCACGCCGGCGGCGTCGCTCTGGTGGCGCGCGAACCGCTGGTGGGGGGTACATCCCGCCGACGATTCCGCCTCTGTCTACCGCCGCTCGCGCACCCCGAGGCAGGAGGTGCTGCACCGGCTCGAATGGTGGCCCACGCGGCAGATCCTCCTCGACGCGCGAGCCATGGACGACGCGTCGATGCGCTCCTTCACGAGGCTGTGGCAGCGGGTCCGGCCCGCACTCCTCACGGGCTACGTCGACGGCCTCCACGAATTCGCGCAGTTCATCACCCGGGCGGGCCTCGACCTGGCCCCGCCGCGGGCCATCGCCTCCACTGCGTCGGTGCTGACGCCGTCGAAGCGCGCGTTCATCGAGTCCCGCTTGGCCGCTCCGATCTTCGACTGCTACCGCAGCGCCGAGGTTCCCTGGATCGCCGCGCAGTGCGCCAAGCGCGACGGACTGCACGTGTTCGGCGACGTCCGGATCGCGGAGGTGGTGGATCAGTCGGGTGCGGCCGCCCCCGAGGGAGTCGAGGGCGACGTCCTCGTCACCGACCTGCTCAACCCGGCCTTCCCGATCATCCGCTACCGCATCGGCGATCGGTCGTCGGTCCGATCGGGGCAATGCGCGTGCGGCATGACCCTCCCCCGCATCGATCCCATCCAGGGGCGGATCGTCGACGTGCTGCGGACGCCCGACGGCACCATGGTGACCGGCGGGCTGAGCACCCTCTTCAACGATCGGCCGACGGCGGTCACCCAGTTCCAGTTGCACCAGCATGCCGACTACGCGGTGACCCTCCGTTACGTGCCGGGGGACTCCGGCGAGGTCGCGGCGGCGGCGGCCGAGGAGGTCGCCGAGCGGGTGCGTCGGATGCTCCGTGGCGATGTCGTGGTGCGCCTCGAGCCGGTGGACCGGATCGAGCACCTCGGCGGCAAGGCCAGGCTCGTCACGAGCGACCTCACGTCCAGCGCGCCGTGACCGGCACGGATCAGAGCCGCACCCAGCTCTCGGGCACGAGCTCACTCGCATCGCTGTGCCCGTCGGCGAACCAGGCGACGGGCGCGATCACCGGATGCTGCGGGGTGCTCGCCGCGCCGAGCCATCCGCCCCACCAGCTGAAGCTGCTGTTGGCGATGATGCGCGTCGAGCACGCCGCCATGAGCGCGATCTCCCCGCCGTCCCGCACGATCGCTTCGGCGGGGCAGAGGCGGTCGCCGTCGCGCGCGAGGTGGTCGCGGACCCAGTCGAGGTCGTCGCTGAACCAGACGCGGTTGACCTGCCCGAGCGCCTCGGCGTGCGCGAGTGCCGCGTCGTAGTACGCCGCGCCCAGCACGCCGTGCCGCGCGTTGGCGGCCTGGAGGTAGTCGCCACGCCGCACGTGCACCGCCACGCTGTGGGGGTCGTCGCGGAGGGTCGTGGCAAGCGCCCTTCCACGGTCGGTCAGCATGCCCTCGAGCAGCCCTCGCACCTCTGCCCGCACCTGGCCGGCGGACGCCTCGAAGTAGTGCCGGGACTGGAAGTACCCGAGCAGGTAGCTCGTGCGATCGAGCCGCTCGTCGACCGACGGGTCGAATCCCGAGCGCCGTTGGCGCACGAGGCGCAGGCGCGACCGGTCCGAGAGGATCCCCGCCTTCGCGGCGACCGCGAGCGCGAGGCCCACCGGGCGGCCGAGGCGTTCGGCCCGCGGCACGACCGGACCGAGCTCGAACGGCCGGTCGCCCCCGAGGCGCGCGGTGTCGAAGATCACCCGTCGACCGCGCGCACGGAGATCCGTGGCGTAGGCCCACTGGAAGAGCTGGTTGCCGATGCCGCCCTGCAGGCTGAGCACGATGTCACGGGAACGGATGCGCCACACCATCGAACTCCGCCCTCGTCGACGTTTCGTGGCGCCAGCCTACCGACTCGCGATCCGGATCACGGGTCGCGCCTCACGACGACGGCTGCCCGAGGAACTCGGCGACCGCGGCGGTGATCCCGTCGCGGGTCTCCTCGTCGGACGCCGTCGCCACGCCGTCGCCGGGCTGCGGTCCGTAGTCGCCGAACGCGGCGTGGTTCGCACCCTCGAGCAGCACCGACACGGTGTCGGCCGGCAGCAGGCCCGCCGACGCCTCGACCTTGGCCGGGGTCGACAGCCCGTCGTTCCCGGCGACGAGCGAGAGCACGCGCAGGTCGGTGTCCGAGAGGTCGTTCGCGCAGTAGCTGCCGAACAGCACGAGCCCGACCACCTCGGGGTCGGCCGCGGCATCCGTGCCCGCCTCGGCGAGCTGGCAGGCGCGCACGCCGCCGAGCGAGTGCCCGCCCACGTACCACTGCGACACGTCGGGCGCCTCGGACGTGAACGTCGAGAGCGGCCGCTGGTCGAAGAACGCGAGGTTCAGCGTGGGCTCGGTGATCACCACGGTGGCGCCGGTCTCGGCGACGATGCCGCTGAGCTTCCAGAGGTAGGCCGACGGGTCGACGCGGGCACCGGGGATGAACACGAGCCCGACGTCGCTGCCGCCGTCGGCCGGCTCGATCACGAACGACGATTCGGCGTGCCGGATCGTGATCTCGGAATCGGTCCAGGCCTTCAGCGACTCGGGGCGCTCCCCGGCGAACACCGTGTGCGCCCAGACGAGGAACACCACCACGGCGAGCGCGAGCACCGCCGCCACCCAGAGCACGATGCGCCCGATGCGGCGGGCGATCACGGCCGCCCCCTCACAGCTGGGAGCCGTCGATCGAGAAGGTGTCGCAGGCGCCGGCGCCCTGCTCGTAGCCCGTCTCGAACCAGTTCACCCGCTGCTCGCTCGAGCCATGCGTGAACGAATGCGGGTTGACCTGGCCCTGGGTGGCCTCCTGGATGCGGTCGTCGCCGACCGCAGCCGCCGCGTCGATGGCCTGCGCGTACTGGTCGCGCGTGATCGGCTGCAGGAACGGCACGCCCTTGTCGTCGACGGTCTGCGAGGCCGCGGCCGCCCACGATCCCGCGAAGCAGTCGGCCTGCAGCTCGGTGCGCACCGAGTTCGAGGTGGGCCCGGTGTCGCCGTCCTGGGCACGCTCGAGGATGCCGGCGAGGTTCTGGATGTGGTGCCCCCACTCGTGCGCCACGACGTACATCTCGGCGAGGGGGCCGCCCTCTGCGCCGAACTGGCTCTCGAGCTGGTCGTAGAAGCTCGTGTCGATGTAGATCGTCTGATCGGGCGGGCAGTAGAACGGGCCGGTCGCCGACGAGGCACTGCCGCAGCCCGTCGACGTCCCCTGGCTGAAGAGCACGATGGGCTGCGGGCTGGCGTAGTCGAGTCCGATCGCGGGCGACTCCTCCTGCCAGTAGGCGTCGAGCGACGCCGCCGCGCCCTTCATGCGGCAGTCGATGCGCTCGTTCGCGTCCTGTCCGGTCTGGCATTCGGTGAGCGCCGAATCGCTGGCGGCCGGGTCGCCGCCACCGCCGCCCACGAGTCCGGTGAGGTCCACGCCGAGGAACTGGGAGAGCACGAAGAGGGCGATCACGCCGAGGCCGCCGCCGACGGCGATGCCGGTGTTGCGGCCGCGCCGGGAGACCCTGCCGCCGCCGATGTCGGAGTTCGGGTTGAACGTCATGCTCAGAAACTACCCCGCGGGGTGTCCCGGCCCCCATTCCCGGCGTTCCTCGCCCGACGGGTTGACAACGGGATCGGATGCGGCGTCACGCCGTCGTGGCGTCCGGCCTAGTCGTCCTCGCGGTCGTCGTCGCGATCGTCCTCGTCCTCCGGGTCGTCGCCGTCGCGCTCCTGCTCCTCTGCGCTCCGCCCGAACCGGTCGGTGGCCCGGATCAACGCGTCGAGGATCCCGGGCTCGTCGAACGCGTGCCCGGCATCGCCGATCATGTGGAATTCCGCCTCGGGCCAGGCCCGGTGCAGGTCCCACGCGGTCATGGGCGGGGTGCACATGTCGTACCGGCCCTGCACGATCACGGCGGGGATGCCGGCGAGGCGCGTGGCGTCGCGGATGAGCTGGCCCTCGTCCCACCAGCCGCCGTGGCGGAAGTAGTGGTTCTCGATGCGCGAGAAGGCGACGGCGTACTCGGGGTCGGTGAACCGCGCGATGGTGTCGGCCTGCGGCAGGAGCGTGATCGTCGCCCCCTCCCACTTCGCCCAGGCGATCGCGGCGGGCTCGTGCACCTCGGGGTCGGGGTCGGCCAGCAGCCGCGCGTAGGCCTCGATGAGGTGGGCGCGCTCGAGCACGGGCACCGGCGCGATGAACTCCTCCCACAGGTCGGGGAACACCGCGGAGGCGCCGCCCTCGTAGAACCAGTCGAGCTCCTGGCGACGCAGGGTGAAGATGCCGCGCAGCACGATCTCGGTGACGCGCTCGGGGTGGGTCTGCGCGTACGCGAGTCCGAGCGCGCTGCCCCATGATCCACCGAAGACCTGCCACCGCTCGATGCCCAGGTGATGACGCAGTCGCTCCATGTCGGCGACGAGGTGCCAGGTGGTGTTCGCCGAGAGGTCGGCGGCGGGCTCGGAGGCGTGGGGGATCGAGAGGCCGCAGCCGCGCTGGTCGAAGAGCACGATCCGGTACCGCTCGGGGTCGAACAGCCGGCGGTGCGCGGGGCTCGTGCCCGCGCCCGGCCCGCCGTGCAGGAAGACCACCGGCTTGCCCTCGCGGTTGCCGGACACCTCCCAGTAGATGTGCTGGCCGTCCCCCACGTCGAGCATGCCCGTCTCGAGCGGCTCGATCTCCGGATACAGGTCTCTCATGACCTCACGGTACGCGACGAGCGGATGCCCCGGTCGGATGCCGCGCCGCGCCGTTGTCCGGTTCGGACGGCGCCGGTACCGGGCCGATCCGATGCCCGCTCACAGGATGGCGGCCTAGCCTCCGGCAATGCGACCAGTACCGGAGCCGATCCGAGCGGGCCAGGAATCCGTGTGGGACTATCCGCGGCCGCCGCGCGTCGAGGGCGTCGACGTGCGGGTGACGATCGACCTGGGCGGCGAACGCGTGGTGGACACCCGCGACGTCGTCCGCGTGCTCGAGACGAGTCATCCGCCGGTCTACTACCTGCCGATCGGCGCCTTCGCGCCGTTCTCGCTGACCCCCGCGCACGGCTCGTCGTTCTGCGAGTTCAAGGGCACCGCCCGCTACCTCGACGTGCGGGGCGGCAGCCGGGTCGCCGAGCGAGCCGCGTGGAACTACCCGTCGCCCGAGGCGGGCTACGAGGTGCTCACCGATCGCGTCGCCGTGTACGCCGGACGGGTGGACGAGTGCACGGTCTCCGGGGAGCGCGTCACCCCGCAGCCGGGGCACTTCTACGGCGGCTGGATCACGTCGGCGATCGCCGGCCCGTTCAAGGGCGCGGCCGGATCGCTGGGCTGGTGATCGCGTCGGTGCCGCGGCGTAGGCTCGCACCATGAGCGTCAAGCCGGTCACCATCACCATCACGGGCGCCGGGGGGCAGATCGGCTACGCGCTGCTCTTCCGCATCGCATCGGGCGCCATGCTCGGTCCCGACACCCCGGTACGGCTGCACCTGCTCGAGATCCCCGAGGGGGTTCGGGCGGCCGAGGGCGCCGCACTCGAGCTCCACGACTCCGCGTTCCCCCTGCTCGCCCACGTCGACGTGTTCGACGACGCGGCGGCGGCGTTCCGCGGCACGAACCTCGCCCTGCTCGTCGGTGCGCGTCCTCGCGGCCCCGGCATGGAGCGGGGCGACCTCCTCGCCGCGAACGGCGGCATCTTCGGCCCGCAGGGCGAGGCGATCAACGCCGGTGCCGCCGACGACGTGCGCGTCGTCGTGGTGGGCAACCCGGCCAACACGAACGCGCTCATCGCAGCCGCGCACGCGCCCGACGTGCCCGCCGACCGCTTCACGGCGCTCACCCGGCTCGACCACAACCGCGCACTCGCCCAGCTCGCCCCCACGGTCGGCACCCCGGTCGGCGAGATCCGCAACGTCACGATCTGGGGCAACCACTCGGCCACCCAGTTCCCCGACATCTCCCACGCCACGGCGGGCGGCCAGTCCATCCCCGCGCTCCTCCAGGCCCGGCTCGGCGGCCCTGAGGGCCTGCGCGAGTGGCTCGTCGACGACTTCATCCCGCGCGTGGCCAAGCGCGGCGCCGAGATCATCGAGGTTCGCGGCTCATCGTCGGTGGCATCCGCGGCGAGCGCCACGATCGACCACGTGCGCGACTGGGTGCACGGCACTTCCGGCGGGTGGACGAGCGCCGCGGTCGTCTCCGACGGGTCGTACGAGGTGCCCGAGGGGCTCGTCTCCTCCTTCCCCGTCGAGTCCGTCGACGGCGCGTGGCGCATCGTGCAGGGACTCGAGCTCGACGCGTTCGCGCGGCACCGCATCGCGGCATCCGTCGCCGAGCTCGAGGAGGAGCGCGACGCCGTGCGCTCCCTCGGCCTCATCTGACGATCATGACGACGGATGCCGCGCTCGACCTCTCGGGCTACGAGCTCGTCGTCGACGAGCAGTTCGACGGCGACGACCTCGACGACACCCGCTGGCTGCCGCACTACACGCCGCACTGGAGCTCGCGCGAGGCGACCCGGGCGCGCTTCGAGGTCTCGGGCGGCACGCTGAAGCTCCGCATCGACGCCGACACGGCGCCGTGGTCGCCCGAGTACGACGGCGAGGTGCGCGTGTCGCACCTGCAGACCGGGCAGTTCTCGGGTCCCGTCGGCAGTCCGGTGGGCCAGCACCGGTTCCGCGCCGGGCTCCTCGTGCGTGAGGAGCAGGACGAGGAGCGGCTGTGGCTGCCGCACTTCGGCGTGATCGAGGCGCGGGCCCGCGGCATCCGGCACCCCTCGGCGATGGTCGCGCTCTGGCCCGTCGGCTTCGAGGACCAGGGGGCGAACTGCGGCGAGATCTGCATCTTCGAGATCTTCGGCAGCGAGATCGGCGAGGCGAGCGCGCTGGTCGGCGTCGGCGTCAAGCCGCAGCGCGACCCCCGGCTGGTGCTGGACTTCGAGAAGGTGCGGGTCGAGGGCGACCTCACGGAATTCCACGACTACGCGGTCGAGTGGCTGCCGGGCCGGCTCCGGTTCTTCGTCGACGGCCGCCTGGTGAAGACCGTCGGGCAATCGATCGACTACCCGGTGCAGCTCATGCTCGACGTGTACGAGCTGCCGACGGATGCCCCGCGCGACACGTCCGCGCATCCGCTCGTCTTCGAGGTGGCGCACGTGCGCGAATACCGCGCGCGAGCCGTCTGACCCGCGCGCCTAGGCTTGGGGCATGGCCTCCGAATCGAGCAGCTCCGCCCGTCGCACCCAGATCATCGTGGGGCTCGTGGTGGGCGCCATCGTGGGCGTGGGGGTCAGCCTGTGGACGGGGTTCTGGCTGTGGCTGGCCGCCGGCATCGTGGTGGGCCTCGCGGCGGGCGCCATCATGAAGCCGCCGGCCCGCTGACGCCCGGCTTCACGCGCCCGGCTTCACTCGCCCGGCCACGTAGGACTCGATCCCGTCGATCACGCGCGCCAGCCCGAAGGCGAACGCGCGCTCGGGATCACCCGACGCGTCGTGGTCCTTCACTGCCCTGCCGACCCGTGCCGCGACGGGATAACGACCCGGCTCGGCGACCCGATCGAGCACGGGCGCGTTGCGCTGCCACCACTCCTCGTCGCTCTCGCTCGAGGCGCGGTGCAGCCGCTCGGCGTCGACGTACGCGCGGGCGGGGCCGACCACGTACGCCGTCACGAGCGTGATCACCTGGTCGAGCTCGACGTCGCTGAGGCCGAGTCCGTCGATGGCGCGGAGGCTCCACTCCCATCGGTCCGACACGTTGGGACCGAGCGGCGGGCGGCTCGTGTCGATCGCGAGCAGCCACGGATGCCGCAGGAACCCGTTCCACGTCAGGCGTGCCACCTGCTCGAGTCGCGCGCGCAGCGATCCGCCCGGCTCGGGCAGCGGCTGCTCCCCCGCCACCCGGTCGACCATGAGGTCGATGAGCTCCGCCTTGCCGGGCACGTAGGTGTAGACCGACATGGGCTTGAGGCCGAGGCGCTCGGCGACCCTGCGCATCGACAGCACCTCGATGCCCTCGTCGTCGGCGATCGCGATCGCGGCGTCGACGACGGCGTCCACGCTCGTCCGCTGCTTCGGGCCCCTCGAGCCGACGGGCTCGCCGAGGCGGTCGCGCCAGAGCAGCCGGAGCGCACGGTCGGGCTCGCCCGAGGCGAGGGGTTCGGTCGGCACGGCGGTCAGCCTACCGCCGCCGTCGGCCGCGCGGGGTGACAACTCCGTACGGCCGACGACGAATCGCGGAGGCTACTTCTTCGACTTCTCGGGCACGGGCAGGGTGCCCGCGGCCCGCTGCGCGGCATAGTAGGCACGGGCCTCGTCCTGACGCTCGAGCTCGGCGCCCGACGCGATCTTCGCGCGCAAGTGCTCGGGCTTGTATCCGAACGCGTCGACGAGGTCCTGGGCGTGGGGCCGAAGCCGCTCGATGAGCCGGTCGATGTACGCGGTCACCGCCTGCGCGCGCTGCGGCGACAGGCGCCCGTGGATCAGGTACCACGAGAGGTGCTTCTCGAGGAGGCCGAGGCCGAAGAGGTCGCGCACCCACGTGAGCACCTGCTTCGTGCCCGGGTCGGTGGTCTGCGCGAGGCCGCGCGAGAACGCCTCCCACTGCAGCAGCTCCGCGTGCGCGCGGGCCGCCTCGATGAGCTCGTTCTGGTTGCGGTTGAACGCCGCCGCGGCATCCGCCTTGGGCAGCTTGCGCGCGTCGCGGAGGCGGCCGGCGATCTCGGCGATCATCGTCTCGACGCGGTCGGTGAGCAGCTCCCGCTGCGTCTCCTCGTCACGCAGCTCCGAGACGGAGCGGCGGGTCGACCCGAAGTCGGCGATGGTCTGCGCCAGGCGGCGGAGGCCCGTGCCGTGGTAGGCGCGCTCGGCCGTCTGCGACACGACGTACCGCGCCATCACGCCGGCATCGGCCTTCGCGAACTGCTTCGAGAAGTCGGTGAGCAGGCGCTTGGCGACGAGCTGCAGCAGCACGTTGTTGTCGCCCTCGAAGGTGACGTAGACGTCGAGGTCCTGGCGGAGGCCGACGAGGCGGTTCTCGGCGAGGAAGCCCGATCCCCCGCATGCCTCGCGCGCCTCCTGCAGGGTCTCGAGCGCGTGCCAGGTGGAGAGCGGCTTCAGCGCGGCGGCGATCGTCTCGAGGTCCTGGCGGTCGTCGTCGGTGTCGGCCTTGCCCGAGAACACCGCGTCGAACTTCACGAGGAACTCGTCGTGGGCGAAGATCTGCGCGTACGTGGTGGCCAGCTTCGGCAGCAGGCGGCGCTGGTGGCGCTGGTAGTCGAGCAGCACCTCCTCGTCGGTCTCGCTCGCGGCGTTGAACTGGCGGCGCTGGTTGCCGTACGTGATCGCGATGGTGAGGGCCATCGCGGCGGCCGACGTGGCGGCGCCATCGAGGGAGACCCGGCCCTGCACGAGGGTCCCGAGCATGGTGAAGAACCGGCGGCCGGGGCTGGAGATCGGGCTGGAGTACGTGCCGTCCTCGGCCACCGAGCCGTAGCGGTTCAGCAGGTTCGCGCGGGGAACCCGCACGTTCGTGAAGTGCAGGCGTCCGTTGTCGATGCCGTTCAGGCCGCCCTTGAGGCCGTCGTCCTCGCCGCCGATGCCCTTGAGGAACCCGCCCTTGGCGTTGCGGATCGGCACGTAGAACGCGTGCACGCCGTGGTTCACGCCCTTGGTGATGAGCTGGGCGAAGACGACCGCGGCGGTGCCGTGCACGGCCGCGTTGCCCAGGTAGTCCTTCCAGGCGCCGCGGAACGGCGTGTTGATGACGAACTGCTGCTTCGCCTCGTCGTACGTGGCGGTCGTGCCGATCGCCGCGACATCCGACCCGTGACCCGTCTCGGTCATCGCGAACGCACCCGGCACCTTGAGCGACATGATGTCGGGCAGGAAGGTGCGGTGATGGAACTCGGTGCCGAGGTGCAGCACGGCGGCGCCGAAGAGGCCCCACTGCACGCCCGCCTTGATCTGCAGGCTCGGATCGGCGAGCACGAGCTCCTCGAAGCCCGCGATGTTGCCGCCGTGGTCGTCATGGCCGCCGACCGCGGTCGGGAAGGCGCGGTGCACGGCGCGCTGCTCGACGAGGATCTTCAGCTGCTGGAGCACGCGCTCGCGGTGCTCGGCCATCGTCTGGCCCTCGATGCGCTGCAGGTCGGGATGCGCGGCGCGCTCGCGGGCGATCACGCGCAGGTCGGCCCAGGTGCCGAGCAGCTGGCGGCCGAGGAGCTCCGTGTCGACACGCGGCGACGCGGGCTGCGCGTCGGCCCGGGGCGCCGGGATCGGCGCGGACACCGCGTCGCGGGCCGGCTTGGACGGCACGGTCGCGGCGCGCTCGGGCGACTGCTTCGAACTGGTACGGGATGCCGTGTCAACCATCGTCGGATCGTCCTTCGTCTGCGCGGTCACGTGTCGTTCCACGCTAGGACGGCGTCCCCGGGACCGGAAACGAGCGGTCCGGCGCCTACAAACGGCACGCTGGACGGTTCGCGAAGGCCTGTCGGCTCCCTACAAACGCGCGTGGCGAGCGGGTGTCCGTGTCCACAACTGCCGGACGCGGCATCCGATCGCCGACCGGCGGGTCAGTCGCGGAAGAACGCGGTCGCGCTGCGCGTCCACAGCAGGAGCAGCACGATCGCCGCGACCGCGATGCTGAAGTACTCGCCGATGGCGCCGGCCGGGTACGCGATGGCCAGGAACACCGATCCCACGATGGAGAGGATCTGGAAGATGGTGATCACGATGCGCGAGGCGTTGTTGCCGCGCAGCAGGCCGATCGCGACCACGATCACGACCACGCCGATCAGGATCTCGAGGAGTGCCGAGGCGATGAGCTGGCTGGCCCCGCCGAACTGCTCGACGGTCGCGGTCACGCTCGTCTGGAACAGCAGCAGCGTGCCGCCGATGACGTCGAGCAGGCCCGAGATCCAGGCGAACACCGCGACGACGGTCACGCCCCCGGGCCGGGGCATCGAATCCGACATGGCCACTCCTCACGTCGGCGCCGCCAGGACGCGGCGCACTTGGGGCGATGCTAGCGCGCAGCGACCTCGCTGCCGCGGAAGTACGCGCTCGCCGGGCGCGTCCAGAGCAGGATCATCACCAACGCCGAGAAGAAGACGCTGGCCCACTCCCCCACCGGGTTGCCGAGATTGGCGACGGCGAGGAAGAGCGACTGGATGAGCGACAGGGCCTCGAGCACCGTGACGATCATGCGGGCGACCCAACGCCCCAGCCAGATCAGGAATGAGAGCGAGAGGACGACGACGCCGAGCAGGATCGAGCCGATCGACGCGGCGAGCACGCCGTTGGGGCCGCCGAACGCGTCGGCGATCTCGGGGTTGCCGCCCTCGAACATGAGGAGGATGCCGGTGATCACGTCGACGATGCCCGAGAGGCCCGCCAGCACGGCCACGATCGCGACCCCGATCGGGCGGTGCACTGCTGGTGCTGCTGCTTCCGACATGATGCGCTCCCCATCCCCTGCACGTCGCCCCAGTGCGACGACCTTGGCCCGATGCTAGCGCGGCGACGGATGCCGCGGCGGGAGGCCGGGGCATCCGTCGACGCGTGGCGCGCCCGGGTCGAAGCGGAGTCGCGTGGCGGGGAGCGGGCGGTTCGGGTCAGCCCGCGTAGCGCAGGCCGTGCCCGTACCGGAACAGGGGCTCCGCCGTGTCGAACGGCACGTCGGGGCGGCTCGCCTCGACGGCGGCCATGCTCGACGGCAGGTCGAACGGCAATGCGCCCTGCGGGGCGGCGTCGCCGACGAGCACGTCGAGCAGGGCCTGCGGGTTCGCGCCCCAGTTCGCCGTGAGGGCGGCGAGGTCGTCGACGAACGGCGTGAGGATCGCCGGGCGGTCGAGGAACACGTCGACGACGGTCGCCACCGCCGCGGCGACCTCGCGCACGTGCGCGACCTGCTCGGCGGGGAAGTCGAGCGAACCCGAGTGGAAGAAGTTCTCGAAGAACGTCGGACGCTGCTCGAACGGCGCCTGCAGGCGCAGGATCGCCACGTCAGCGTCGGCCGGCGAGGCGACGACCTCGCCGTACTCGGCGGCGACCTCGGCCGGGACGCCCTCGACGTAGAGGCGCAGCCCGCGAGCGAGCGGAAGCACGGGACGCGGCGCGCCCGAGGCATCCGGCCGCTCGCGATTGACGAGCAGGGTGATCGCCGCGCGCTGCGCCGCCTCGCCCGCGGCGACGAACTCGGGCGAGCCGACGACGCGCTTCGCACGCTCGACGTCGACGAACGGCTGGTCGAACAGGCCGAGCACGAACTTCTCGCGCAGCAGGCGGCGGGCTGAGAGGTCCAGCCGCTCCTCGGTGATCTCGCCCGCGCGCACCAGGTCGACGAGCATGGCGGGGTCGGCCTCGCCGCCGAACTGGTCGACGCCCGCCTCGATGACCTTCCTCATGCGCGCGCGCGGAGTGAGGTGCTCGACGCCCCACGCGCGCGCCGGGAAGGGCTCGCCCATGATCTCCGAGTCGTTGATGAGGCCCCAGTCGGTGCAGACGATGCCGTCGAAGCCGTACCGCTCGCGAAGCAACCCGGTGACGACCGACTTGTTGAAGCCGAAGCCGACCTCCTCGTACTCGGTGCCCACCGGCATGCCGTAGTACGGCATGATCTGGCTCGTGCCCGCCTCGAACGCGGCCTCGAACGGCTTCAGGTGGGTCTCGAACTCGCCGCCGGGGTAGACCTGCTCGCGGCCGTGCGCGAAGTGCGGGTCCTCACCGTCCTTCTGGGGGCCGCCGCCAGGGAAGTGCTTCGTCATCGTCGCGACCGAGTCGGGGCCGAGCTCGGCGCCCTGGAAGCCGCGGATGTAGGCGGCTCCGAGCCGGCCGGCCAGCTCGGGGTCCTCACCGAACGTCTGCAGGGCGCGCGACCAGCGTGGCTCGGTGGCGAGGTCGATCTGGGGATGCAGGGCGACGCGGATGCCGACGGCGGTGTACTCCTGGCGCGCGATGTCGCCGAACCGCTCGACGAGCTCCTCGTCGCGGGTGGCGGCGAGCCCCATCGTCTCGGGCCAGACCGAGAACGACCCGGCGAGCATGCCCGCGAGCGGGTTGTCGGTGTAGGAGTGGCGCGGGTCGGTCGACACGGTCACGGGGATGCCGAGGCGGGTCGCGGCCGCGGCCCCCTGCAGGCGGTTGTGCCACTCGGCGATCAGCTCGGGCGTCGGAGGCAGGGCGAGCACGTTGAAGTGGTTCATGAGCTTGGCCGAGACGAACTCGTCGGTGGACGGCAGGCCGAAGGCGTCGCCTCCCTGGGAGAGGGAGCCGTCGTCGCCCGCGGCGATCATGGTCTGGAAGAAGAGCCCGGCCTTCTCCTCGAGCGTCATCTGCCCGAGCAGGATCTCGACGCGCTCGGCGGTCGGCAGGCTCGCGTCGCGATAGCGGGCGTCCAGCTCGCCGGCCGCGGACGTTCCGGTCGTGGTCGTGGTGTCGGTCATCCGCAGCACTCCTTCATGCTCGGGCCGGCAGCGAGCGTCCGGCATCCGGTCCATCATAAACCGAATGTCGCTAGGTTTTAGTCTGATCTTCGCGCGCGATCAGCTGGTGGGCTGGTCGGGCGAGAGTCCCTTGAAGTAGCGCGTGGCATCGGCCGACCAGAGCAGCATCAGGATGGCGAGGGCGAGCAACGCGCTCACGATCTCGGTCGACAGGGTGGCGGGCTGCGCGATCCCGATCCAGATCGAGCCGGCGAGCGAGAAGGCCTGCACGATGGTCGCCGCGATGCGCGAGACCGTGTTGCCGCGGAGGAGCCCCACCGCGATGAGGATCATCACGATGCCGAACGCGATCTCCATGACGGCGAGCGACGTGGCGACGCTCGCGCCGCCGAACGCGTCGGCCGTCGTCGGGTCGGACTGCATGGAGAGCAGCACGATGCCGCCGATGAGGTCGAAGACCCCCGAGACGACCGCCAGGGCGGCGACGATGGTGACTCCGAGCGGACGCTTGGGGCCGAGCTGGTCGGACATGGCGCACTCCTTGGTCGAAGGCACGGATGCCGCGGCCACGGCCCGCTTGGCGCGATCCTAGCCTCGGGGCGAGCGCCCGGGACTGCCCCACGCGGCATCCGCCGGCTACGCGGCCGCGACCACCGCGAGCAGCGCCTCGCCGTAGGCCTCGAGCTTCTTCGCGCCGATGCCGGTGATGCCGTCGAGGTCGCCGAGCCGCGCCGGCCTGGCCACCGCGACCGCTCGGAGGGTGGCGTCGCCGAAGACGATGTAGGCGGGCACGCCCTGTTCTCGCGCCTCGCCCGCCCGCCACGTGCGCAGCGCCTCGAACAGCTCGGCCTGGGCCGGTTCGAGGTCGGCCGCCGCGGCCACGGCCTTGGGACCGCGCGACCGCGACGACGGCCGGTCGGCCTCGGTGCGGAGCATCACGCTGCGGGCGCCCGAGAGCACCTCGGCCGCGGCCTCCGTGATCGTCAGGGTGCCGTACTCGCCGTGCGTCGCGAGCAGACCCTGGGCGAGGAGCTGCCGGACGACGCCGCGCCACTGCTGCTCGGAGAGGTCGGCGCCGATCGACCACGTCGCGAGGGCGTCATGGCCGTACTGGCGCACGCGCGGCGTCTCTTTCCCTCGGAGGATGTCGATGAGGTGGCCTGCGCCGAACTTCTGGCGGCGCTCGCGCTGGAGGCGCACGATGGTCGACATCAGCTTCTGCGCGGGCACGGTGCCGTCCCACGCCTCGGGCGGCTCGAGGCAGGTGTCGCAGTTGCCGCACGGCCGGCTCGGCTCGCCGAAGTAGCCGAGCAGGTTCTGCCTGCGGCACTGCACCGTCTCGCAGAGGGCGAGCATCGCGTCGAGGTGCTCGGACAGGCGGCGGCGATGCGCGAGGTCGCCGGGGCTCTCGTCGATCATGCGGCGCTGCTGCACCACGTCCTGCAGGCCGTAGGCCAGCCACGCGGTCGCGGGCGTGCCGTCGCGGCCCGCGCGACCCGTCTCCTGGTAGTAGCCCTCGACGGACTTCGGCAGGTCGACGTGGGCGACGAACCGCACGTCGGGCTTGTCGATGCCCATGCCGAACGCGATCGTGGCGACGATGACCACGCCGTCTTCGCGCAGGAACCGCTCCTGCGTGCTGCGGCGCAGCCCCGCGTCGAGGCCGGCGTGGTAGGGCAGCGCGTTGACGCCGTTGGCGGCGAGGAACGCCGCGAGCTTCTCGGTGCTCGCCCGGGAGAGCGCGTAGACGATGCCCGAGACGGGCGCGCCCGAGGCATCCCGGCCCTCGCTGCGCACGAAGTCGAGGAGCTGCTTGCGCACCTCGATCTTGGGCGCGATGCGGTACTGGATGTTGGGCCGGTCGAAGCTCGACACGAAGTGCCGGGCGCCCTCGAGCGAGAGGCGCGTGGTGATCTCGCGGTGCGTCGCCTCGGTGGCCGTGGCCGTGAGCGCGACGCGCGGCACGTCGGGCCAGCGCTCGGCGAGGTCGGAGAGGGCGAGGTAGTCGGGCCGGAAATCGTGACCCCACTGGGCGACGCAGTGCGCCTCGTCGATGGCGAAGAGGGCGACCCGACCCCCCTCGAGGAACCGCTTGGACGCCTCGGAGTTCAGCCGCTCGGGCGCGATGTAGAGCAGGTCGAGCTCGCCCGCGAGGTAGGCGCGCTCGACCGCCGCACGCTCGGCCGGCTGCTGGCTCGAGTTGAGGTAGGCGGCGCGCACGCCGTTGCGCACGAGCGCGTCGACCTGGTCGTGCATGAGGGCGATGAGGGGCGACACGACGACGCCGGTGCCCTCGCGGAGGAGCGCGGGGATCTGGTAGCAGAGGCTCTTGCCGCCGCCGGTGGGCATGAGCACGACGGCGTCGCCGCCACCCGCGACCTGCGCGATGATCTCGGCCTGCTCGCCGCGGAACGACTCGTAGCCGAACACCGTGTGCAGCGCCTCGGCGGCCGACGCGAACCTCGCGGGGGCGGGGCGGATGCCTCGTGGCGCGACGGCCACGGAGGTCGGAGAAGCAGCGACGGGGCCGGATCGAGCCGGCTGCGGCATCCACCCGTCGTCTGGCGGCGGCGGGGCCCACTCGTCGTCGGGCGGCGGCAGCTCATCGGGATCCCAGGGGACCTCCTCGGCGCCGTGGGGTTCCGGGTTCCAGCTCACCCGTCGAGTGTAACGAGGGCCCCCGACGGGTGAGCCGGTTCATCCTCAGGGTCGGCGGCGCACCGCGAACCAGGTGATGAGCGCGGCGACCGCCGCGGCGAGGACGCCGCCGACGATCCAGAGCGCGTCCGTCGGGAAGCCCGCCGGCGCATCGTCTCGGGATTGCGTCGAGTCGGTCGCGTCGCCGGTGTCGCCGGTCTGATCGGCTCCGGGCGTGCTGACGACGGCCGTGCCCCCGCAGTCGCCGGGGGCGTCGGATCCCTCGGCGAGCGCCACGCCCTCGGCGGGCTGCCAGGTGAACGCCCACGTGCCCGAGATCGGGTGGCCGTCGGTCGAGACGACCCGCCAGGTGACGGTGTAGTCGCCCGGAGCGCCGAGCTCGGCCTCCATCGCCGCGGTGGCCCCGTCGACGATCGTGCAGCCGTCGCCGTAGTAGCGCCCGTCGGGCCCCTGCACCTCGATGACCGAGCCGCCGTCGAGCTCGAGCAGCTCGTCGTTCGTCTCGAGCGAGATCGCGCCCGGCTGCTCGGTCACCGTCGCGCCCTCGGCAGGCGTCGTCGCGACCACGTAGTTGTGCGCCGACGCGGGCAGCGCCGGCAGCACGACGAGCATGGCGGATGCCGCGACGAGCGCCGCACCCGCAGCCGCGGCCCGGCCCGCGTGCCGGCGCCCGGGGTACCCCCGCCCGCGCATCACGCGTCCGATCGGGGACGTCGGCGTGCGGTGACGGCCAGCACGATGCCGACCACGCCGACGATGAGCCCGCCGATGCCGAGCACCCGTGCCACGCCGTCGGAGGCACCCGTGCCGGCGGCCGTCGTCTCGGCGGTCGCCGAGTCCTCGTGACCGGTGTGCTCGTCGCTCCCGGTGCCGGCGTCACCTGCGGCGGCCGCGCCGTGGCCGTGCTCGTCGCCCGTGGCCTCCGTCACGACGATCGAGGGAGCGGGGCTCTCGGGCTCCTCCTCGCCCTCCTCGGCGACCTGGTTCCAATTCGTCTCGCCGACCTCGCAGGACTGCAGCACCGGGAAGGAGAGCGTCTCACCCGCGGCATCCTCGGGCAGCTTCACCGACAGCTCGACCGTGTCGCGGTAGCCGCTCTCGAGCGGCGTGATCGCCGTGTAGACGACCTGCGCGGTGCGATCGCCGTCGGCCACCTTCTGGATGGTCCAGTTGGGGTTGACCGTCGGCGCGACGCCGTCGATTCCCTCGGGGATGTCGAAGGTGAGGCTGGTGGTCGGGGATTCCTCGCAGCCGTGGCTGAGCGAGAACGTCAGCACCGAGTAGCCGCCGGCGGCGGTGCTGCTCGGCGTGACGCTGACGTGGGCGCTCGCGGCGAGCGGCACCGCGGCAAGGGTGAGGGCGGCGCCGGCAGCGAGGCCGACGGCGGAGAGGCGTGCGATACGCATGTGGAGGTCTTTCGTGGTCGTGTCCGGGCGCGCGGATGCGGCATCCGGGAAGTGATTCGGAGTCGTCGGCGGTTCAGGCCGCCACAGCGGCGACCGGGGGACCACGGGACCCGATCGAGGCGAGGAGGGGCAGGCCGAGCAGGCGGCGCACGGCGGCATCGGCGGGTTGCCGGCGCGGCCGCGCGTCGACGGGCACGGGAAGGCTCGTGAGCCGGCGCACCAGCGCGAGCACGGCGCCGGCGACGGCCGCGACGGCGCGGTACGCGCCCACCAGCGCGAGCACCGTGATCGCCGCTGCAACCAGGTGGGCGAGCGGCATCCAGGCGTGGCCGTGGTCGAGTGCGACTCCCGCCGGAATGGCGATGGGCTGGGTCAGCGCGGCATGCCCGGCGTGGCCCGCATGCCCGACCGACCCCACTCCGCCCGCGTGCCCGTCGGCCGCGGCGACGGGCACGGCGGAACCGAGCGCGTAGCAGAGGTGCAGCGACGCCTGCGCGACCAGCGCAGCCACGATCGTGCGGGCGAGACGCGCTCGCGCCCCCGTGACGAGCATCGCGAGCGGCACCGAGAAGGCGAGCGCGAGCAGCAGCGCCACCGGTCCGGGCGCGGTGCCGCCGCCGAGCGTGTGCGCGAGGGACGCCACGAAGGTCGCGAATACGGCCACCGCCGTTCCGCGGATCGCGCGCGCACCCCGGGACATCACCAGTCCAGCCTAAACGTCGCGCGGCGGCCCGGATTGGGGGCTGCCCCCGAACGCGAGTGGGGCCGGCACCACCACCGGGCGGCGCGGATACGCTGGGACGACCATGGTCACCGCCGTCTTCTCGCTCCTCGGAGCCTTCGTCTTCGGCGCGGCCGACTTCCTGGGTGGGCTGGCCGCCAAGCGCGTGAGTTCCGTGCTGGCCACGGCGGTCGCCGCGCTCACCGGGTTCGTGCTGCTCGCCGCCGCCGCGCCGTTCCTCGGCGGCGACTGGACGGGCCACGACGTGTTCTGGGGCGTGGTGTCGGGCGTCACCGGCGCGGTGGCCATCTCGCTGCTCTACGCCTGCCTGGCGATCGGGCCGATGAGCATCCTGTCCCCACTCACCGCCGTCGTGTCCGCCGTGGTCCCGATGGTGTGGGGCCTCGTCATCGGTGGGGAGCGGTTCGCGGCGCTCGGCTACTGGGCGCTCGGGCTGGCCCTCGTCGCGGTCGTCCTCGTGGGATTCGTTCCCGAGCGCGGCGCCGTGCGTCCGAGCCTCCGCGGCATCCTCATGGCGATCGGCTCGGGCATCGCGATCGGCGCCTTCTTCGTGACCATCGACCAGACCTCCGAACAGAGCGGCGTCGTGCCGCTGCTCCTCAACCGGGCCGTCACGGCGATCATCATGTTCGCCGCGGTCGGCGTGCTGGCCGTCGTGGCCGCGGGCCGCCGACGGGGCCGGACCGCGGGGCTGGCGGCATCCCCCGACGATGTGGTCGACCAGCGGATGCCGCGGCCCGCGGCCGTGGGCACGGTCCTCGCCCCGACCCGGTCCGCCACCGCAGCGGGCGTGCGCCTCGCGATCCTCTGCGGCGCCGTCGACGTGACGGCGAACGGCTTGCTGCTCATCGGCATCCGGGCCGGAGACCTCTCGGTCGCGGCCGTGCTCGGGGCCATGTACCCGGCCGGAACGATCCTGCTGGCCGCGATCGTGTTGAAGGAGCGCATCGCCCCGGTGCAGTGGATCGGGCTGGTGCTCGCGCTCGTCGCCGCCGGCATGCTCGCGCTGGCGTGAGCCACGCCGCACGGGCTAGAGCCGCACGACCTCGGTCACGTGCACGATCGCGGCGCCCTCCTCGGCCGACGCCTCGAGGTCGACCTCGCCGCGGATGCGCCAGTCGTGGTCGCCGGCCGGGTCGTCGATCGTCTGCTCGACCCGCCAGACCCCGCTCGCGGCATCCGTCTCGTCGATGGTGACGAGTCGCGGCGATCGGGCGGCCGCGCCCGTGAGGATCTCGTCGTGCTCGGCGTAGTAGCGGTTCAGCGCGTCGGGCCACAGCTCGCCGGGGTCGAGCAGCTGCAGCTCGTCGTCGTGGTCGAGGGCGGCGAGCTGCACGCGCCGGAACAGCTCGTTGCGCACGAGCACCGTGAAGGCGCGGCGGTTCGTCACGACCGACGGCGGCGCGGGCGGCACGACGGGGGCGTCGTCCTCGGGCAGGTGCGAGGTGGGATCGACGAGTTCGTTCCACTCGTCGACGAGGCTCGAGTCGACCTGGCGCACGAGCTCGCCCAGCCACTCGATGATGTCCAGGAGCTCCTCGTCCTTCGCCTCGGTCGGCACCGTCTGGCGGATCGCCCGGAAGGCGTCGGAGAGGTAGCGCAGCACGAGCCCCTCGCTCCGCGCGAGCTGGTAGAACGACACGTATTCCCCGAACGACATGCTGCGTTCGAACATGTCGCGCACGACCGCCTTCGGGCTGAGTTCGAAGTCGCGCACCCAGGGCTGGCTCGATGCGAACGTCTCGAATGCCTGGGCGAGCAGCTCGTCGAGCGGCTTCGGCCAGGTGACCTCCTCGAGCAGCTCCATGCGCTGCTCGTACTCGATGCCCTCCTGCTTCATGGCGCCGACGGCCTCGCCGCGGGCCTTGTACTGCTGCTGCGAGAGGATCGGCCTGGGGTCATCGAGGGTCGACTCGATCACGCTCACCACGTCGAGGGCGTAGTGCCCGGTGCCGACGCCCGTGCCGGGAGCGCCATCTGGATCGAGCAGCTCGATCGCCGCGAGCGCGAACGGCGAGAGCGGCTGGTTGAGCGCGAAGTTCGGCTGCAGGTCGACGGTGAGGCGCAGGTCGGCGAGCCGCCCCGGCGCCGACGCCGGGAGGAGGTCGACCACGCCCGCGTCGCGGAGCGTGCGGAGGATGTCGAGGGCGCGGCGAGCGAGCTCGAACCGTCGGGCGCGCGGCTCGTGGTTGTCGAAGCAGAGCGAGCGGATGCCGCGGGCGACGTCGCCGCCCCGCCCGATGACGTTGATCATCATGGCCGCCGTGAGCTTCAACTGCGGCGTGAGCGGTTCGGGCTCGGCGGCGACGAGGCGCTCGAACGATCCCTCACCCCACGTGATCTGCCCGGCGGGCGCCTTCTTGCGCACGATCTTCTTGATCTTCTTCGGGTCGTCGCCGGCCTTGCGCACGGCGGCCTCGTTCTCGATCTCGTGCTCGGGCGCGAGCACCACGACGGTGCCCGCCGTGTCGTAGCCCGCCCGCCCCGCGCGCCCCGCGATCTGGTGGAACTCCCGGGCCGAGAGCTGCCGCATCTTCTGGCCGTCGAACTTCGACAGCGCGGTGATGAGCACCGTGCGGATGGGCACGTTGATGCCGACGCCGAGGGTGTCCGTGCCGCAGATCACGCGGAGCAGCCCGCGCTGCGCGAGCGTCTCGACGAGCCGCCGGTAGCGCGGCAGCATGCCGGCGTGGTGCACGCCGATGCCCGCCCGCACGAGCCGCGACAGGATCTTGCCGAACCCGGTGTTGAACCGGAACCCGCCGATCGCGTCGGCGATCTCGTCGCGCTGCTCGCGCGACACCACCCGGATCGACGAGAGCGCCTGCGCCCGCTCCATCGCGGCGGCCTGGGAGAAGTGGACGATGTAGACGGGCGCCTGCCGGGTCTCGAGCAGCTCCTCCACGGTCTCCTGCACCGGCGTCTTCGCGTACGAGAAGTGCAGCGGCACGGGCCGGTCGACGCCGGTGACCCGCGCGGTCTCCCGCCCGGTGCGGCTGCTGAGGTCGTCGGCGATCGCCGTCACGTCGCCGAGCGTCGCCGACATGAGGATGAACTGCGCGCGGGCGAGCGTGATGAGCGGCACCTGCCACGCCCAGCCGCGGTCGGGATCGCCGTAGTAGTGGAACTCGTCCATCACGACCTGGTCGACCGCGGCATCCGCCCCGTGCCTGAGGGCCAGGTTGGCGAGGATCTCGGCAGTGCAGCAGATGATGGGCGCGTCGGGGTTCACCGAGCTGTCGCCGGTGACCATGCCGACGTTCGCCGCACCGAAGATCTCAGCGAGCTGGAAGAACTTCTCGCTCACGAGCGCCTTGATCGGCGCCGTGTAGTAGCTGCGACCGCCACGGGCGACGGATGCCGCGTGCGCGGCCACCGCGACGAGCGACTTGCCGGTACCCGTCGGGGTGGAGAGCACGACGTTCGCGCCCGAGACGATCTCGATGATCGCCTCGTCCTGAGCGGGGTAGAGCGCGAAGCCCCGGTCATCGGCCCACTCGACGAAGGCGTCGTACATGGCGTCGGCGTCGTAGGGGCGCGGGACGCGGTCGAGCAGGGGCTGGGTCACCCGTCCGAGTCTGTCACGCGCGGCGTCACGACCGGGCCGTGATAGAACTGGGAGCGCACACAGTCGAAGGAGCAGCCCCGTCGTGACCACCGCCCCGCCGCCCGCCGCCGCTCCGACGACGCCGCTCACGGTGACGCACCGGCCCCACGACCGCCCGCTCCGGCGCCCGGCGATGAGCAACACGGTCGACCACCACGACCGCATCGCCCTCACGAACCGCTACGTCGAGATCGACGGCCGTCCGGCGATCCCCGTGTCGGGTGAGCTGCACTACAGCCGCGTGCCCCGAGCGGAGTGGGAAGAGCGGCTGCGCCTCATGCGCTCGGGCGGCATCACGGTCGTCGCCACCTACGTGTTCTGGAACCACCACGAACCCGAGCGCGGGCAGCGCGACTTCACGGGCGCGCTCGACGTGGGCGCCTTCGTCGACGCCTGCGCTCACGTCGGACTCGACGTGGTGCTGCGACTCGGCCCGTGGGCGCACGGCGAGGCGCGCAACGGCGGCTTCCCCGATTGGGTGCAGGCCGCGCCCGTGCGCCACCGCACCGACGATCCCGCCTACCTCGCCCTCGTCGACGACTGGTTCGCCGCGCTCGGCGCCGAGCTCGCGTCGCGCTGCGGACCCGACAGCAACGTCGTGGGCATCCAGCTCGAGAACGAGCTCTACGACCAGCCCGGCCACCTCGTGACCCTCAAGGCGATCGCGCGTCGCCACGGCCTCGTGGCGCCGATCTGGACGGCCACCGCCTGGGGCGGCGCAGCGCTGCCCGCCGGCGAGGTGCTCCCCCTCTACGGCGGCTACGGCGACGGCTTCTGGGTCGATGCCGACCAGCCGTGGGACACGACCTTCCGCGAGCACTTCTTCTTCTCGCACACCTGGGACGACCCCGGAATCGGCGCCGACCTGCGCGAGCACCCCGGCATCGGCGGCCGCGGCGAGGGGCCGACGACGCGCCTGCCCTCCCCCGACTTCCCCGCCGCGACGTGCGAGCTCGGCGGGGGCATGGCGACCGCCTACCACCGCCGCCCGCTGCTCGGCGCGTTCGATATCGCGGCGGTGGCGCACGACAAGGTCGGCAACGGCTCGGGCTGGCAGGGCTACTACATGTACTGCGGCGGCGTGAACCCGCGCCCCGCGCTGCAGGAGTCGCAGGCCACCGGCTACCCCAACGACCTGCCCGAGTTCGACTACGACTTCCACGCGCCGATCGGCGCCGCGGGCGTGCTGGCGCCGAGCCATGCCGAGCTGCGGCGCCAGCACGCGTTCCTCGCCGCCTTCGGCGAGCGGCTGGCGGACATGCCGTCCACCCTGCCCGACGTGCTGCCGACCGGCGTCGACGACGACGAGACCCTGCGCTGGGCGATCCGCTCCGACGGCACGGGCGCCTGGGTGTTCCTCACCTGGCAGCAGCCGCACGTGCCGCTGGAGCCGTACCGCGGGGCGAGGTTCTCAGTCGGCCTCGACCACGAGCGCGTCGAGTTCCCCCACCTGCCGGTCGACGTGCCGCCGGGCACGATCGCACACTGGCCCGTGAACCTCGACGTGGGCGGCGTGCGACTGCGCTGGCTCACCGCGTCACCGCTCACCGTGCTCGGGGCCGACGGCGGCGACGGCGACGGCGACCATGCTGCGACGCTCGTCGCGGTGGCCGAGGCCGGCATCCCGGTCGAGCTCGCGGTCGACGAGGCGACCACGACGGTGACGGATGCCGCGGGCGCGACACGGGAGGCGGCGCCCGGGGTCTTCGTGGTCGACGCCGCCGAGCCCGGGATCGTCACGGTGTCGCGGGGCGACGCGCGGCTCCGCGTGCTCGTGCTGCCCGCGGCATCCGCGTCGGAGCTCTGGGTGCTCGACACCGCACGGGGTCGGCGCCTGCTGCGGTCGGCCGCACCCGTGCACGTCGACGCCGATGGGCGGCTGGTCGCGCGCTCGCCCGAGCGGCCGAGCGTGCTCGAGTTCGACGCCGAGACGACCGAGTTCGTGCCGGTCGACTTCGACGCCGACGAGGCGGGAGCGGCGCCGGGCGTCGACGTCGCCCTCTCGACGGAGCCCCTGGCCACGGGAACGACACCGCCTGCGAGCTACGGGCAGCGCGAGCACCGCGCCGCCGCACCAGATGCCGCGGCCATCGCGCGCCACGCGTCGACCTGGACGATCACCCTCCCCGAGTTCGCACCCGGCCGACGCGTGCTCGAGGTGGACTGGGCCGGCGACGTGGCGGTGCTCGAGGTGGACGGGCGCGTGGTGCTCGACCGGTTCTGGGACGGCACGCCCTGGCTCATCGGCCTCGACACCCTCGGCCCGAGGGCCGCCGGCGGCTCGCACATCACGCTGCGCGTCGTGCCGCTGCATCCCGACGCGGCCGTGCGCCTCCCCGCCGAGGCCGAGACCCGGCGCCGTTCCGTCGACGGCCCGCTCGTCGCCCTCGACGGCGTGCGGCTCACGAGTTCGCCCGCCTGGCGCGAGACGCAGGGCTGAGCCGGCGATCGCCGCGGCTCGGGCGGCGGTCAGGCTCGAGGGGCGAAGCCCGAGTGCAGCCGGTCGAGCGACTCGCGCTCGACGCCGGCATCGCCGGTCGCGCAGCCGGCATCGAGCGCGACCTCGGGCCCGCGCGCGGCCGACCAGGTGATCGAGCCGTGCTCGAAGCATCCGCTCATCGTGCCCGTCGCCCGGTCGACGACGACGTCGGCCACCGGCACGCCGAGCGGCGAACGCTCCCAGCCGAGCAGCGCCCAGATGTCGCGGACCATGCCGTGCACGATGGCCGCGCCGTGGCGGGGGGTCCAGTACACCGAACCGCCCCGGAAGTGCGCGAACCCGCCCGCTCCGCCCGCGTGGGGGGCGCCGTCGGCTGCGGCATCCGTGTCGATCACCAGCCGCTGCACGTCGGTCGTGGGCAGTCCGAGGAAGGACCGCTCGGCACCCACGGCCCGCCAGCGCGCCGCGATCTCGCCGTGCACCTCGTGCGCTCCCGTGCGCTCCGACCAGTAGACCGCGCCGTGCTCGTACTCCCGGCGATACACCTCGGCGTCGCCCATGCGCGTGTGCACCGTGACCGCCTCGCCCAGCCAGGGGTGCTCGGCGCGCTTGGCACTGATCGCGGGAACGGCGAGCAGCATCCGATTCGCCGGGTCGTAGCCCACGGCGGTGCGGAAGTCCGACCAGCTCACCGCGCGATCGAGCCGCTTCGGCAGGAGGCCGGCCTGCGCCTGGCGCGCCTGCCCGATGCCCCGGTGCTGTGTCATCCGGTCATTGCGCTCGTCCATGGGTGCTCCGCTCGTCGTCGCCGGGCTGCGCCGGGCCTCGCCCGGTCGACCCGGGAGACAGGGGAAGCCGGCCGGCACCCGCACGAGGCAGGTGCTGACCGGCTGTCCGATCGACCGGCCGCGATTGACAGTTCCCCCTGCGGTTCGCGGCCCGGCGATCGGGTTCCACGCTACGAGCGGCGGACGCGCAGAGGATCAGGGGTATCCCTGATGTTCCACTCGGGTCAGGAGCGGGCGGTGTCGGATGCGGCGTCGAGCGCCCGGTCGGATGCCGCGTCGACCGTCGTGTCGCCGGTCGCTCCGGCGCGTGCGAGCGCGTCGCGGGCGAGCACGGTGGCGGTCGCGACGACGACGGCGCGGCGCCGGTCGGCGGCGCCGGGCCCGTCGCCCACGAGGAAGGCGTCGAGGTGGCCGAGCACGGGCCACGCGTTCACGAGGGAGACGATCGTCAGGAGGAGCTGGCCCGCGGCCTCGCCGTCGACGCCCGGGAGGAGCCGCCGGAACAGTTCGACCTTCTCGGCGTGATAGGCCGCGCGGTCGAGGTCGGCGGCGGTGGCAGCACCCCGTTCGAGTCCCTCCCAGAACACGAGGCGCGGGATGACCCCGTCGGCGAGGTGGTGATCGAAGAGGCGGCCGGCATACTCGCCGACGGCCTCGGGCCCGGTTCCCGTCATCTGCACCTCGTCCATCGAGGCTCGGAGGCGGGTGGCGAGCACCTGCGCGAACAGGTCGTCCTTCTTGCCGAAGTACTGGTAGATGCGCTCCTTGTTGACCCCGGCGGTCGCGGCGATGCGATCGATGCGGGCGCCGGCGAGTCCGTAGGCGCTGAACTCCGCGGTCGCGGCGTCGAGGAGCAATCGCTTCGTGCGTTCCGTGTCCCAGGCCATGGCGACAGTCTAGCAATTTCCAACCGGGTAGTTGCGGATAGCCTTTCGTTGTGCTTCAATTACAACCGTTCAGTTGGAATTGACCAGAGGAGCTCCCATGGAGACCAGCACCGGATCCGTCGCCGCCATTCCCGCGACCCCCTCGACCACGGCCGCAGGCCCGGCCGCATCGGCCCCTGCCGCATCGGCCCCGGCCGGTCCGCCCTCGGTGCACGTGCGAGCGGTCATCACCTGGCTCGCGATCTTCCCCCTCGTCGCCCTCGGCATGACGGTCATCGGCCCGATCTCCGACGGGTGGCCGCCCGTGCTGCGCGCCTTCGCGCTCACCCTCGTCGTGGTGCCGCTCGCGGTCTACCTCGTGGTGCCCCAGCTGCTCCGCGGCTACGGCGCGCTCCGCCGGCGCAACGCCCGTTCCCGCTCGAACGCTTGATGCGCGCGATCGGCTCGCACTAGCGTTCGCTCAGGCCGTCATCACATCGTCGTGCCGTCGACGCAGGAGGATCCCATGCTCATCGCCCCCGCCGCGGGCTCGGAATCGGCCAAGGCGCCCGACGATGGCGCGTTCGACGTCGCCCTCGTCGTGGTCCACGGCATGGGCAATGCGTTCAAGAGCCAGATCCTGCTCGAGTGGGCGGAGCCGCTCCTGGAGCGTATGGACTGGGTCGCACGGGACCGGATCATCGGCGCCGACGAGAGTCATGGGGTGACGATCCACGACTCGGACCTCTCGGGCGACACGCCGGTGGTCACCGCCACCGTCCGGTTCCCGAAGCGCCGTGATCCCGCTGCCCCGGATGCCCCACCCGAGACCGTCGAGCGCCGCATCGCGATCCTCGAGGCGCGCTGGTCGGAGTCGTTCGTGCCGATGACCCGCGCCCAGGTGTTCCGCTGGGCGGTGCCGTTCATGTGGCGGGTGATCACGCGCACGCTCGACCTCTTCTGGAACACCATGGTGGTGCTCTCGGCGCTCACGCTCGGGAACCACCTCCGTGCGCCCCGCCAGACGCTGCTGCTCCCCCGCACGATGAACTTCCTCGTCGACGGCATCCGCCTGCTCGTCAACACGATCGCGTTCGCCGTGGTCTGGCTGTTCCTCGTGCTCCTCGGCGTCGTGCTCACGCCGATCCTCCCGTTACTGAGCCCATTGCTGCTCATCCCGTGGTTCAAGAACATCGCCCAAGGCGTGCTCGACGGCCTCGTCGAGTCGATCGGCGACGTCGCCTCCTGGAAGGAGCGGCCCGTGCGCGCCTCCGCGATGCGGCTCGTCGTGCGCGACGCGCTCGCCCACGCGAAGCAGCTCGTCGGCGACGACGGCGAGGTGCACCTGTTCGCTCACTCTCAGGGCGCCGCCGTCGCGACGTTCGCCCTGTTCGAAGAGCTCGAGCCGAAGTCGTTCAACGTGCGGCGACTCACGACGGTCGGAGCCGCGGTCGTGCTGCTCGGACGTGAGAAGTGGCAGGGCCGCAAGGACGAGTACACGCCCGTCAAGACCTGGATCGAGCGGAACCGCGACGCCGCGCCCGAGGACCGGGTCGCCTGGGCGAACCACTGGGCGATCTGGGACCCGTTCTCCGCGGGCCCCATCGCCGACACCCCGGCTGACGCTCGCAAGCGCTGGCAGGCCGCGTACTTCCCCTCGGACGAGACGCTCGCCCTCGGACCCGAGGAGCATGCCGTGCACAACACGAGCCAGCCCTGGCTCGACCACGGCGTCTACTACGCGAACACCGTGCAGGTAGTCGAGCCCACCGTGCGACACCTGCTCGGTCCCGACTTCCCGACCGTCGCGGCCCCCGTCGACTACATCCGCAACCGCCTCGTCGTGATCGACAAGAAGTCCCTCGGGCTGAGCACCATCGCCGCCCTGTTCATCGCCGGGATGCTGCCGGGGCTGTCCGGCATGTCCGCCGTCTTCGCCTGGCTCATCACGACCATCGCCGGCGCGATCGGATCGGCCATCGCACTCGTCCCGGGGCTCGACGGCTCCGCCGCTTCCGCCTCGGTCGCGTTCCTCATCGACGACGAGGCCGACCCGCCCCGCCTCACGGTGATCGGCTGGGTGATCGCGTCGGCGCTGCTCGCAGCGCTGCTCATCTGGCTGAACCAGCTGATGCAGAAGCAGACCGAGCGGTCGATCGTCTGGGACCGGTGCCCGCTCGACGTTCGGACGTGGCTCGTGCTCACCGCGGTCCCACGCGCGCTGTACGTGATCGGTGCGGCCGTGGTGGTGTGGTTCGCCATCCTCGACTGGTGGGAACCGCAGCCCGATGCCGCGTCGCTCGCGATCGACGCGGTGCTCCTCGCGATCGTCGCGGCGTTCGTCATCGTCGAGCCGCGGTTCTCGCCCGCACCGCGGGTCGTTCCCGAGCAGCGGACGCTCGACGACCGTGCGACCGTGCTGCCCCCGACGGAGCGGATGCGGCTCGGCGTCGCGATCGCGAGCCGGGAGTACCAGGCGGAGCTCGCCGCGCGCCGGGCCCGCCTCCAGCCCGACGGGCCCTGGGCGACGTGGTGGGCGAAGCACTTCCACGGGTGGACCCCCGGTCAGCAGCCGCCCGCGGCCTGACCGGGCCGGTCAGTCGGCGTCGCTCGGCGACGCCGGCAGCACCGTGGGTCGCACGACCTCGCGCGGGTCGCCTCCGCCGAGCACCTCGACGATGGCCTCCACCAGCCGGAACAGCACGAGCGCGACGAGGTGCACCGCCAGCAGCGGGCCGAGCACCACGAGCGAGCCGGTGAGCACGAGCACGAGCGGCGCCAGCGACCGCCACGGCAGGGCCGCGAGCACCACGACGGGCAGCACCAGCAGCCACCACGGCTGCCAGAAGGCGGCGACGGATGCCACGAGCCCCACGATCGCGCCCACGATGACCTGCACCAGCAGCAGCACCCCGGCCACGCCGCCGAACTCGCGCTCGCGGTCGGCGGCCACCCACGCCCACATCAGCCACGACCGGAGCAGCGGCACGCGCTGCTCGCGGAGCCCCGTGCGGAACACCCGGTCGTCCTCCCGGCGCTGCGCGAGCGCCGCCCGCCGATCGCCCAGCTCCGCGGCATCCACCGATCGCTCGTCATGCAGGATCGCCGGCGCGGACTGCCGGCCGTAGCTGGCGATGAAGCTCCAGAGCCACATCGGCACGGAGGCGAGGTCGGTGATGCCGTGCACGCGCGGCTCGCGCTCGTCGGGCCGCGGGTCGGGTGCGCCGGGCGGCCGCGCGGGCACCCGGTAGTGGCGCCCCGACACGGGATCCTCGTACGTGAACGGCGCCCGCACGTGGAAGCGGTAGCCGTCGGCGGGCCGCTGCGCGAGCACGAGCTCGTCGAGCGGGCGTCCGTCGTCGGTGAGGAACGGCATGCGATCTCCTTCGTTGCGCGCGGTGTCGACCATCCTGCCGCGTCGGGTCAGCCGAGCAGGAACGCCACCGCGAGAAGCACCGGCACGGAACCGATCGTGGTGAGGAACACCGTGTCGCGCGCGACGACCTCGGCCGTCTCGTAGCGCTGCGCGAACACGAACACGTTCTGCGCGGTCGGCAGCGCCGCCAGCACCGTGACGGCGTAGAGGTCGAGGCCGTCGAGGCCGAACACGAACCGGCCGAACGCCCAGGCGGCGACCGGCATGGCGACGAGCTTCAACACGCTCGCGACGAGCACGTCGCGGCGCCCGGTGCCCGGTTCGAGCAGGCGCTGGCCGTGCAGCGACAGGCCGTAGGCGATGAGCATGAGCGGCACGGCCGCGTGACCGATGAGCTCGATCGGCTCGAGCACGATCGGCGGCAGCTCGATGCCCGTGACCGCGACGAGCACGCCGAGGAGGGAACCCACGATGATCGGATTCGTCAGGGTGGACCGCACGATGACCCACGCGGAGGTGCGCCCCTCGACCGTGGCACCCAGCACGGCGAGCGCGAACGGCGCGAAGAGCAGCAGCTGCAGCAGCACGACCGGCGCCGAGTAGGCGGCGTCCCCGAGCATGTACACGGCGATCGGGATGCCGAAGTTGTTGCCGTTCACGTAGCCCGACGCGAGCGAGCCGATCACGGTGCGCGGCAGCCCGCGGCGCCAGACGACGAGCGACACGAGCGCGAAGACGAGCATCATCGTGATGGCGGCGAGCGCCGACACCGGCAGGAGCGCCGAGAACAGCGACCGCACGTCGGCCGTCGCGAGCACCGAGAACAGCAGGAACGGCGCGAGCACGTTGAAGTTGAGCTTCGCCAGCACCGGCCGGGCGCCCGGCCCGAGCACGCCGACCCTGGCCGCGAGCCAGCCCACGAAGACGGCGAGTGCGATCACCGCGAACCCGGTGAGGATGTCGATCATGCGCGCCGGCCCGGCCTCGGGGAACGGTGCGCGTCGCTCATCGCTTCGACCCTACCCGCAGTGGTGCACGACGTCGGGCGCCCCGGGAACCCGGGACGCCCGACGACGAGGCGCGTCATCACGCGCTCGTCCAGTGGCCCGGTTCAGCTACGCGTGGCAACCCCAGCGGTAGGTGTCGCCGACGAGGATCGGCACCATCTCCTTGCCGGTGCAGGGGCCGCAGTCCTCGTCGCGCGGCGCCGGCGGCAGGCCCGGGTACAGGCTCGCGTCGAAGCCGTTCGACTCGGCGGCGGCGGCGGAGGCGCTCCCTCCGGTGCCGCCGATGTCGTCGGTGCCGTCGGACTCGAACGCGGACGCGGCGTGGTCGGCCTCCGCGGCGGCGACGCTCGCGGCGACCCGCGCGGCCTCGGCGGCAGCGGCGGCTTCCGCCGCGACTCGGGCCGCTTCGGCGGCGCGGTGCTCGGTGAGCGCGGTCGCCACCAGGGCGGCCTCGGTACGCACCGCGCTCGCGCCCGCGGCGAGGGACGGCGCAGAGCCGCCGAGTCGGGCCGCAGCCCGCAGCTCGTCGCGCAGCGACGCCAGCCCGGCGACCCGATCAGCGCCGAGTTCGGCGGTGCCCGCATCGAGCGTGGCCTGCACCTCCGCCACGGCGTCGGTGGCGCGGGCGGTGGCCGCGCGCGACTGCGCGGCGGCGACGTCGAGGCCGCTCGCCCCGATGCCGACCCGGTCGCCCACGGCGGCGACGGCGGCCGACCTCGCCCGCACGAGTTCGGCGGCATGGGCCGTCTGCGCCTGATGCACGACCCCCAGCGCGACGACCATGAGGCCGGCGGCGGCGAGTGCGGCGGTGCGTGCGGCCGGCGTTCGACCGCCCAGCGAGCGCAGGCGCCCCCGCGCCGCTCCCGTCCCTGACTGCTCCGAAGTGATGTCCCCCAGTGTGTTCACCCGGCATTCCTTCCATCGATGGGATCGGGGTGCCGATCCATCGCACGCTGCATCGCGCGCCGAGGGAATGGGTTCGAAACCGCGCGCCGCAGCGCGAAGTCCCGTCGGCCGCGTCGTCGCGCCCGACTCGAGCTTCCGTCAGCCCCCCGCCGACACCCCACGTGTGCAGCGTATCGATTCCGTCGGCCGTTGTGGGAAATCGTTTCCTGCCCCGCGCCGGGCGGGGGCGCTGCCTACCAGCGGGCGTGCACCTGGGCGCGGATCTCGCGGTCGTACAGCTCGCGCACCGACTCGTCGAACCCGGTGGGCAGCTCGAGCGATCCGGCCGCGGCGTTCGCGCGCGCCTGCTCGGGGTTGCGCGCCCCGGGGATGACCGAGCTCACGCCGTCCTGCGCGGCGATCCACGCGAGGGCGACCTGGGCGGCCGAGGCATCCGGTGCCGCCGCCCTCGCCAGCTCGGTGAACTCGCCGGCCGCGCGCACGCCGGTGGCGTAGTCGACGCCCGAGAAGGTCTCGCCGACGTCGAAGGACTCGCCGTGGCGGTTGAAGCTGCGGTGGTCGTTCGCGGCGAACTCCGTGTCGAGCGTGTAGCGGCCCGACAGCAGCCCGCTCGCAAGCGGCACGCGAGCGATGATGCCGACGCCGGCCTCCCGGGCGGCGGGCAGCACGTCGTCGAGGGGCTTCAGCCGGAACGCGTTGAGGATGATCTGCACGGATGCCACGTGGGGACGCGCGATCGCGGTGAGCGCCTCCTCGACCTTCTCGACGCTGACGCCGTAGTTCGCGATGGCGCCCTCCTCCACGAGCGTGTCGAGGGCATCGAACACCCGGTCGTCGCCGTAGACCGAGGTGGGCGGGCAGTGCAGCTGCACGAGGTCGAGGGTGTCGACGCCGAGGTTGGCGCGTGAGCGATCGGTCCAGGCGCGGAAGTGCTCGAGGGAGTAGTTGTCGTGCTCCTGCGGCATCCGTCGGCCCATCTTCGTCGCGACGGTGACGCCCGAGTCGGGGTGCTCGCGCAGCCAGCGCCCGATGAGCGTCTCGCTGCGGCCGTCGCCGTAGACGTCGGCGGTGTCGAAGAACGTGACGCCGGCCTCGCGGGCGGCGTCGAGCACGGCGAGCGCGTCGGCCTCGTCGACGTCGCCCCAGTCGGCGCCGAGCTGCCAGGTGCCGAGGCCGATCACCGAGACGGTGCGGCGGGTGCGTCCGAGGGTGCGGGTCTGCATGGGAGTCCTCCGAGTTCGCGTGGCGGGGTCGAGCCGGGGCGAGCGGATGCCCCGTGGCGCCGCGTTCGAGCCTAGCCCCGCCCTCAGCGCATCGGCACGGCGCGACCGCTCACGACGATGCCGCCGTGCTCGGGGATGTCCACCAGGAGCTCGCCGGGCCGCCCGACGTGCCGCCCCTGCTCGATGCGCACGCGCTGCGGCGGGCGCACTGCTCCCAGCCCGCGCAGGTATCCGCCGACCGCCGCCGCCGCGGAGCCCGTGGCCGGGTCCTCGGTGATGCGACCGACGGGGAAGAGGTTGCGGGCCTCGAATCGCATGACGCCGTCGGCCGCGTCCATCGTGCGATGCAGCACGGTGATGGTCGCCGGCCAGCCCTGCGCGTCCATGAAGGCCCGCACCGCACCCGGATCGAAGCGGAATCCGTCGAACGCCGCCGGCTCCGTGATGACGATGACCGGGTGCCAGTTGCCGGCGAACGCGAGCCGCGGCGGGTAGCGCTCGTCGAGCTGGGTGCGGTCGACGGCGATGAGCTCGAGCAGCGCGTCGAGCACGAACTCGGGGAAGTGCGCGAGGTCGGTGTCGACGCTCGTGAACGCCGCCCGCGGACCCGAGCCGTCGTCGCTCGTGTCGATGACGATCTCGCCGACGGGCGTGTCGAACGTCACCCGGCCGGGGCCCTCGTGCTCGGCGATGACCACGGCAGTCGCGATCGTGGCGTGCCCGCAGAACGGCACCTCGGCGATCGGCGAGAAGTACCGCAGCACGCGGGCGTCGCCGTGGCGCCCGGTGACGAACGCCGTCTCGGCGAAGTCGACCTCCGCGGCGATCCGCTGCATCTCGGCATCGTCGAGCGCGGAGGCATCGAGCACGATGCCCGCGGGGTTGCCGCCGTCGGGATCGTCGGTGAACGCCGCGTAGCGCAGCACCTCGACGCCGCTCATGACGCCCGCACCGGCGAGTACCTCGTCGCCGACCAGGGACCGCCGACGGCGCTGACCTTCGTGTCGCGCCATCCCGCCGACCGCATCACCGCGCGCACCGCGTTGTCGCCGGGGGCCGTGCTCTCCCGGCCCTTGCCGTGCACGACCCACACGTGGGTGCCGATGCCGCACTCGCGGAACCACACCGGCAGCGCGTCGAGCTCGTCGTCGCTGCGCACCACGACCACGACCACGTCGGACTCCCAGGGCGGGACCCGCGCCGCCCCGGCGAGCGCGTCGTCGAGCTCGGGCAGCGGCAGGTCGCCCCGCACCGCGACGGTCTCGCCCTTCGCCACGCCGAGCTTCTCGGCGAGCGTGGGCGGCGGCGTCGTCAGCGCCCGCACCCAGGCTGCGGCGGTGCTGCCGAGGCGGAACCGGTAGGTCTCACCATCGGCCACGAACGACACCACGCCGTCGGCGGCCTCGACCTGCGACCACGCCGACCTCGGCACCTGCGCCCGTCGCTCGCCCGAGATCTGCAATCCGGCCGCCTCGAGATGGAGCGTGACCGCCGCCGCACGACCGTGCTCGCCGATCCAGGTCGCCTTCGCCTGCCTCCCCATGCATGAACCCCCCGGTTCATGATCCACGCCGGGCCGGTCGCGCGCAATGCCCCGAGCGTGCACGAGACACGGATGCCGCGGCCGGCCCCCTCGCGTGAAGGGGCCGGCCGCGGCATCCGCTTGCCGATCGCTGCCGGCGTCAGCCGTCCTGCTCGGCGCCGAACCGCTGCCGGGCCTCGACGGGGATCAGGGGATGCGCGGCGCGGGCCTTGATCTGCTGCACGGCCCACGTGTTGCCGTCGGGGTCGGCGAAGCCGAAGAAGGTGCCGCCGTCGCGCTCGTCGAACACGGTGATCTCACTGCACTCGACGCCGCGGGAGACGAGCTCGTCGCGGGCGGTGGCCGCGTCGGCGACGACGAGCTGGAGGCCCCGCATCGAGCCGGGCGCCATCTCGGTCTGCGCGGGCAGGTCGCCGATCACGATCGAGCAGCCCGACCCTCTCGGAGTGAGCTGCACGACGTGCATGTGCTCGTTGCGGGTGTCGTGGTCGAGCGCGAATCCGACCTGGTCGCGGTAGAACGCGACGGCGCGGTCGATGTCGCTCGACGGGATGAGGACGACCTCGAGAGTCCAGTCCATGATGTGCTCCGTTCGTGGTGGTCGTGCGGTTCGCGTGCGTTCAGGCGGCGACGAGGGCGTCGAGCCGCTCGTAGCCCTCGCGGAGGCCGGTCTCCATGCCGCTCGCGACCATGCCGTCGCGGGCCTCGACCGCGGGATAGGTGGAGTGGATGCGCAGGCGCGTGCGGCCGTCGCCGAGGTCCTCGAACGCGATGGTCTCGATGGCCACGACGTCGGGCATGCCCTCGAACTCGAAGGTCTGCACGGCGAACTCGTTCTCGCGAACCGAATGGAACGTGCCGTTGAACGCCCACGCCTCGCCGTCGGGCGTGCGGTGCACGTAGCGGTAGCCGCCTTGGGTCGTGAAGTCCCAGCGCTCGATGTCCATCTCGTAGCCCTGCGGGCCGAGCCACTGCCGGACGAGCTCAGGCTCGCGGTGTGCCCGGAACACGGCCTCGACGGGGGCGTCGAACTCGCGGACGATCTCGATGAAGGGGAGTCCTTCGGGTGCGGTGATGGTGACTGCGTTGGTCATGATTCAGGTTCTTCCTGTGCGGTGCCGGCGCTCGGGCCGGGCTCTGGCGATGCGGCATCCGTGCCGCTGGTGGTGGTGCCGGCGAGCAGCGCGTCGAGCGATCGGAACTGCTGCTCGTGGATCAGCCGGTAGCGGTCGATCCACGCGGTGAGGGCTTCGAGCTGGGCCGGCTCGAGGTGCACGGGCCGGCGCTGCGCGTCGCGGGTTCGCGAGACGAGGCCGGCGTGCTCGAGCACCTGGATGTGCTTCGAGACGGCCTGCTTGGTGATCTGGAACGGCTCGGCCAGTTCGTTGACCGTGGCCGGTCCGCGGCTGAGGCGGGCGACGATGCGGCGGCGCACCGGGTCGGCCAGGGCCATGAAGGCCCGGTCGAGGCGGTCGTCACTGCTCGGATCGACGATCATCGTGCGCCTCCTCGCAGTTCTCTTGATCAATGATTTGCTTGATCAATGGTTTGGTTGATTACAACCTACGCCTGCCGCAAGGACGTGTCAACGCCCAGAATCGATTCCATGGATGCCGACACGCCCACGCCGCTGACGCCGCCGCGCTCCGCCCTCGCCTTCCGCCGCGCCACCGTCGACGATCACGCGCGGGTGGTCGCCGCGATCCCCGTCTGGTGGGGCCTTCCCGGCACCGAGTCGCTCTGGCGCCTGCTCCCCCGGCTGTTCTTCCAGCACTTCGCCGACACCTCGACGATCGTCGACGACCCCCGGGCCGAGGGCGGGCTCGCGGCCTTCCTCATCGGCTTCCGCTCGCAGTCGTCACCGGATGTCGCGTACATCCACTTCGTCGGCGTGCGGCCCGACCTGCGCGGCCACGGGCTCGCACGCGTCCTCTACGAGCGCTTCTTCGACGAGATGCGGGCGAGCGGATGCCGCCGCGTCGACGCGATCACGGGTCCCCGCAATCACCGGTCGCAGGAGTTCCATCGCGCGATGGGCTTCACCGCCACGGGAGACACCGACGGCGACGGCGTGCGGGCCTGGCGCGACTACGACGGGCCCGGGGAGGACCGCGTCGCGTTCACCCGGCCGATCTGATCCGTTCACGAACGACCCTCGCGTCGCTGCGCGGATCGGAGCAGAATCGGGCGGAGGAACGACGACGATCTGGAGGCCACCATGCCCGTCACGCTCAACCCGTACCTGAACTTCAAGGACAACGCCCGCGAGGCGCTCGAGTTCTACCACTCCGTGTTCGGCGGCGAGCTCAACGTGAGCACCTTCGCGGACTTCCAGTCCGCGGAGGACCCGTCCGACAGCGACCTCGTCATGCACGGCCAGCTCGACGGCCCGGGCCTCACCCTGATGGCCGCCGACACGCCCAAGCACATGGAGTACCGCGAGCCGGCCGGGTTCTCCGTGTCGCTCTCGGGTGACGACGACGCCACCCTGCGCGCCTACTGGGACAAGCTCGCCGACGGCGGCACCGTGCTGCAGCCGCTCGAGGTCGCGCCGTGGGGCGACGCCTTCGGCATGGTCACCGACCGGTTCGGCGTCACCTGGCTGCTGAACATCTCGGGCGCCGGTGGTACGACCGGAGCCGACGCGCCCGCCTAGACAGGCGTCAGCGCCTCGACGACGGGCGCCAGCTCGGGCTGCTCCGCTGCGTCGGCGAGCACGCGCTGGAGCGCCTCGTCGTGGATGGGCCGTGCCCGCTCGACGAGCGCCCGCCCGGCCGCCGTGAGCTCGGTGTAGATGCCACGGCGGTCGTCGGCGCAGAGCACGCGCGTGAGCAGCATCCGATCCTCGAGGCGATTGACGAGCCGCGTGGTGGCGCTCGGGCTCAACGCGGCCGCGCGGGCGAGCTGCTGCATGCGCATGTGCCAGCCGTGCTGCCGGCTGAGCGCGTCGAGCACCGTGTACTCCACGACCGAGAGGTCGACGGATGCCGCGAGCGCGCGTTCGAGCTCGGACTCGATCATGCCGTGCAGTGCGGCGAGCGTGCGCCAGCCGTGCGCGCGGATCTCGACGGCGTCGTCGGCGATGCCCATGCGATCCTCCTGGTCGGTCAGATAGTTGCTTGCGCTTTCTATTTGCGTGTGCAAGCATTGAGCCCGCGTTCGCAATAGAGCGCGTTTGCAACTACCACGACCAGTGTATCGGAGTTCCGCGCATGCCACTCGGCCTTCTCGCCCTCGCCATCGGCGGGTTCGGCATCGGCCTCACCGAGTTCGTGATCATGGGCCTGCTGCCCGAGGTGGCCGCCGACTTCGGCGTGACCGAAGCACAGGCCGGCTGGTTCATCTCGGGCTACGCCCTCGCCGTCGTCGTCGGCGCCCTCGGACTCACCGCCGCCACGATCAGGCTCCCCCGCAAGCCCGTGCTCATGGGCCTGCTCGTGCTCTTCATCGCCGGCAACGCGATCTCGGCCATGGCGCCCACGTACGAGCTCATGATGACCGGGCGCATCGTCGCCGCCCTCTGCCACGGTGCCTTCTTCGGCATCGGCTCGGTCGTCGCCGCGAGCCTCGTGGCTCCCGACCGCGCGGCCGGAGCCATCGCCGTCATGTTCACCGGACTCACGGCCGCGAACGTGCTCGGCGTGCCGCTCGGCACCTTCATCGGCCAGCAGTACGGCTGGCGGTCGACGTTCTGGGTCATCTCGGCCATCGGCGTCGTCGCGCTCGTGGGCATCGCCATGCTCGTGCCGAAGCCCGCCGCGGGCACGCCGATTCCCAGCCTGCGCCGCGAACTGGGCGCCTTCCGGTCGGGCCAGGTCTGGCTCTCGCTCACCGTCACCGTGCTCGGCTTCGGCGGCATGTTCGGTGCGTTCACCTACATCGCCTACACGCTCACCAAGGTGAGCGGCTTCGACTCGGGCGCCGTGCCGTGGCTGCTCGTGCTCTTCGGCGCCGGGCTGGTCGTCGGCAACTGGGTCGGCGGCCGCCTCGCCGACCGCTCCATCGACGGCACGCTGCTCGGCTTCATCGCCGCGCTCGTCGTCGTGCTGGCGCTCTTCGCCTGGCTGGCGTGGAGCCCCGTCGCCACGATCGTGCTCCTCATCGCCATGGGCGCGCTCGGCTTCGGCACCGTGCCCGCCCTGCAGAGCCGCGTCATGCGCTCCGCCGCCGACGCCCCCACGCTCGCCTCGGGCGCCAACATCGGCGCGTTCAACCTCGGCAACGCGCTCGGCGCATGGGCCGGCGGCACCGCGATCGCGGCCGGGCTCGGCTACACGTCGCCGATCTGGGTCGGCGCCGCCATCACCCTGGGCGCGCTCATCGTGATGGTCGTCGCCGCGACGTCGGCGCGGACCCCCCGGCCGACCCGCTCGGAACGCGTCGCCGGCCCCGGCGAGCGCGACGCACCGACCGACACGCGCCCCGTGGCATCCGTCGCCTGACCGACGCCGCACCGCACCCACCCCCACCGCCTCGCTCCACGATCGAAAGGAACGCATGACCACCGCGACCGTCCCCACCATCACCCTGAACAACGGCGTCCGGATGCCGCAGCTCGGCTTCGGCGTCTTCCAGGTGCCGAACGGCGAGACGCAGGCCGCCGTCGCCACCGCCCTCGAGGTCGGCTACCGCAGCATCGACACCGCCGCCGTCTACGGCAACGAGCAGGGCGTCGGGCAGGCCATCGCCACGTCGGGCGTCGCGCGCGGCGAGCTGTTCATCACCTCGAAGGTCTGGAACGCCGACCAGGGCCACGACGAGACCCTGCGCGCATTCGACGCGAGCCTCGCGAAGCTCGGGCTCGAGCAGCTCGACCTCTACCTGATCCACTGGCCGACCCCCGACCGCGACCGCTACGTCGCCACGTGGAAGGCGCTCGAGCGCCTGGCTGCCGAGGGACGCATCCGCGCGATCGGCGTCTCGAACTTCGAGCCCGAGCACCTCGACCGCCTCGTCGCCGAGGGCTCCGTCGTGCCCGCGGTGAACCAGGTGGAGCTGCACCCGGCCCTGCAGAATCGCCGCGTCGTCGCCGCGGACGACCGTCTCGGCATCGCCACCGAGGCCTGGAGCCCGCTCGCCCAGGGTGCGGTGCTCGACGACCCCGCCATCACGACCATCGCGGCCGCCCACGGCCGTACCCCCGCCCAGGTCGTGCTGCGCTGGCACCTGCAGCAGGGCCGCATCGTGATCCCGAAGTCGGTCACGCCCGCCCGCATCGCCGAGAACTTCGACGTGTTCGGGTTCTCGCTCGCGAAGTCCGAACTCGACGCGATCGACGGCCTCGAGCGCGACGGCCGCACCGGTCCGCACCCCGCCGAGTTCCACCGCGCCTGACGCGGCCCCTCCATCCACCACCTCACCGACAGAACGGAAGCACCACCAGTGAGCGACATCCTCATGATCGTCACCGCCGCCACCAGCCTCACCATGAAGGACGGTTCCGAGCACCCCACCGGCTTCTGGGCCGAGGAGCTCGTGACCGCCCACCGCGACCTCACGGAGGCCGGACACACGGTCACCATCGCGACGCCGGGCGGAGTCACGCCGACGGTCGACGCCGTCAGCCTCGATCCCGCCGTCGTCGGCAGCACCGACACGGTCGAGCAGCTTCGCGGGTACCTCGCGTCGATCACCGACGAGCTCGCCGCCGCCGTGCCGATCGCCGAGGTCGACCCCGCGGCGTACGCCGCGATCGTGCTGCCCGGAGGGCATGGTCCCATGGCCGACCTGGCGTCCGACCCCGAGACGGGCCGCGTCCTCGTGGCCGCCAACGCCGCCGGCACCATCATCGCGCCGTTCTGCCACGGCCCGGCCGCACTGCTGTCGGCGAAGCTTCCCGACGGCTCGAACGCGTTCGCCGGCCGACGCCTCACCGTCTTCACCGACGAGGAGGAGCGCACCGGCGGAACGGGCGAGAACACGCCGTGGTGGGTGGAGTCGACGCTCCGCGAGGCCGGCGCCACCATCGACTCGGCGGCCCCATGGAGCGACCACGTCGTCGTCGACGGTAACCTCATCTCGGGGCAGAACCCGCAGTCGAGCGCGTCGGTCGCGCGCCGGGTCGTCGAGGCGCTCGCCGGCTGACCGGAGGGCAGGCCTCGGCCGCGTGGAGCGGAGGATGCCTCACCTGTCAATCCCCTGCTGGGGCGTCCCCTCCGCCGCCTACGGTGGACGGCGGAGGGGCGCCCCATGGCCATGGCACGCGCCCACTTCGGGACGGAGGCGCGTGCACGATGCCCGGTTGGAACGCGGACACCCTCGCCGGCACGGCCGGCGCCGGTGCGGTCACGATCGTCGAGGGCTCCGCGTTCTGCGTGTCGGCCGCCAACGGCGACATCATGCCCGAGTTCCCCCATGGCGTCTTCTTCCACGACACGCGCCTCGTCTCGAGGTGGGCGCTCCTCATCGACGGCGACCCCGTGGAGCCGCTCTCTTCGTCCACGCCCCGGCCGTACCGCTCCGTCGCGGTCGGCCGCGCCGGGCACATCCCGGGGCGCGCCGACACTCCGCTGATCGTCGAACGCGACCGCAAGGTCAACGGGGGGCTGCGCGAGGAGCTCACCCTGCGCAGCTACTCCCGGGAGCCGCTGGCCCTGCGGGTGGAGCTCGTCCTCGAGTCCGACTTCGCCGACATCTTCGAGGTGAAGGAGGGCCGTGCGGCCCGGAGCCCCCAGCGCGCACGGCTGGAGTCGCCGGGCGTGATCCGCGTCGACTCGCCCCGGGACGAGCGGCTCGGACTCGTCGTCACCGCTCCCGGCGCAACCTTCGCCGGCGACCGCCTCACCTTCGACGTCGTGCTCGAGGCCCGCGGCTCGTGGTCGCGTGTCATCCGGCTCGCACCGACGACCCTGCAGGACGAGTTCACGATCGGCGCGGACGGCGACGACTCGGCCGTGCCCGTGGGCCCCGCCCGTCGCTTCCTGGCCTGGCAGTCCCACATGCCGGTGCCCGACGTCGAGGACGACGCGATCGAGCGAGTGATCCTCCAGAGCCAGCAGGATCTCGGATCGCTGCGGATCTTCGACCCGAGCCACCCCGACCGGCCGGTCGTCGCCGCGGGCGCGCCGTGGTTCATGGCCCTGTTCGGGCGGGACTCGCTGCTCACCGCGCTGATGTCGCTGCACGTCGATCCCGAGCTCGCCCTCGGCACCCTGCAGACCCTCGCCGAGCTGCAGGGCACCGCGTTCGACGCGGCATCCGAGGAGCAGCCCGGGCGCATCCTCCACGAGGTGCGGCTGGGCGCCACCACGAACCTCGCCCTCGGCGGCGGCTCGGTCTACTACGGCACGGCCGACGCGACCCCGCTCTTCGTGGTGGTGCTCGGCGAGCTGGCGCGCTGGGGCGGCCTGCACGACGGACAGGACGAGCTCATCGCGGCCGCCGATCGAGCCCTCGAGTGGATCCTGCGCGATGGCGACCGCGACGGCGATGGCTTCGTCGAGTACGCCCGCCTCAACGAGCACGGTCTCGTGAACCAGGGTTGGAAGGACTCCTGGGACGGCATCACCTTCGCCGACGGATCGCTCGCCCGCGCGCCGATCGCGCTGTGCGAGGTCCAGGGCTACGTGTACGCCGCCTACGTCGCCCGCGCCGAGCTCGCTACCGCCCGCGGCGACGACGACACGGCCGCCCGCTGGTACGAGCGGGCGTCGATCCTGAAGCGCCGGTTCAACGAGGCGTTCTGGCTGCCCGAGCAGGGCTACTTCGCGCTCGCCCTCGACGCCGACAAGCGACCGGTCGACTCGTGCGCCTCCAACATGGGCCACTGCCTGTGGAGCGGCATCGTCGACGACGACAAGGCCGGTGCGGTCGCCGAACGACTGCTCTCGGACGAGTTGTTCACGGGCTGGGGCGTGCGCACCCTCGCCTCGGACATGGGCGCCTACAACCCGGCGAGCTACCACAACGGCTCGGTGTGGCCGCACGACAACGCCATCGTGGCCGCGGGCCTGATGCGCTACGGCTTCGTCGACGAGGCCAACCGGATCGTCCAAGGGATGTTCGAGGCGGCGACCCGGTTCGGCGGTCGTCTCCCCGAGTTGTTCTGCGGCTTCGACCGGCGGCGATATCCCGAGCCGGTGTCCTATCCGGCCTCCTGCTCGCCGCAGGCGTGGGCCGCGGCGACGCCCTTCTCGCTGCTGCGCACCACGTTGCGGTTCGACCCGTCGGTGCCCACCGGCGACGTCTGGCTCGCGCCGACGACCTCGGCGGGATTCGGCGACATCCACCTGCGGAACGTGCCGTTCGCCGGCTCCCGCATCTCGATCGATGCGTCGCGACGCGGCGCATCCGTGGTCGGTCTGCCCCCCGGCCTCACCCTGCACCCCGACCCGCGCCCTGCCCTGGTTCCGGTGCCCGTTCGAAGGAACCCGACATGAGAATCGGCATCATCGCCCCGCCGTGGATCCCCATCCCCCCGACGGCGTACGGCGGCATCGAGTCGTTCATCGACACGCTCGCGTGCGCCCTCGACGAAGCGGGTCACGACGTGCTGCTCGCGGCATCCGCCGACAGCACCTCCCCGGTGCCGCGCCTGCCCGGATTCGAACCGTCCGACCCAGCCACGATGGGGGTGACCGCCCACGAGCTCCGGCACCTGCTGCGGGCGTTCGCCGCGCTCGACGACGTGGACGTCATCGTCGACAACACGCTCGCCGGGCCGGTGCTCGCCGGGTACGCCAATGGCATCCCCCTCGTCACGGTGGCGCACGGCCCCCTCATCCCGCTCGAGCAGGAGCTGTACCTCGCAGGCGTGCCCGAGGTCACGTTCGTCGCGATCTCCGAGAACCAGGCGTCGCTGGCAGGGCCGGTGCCGATCGCCCGGGTGATCCCCCACGGCATCCAGGTGCAGGACGTCCCGATCGGTCCAGGGGGCGACTCGGCATGCTTCGTCGGCCGGATGCACCCGTCGAAGGGGGTGCCCGAGGCCATCGAGGCGGCGGCGAGGGCAGGCATCCCGCTGCGGATCGCGGCGAAGATGCAGGAGGCCGCCGAGCAGGAGTACTTCGACGACGTCGTTCGCCCGGCGCTCGGCAGGAACGCCGAGTACCTCGGCGAGCTCGACACCGACGAGAAGTACGAGCTCATGGGGAACTCGTGCGCGCTGCTCAACCCGATCCAGTGGGACGAGCCGTTCGGCCTCGTCATGATCGAGGCGCTGGCCACCGGCACGCCCGTCGTGGCGACACCCCGCGGCTCCGTACGCGAGATCGTCGAGGAGGGCCGCACCGGGTTCATCCGCTCACAAGCCGAGGAGCTCGCCGCGGCGCTCGCACGGGCGACCGACCTCGATCGCGCCCAGTGCCGCGCAGCGGCCGAGACGCGGTTCAGCGCCGAGCGGATGGCGGCCGACTACGTCGCCCTCTTCGAGGACCTGCTCCGAGCGAGGACTCGGCCGCCGAGGACGGGCGCTGCCCGGCCGGCCGCATTCAGCGGGTGAGTCGCGCGAGCGCGGCGCTGCACCTGTGGGGAGGAGAAATCCTCCGAGGGAGGTCGCCTCGACCAGGAACGTCCTCCGCTCGCGCGGAACTCCTCCCGCGGCGCCCCGCGCTCGAGGGAGGCAGACGAGGCCCAGAACGAGAGCGAGCGGATGCCGCGCCATGCGCCTCACGGGGAGGCGCCGGCGTGCGGCATCCGCTCGTCGATCATGCGGCGCGAAGGCCGCAGATCAGGGGTGCGAGAACTTAACCGATGACGGTGATGTTCTCGGCCTGCAGGCCCTTGGGGCCGCGGGCGGTCTCGAATTCGACCTTCTGGTTCTCCTCGAGCGAGCGGTATCCGCCCGACGCGATCGCGCTGAAGTGCGCGAAGACGTCGGCCGAGCCGTCATCCGGGGCGATGAAGCCGAAGCCCTTGTCGGCGTTGAACCACTTGACGGTTCCGGTAGCCATATTCTTTTCCTTCTGTAAAGCCGAGCCGCCGGAGCGGCTGCGACGTGCACGACCCGAGGTCGTGCGGGGTTCCGCCGGCGAAATCCACCGACGGAAGTCTCAGACCCGACGGAACTGGTTCACCATCGGGCAGTCGAATGGGTCGCGAGCGGCGAGACCGACGCGATTGAGGTACTCGATGACGATGCCGTACGACTTCAGGATCGTCGTCTCGGTGTAGGGCACGTCGAGGGTGCGGGCGTGCTCGCGCACGATCTCGCGCGCCTTGGCGAGGTGCGGCCGCGGCATGTTCGGGAACAGGTGGTGCTCCACCTGGTAGTTGAGGCCGCCGAAGAGCACGCTCGCCCAGAAGCCGCCCGAGACGTTGCGCGAGGTGAGCACCTGCTTCGAGAAGAAGTCGAGCTTCGCGTCGGCGGGGATGATCGGCATGCCCTTGTGGTTCGGGGCGAACGACGCGCCCATGTAGATGCCGAACACGGCGAGCTGCACGCCGATGAAGGCGAAGGCCATGCCGAGCGGCAGCATCCAGAAGATCGCGCCGAAGTAGATCGCGAACCGCACCGCGATGAGGCTCAGCTCGACGGCGCGGCCCTTGACCGGCCCCCGGTCGAACAGGGTGCGGATCGAGGTGAAGTGCAGGTTGACGCCCTCGAGGGTGAGCAGCGGGAAGAACAGGTAACCCTGCTTGCGCGTGATGAGCGCCATCAGCCCGCGCTGCTTGGCGGCATCGGCCTCGACGAACGAGATCGTGTCGAACTCGATGTCGGGATCCTTGCCGATCTTGTTCGGGTTGGCGTGGTGACGCGTGTGCTTCGTCATCCACCAGGCGTAGCTGATGCCGACGACGCCGGCGGCGATCCCGCGGCCGAGGCGGTCGTTGGCCGGGCCGGACTCGAGCACCTGGCGGTGCGAGGCCTCATGGGCGAGGAACGCGAACTGCGTGAAGATCAGGCCGAGTGCGCCCGCGATGAGCAGCTGGAACCACGAGTCACCCAGGAGGATGAACCCCGTGATCGCGCCGCCGAGGGCGACGAGCAGGATGCCGATCAGCATGAGGTAGAACCAGCGCGTGCGGTTCAGGAGGCCCGATTCACGAATGACGCGGGACAGGGCGGTGAAGCTGCGTGTGATGTCCACGGTGCCGGTGCGGGGCTTCGTCGCCCGAATCGCACCGAGGGTTTCGGTGTGAGAGATGTGGGATTCCCAGCGTTCGTCGACTTCCCAGCCGCGTCACGCGGGTAAACCACCCGCTGCAGATATCCCCACTCTAGGGGGTGCACATGGGAAGGCACTGTGAGTCTCAGGACATATGCCGCAATCGGCATCAGTCTACGGCATCGGCAGCCGTGCGCAGGTCGTCGACGAGCGCGGCGAACGCCGCCTTCCGGTCGGCGGCGTCCTTGATGCGCAGGAGCGCCGACGGATGCGTCGTCACGAGCACCGGGGCCGGCAGCGCGGGTGCCCCAACCGCGGCATCCGGCGGCAGCACCCTGCCACGCACCTCGCCGATGCGCACGGTGCGCCCGAGCACCGAGCGTGCGGCCGTCGCGCCGAGCGCGACGACGATCGACGGCTGCACCGCCTCGAACTCGGCCTCGAGCCACGGCCTGCAGGCGACGATGTGCGCGATGGAGGGCTTCTCGTGGATGCGCCGCTTGCCGCGCAGCCGGAACCGGAAGTGCTTCACCGCGTTGGTGACATAGACGCGGTCGCGTGGGATGCCCGCGGCGTCGACCGCGTCGGCGAGCAGGCGCCCGGCGGGGCCCACGAACGGCTCGCCCTCGAGGTCCTCGCGATCGCCGGGCTGCTCGCCGACGAGCATGAGCGGAGCGCCCTCACGGCCTCGCGAGAAGACCACCTGCGTGGCGTCGCGCCAGAGCTCGCAGCCTCGGCAGTCGGGGGCGGCGCGGCGGAGCTCGTCGACGGGAGCCCCCTCGGGCACCCACGCGTCGGCTCCTGGACGCTCCACGTCGTCGGCCATGCAGGCGAGCGTACGAGCCGGCGGGACTCGGCGGCAGGGGGTTGCACCCGGTGCGAGACTGGAGGCATGCGCATCGCCGTCACCGGAGGGTCGGGCAAGCTCGGCCGCACCGTCGTCCGCACGCTCCGCGACGAGGGCCACGAGGTCGTGAACCTCGACCAGCAGGGCGACCGCGCGCACGTCACGCGCGTCGACCTCACCGACTACGGCCAGGTGATCGACGCCATCGCCGGCGTCGACGACCGTCACGACGGCGTCGACGCGATCGTGCACCTCGGCGCGATCCCGGCGCCCGGCATCCTCAGCGACGTGGCGACCTTCCACAACAACATGCTGTCGACGTTCAACGTGTTCCAGGCGGCCCGGCGCCTCGGCATCACCCGGGTCGTGTACGCCTCGAGCGAGACGGTGCTGGGCTTGCCGTTCGACGTGCCGCCGCCGTACATCCCCGTCGACGAGGAGTACCCGGCGCTACCCGAGAGCACCTACTCGCTCGTGAAGCACCTCGAGGAGCAGATGGCCATCGAGTTCGTGCGCTGGAACCCCGAGTTGTCGATCACCGCGCTCCGCTTCTCGAACGTCATGGATCCCGCCGACTACGTGGACTTCCCCTCGTTCGACGCCGACCCGAGGCTGCGCAAGTGGAACCTCTGGGGCTACGTCGACGGGCGCGACGGAGCGCAGGCGGTCAGCCTGGCGCTGGCGAAGGCGTGGCCCGGCTTCGACCGGTTCATCATCGCCGCGGCCGACACGGTCATGTCGCGCCCGAACGCAGAGCTCGTCGCCGAGGTCTTCCCGGATGTCCCTTTGCACGGTGAACTCGGCGTGCACGACACCCTGCTCTCGATCGACAAGGCCCGGCGGGTGCTCGGCTACGAGCCGCGCCACTCGTGGCGCGACGAGGTGGCGGATGCCGCGGCATCCGTTCGCCCCAGCTGACAGGCAGCCCGAACCGCCCGAGCCGACGAGCAGCCCGGACAACCCACGCAGAAGACGAACGCCCCCACCAGCCGGAGCTGACGGGGGCGTCCTGAGAGCCGAGACCTAGAGGCCGCGGATGTTCTCAGCCTGCAGGCCCTTGGGGCCCTGTGCGACCTCGAACTCGACCTTCTGGCCCTCTTCGAGCGAACGGTAGCCGTTGCCCGAGATGGCGCTGAAGTGTGCGAAGACGTCGGCGCTGCCGTCGTCGGGAGCGATGAAGCCGAAGCCCTTTTCGGCGTTGAACCACTTGACGGTTCCGGTTGCCATACTGCTGTCCTTCTGTCCTATGGGCCGCTGAGTGCGGGCCCGATGCGATCGGGGTCGATCGCGTCCCCGACGACACGGTGCCGCCGAAGCTGGGGGCGAGGGGCGGGTGTGCGCTCAGGCATCCGCCGTCTCGTATCGGGTCATGCCACGCGGATCGTGCCGCCTCCGGGCAATCAGGTGGAGGCGCGGGCGTCTGCCCGCTTGATGGAGGAATCGTTGAGCCTACCCTAGTAGGCCGCGCGCGCGAGCGCACCAGTCCGCGATCGGATCGTGACCTGAGATGACGGAAATTCCTTCGGCGGCGGCTGATCAGCGGACATGCGGGGTGGTGCCAGCGTGCTCATAGGGAGGCGCCCCAGACTGGAGGGGTGAACCGCCGCCCCCTGCGATTCGTCGCCCTCGCCTATGCCGCCGTCGTGCTGTGGGCGACCGTCGGCCCCGCGCCGTGGCGCACGAGCGGCAACCAGCTCGAGGGCGGCATCCTGAACCCCGACGCGTGGACGGCCCCCGTCACGTGGACCACCGGGTACCTGTCGGAGATGGCGTTCAACGTGGCGATGTTCGTCCCCGTCGGGCTGCTGGCGGCGCTCCTCATCCGGCGGCGGCGCTGGCCGCTGGCACTGCTCGCCGGGTTCGCGTTCACCGCGGTCATCGAACTCGTGCAGGTTCCCGAGCCCGATCGCATCTCCGATCCGCGCGACCTCGTGATGAACACCGGGGGCGCCGTGCTCGGCGTGCTGCTCGTGCTCACGGCCCGCATGGTGCGCCGCTCGGTCGCCGTGGCGGTCAGGCCGATGCTCACACCCGCCGATGACGCGATGCCGGCGGATGCCACGACGTCGACGTCGCCGGCCCTCGGCGAGCTGGTCGGGGCGTCCTCGACCACGGCCGACACAGCGGCCGCCGAGCGAGCGGCCTGACCCGTCGCGACGCCGGTCCGGCCGGCCTTCGCGGATACAGTAGGCGGGTGACCTCCCCCGACACGGCCGCCCTTCGCGCGCGCTCCTGGTGGGTCCGACTCGCGCTGATCGGGGCGGCCGGCGGCCTGCTCTCGGGGGCGTTCGGCGTCGGCGGCGGCATCCTCATGGTGCCGCTCCTCATCACGTTCGCCGGCATGGACCAGCGCCGCGCGTCGGCGACCTCGCTCGCCGCGATCGTGCCTGCGGCCGTCGCAGGTTCCATCACGTACTTCGCGAACGGCGAGATCGACCTCGTCGTCGCGCTCATCGTCGCCATCGGCGGCATCGTCGGCTCGTGGATCGGCACCTGGATGCTGCGCCGACTGGCCCTCGGCTGGCTGCGCTGGCTCTTCGTGGCGCTCCTCATCGCCGTCGCCGTGCGCATGCTGCTCGTCGCGCCCGTGCGCGGCGAACGCATCGAGCTCGACGTGCTGCCCGTCATCGGCATGGTCGCCCTCGGCCTCGTGATCGGCATCGCGTCGGGACTCTTCGGCGTCGGCGGCGGCATCATCATGGTGCCCGCGTTCGTGGCGTTCTTCGGCATGAGCGACCTGGTCGCGAAGGGCACGTCCCTCGCGGTGATGATCCCGACCGCCGTGAGCGGCACCGTGTCGAACGCGCGGGCCGGCATCGTCGACCTGCGGGTCGGGCTGGCGGTGGGCATCCCGGCGACCGTCGCCTCCTTCGGCGGCGTCGCGATCGCGTTCCTCCTCTCCCCCGAATGGTCGGCTCGCCTGTTCGCGGCGCTAATGGTCGTCGCCGCCGTGCAGTTGGCGGTGCGAGCGATCCGCCTCGAGCGGAAGGGGGCGGGGGCATGAGCGTCGAGCCGGTTCGCGTCCCTGGCTGGTACGACGACGAGGCGGATGCCGCGTCCCTCCGCTACTGGGACGGCCGCGGGTGGACACCCCACACGGCCGCAAAGCCGCACGGGCACGAGGACATCGGCGACCTCTTCGCCCTCTTCGCGGACTCCGCGGTGCCCGAGCACACCGCGGTGCCCGAGCACACCACGGTGCCCGAGCACACCACGGTGCTGGAGCACACCACCGTGCTGGAGCAGACCACCGAGCCCCTCGCGCCCGCACCCCTCGCGCGCCGAACGCCGCGACGGCCCTGGCGCGTCGGTGGGCGCCGGTAGCATCCGACCATGCGATTCCGCTTCACCGCACCGCTCTGGGAGTGGGGCGCGCAAGGCGGCTGGTTCTTCGTCACCGTTCCCGAGGAGTTCGCCGCCGACATCCGCGAGGTGCCGCGCATGCCGCGCGGCTTCGGCGCGGTGCGGGTGCGGGTGACGGTGGGTTCGACCAGCTGGTCGACGTCGATCTTCCCCGACTCGAAGCGGGGCAGCTATGTGCTTCCCCTGAAGAAGGCGGTACGCACCGCCGAGGGCATCGGCGAGGGCGACGACGTCGACGTGCGGCTCGAGGTGGTCGACGCATGAACCGCTGCGGCGAGCGGCGCGCCCCTCAGCGCGCCTGACGCAGCGACTCGGCCTTCGCGGCGAGGTAGCGCTGCTCGGGGCCGTTGCGCGTGCGGCGCGCGGCCTCGGCGAACGCCAGCGACGCGGCATCCGTGCGCTCCGAACGCTCGAGCAGGTGCGCCCGCACCGCCCAGGTGCGGTGGTGGTCGGCGAGCGCCGACCCGGCGCCGTCTCCGCTGGACTCGGCCCGGTCGAGGGCGGCCAGGCCCGATTCTGGACCTTCGACCATGGCCAGGGCGACGATGCGTCCGAGGGTCACCATCGGTCCGGGCGTCAGGCGGCCGAGGAGGTCGTAGAGGCCGAGGATCTCGACCCAGTCGGTCGCCTCCGTCGACGGCGCCTCGTCGTGCACCGCCGCGATCGCCGCCTGCAACTGGTAGGGGCCGATGGGCGCGCGGTCGAGCACGTGCGTCACGAGGTCGACGCCCTCGTCGATCGTCGCGCGGTCCCAGCGCGACCGGTCCTGGTCGTCGAGCGGCACGAGCGCACCCGCGGCGTCGGTGCGCGCGGCCCTGCGGGCGTCGGTGAGGAGCATGAGGGCGAGCAGCCCGGTGGTCTCTCCCCTGGCATCCGGCTCGGTGGCGTGCAGCTGCCTGGTGAGCCGGATCGCCTCCGCAGACAGGTCCACGCGCGCGAGCGCCTCTCCCGAGCTGGCGGTGTGCCCCTCGGTGAAGATGAGGTAGAGCACGTTGCGGAGGGCGACCAGCCTGTCCTCGAGCTCGTCGGGCTGCGGCATCCGGAACCCCTCGCCGCTCGAGCGGATGCGCGCCTTCGCCCGCGAGATGCGCTGCGCGACGGTGGCCTCGGGCACGAGCAGGGCGCGGGCGATCTCGACGGTGGTGAGTCCGCCCACCGCACGGAGGGTGAGCGCGACCTGCGCCGGCCGGGTGAGCGCGGGGTGGCAGCACAGGAGGAACAGCGTGAGGGTGTCGTCGACCGCGGGAACGCCGGGTGTTCCGCCGGGCGGCGGCTCGAGTTCGACGGCGAGGGCCTCACGGCGCCGGCGTGCGACATCCGACCGCACCTGGTCGATGTAGCGCCGCGACGCGACGCGCACGAGCCACGCTCGCGGGCTGTCGGGCACGCCCTCGCGAGGCCAGGCACCGGATGCCGCGACGAGGGCCTCCTGCATGGCGTCCTCGCACGCCGCGAAGTCGCCGTAGCGGCGCACGAGCACTGCGAGCGCCGACGGTGCGGCGTCTCGCAGTGCCCGGACGGCGTCGCTCACGGCATCGCGGATGTGCCGGCGTCCTCAGAGGTCGCCGCCACCCGTCATCTCGAGCACCGGGCGCACCTCGATGAGCCCGAACCGGGCCTCGGGGAAGCCTGAGGCGATCTCGACCGCACGCGACTCGTCGTCGACGTCGACGAGGTAGAAGCCCGCGAGGAGCTCCTTCGTCTCGGCGAAGGGCCCGTCGCTGGCCACGGTGCCGGCCTCGTCGTTGGTGACGCGCTTGGCGAGGGAGATGTCGGCGAGCGCCTCGCTGGCGACCAACTCGCCGCTGGAGGCCAGCTCACTGCTGATCGCCTGGTAGGAGGCGTAGCCCTCGACCTGCTGCTCGGGCGTGAAGCTCTCCCACACCGCGCGCGACTCGGGGTTGCTGTAGATCTGGATGAGGTACTTCATCGGAAATCGCTCCTTCGATCGTTCGTCATCGTCGTTCGTTCGGGAGGCGGACCGCGCTCCCACCAGTATGTCGAGGCTGCGCGCCGTTTCTCGACATGGTGCCGCTACTCGGCGTCCCCCGGTTTCGCGCGGGCTTGACAGGCGGTCCGGCCGTCGCGAGAGTTCGATGGGGGCTTCCCGTCGAAGGGTAGGGCGCACATGCGGACGTTCGGTGTCGAAGAGGAGTTCCAGTTCCTCGATCCCGAGACCCTGCGTCCGGCGAACGTCGGGGCGGCGGTCTTCGAGCGGCTCTCCCAGGAGCCCGACTGGGCGGGCGTGACCCACAAGGAGTTCCTCGCGTCACAGGTCGAGCACGCGTCATCCGTGTTCACGACGCTCGACGAGGCGCGCGCGGCGCTCCTCGGGTTCCGCCACCGCGTCGCCGATCACGCGGCCGACTTCGGCGTCGTGGGTGCGAGTCTCGGCACCGCCCCCGAGACCACGCCGTTCCCCGACATCACCGAGAGCGAGCGCTATGCGCGCATCGTCCGCGACCTCGGCGGCCTGATCGCCGACCACCAGGTGAGCGGCCTGCACGTGCATGTGGGCGTGCCCGACCGCGAGGCCGGCGTCATCGCGCTCAACGCGGCGCGGCCCTGGATGCCGCTGCTCACCGCGATCGGCACCAACTCACCGCTGTGGCGTGGCCATGACACGGGGTTCGACAGCTGGCGCACCGTGCTGATGCGCCGGTGGACCACTGCCGGATGCCCGCCCTCGTTCCTCGACGCCGCGGACTACGACCGTCGCACCCGCCAGCTGCTCGGCATCGGAGGCACGGCCGACCTGGCGCTCATCTCGTGGGACGTGCGGCTCTCGGAGCACCTGCCGACCATCGAGTTCCGCATGGGTGACGCGCAACTCGATGCCGAGAGCACCCTGCTGATCACGGCGCTCTCGCGCGCCCTCGTGTCGCACGCGCTCGAGGCACCCGGTGCGACGGATGCCGCGGCGACTGCCTCGGCGGATGTGCCGCCCGAGCTGCTCAGCGCGACCGTGTTCCACTCGGCGCACCACGGGATGCGGGGCGAGGTCTTCGATCCGCTGTCGGGCGCGCTCGCACCCGCGGCGGACGCGCTGCGCGGGTTCGTGCGCCTGCTGGAACCGCAGCTGACCGAGACCGGCGATCTCGACGTGGTGCGCGCGTCGGTGGAGCGGCTCCTGCGCGACGGCACGGGTGCGATGCGGCAGCGGGCCGCCTTCGAGGCCGACGGCATGGCAGGGGTGCGGCGACTGCTCGATGCGTCGATCGTCGCCGACCGGCACCGCAACGGCGAGCCGTCGGCCGCCGCACTGTAGTCAGCAGCCGGGCGCGTCGGGATGGGCGTTGCAGTCGCCCTGCGTCAGGACGGTGTCGAACTCGCCGACGAGCACGCGCTGCGGTGCGCCCGCCACGGCGAGCGTGCCGGCGATGGCGCGCCACGGTGAGCCGGCGAACCGGTACTCCGCGCGCAGGGTCGCTGCGACGTCGACCGTGTACTCCCCGGCCGTCGCGTAGACGTGGCTCGTCACCGTCTCGGTGAACTCGCCCTGACCGAGCGCCGCCCACGTCGCGCCCGGGGTCGCGCTGTCGACGACGGCACCGTCGCTGTGGCTCCACCGGTACCCGATCGGCGTGAACCGCACGTCGGCCGGTTGGCCGAGCAGTGTCCCTGACACCACCTGCACGGATGCCGCGGCCACGAAGTTCGCCGGAAGGCCCTCGACGGCCCAGCCGGCGGGCTCCATGCCGTTGCCGGGCGCAGCGGGCCGGAACGACGCGATGTCGCGGAGGGTCACCACCACGGGCGCCGCCGCCGGGTCCTCCGGGCGGGTCGGGTCGACCGCGCACAGCGCGATGTTGGAGGGGCTGCAGTTCTCGGGCGGGGCCGGAGGCGCGGGTGCGGGTGCGGCGGCGTCGCCGCCCTGCACTGCGTCGGAATCGTCGCCAGAACGGCCATCATCCTCGCCGGCCGCTTCCGTCGATGTCGTGCTCTGTCCCGACAGCTCCACATTGCCCAGATTCGGGTTCATGACGCTATGCGCAGTGCAGGTGCCAGTCAGAACCTGTTCCTTGGAACACATTTCACCGGCTGTAGCGGAAACGGGCACGCTGACAGAGACGAGCAATCCAGCGATCAACCAAGGCAGAAATTGTCGCGAGTCCAAAGTTCCCTCTTACTCACCAGAAGCGATGTTTTGTCGCCTTCGAGGACGACTGTGTATGGGACATCGACAACGCGACCCTCAACAACTCTCGACTGGCCGCTCGCATCCAGAACGTCAAGATTTCGGAGGTCATCGCAGACGTAAACGGTCACTTGAACCAGTCCCCCAGCGACGTCGCTGGACTGGAGTTCGTTGACTCGAAAATCGACCGATCCCGTAGTTCGAAGTCCCTCGGCTTCAAACTCCGCGGCGGCATCGATCTCCTCCGCAAGAGCCTGCCCAGTCGCCACGGCCTTGAGTCGATCGGAGTCGGTTCCTCCGTCACTTGTCACGGAGGTTGAGACTTCGAGGAATCGCTCGTACGCGGCCTCGGCGGCGGCCAGCGCCTCCTCGTCGGTCGCGAAGATCGGGTCCGCGGTGGGCGAGGACGTGGGCGCGGTGGTGGGGGCCGGGGCGCCGCTGCATCCGCTCAGGGGAAGCAGCACCGCCCCCGCGATCGCGGCCAGCGCGCCCGCGCGAAGTCGCACGCGGAGGGGGGCGGGTGACTCAGGCATGGCGTCGAGCCTAAGCGAGCAGTCGGTGCCAGCCGGTCGTTATCCACAGCGGCTCGGGCGCCCGGGACGGCGCGCCCGAGACGCGCGAACGTTCGCGCCTCAGCTCATGAGGTCGCGGACGAGCTCGCCCCACTCGAACCCGCACTCGCGGCAGTCGAACAGCGGGTCTTCGTGGGCGAACGCGTCGGCTGCGGCATCCGTCGACTCGATCTCGACGACCGTGTGGAAGGACGATGTAACGACCACGCGAACCGTGGTCGACCCGCAGCGCGGGCACGGCTCGTCGAGCACATCGTGCGCGACGCTGGTCTGCAGCTGGTTCCTCATGGCGCCCACGGTACGCCGCGCCGCCGACATCGCCGGGCGCACACGCGCAGTGCAGACGAGTGGTAGCGAGGGCTTTCACATCCTCACGGGGGCCAGTAGCGTCGAAGGCAGGAGGCGGTGGCGTGATGACGAGCTCGTTCGGTGCGGCGTTGGAGGCACTGGACCGGTCCTCCGGTTCTCCCGCCGAGTTCTGCCGACCGTTCCTCGACCTCTTCCCGGTGAGTGGGGCCGCCGTCTCGACGGTGGGCAACGTGCTCGGCAGCGAGACGCTGTCCGCCAGCGACGAGATCGCCGCCCGCCTCGACGAACTGCAGTTCGACCTGGGTGAGGGCCCGTGCTGGGATGCCGTGCGCTCCGGCTCGCCCGTGCTCGAGCCCGATCTGCACAGGGCGCCCCCGCGCTGGCCGGCGTTCACCGCGGCGGCCCGTGACGACGGACTGCGCTCGATCTTCGCCTTCCCGCTCGCGGTCGGCCCGCTGCGCATCGGCGCGGTCGACCTCTATTCGCTGCGGCCGGTGGAGTTGAATCGCACCCAGATCCGACAAGCCGATGCGATGGCGGGGGTCGTCGGCCGCCATGTGCTGCGCCAGGCGCTCGTCGAGGTCGGGCGCGACCTCGACGACAAGGGCAACGCCTTCTCCCGACGCATCGTGCACCAGGCCACCGGCATGGTCCTCGCCCAGCTCGACCTCTCACCCGACGATGCGCGACTCGTCATCCAGGGGCATGCGTTCGCCACCGAGCGCACGATGATGGAGGTCGCACAGGACATCATCGACGGCCGGCTCCGCTTCTCGAACCAGCACGACGCGATCGAGGCGAGCCAATGACCGAGCAGCGAACGAAGGAGACGCGACTCCTCCAGACGTTCGCGATCCTCGCCGACACGCTCGTCGACGGATACGACGTGGTCGACCTGCTCCAGCTGCTCGTCGACAGCTGCGCCGAGCTCCTCGACACCACCGCGGCGGCCATCCTGCTCGCCGACGGCCATGGCGAGCTCGACGTGATGGCGTCCACCAGCGAGGCGAGCCACCTCGTCGAGGTGATCCAGCTCAGCGCCGAGGCCGGGCCGTGCGTCGAGTGCTTCCGCTCGGGCGAAGTCGTCGAGGTGCCCGACATCGCCGACAGTCCGGTGGAGTGGTCCCGGTTCCGCGACCGGGCCCTGGAACTCGGGTTCGAGTCGGTGCACGCGCTGCCCATGCGCCTCCGTGACAACACGATCGGCACGCTCAACCTCCTCCGCGATCGAACCGGCACGCTCGACGAGGAGGACCGCATCGCAGCCCGGGCGTTCGCGGATGTCGCGACGATCGGGATCCTCCACGAGCGCTCGATGCGCGAGACGGCCGTGCTCGCCGAGCAGTTGCAGGGTGCGCTGAGCAGCCGGGTGGTGATCGAGCAGGCCAAGGGCGTCGTGGCCCACACGAACGGTGTGACCATCGAGCAGGCGTTCGAGCTCATCCGACGGTATGCGAGGTCGCACCAGCTCGGGATCAGCAAGGTCGCCGCCGCGATCGTGGATCGCTCGCTTCGGCTCGGCGACTGAGGCGCACCGTTCGCCCGCGCGCATCCGTGCGAGGGGACATCTGGCGCCCCCGCGGCATCCGGATTTAGAATTGGATCGGTGCCCCGGACCTCGACAACCGCTCAGACGTCGAGCCGAGAGGGGACCGCCATGAAGCTCATCACCAGCCGCGTCGGGTCGTACCTGACCGGGACCGAGATCGCCGACGCCGTCATGCGCTACGGGCTCGCGCTGGCGCGGAAACAGGAGCTCGATCTCATCGAGATCCCGTTCGTGTCGAGCGACGGGTCGGTGCGCCGCGCGCAGTTCACGATCGGGTGGCAGGTCGAGACCGCCTCGATCTCACGCGTCGAGCCGAGCGACGAACTGCTGGAGGCCGACACGGCGCAGTTGCTCAATGCGAAGGCCGATCGAGTGGGCCTGATCAGCGCCAGGCCGTTCAGCGCCGAGGAGCTCGCCGACTTCGCGACAGTGCAGGTCGACTACGTCGAGTCGTGCTGAAGCGCGGCAGATGAGGCCGGCTCCGGAACCAGGGTCAGCACGCCGGTGAGCCCGACCTGGCCGGCGAGTTGCTCGAGCCACGCGTGGTTCAGCACCGGCTGCCGATTGCCGTGGTAGACGAACTCGATGGCCGTGCGGGGGCTCACCCAGTACGACAGCATGCCGCCTTCGCCTCGCAGGGTCAGTGAGAAGTGCTCCCCGCGGCGCAGCTTGTCGATGATGACCACCTGCAGGTGCGCCAGCGCGCGGTCGTCGAGCTCGATCGGCTCGCCTCGGTCGTAGATGAGGAAGCCCATGATGGCCCTCGATGCTCACGGGCGCGGTGTCGAGGGGTGACGGCACTCCGGCCCGCCGTTCACTCGATTGTCGCGCGTTCGGCACCGGTCCGATAGAGGCAGAACCGCTCCGAGAGGGCGGATCAGTCGCGGCGCTTGCGCGCCGCCACCTTGTGGCTGGCGGTCACCTCGAAGGTGCGGCGCAGCGGATCGGCGACGTCCTCGTGCCGGCGCTGGGCGACCCGCACGAACACGAAGTCCACGACGGCGAGCTGTGCGATGCGACTCGACATCGCGCCCATGCGGTACGGCGATTCGCGTGCCTGCGTGGTGAGCACCGCGTCGGCCACCTCGGTGATCGGTGAGTCGGGCGAGTTCGTGAGGGCGACGGTCATCGCGCCGGCGTCCCGCGCGACGGTGAGCGCGTGGATGGTCTCGCTCGTGAGCCCCGAGTGCGAGATGCCGATCGCGACGTCACCGGGTTTCCGCAGCGCCGCCGTCACGAGGGCGAGGTGCACGTCGACCGAGCACGACGCCGAGATGCCGATGCGGGCGAGCTTCTGCTGCAGGTCCTGGGCGGTGAGCCCGCTCGCGCCGAACCCGTAGAGGTCGACGTGCCTGGCAGCGGCGATCGCGTCGACGACCCGGTCGAGCACCTCGACGTCGAGGCCCTGCACGGTCTGCTCGATCGCGAGCACCTCGTGGAAGGCGATCTTCGCCACCACGTCGGCCGCGGCGTCGTCGGGGCTGATGTCGGAGTCGGCGAGGCCGAACCGGTCGCGCTCCGCGGCCTCGCGGCTGATCGCGCTCGCGACCTCCATGCGGAACTCGCGGTAGCCGCTGTAGCCGAGGGTCTGGCAAAACCGCGCGACGGTCGACAGGGAGGTGCCGCAGAGCTGCGCGAGGTCGGTGATGGTCAGGTCGACGACGATCCCGGGATCGGCGATGATCGCCTCCGCGACGCGCGCCTCGGACGAGCTCAGGCGCGGCAGCGCCTGGCGCACGTTGGAGAGCACGTCACGAGCCATCGTTCTCCTCTGCTCGGGTCGCGGGCATGGACGTCGCGCGAACCTCACTCAGAGCATCTCGCAACACCCCATCGTGCGACGAGAGGCGCGCGATCGCGTCATCGGGAGTCACCCCAGTAATGGTCACGAGGATCGCGGCCTTCACCGAACCGCCCACCGATTCGAGGGCAGCGGATGCCGCAGCGGCATCCGTACCCGTCGCCAGCATCACGATGCGTTCCGCACGTGCGCGGAGCTTCGCGTTGGTGGCCTGCACGTCGACCATGAGGTTGCCGTGCACCTTGCCGAGCCGCACCATCGCGATGGTGGAGATGGCGTTGAGCACCAGCTTCTGGGCGGTGCCGCCCTTGAGACGGGTCGAGCCGGCGACGATCTCGGGGCCGACGACGGTCTCGATCGCGAGGTCGGCGACGTGGCCGATCGTCGATCCGGCGTTGCACGAGAGACCCACGGTGAGTGCCCCGAGCCGTCGTGCGTGTTCGAGGGCCCCGACGACGTAGGGCGTGCGGCCCGAGGCGGAGATGCCGACGACGGCGTCGGCGGCCGTGAGCCCGATGGCGTCCAGGTCGGCCGCCCCGCGCGCCGCGTCGTCCTCGGCGTCCTCGACGGCGGAGCGCAGTGCCACCTCGCCGCCCGCGATGACGCCGACGACGAGGGCCGGGTCGGTGCCGAAGGTGGGCGGGATCTCGCTCGCGTCGAGCACGCCCATGCGTCCGGCGGTGCCGGCGCCGAGGTACACGAGGCGGCCACCCGCGCGGAGGCGCGGGACGATCGCGTCGATGGCGGCGGCGACCTGCGGCGCGGCATCCGTCACCGCGGCGACCGCCTGCGCGCTCTCCTCCTGCATCGCCGCGAGCTGCGCCTCGGTCGCGAGCAGGTCGAACTCGCCGTGCGCGTCGTTGACGCCCTCGGTGTCGAGCTCGCCGAGCAGCTGGCGCAGCGCGGCATGCTGCTCGGTCGCCGTGGCCTGCGGCGCCTCGGCCTGTTCGGCCGCCGGCCGCGTCGCGGGCTCGGACTGCGCCGACCGCACGGCATCGTGCTGGGCGGTGTGGTTCATGACGGTGTTCCCCCGGATTCGGTGCTGCTGATGCTGACGGATGCGACGCCGGTGAGCGGCGGCGGAAGGTGCAGGCCGGCGGGGCCGGGCGTCAGGCGGCCGGCGATCCTGGGCTCGCCCCGCGCGTCGCCCGAGAGGCGCGCGGGCACCCCGTGCCAGCTCAGGAAGCCGAGGAACGCGAACATCAGCGATTCCTTGAACGACGGGTCGATGCCGCGCAGGTCGCTCGTCTCGACGGCGAGGGCGCGATCGGCGGCGAGCGCGGTGATGCGGGCCATGAGCGCCGGGTTCAGCGCTCCGCCGCCCGAGCAGAGGAGCAGTGCGGGCCGGTCTGCGCCCGCACCCGCGTCGAGGCTCGCGTCGCCGCCCAGTGCGACGGCGTCGACCACGGTGCGCGCGGTCAGCTCGGTGAGCGTCGCGACGAGATCCTCGAGCCCGAGCGCGTCGGTTCCGGATGCCGCGACCGCCCGGTCGACGACGCCGAGGTCGAACGTCTCGCGCCCGGTGGTCTTCGGCGTCGGAGCGGAGAAGTAGGGATGCCGCAGCAGCTCGTCGAGCAGCGCGGGGTCCACCCGTCCGGCGGCCGCGAGGCGACCGTCGGCGTCGTAGCCGAGGGCGCCCTCGGTCGCCCGCGCCACGACGGCGTCGATGAGCCCGTTGCCGGGGCCGGTGTCGAAGGCCAGCACGTCGCCGTCCGGCCGCACCAGCTGCACGTTCGCGATGCCGCCGAGGTTCACCGTGGCGATCGCGCGGCCGGTCCGAACAGCTTCGGCGCCGAGCCAGGCCGCGTCGAAGACGGCCATGAGCGGGGCGCCCTCCCCGCCCGCGGCGATGTCGGCGGCGCGCAGGTGAGAGAGCACGGGCGCGCCCACGCGCTCGGCGATCCACGAGGGCTCCCCGAGCTGCAGGGTGCCGCGGGCGTGCCCGTCCTCGACCCAGTGGAAGATCGTCTGGCCGTGCGAGACGACGAGGTCGGGCACGGCTCCGGTCGCCTCCATCCCGGTCGCCGCGGCATCCGCGAAGGCCTGGCCCAGGAGGGTGTCGAGCTCGCAGAACGCGCCGGCGGTGAGCGGCTCGCCCGCCGAAGCCGCGAGGATGCGGTCGCGGCCCTCGGCCGACCACGCCACCGTCTCCGCGTGCAGCAGCCGCATGCCCACCGCCGGGCGTTCGCCCGCATCGTGGGCGGCCACCTCGACCACGGCCACGTCGATGCCGTCGGCCGACGTGCCCGACTGCAGCGAGAGCACGATCATGCCGTCACCTCACGGCGCGTGCCCTCGGCGAGGAGCTCGCCGACGGCCTCGGCGGCGAGACGGCTCGCCGCCCGCGTGTGCACGGCCGCCAGCGGCAGCGGGCCGCCGGGCATGCCCACGTTGACGACGACGGCCGCCGGGCGTACCGCGGCGAGCTGCTCGATGACGTCGCGCTGCGGGCTGTGCGCCCCGATCGCGTCGACGAGGAGCACGAAGGGTTCCCGGGCGCCCGTGGTCTCGGCGGCCACCGCGACCCGTCGGCGCAGGTCGCCGCCCGATGCGCTCGAGCCGCCCGCCGTGGCGACGCGGATGACTCGACCTCCTCCGGCGAGCACGTCGGCGACGTAGTCGGCGTCGCCGTCCACGGCGATCGTCGATCGTCCACGCACGTCGAGCACGGTGCGGGGGCCGGTCGAGGCGGGAACCTCACCGTCGACCGAGAGCGCGGTGCGGGCGACGGATGCCGTGTCCCACGACATCCGCCCCCCTTCCGCTGCGGCCCCGACACCAGGGCCGCCCTGCTCACCGGTGAATCCCCCACCGGCGAGCGAGTCGCCGAGCGCATGCACGCGCGCCGCGGCGGTCTCGAGCACGGCGACGGGCAGGCTGCCGTCGTCGAGCGCCGCGAGGATGGCGTGCTGCACCTCGCGGAAGTCGCGTTCGTCCTGGTCGGGCGCGGCATCGGCGCCCGGGTTGCGCGGGTTGCCGATGCAGAGCAGGTCGGCCCCGGCGAGGAGGGCCAGCACGGCGCCCCGCCCTGCGCCGACGGTGGCGCGCACGGCCGCCATGTCGAGCGCGTCGGTGACGATGACACCGTCGAAGCCCATGGCGCGCAGGCGCCTCAGGATCGTCGGGTTCAGCGTCGCGGGCGCGTCGCCCCACTCCGGCACCACGAGATGCCCGGTCATCACGGCGGCCACCCCGGCGTCGATCGCCGCGCGGAACGGCGGCAGGTGCATCCGCTCGATCTCATCGGGGGCGATGGTGAGCGTCGGCAGCGCGTGGTGGGAGTCGACGTGCGTGTCCCCGTGGCCCGGGAAGTGCTTCACGCACGCCGCGGCGCCCGCCGACTGGATGCCGCGTACCGCCGCCGCGACGTGCCGCGAGACGACCTCGGGCTCGTCGCCGAACGCGCGCACGCCGATGACCGGGTTGCGCGGGTCGGTGTTCACGTCGGCGACGGGAGCGAGCACCACGTTCGCGCCGGCCGCGAGCGAGCGCTCGGCCAGTGCGACGCCCACGGCGGTCGTGGCATCCGTGTCGTCGACGAAGCCGAGCTGGGCGGCGCCGGGCAGTGTCGAACCCGTCGCCGCCTCGAGCCGGGTGACGTTGCCGCCCTCCTCGTCGATGCCGACGACGAGGCCCGGGCGGATGCCGCGGAGCTCGGCTGCGAGGCCGACCCGCTCAGCCTCGTCACCGAGGTTGTGCGAGAAGAGCACGACCCCCGCGAGTCCCCCGTCGGCGAGCTCGGCCCGAAGCCACGAGGGCACGGCGCGGCCGAGGAAGCCCGGCCAGAGCACCCCGCCGACGAGCGCCCGGAGCGCCGGATCCTGAGCCGCGGTCATCCCTTGACCGCACCCGCCACGAGGCCGCTCGAGAGGCGGCGCTGCACGATGACGAAGAAGATCATGACCGGGATGGTGATGATCGTCGACGCGGCCATGATGTAGCCCCACTCGTTGGAGTGCTCGCCGAAGAACTGCTTCAGGCCGATCGCGACCGTGTAGTTCTCGGTCGCGCCGCCGAGGAGGGTCATCGCGAAAATGAACTCGTTCCACGCGGTGATGAACGAGAACACGCTCGTGGCCACGAGGCCGGGCATGACGAGCGGGAGCAGCACCGACCGGAACATCCGGCCCCAGCTCGCGCCGTCGATGTAGGCGGCCTCCTCGAGCTCGATCGGCACGGCCGCGACGAAGCCGCGCAGCATCCAGATGCCGAACGGCAGCGAGAGCGCGACGTACACGACCATCAGGCCGAGCAGCGTGTTGAGCAGCTGCAGGTCGCGCACCTGCACGAACAGCGGGATGACGAGCGCCTCGAGCGGCACCATCTGCACGACGAGGATCATGAGCAGCATCCCGGTGCGGAACCGGAAGCGGAACCGGGCCACGGCGACCGAGGCGAGGAGGGCGAGCACGGCGCTCGCGAGCACCGTGACAAGGGCGACGATCGCCGAGTTGCGCAGGAAGACGTCGAAGCCGCCCTCGGTGAGCACGTACTCGAAGTTCGCGAGCGTCCACTCGCGGGGCAGCAGCGTCTGGCCGCCGGCCCCGGCCGACTTGTCGAAGGCGCTCGAGAGCATCCAGAACGCCGGGAAGAGCGTGAAGCCGAGCAGCAGCACGACGAGCACGGCCTTGATCGCGGCCGAACGGGTCTTGCGCGCGGTGCGGCGCGTGCGCGGGATCGCACCACGGGAGGTGTCACCGGTGGCTCCGGATGCCGCGGGCGTGGTCACCGGGGCGGGCGTCATGGTGCTCACAGCTCGTCCTCCTTCAGCATGGTGCGCACGTAGACGACGGTGATGCCGAGCAGCACCAGGGTCAGGAGCACGGCGATGGCCGAGCCGAAGCCGTAGCGGTTCTGGCCGAACGACTCCACGTACGACCAGACCCCCAGGTTCAGCGCCTCGCGGTTGGAACCCGAGCCGCCGGGCATGAGGTAGACCTGCGCGAAGACCTTGAAGTCCCAGATCGTCGAGAGGATGATCACGACCGCGAAGACCTGCTTCAGGTTCGGCACGATGATGCGCCAGAACCGGCGCCAGGCGCCCGCGCCGTCCATCTCGGCCGCCTCGAGCATCTCCTTCGGCACCCCGAGGAGGCCCGCGAGGATGGTGATGGCCACGAAGGGGAAGCCGTGGTGCACGACGTTGAGCAGCACGATGGCGTAGAAGGTGTAGCGGTTGGTGAACCAGTTGACCGGCTCGTCCTGGAGCCCCAGCGCCTGGAGGGTCTCGTTGAAGATGCCGCGGTCGGCGTCGAAGATCCAGATCCAGACGTACGTGCCGGTGACCGCGGGCATCGCCCAGGCGATCATGATGGCGCTGCCGACGACGGTGCGCCAGAGCGGGCCGAGCGAGGCCATGAGCACCGCCACGCCCGTGCCGAGGGCGACGGTTGCCGCCACGGCGAGCACCGCGAACCCGACGGTGTTGGGGAGCACGACCGTCCACAGCGTGGGGTCGGTGAAGATCTCGCCGTAGTTGGCGAGGCCGATCCAGTTCGGCTCGCCCGACACGATCTCGCGCAGGCCGTAGTCCTGCAGCGAGAAGAGGAATACCCGCACGAGCGGCCACAGCAGCAGCACGGCGAGCACGGCCAGTGCCGGGCCGAGCAGCAGCCACGGCCGCAGTCGCGTCAGCGGGCTCCTGCGCTGCACGGGGCCGCCGCCCGCGCGGGGGGATTCAGCCCCCCGCGCGGGCGTCGGAACCTGGATCGTCGAGGTCACGGACTCAGTTGCCGTTCATGATCTCGTTCATCTCCGCTGCGGCGTCGGACGTGGCCTGCTCGACCGTCTTCTGCCCGGAGAGGATCGCCTGGATGGCGGTGTTCGTCGTCTTCTTCGCCTGCACGGCGCCGAACTTCGGCGTCACCGGCACGGTGCCGCCGCCGTCGACGAGCTGCGTGGCGAACGGCGCGACGAGCGGGTCGTCGGAGCTCATCGTCTCGGTGAGCAGCGACTGCTGGCCGGGGAAGTAGCCCGACTGCTCGCCCCACTGCGCGGCGAAGTCACCCGTGGTCATGAGCTTGATGAACTCCCACGCCAGGTCGGGGTTGTCGGCCGTGTTGAACATCGACAGGTGGGAGCCGCCGAGCACCGACGGGGCGATGCCGCCGTCCTTGCCGGGGATGGGGGTGGCGGCGAACTTGCCCTCGAGCTCGGCGTTCTTCTCCACGATCGCGGCCGGGGTCCACGAGCCCATGAGGGCCATGGCGACGTTGCCCTGCGCGAAGTTGTCGAGGACGTCGGTCTCCTTCCACGTGGTGGCGCCGGCCGACGAGAAGCCGTGCTTCAGCGCAAGGTCGGTGTAGAACTGGATGCCCTCCTGCGACTCGGAGCTGTCGAGTCCGGAGACCCACTCGTCGCCGTCCTTCGTCGCGACCTCGCCGCCCGCACCCCAGACCCAGGGGTACACGCCGAACTCGGCGTCACCGGGAACGGCGAACGCCATCATCTCGGGGTGCGCGGCCTTGATCGCCTCGCCGGCGGAGACGATCTCGTCCCAGCTCGTCGGGGCCTCGAGGCCGAGCTCCTCGAAGATGTCGGAGCGGTAGACGAGGGAGCGCACGCCCGCGTACCAGGGCATGCCGTAGAGCTCGTCGTCGTAGGTGCCCGAGGTCACGAGGCCTTCGACGAGGTCGTCGCCGAGGTCCTCGTCATCGACGTAGTCGCCGATGGGCGCGAGCGCGCCGGCGTCGGCGAACTCGGCCGTCCACGTGGTGCCGGTCTCGGCGACGTCGGGGGTGGTGCCGCCGGCGATGGAGGTGACGAAGCGGTCGTGGGCGTCGGCCCACTGCACGAACTCCACGTTGAGCTTCGCGCCGGTCTCCTTGGTGAAGGCGTCGCCGACCTCGTCGAAGAACGCGTCGGAGTCGGGGTTGGTGCCCTCCATGATCCAGACGTCGAGGGTCTCCCCCTTGGCGCTGACGTCTCCCTTGTCGTCGCCGCCGGTCGATCCGCCCGCACAGGCGGTGAGCCCGAACGCGGCCGTGACGAGCACGGCGACGGGCAGCAAGCGCTTCTTCATAGATGCCTCCTCATTGAAATCTCTGTGGCGCTGACCCGCGCCGGGGAATGTGACTCTGGAAGTAGTATTCGTGAGTCATGCATTGTTTGCAAGAAGTTTCCGAAATCGTGATCATGTCGCGATCTTCGACTGCGGCTCCTCGCTGCTCCCCTAGGCTCGGGCCGTGAAGAGTGTCGCATCGGCCGGCTGGGAGAGTGACGAACGGCCCGGCGGCACGTGGGTGCTCGGCATCGATGTGGGCGGCACCGGCTCCCGGGCGGCCCTCGCACCGTCGGACGCGGACGTCGAGCCGTCCGGCGGGGCCCCGGCGCGTCGGCTCGAGGGCGCCCGGGTCGCCATCGGCGGGGGCGGTTCGAGCGTGTCCGACGTCGTCGTCGCGCTGATCGGCGACGTGCGGCATCGGTGGCCGGATGCCGCGATCGCCGGCGTCGGGGTCGGCGCCACCGGCCTCGCCTCCCTCGTCGGATCGCCAGATACCGCCGCCGCACGGATCTCGGACGCGACTGCCGGCGCCCCCGTCGCGCTCGCGATCGACGCTGTCACCGCGCACCTCGGCGCGCTCGGCGGACGCGGCGGCGCCGTCGTCGCCGTCGGCACCGGCGCGATCGCGATCGGCACCGACCTCGCCGACCAATGGAAGCGCGTCGGCGGCTGGGGGCACCTCTACGACGACCGCGGCTCGGGCGCGTGGATCGGCATCGAGGCGCTCAAGGCCGCCATCCGCACGCACGACGGCGTGACGACGGATGCCGCGGCGCTGCTCTCGGCGGCCGTCGAGCGATTCGGTGCCGCACCGAGCTGGCCCGCGCAGCTCCTGACCCGCCCGGACCGCGCGGGGCTGCTCGCCGGGTTCGCGGCGGACGTGGGAGGGCTCGCGGCATCCGGTGACCCTGTCTCGCTCGACATCATGACCCGCGCGGGTGCCGAAGTCGGGGCGACGCTGGCCGCGGCCCTCGACCCCGGAGTGCCGGCACTCGCCGCGGGCACCGGTGGGGTGTTCGGCGCCGGCGGCGCCTTCACCGCGGCATTCGAGCACGAGTTCGCGCGGCTGGCCCCGCACGCCGAGCTCGTGGTGTCGGGCGGCACCCCGCTCGACGGCGCGGTTCGGCTCGCACGGCTGGTCGCGTCGGGCGAAGCGCCGGCGCAGCATCCGCCGTTCATCTGGACCTCGCAGCCGCGCTGAGGCATAGGCTGGCGCCATGGCCGACGAGGAACCGTACGAGCCCACCATCCCAGACCTCCGCGATCCCATTCGCGCCGCGCTGGACTCGGTGCTCGACGTGGCGAGACCGCACGCCGACGGCGCACTCGCGTCGTACATCCCCGAGCTCACCAGGGCCGACCCCGAGGCGTTGGGCGCCGCCCTCGCGAGCGTCCGCGGCAGCGTGCACGAGTCGGGCGACAGCGAGACGACGTTCACCATCCAGTCGGTGTCGAAGCCGTTCGTCTTCGCGATCGCCCTCGAACGATTGGGGCTCGCCGAGGTGATCCGCCACGTGGGCGTCGAACCGAGCGGTGAGCCGTTCAACGCGATCAGCCTCGAACCCGCGACCGGACGCCCGCTGAACCCGCTCATCAACGCGGGCGCGATCGTGATGAGCTCGCTCATAGCCGGTGACACGGCCGAGGAGAAGTTCGCGGTCATCCACGCCGGCCTCAACGCCTTCGCGGCCCGCGAGCTGGACCTCGACGAGTCGGTGTTCGAGTCCGAGCACGCCACCGGCGACCGCAACCGCGCGCTCGCCTACCTCACCCAGTCGGCGGGCACGCTCGGCTCGACGGCCGAGGTGGCGACGGGCGCCTACTTCCGGCAGTGCTCCGTGTCGGTGAACGCGCGCGACCTCGCCATCATGGCGGCGACGCTGGCGAACGGCGGCCGCAACCCGATCAGTGGCGAGCGCGTCATCGGCGAGGACGTCGCCCGCTGGACGACCTCGGTCATGACGAGCTGCGGCATGTACGACGCGTCGGGCGACTGGCTCGTGCACGTGGGGCTGCCCGCGAAGAGCGGCGTGGGCGGCGGCATCGTGGCGATGCAGCCCGAGGAGTTCGGCATCGGCACGTTCAGCCCGCGGCTCGACGCGCGCGGCAACAGCGTGCGCGGCATCGTCATGCTGCGGACCCTGTCGGAGCGGTACGGGCTGCACATGTTGCAGCACCGCGGTGCGCCGCACTCCCCGATCGCCCAGCTCGAGCGCGACGACCGGGTCGACGAGAGCGGGCGCGGCGGCGGCGACACCATCGCGCGGCTGCGCGGCGAGGTGTTCTTCGCCGGCGCCGAGGAGGTGCTCACCCGGCTCGCTCCGCTCGTCGGCGACGGCGGATGCCTCGTGCTCGACTTCTCCAACGTCACGCGCGTCGGCAGCGCGGCGGCAGCGATGTTCCGCGGGCTGCCCGACATCGCCGGTGTCGGCCCCGACGGTCGGCCCCGTGTGAGGGTGCTCGACCCCGAGGACGTGCTCGTCGGCGACGCCTGAGCGTCACGTCGCACCCGCCGGGTAGCGTGTCGTCATGGCCGAGACCAGCGCGGGCATCCTGCTCTACCGACGACAGCCCGGGCTCGAGCTGTTCATCGGGCACATGGGCGGTCCGTTCTGGCGTGGCAAGGACGCCTCGGCGTGGTCCATCCCGAAAGGCACCTACACCGACGAGGAGCCGCTCGCCGCGGCGCTCCGCGAGTTCACCGAGGAGGTCGGGCGACCCGCGCCCGAAGTGGAGTACGAGGAGCTCGGCGGGTTCCGCTACGCGTCGGGCAAGCTCGTGACCGTGTTCATCGGGGAGTCCGACTTCGATGCGGCCGACGTGCGCAGCAACCTGTTCGAGATCGAGTGGCCGCCGCGCTCGGGTCGCCGCCAGTCGTTCCCCGAGCTCGACGCCGCGGGCTGGTTCACCCCCGACGAGGCCCGCGAGCGGCTCGTCAAGGGCCAGCGGCCGGCGGTCGACGCCCTGGTGCGCCGCGTGGGCTGAACGCGCGCACCGAAGCATCATTCCCTTCGCGAAGTTCCGGTACTTCGGTACTTCGGTACTTCGGCACCGACATCGGGAAAGGAAGGCTCGCGCGCGAAGCGCAACGGGCGGAGGATGGGATGCCGCACGCCGAGGTTCAGGCGCGAGCGAGGATCGCCGCGGTGTCGACGCCCGGCGGCAGCGCGCCGTAGAGGAGTCCGCCATCGCCCTCGATGCGGGTGCGCACGAAGGCGTCTGACACCGCCGGGGGTGCGTGCTGCACGAGCAGCGACGCCTGCAGCACCAGGGCGAGGCGCTCGGTGAGCTCCCGTGCTCGGGCGGCCGCGCCCGCGGCATCCGCCGACACCTCGAGCACCACGGCCTGCGCCTCGGCGATCTCGAGGTCGAGCGCCGCGTGCACGCCGGTCGCGTCGGCGACCACGGCGAAGAACGCGTCGAACGCCTCGGGCTCGCGGGCGAGCACCCGCAGCACGTCGAGCGCGATGACGTTGCCCGATCCCTCCCAGATGGCGAGCAGCGGCTGCTCCCGGTAGCGGCGGGCGAGCGGGAACGCCTCGGTGTAGCCGTTGCCACCCAGACACTCGAGCGCCTCGGCGGCATGCCCGGGGCCGCGCTTGCAGATCCAGTACTTCGACACCGCGGTCGCGAGGCGACGGAACGCCTGCTCGCCGTCGTCGGCGTCGTCGTCGTAGGCGCGCGCCAGTCGCATGGCCGTGACCGTCGCGGCCTCGGACTCGAGCGCGAGGTCGGCGACGACCGCCGCGATGGCGGGCTGGTCGATGAGCAGCGAGCCGAACGCCGCGCGATGACGCACGTGCCAGGCCGCCTCGGCGACGGACTGGCGCATGCCCGCCGCCGTGCCGATCACGCAGTCGAGCCGGGTGCGCGTGACCATCTGCACGATGGCGGCGACGCCGCGGCCCTCCTCGCCGACGAGCCATGCGGTCGTGCCGTCGAGCTCGATCTCGCTGGAGGCGTTCGAGCGGTTGCCGAGCTTGTCCTTCAGGCGCTGGATGCGGAACACGTTGCGCGACCCGTCGGGCAGCACGCGCGGCAGGAGGAAGCAGCTGAGGCCGCCGGGCGCCTGCGCGAGCACGAGGAACGCGTCGCTCATCGGCGCACTGCAGAACCACTTGTGCCCGGTGAGGCGGAACTCGCGTCCCCACGCGTCGTCGACGCCCGTCGGATCCGCGCGCGTCGTGTTCGCGCGCACGTCGGACCCGCCCTGCTTCTCCGTCATCGCCATGCCCACGAGCGCGGGGGACTTGCCGGCGCCGCCGAGCTCCGGCTCGTACTCGCGGCGCAGCAGCCGCGGCATCCAGTGATCGCGAAGTCCGGATGCCGCGAGCTCGAGCGTCGGCACGGCCGCGTGCGTCATCGACACCGGGCAGGCGTGCCCGGGCTCGACCTGCGCGAAGAGGAAGAACGCCGCGGCGCGGTCCACGTTCGCGCCCGGACCCGGATCGGCCCATGCCGACGTGTGCGCACCGGCGCCCACCGCGGCCGCCATGATGCGGTGGTAGGCGTCGTCGTACTCGACCTCGTCGATGCGCCGGCCCCACCGGTCGTGCGTGTGCAGCACCGGCGGGTGCGTGTTCGCCCGCTCCGCGTCGTGCTGGAAGGCGGCCGTGCCGACGTGCCGGCCGACATCGTGCAATGTGGATGCCGCGGCCGCGCCGCCCTCGGCGGCCCTCCTGCCCCAGCGCGCCACCGCCTCGACGAGCGGCGCGTTCGCCGCGTACTCGTCGACGCCCTCGCGGGCCGGCACCTGGTTCGAGACCTCATGCGTGATCATCGTCGACCTCCGGATGCCATTCTGGCCCCCGGATCACGCTCCGTGCGAGCACCCGTGCGAGCAGGCGATCGAGGGTCAGGGCACGACGACGCGGGGCGTTCCCTCATCCCACGCGAGCGGCAGCGTGTAGACCTTGCGCGCGAGGAAGTCGGGATCCCAGGCATGGAACACGAACACGTCGTCGCCCGCGGCATCCGTCACGATGTCCTGCCCGCCGGGGCCGATGAGCGCGCCGTCGGTCGAATCCGTGGAGAAGAACGGCTCGGGGTCCTTGGTCCACGGCCCGGCGATCGCCGGCGCGGTCGCGTGGCCGACGGCGTAGGTCTCGTCGCCGTAGGAGTTGGCCGAGTAGAAGAGGTGATAGACGCCGTCGCGCTTCACGAGGGTCGGGGCCTCGACGAGGTCGCCCTCCCACTCGAGGTCCTGCTTCAGCAGCCGTACAGGCGGGCCGGTGAGGCTCAGGCCGTCGGCGCTGAGGGGCGCGGTCTGCAGCCACGTGTCGAGGCCGCAGCAGTTGCCGTCGTTCTCCCACACGAGGTGCAGGCTGCCGTCGTCGTCGCGAAAGGTCGACGCGTCGATGGCACCACCCTCCTCGTCGGGGCAGACCAGCATGCCGTCGCCCTGGACGGTGAACGGCCCGGTCGCCGACTCCGCCGTGGCGACCGCGATGCACTGGCGGGACGGGGAGAAGTTCGTCGTCGTCGTGTACATCACGAACTGTCCGGGTGCGAGCTCGGTCACCTCGGGCGCCCACGTCTTGCCGGGGATGACCCAGTCGGGCAGCTCGGGCAGGGCGTCGTCGTCGAGCACCTCCCACTCGACGAGGTCGGCCGAGCGGGCGACCTGCACGTTCCGCATGGAGTCGTTCGTCGCGTAGAGGACGTAGCCGTCGTCGGTCGCGAGCACGTCGGGATCGGGGAAGTCCTCGTCGATCACCGGGGCGAACGGCGAATCGGATGCCGCGCCGCCGGACGCGGCATCCGTCGCACCATCGCCGCCACCCGCCGAGCACGAGGCCAGCGCCGCTGCGGCGGCCAGCGCGAGGCCGGCCGCCGCGACGCGTCGGAGGCTCGGCGTCATCCCTTGAGTCCCTGGCGGGAGACGCCCTCGATGATGAACCGCTGCAGGAACACGAACAGCAGCAGCACCGGGACGCTCGCGATGACGGCGCCCGCCATGAGCAGGTCGTACCGCACGGCGTTCGCCGACTGCAGGGTGCCGAGGCCGGCCGGCAGCGTCTGCACGTCGGCGCTGAACAGCACGTACACCGGCCAGAGGAAGTCGTTCCAGTTGGTGAGGAACGCCAGCAGGGCGAGCGTCGCCATGGCCGGCTTCGACAGCGGCAGGATGATGCGAAGGAAGATGCTCCACCGATTCGCGCCGTCGATGAGCGCCGCCTCCTCGAGCTCCGCCGGCAGGCTCAGGAAGAACTGCCGCATGAAGAACACGCCGAACGCGGATGCCGCGGTCGGGATGATGATCGCGACGAGCGAGTTCAGCCAGCCCAGGTTCCCGACGATGAGGTAGTTCGGGATGATCAGGATGACCGGCGGGATGAGCAGCGTGGCGATGACCACGCCGAACACCACCCCGCGCCCGCGGAACCTCATCCGCGCCAGCGGGTAGGCCGCGAGCGAGGCGGTCACGACGACCAGCGCCGAGTGCAGCACCGCCGCGATGAGGCTGTTCGAGAACCAGATCAGCACCGGGGTGCCGCTCGCCGTGAGGATCGTCTCGTACGCCTGGGTCGTGAACGGGTTCGGGATCCAGGTCGGCGGGATGCCCGCGGCATCCGCCCTGGTCTTGAACGACGTCACCAGCATGAAGATGATCGGGCTGATGTAGAGCAGCGCGAGCACGCCGAGCAGTACGTAGCGCAGCACGATGGCCCACACGGGGGTGCGTCCCGTGCGCGCCTCGCCCTGCCGTTCGACGGCGGTCACGGCGGCCGGCGTGGCCACGCGCTCGATGGCGGTCATCGCAGTGCTCCTTCGCGCGCGGCCGACGGCTCCTGGGGCATCGGCTTCTCCTTCTTCTCACGGAACAGCCAGAAGACGATGACGCTGACCACCATGAGGAAGAACGTCAGCACGTAGCTCATGGCCGCGGCGTCACCCATCTGGAAGTTCCGAAGGCCCGTCTCGGCGATCTGGTAGATGGCCGTGCGGGTCTCCCGCCCTGGGGCGCCCTGGGTGATGATGTACGACTGTCCGAACATGTTCGCCGAGGCGATCAGCGTGTTGATCGTCACGAACGTGAGGATCGGCCGGAGCCCGGGCAGCGTGACGTTGCGGAACTTCTGCCACGAGTTCGCCCCGTCGACGGATGCCGCCTCGTACAGCTCGGCCGGGATGTCCTGCAGCGCGGCGAGGTAGATCACCGAGTTGAACCCGAGGGTCCACCACACGGTGACGCCGACGAGCGCGACCCACGCGGCCGGGACCGACGTCGTCCACGCCGTGTCGTCGGGTAGGCCGAACAGGCCCAGGTAGTAGTTGACCAGGCCGATGTTGTTGTCGAGCAGGTAGCGCCACATCAGGCCGACCACCGCGACGCCGAGCACGTACGGCGCGAAGTAGACGGCGCGGAAGAAGTTGCGCCCCGGGAACGACTTGTTCATCAGCAGCGCGACGAAGAGCGGCAGCACGAGCAGCAGCGGCACGCTGAAGACCGTGAAGATCGCGGTCGCGCGCATCGAGGTCCAGAACGAGCCGGAGTTGACCGAGTTCGGATCGAAGAGCTCGACGTAGTTCTCGCCGCCGACGAACGGCTTGTTCGGCAGCGTGTAGTCCCACTCGTGCAGGCTGATCCAGATGCCGAACACCGACGGCACGATCACGAAGACCGTGAACAGCAGCAGGTAGGGCAGCAGGAAGAGCCAGGGCGTGAAGGGCTTCTGGCGGGTGGGCGACACCCCGGCGCGCCGGGCGGCCGCCCCATCGGATGCCGCGGTGGGCGCCTCCGTTGCGAAGGCGCCCACGCGCGTCTGGGTGCTCATGTTCAGCCGCCGAACTTCTCGAGGTTCTCCTGCATGAGCTTGGTGGCGCGATCCGCCTCGCGCTTCAGCGCCTCTTCGGGGCTCGCCTTGCCGAGCACGCCGTCGGCGACCGCCACCTCGAGGGTCTCCGCCTGCACCGGGCCGAGGCCGGGAACCGCGGGGAGGAAGCGCATGTTGTCGATCTGCTCGGCGATCGGCTCCTGCACGGTGCCGCCGATGACCGACGAGCGCACGGACTCGCGAGCCGGGATCATGCCCGCGCCGGCCCACTCGCCCGAGTTCTCGCTCATCCACGCGATGAACACCTTGGCCGCATTGACCTTGTCGTCGTCGGGGCTGGCCTGGCGGGGCAGGAAGAAGTTGTGCGAGTTCGCCCACACGGCCGGGTCGCCGCCGATGGCGGGCACGGGTGCCGCCGCGAACGGGATCCCGGACTCCTTCAGGTCGTTGATCTGCCAGATGCCGTCCCAGGTGATGGACGTCTCGCCGTTCTTGAAGGCGACGTACTGGGCGTCGGCCGCGACATCCGCCGGGCTGTAGCCCTCGTCGACCATCGAGCGCATCCAGGTGAGGCCGTCGACGCCCTCCTCGGAGTCGAAGGTCGCCTCGCTGCCGTCCTCGGAGTACGGCTCGCCGCCGGCCTGCCAGATCAGCGACAGCTCCATGAGGTGCGCGGGCCAGAGGGCCGGCATCCAGAACGGCGTCTCGTAACCGGCGGCCTTGAGCTTGTCGAGCGCCTCCTGGAAGGACGCCTCATCGGTCGGCGGCTCGGTGATGCCCGCGGCCGCGAAGTGCTCGGTGTTGTAGTACATCGCGAGCGAGTGCACGTCGAGCGGGATGCCGTAGCGGGCGTCGTTGTAGACACCGGCGTCCCAGACCTCCTTGCTGAAGTCGTCGCCGCTCAGGTCGAGCTCCTCGGCGAGGTCGTCGACGGGCACGATGACGTTGCGGGCCGCCATCGTCGCCAGCTGGTCGAGGTGCATCACGCCGACGTCGGGGCCTTCGCCCGCCGTCACGGCCGCGGGCAGCTTCTGGTAGAAGTCGCTCCACTCCTGCGTCGTGGACTCGATCTTGATGTTGTCGTGCTCGGCCATGAACTGGTCGACCATCTGCTCCATGAACGGGCCGTCACCGCCCGTGAATCCGTTCCAGTACTGCAGGGTGACCTCGGGGCCGTCGTACTCGCCCGTGAACTCGCCTCCGGCGCTCTGCGCGCCGCCCTGGCCGCTGCAGCCGGCCAGCGCCAGCGCGCCGACGGCGGCGATCGCCGCCCCCTGCATGAACCTCGTGAACCTCAGCCTCTTGCCCACCGGTCGTCCTCCTCGTTGAAAACGGTGTCGCGCCTTCGCGCGGACCTGCCGTCGAAACTGACGGCCTCGGACAATGTACAGCGCTGTAAAGTCATCTGTCGAGTGGGTTGATTTTTCGCGACGGCGTTTCACCGACGCGCGCTCGGGCGCACCTAGACTCAACTCGACGTGAGGAGTGGCGATGGCACGGGTGAGGCTCATCGACGTCGCCGAGCGCGCGCAGGTGTCGATGAAGACGGTGTCGAACGTCGTCAACGGGTACGCCCACGTGCAGCCCGACATGCGGGCGCGCGTGCAGGCTGCGATCGACGAGCTGGGCTATCGGCCCAACCTCACGGCCCGTCGCCTCGCCACCGGGCGCACGGGCATGATCGCCCTCGCGATGCCCGAGATCGACCACCCGTACTTCGGCGAGATGGCGAGCCACCTCGCCGAGATCGCGCTGGAGCGCGGCTATCGGGTGATCATCGAGCAGACGCTGAGCGATGCCGAGGCCGAGAAGGCGGTGCTGCAGGACCGGGAGGCCGGGCTGGTCGACGGCGTGATCTTCCAGCCCACGCGCATGGCCACGCTCGACCTCGCCCGCCTGCGCGACGACCTTCCCGTCGTCCTGCTCGGCGAGATCGACGCCCCGGTCACGACGGATCACGTGATGATCGACAACGTCGCCGCCGCCTTCGACGGCGTGCGGCACCTGCTGGATCTCGGGCGTCGACGCGTCGCGTTCCTCGGCCTGGTCGACGGGGACATCACCATGACGAATCGCCGGCGCCTGCTCGGCTACCAGGAGGCGCTGGTGGGGGCCGGCGTACGGCTGGATCCCGAGCTGGTGCTGCAGGCGCGCGGATTCGACACCCACGACGCGGAGGCGGCGGTCGAATCGGCACTGGACCGGGGGCTCCGCTTCGACGCCATCCTGTCCCGGGACGACCGGTTCGCCGCGGGGGCACTCACCGCACTGCGCCGCCGCGGGATCTCCGTGCCCGGCGACGTGGCGGTCGTCGGCTGGGACGACAGCGCGATCACGGGCTACACGACTCCCACGCTGACCTCCGTCGCCCCCGACAAGCGGGCGCTCGCGACCCGGGCGTTCGAGCTGCTGCACGAACGCATGCACGGACACCACGGACCCGGTCGCCACATCGTCGTACCGCACGGCATCTCGGTGCGCGCCAGCGCGCCCAGCGCCTGATCATCGCGCCTCGCCACTGCACCGCTCAAGGGCGTCGAGCCGACCGCGCGACTTTACAGCGCTGTAAGGATGCGTCATGATTCGATGCATGCGTGATTCCTCGATGATGCGGGCCTCCCGACAGGACGGCAGCTACCCGCGGCCCCAGCTAATGCGCCGATCCTGGTGCGACCTCGGCGGCGAGTGGGAATTCGCGTTCGACGACGCCGACGCCGGGCTCGGGTCCGGCTGGCACCTCGGCGAGACACCGCTCTCCGACCGCATCGTGGTGCCCTTCCCGCCCGAGTCCCCTGCGTCGGGCATCGGCGACTCGGCCTTCCACCGCGTGGCGTGGTACCGGCGGATGATCGAGCCCGAGCAGCTGCGCGCCGCCGGCCTCGGCGACGACGCACCACGCGTCGTGCTGCACTTCGGCGCGGTCGACTTCCGCGCCTCGGTCTGGGCGAACGGACACCTGCTCGGCTCCCACGAGGGCGGCCAGACGCCCTTCTCGTTCGAGCTGCCCGAGGATCTGTTCGGCGGCACCATCGCGCTCGTCGTGCGGGTCGAGGACGACCCCCACGACGTCTCGCAGCCGCGCGGCAAGCAGGACTGGCTCGAGGAGCCCCATGTGATCTGGTACCACCGCACGACGGGCATCTGGCAGCCGGTGTGGCTGGAGGCCGTGGCATCCGACCGCGTGACGCGGGTGAACTGGATCCCTGACATCCCCGGTGCCGACGTGGCGCTGCAGCTCCGCCTCGAAGCCCGGCCGACGAGGCCACTGTGGCTCGAGGTGGAGATCGAGCACGACGGCGAGGAGCTCGGCACCCTCCGCACGCGCCTGACGGAGCCCGAGCACCGCGTCGTGGTCGCGCTGCCCCGGCAGGCGAACGGGCAGGGCTACGAGCAGTTGCTCTGGTCGCCCGAGCACCCGACGCTGCTCGACGCGCGGCTCCGGCTCGTCGACGAGGCCGGCACGGTGATCGACGACGTCGCCTCGTACCTCGGGCTGCGCAGCGTCGACGAGCACGGCGGCCGCTTCCTGCTGAACGATCGCCCCTACTTCCTCCGCTCGGTGCTCGAACAGGGCTACTGGCCCGAGACGCACCTCGCCGCGCCGAGCGCCGACGCCCTGCGCGCCGAGGTGCAGCTCATCAAGGACCTGGGCTTCAACGCCGTGCGCCTGCACGAGAAGGTCGAGGATCCCCGCCTCCTCTTCTGGACCGACCGCCTCGGCCTCCTCGTGTGGGGCGAGATCGGAAGCGCCTTCGAGTTCTCGCCGCGTGCGATCGAGCGCACCGTTCGGGAGTGGATGGACGTGATCGCGCGTGACGCGGCGCATCCGTCGATCGTGACGTGGGTGCCCGTGAACGAGAGCTGGGGCGTGCAGCACGTGTCGCACGACGCCGCCCAGCTGCACTACGTGCAGGCGCTCTTCCACCTCACCAAGGCGCTCGACCCGACCCGGCTCGCCGTCTCGAACGACGGCTGGGAGCACGCCGAGTCCGACCTGCTCACCATCCACGACTACGCGACGACCGGCTCGGCGCTGCGCACGAGCTACGCGGATGCCGCGTCCATCGAGGCGATGCGCGACGGCGTCGGCCCGGCCGGACGCCGCCTGGTCGCCCTCCCCGCGGGCACCGCCGGCAAGCCCGTCATGGTCACCGAGTTCGGCGGCATCACGTTTGCGCCCGACTCCGACATCGAGACCTGGGGCTACTCGGTCTCGGGCTCGGCCACCGAGTTCGAGGTGCACCTGTCGGAGCTCGTCTCGGCGCTGCACGCCTCACCCGTGCTCGCCGGGTTCTGCTACACGCAGCTCACGGACACCCGGCAGGAGGCCAACGGGCTCGTGGACGAACACCGCGTCCCGAAGCTGCCCGTCGAGACGCTCCGCGCGATCGTCACCGGCCGGGCCGACGCCTGAGCCCCGCCGCTCAGGCCGCGTAGGCCCGGAGGAACATGGCGGCGCCGCGCTCCGCGCGTTCGACCGCGTGCGTCGCCGTCGCGGCATCCGTGTCGCCGGCGACGTCGAAGAGGGCGCGGTCGAGCGACGGCCCGATCGCGAGGAACGCGAAGTGCTCGGCGGCGAGCTCCGCGTCGTCGATGCGCAGCAGTCCTCGTTCGCCGAGTCTCCGCATTGCGTCGGCGATCGCGGTCATCACGCGGCCCGGCGCGCGCTCGTAGTACTCGGCCGCGAATTCGGGGAAACGGGACGCCTCGCCGATGAGCAGGCGCCGCAGCGGCACCACGCGGCCACCCAACACGAATGCCGCGAGCTCGCGTGCGAGCGCAATGAGCGCTGCCTCCACGTCGTCGGCGTCGGCCGTCGTCGACGCGAAGTCGAACGAGAATCGCTCGGCCGTCTCGATGGCGCGGCCGATGATCGCACGGAAGAGCTGCTCCTTGTCGTCGAAGACGTTGTACACGGTGCGCTTCGAGACGCCCGCCTCGGCGGCGATGTCGTCGACGCTGGTGCCGGGATATCCGCGCTCGAGGAACACCCGGGCGGCCGCATCCATGATCAGCGCACGTGAACGCGTGATCCGCGGGTCCTCGTAGTCGGTCCGGTCGGCCATCGGCTGCGCGCTCATCGATCCTCTTCTGCACTCGTGCGTTTACTTTTGCATCGCTCGGTGCAATACTACACCCATGAGGGCAATACATGTCCTCGACACGACACTGATCAGGAAGGTGCGCACGATGTCCGCGACGACTCCCGCCCCCTCATCGGCCCCCACGTTCGAGCGGGGCCGCGCCGTCACGAAGTCCCTGCTGGGCTGGGGCGTCGTGGCAGGTCCGTTCTACCTCGTGGTCGGGCTCGCGCAGGCGCTGCTCGTGCCGGGCTTCGACCTGTCGCGGCACGCGCTCAGCCTGCTGCTGCTCGGCCCGCTCGGCTGGATCCAGGCGGCCAACCTCGTGCTCACCGGCCTCATGGTGCTCGCCGCGGCGGTGGGGTTCGCCCGGCTGCTGCCCGGCCGTCGCGGCACGTGGGCGGCCGTGCTCCTCGGCCTGTACGGCGTCAGCCTGTTCGCCGCAGCGATCTTCCCGCCCGACCCGACGGGCGGGTTCCCACCGGGGGGCACGGATGCCACGACCGCGTCGGCGAGCGGACTCCTCCACCTCGCGGCCGGCGCGATCGGGTTCCTCAGCCTGGCCGCGGCCGCGATCGTCATCGGCACGTGGTTCCGCAGCGAGGGGCGGGGCGGAGCAGCGACGATCTCGTTCGTCGCCGCGGCGGTCGTCGTGCTCGGGTTCCTCGGCGGCGCGGCGCTCGCCATGGTGCCCGCCGGTGTCGGACTGCTCTGGCTCGCGGTGATCGCCGGCTTCGCGTGGCTCGCGTTCGCCTCGCTCAGCGCCTACCGCATGGCGCCGCGGCCCGACCGCTGACGACCGCTCGGGCGGCGCATCCGCGGCTCCGCCCGCCCCGCGTGATTGCGCTCTCAGCGATATCAGCCGAGCGGATGATGTCGGAGGGTAGGGGTTCGATGCAGACTAGCGGGTGCGATATCGAGCGGGGGTTCGAGATCGCCGCCGGCGGGTCCCTCCTTCGTCTCCCGCCTTCACCTCTTCCATTCGGAGAACCATGCTCGGAAAACTCCTCATCCGGTACCTGAAGCCCTACAAGTGGTTACTGCTCGGCGTGCTGGTGTTCCAGTTCATGTCCGCGCTCGCGAGCCTCTACCTGCCGAGCCTCAACGCCGACATCATCAACAACGGCGTCTCCAAGGGCGACACGGACTACATCTGGTCGACGGGCATGTTCATGCTCGCCATCTCGCTCGGGCAGATCATCGCGGCCATCATCGCCACGTACTTCGCCGCGAAGGCCGCGATGCGCGCGGGCCGCGACATCCGCAACGACGTCTTCGACAAGGTGAGCGCGTTCTCCGAGCGCGAGGTGTCGCAGTTCGGGCCGGGTTCGCTCATCACCCGCAACACCAACGACGTGCAGCAGGTGCAGATGCTCGCGATGATGGGCGCGACCATGCTCATCAGCGCGCCGCTGCTCGCCGTGGGCGGCATCATCATGGCGCTCTCGCAGGACGTCGGCCTCAGCTGGCTCATCGGGGCGTCGGTCCTCACGATCCTCGTCGTCGCGATCATCGTGATCAGCCGCATGGTGCCGCTGTTCCGCAGCTTCCAGGTGAAGCTCGACGCCGTGAACCGGATCCTCCGGGAGCAGCTCACCGGCATCCGCGTGGTGCGCGCCTTCGTGCGCGAACCGATCGAGGAGGAGCGGTTCCGCGGCGCCAACACCGACATCATGGACGTCGGACGTCGCGTCGGCACCCTGTTCATCACGCTGTTCCCTTTCTTCATGCTCGTGATCAACGTGACGATCATCGGGGTGATCTGGTTCGGCGCCATCGAGGTCAACGACGGCGACGTGCAGATCGGCACGCTGTTCGCCTTCATGCAGTACATCGGCCTGATCCTCGGCGGCGTGCTCATGGCGGCCTTCACGACGATCGTGATCCCCCGCGCGGCCGTGTCGGCCGAGCGCATCAGCGAGGTCCTCGCGAGCGAGTCCACGCTCACCCGCGCCGAGAACCCCGTCGCCGTCTTCCCCGAGGTCGGAGCGGTCGAGTTCCTCGATGCGGAGTTCGCCTACCCCGGCGCCGAGTCCCCGGTGCTCCACGGCATCACGTTCCGCGCCGAGCCCGGCGAGACCGTCGCGATCGTCGGCTCCACCGGCGCCGGCAAGACGACGCTCATCTCGCTCATCCCGCGACTGTTCGATGCGACGGGCGGCTCCATCCGGGTCAACGGCGTCGACGTGCGCGAGGCCGACCTCGACCAGCTGTGGAAGACGATCGGGCTCGTGCCGCAGCGCCCGTTCCTCTTCGCCGGCACCGTGGCCTCCAACCTGCGCTTCGGCCGCGAGGAGGCAACCGACGCCGAGCTCTGGCACGCGCTCGAGATCGCCCAGGGCCGCGACTTCGTAGCCGAGATGGAGGGCGGCCTGAACGGTCGCATCGCACAGGGCGGCACCAACGTGTCGGGCGGCCAGCGCCAGCGGCTCGCCATCGCCCGGGCGATCGTGCACAACCCCGACATCCTCGTGTTCGACGACTCGTTCTCGGCGCTCGACCTGACCACCGATGCCAGGTTGCGCCAGGCGTTGTGGCGGGAGCTGCCGCAGGTCACCAAGATCGTCGTGGCGCAGCGCGTCTCGACCATCACCGACGCCGACCGCATCGTCGTGCTCGACGACGGCGGCATGGTCGGCATCGGCACGCACGACGAACTCCTGCAGACGTCGACGACGTACCGCGAGATCGTCGAATCCCAGCTCGGAGTGGAGGCAACGGCATGAGCGCCGACACGAACAAGACGAACGGCCGCGCCCGCGGACGGGCACGGCAGGCGGAACCCCAGGAGATGACCGAAGAGGAGCGCATCGAACACGAGCTCGCCGAGGAGGCGCGCCGCAACTCCGGATCGTGGGACAGCGTCGCGCCCGGAAAGGCGCAGGACTTCGGCGCCAGCTTCCGCCGCATGCTCGGGCTCCTCAACCCGTGGAAGTGGTCGTTCGCGTTCGCCTCGCTGCTCGGCGCCATCGGCGTCGTGCTCACGGTCATCGCGCCGAAGGTGCTCGCCGAGGCGACGAACCTCATCTTCGAGGGCGTCATCTCCCTGCAGCTGCCCGCGGGCGTCACGCAGGAACAGGCGGTCGCCGGCCTGCGTGCCGCAGGCCAGGAGGACCTCGCGAACATCGTCGAGGCGGCGGGCACCCTGACCCCGGGCGAGGGCATCGACTTCGTCGCCCTGAGCCAGGTCGTCATCATGGTGCTGATGCTCTACATCGCCGCATCGGTGCTGTCGTGGGTGCAGGGCTACGTGATCAACGTCATCATGGTGCGGGCCATGTTCCGCCTGCGCGAAGACGTCGAGGCGAAGGTGCACCGCCTGCCCCTCAGCTACTTCGACCGGGTGCAGCGCGGCGAGCTCATCTCGCGCGTCACGAACGACATCGACAACATCACGCAGACGATGCAGCAGTCGCTCTCGAGCGCCCTCACGAGCGTGCTCACCGTGGTCGGCGTCGTGATCATGATGTTCTCGATCTCGTGGCAGCTCGCGCTCGTCACCCTGGTCTCGCTGCCGCTCATGGGCGTGATCTTCGGCGTCATCGGCCCGAAGTCGCAGGCCGCGTTCGGCGTGCAGTGGAAGAAGGTCGGCCGCCTCAACGCGCGGGTGGAGGAGTCCTTCTCGGGTCACGCGCTCGTGAAGGTGTTCGGCCGCGAGTACGACTCGAGCCAGAGCTTCCGGGCTGAGAACGAGGAGCTCTACGAGGCCGCGTTCAAGGCGCAGTTCCTCTCGGGCATCATCATGCCCGCCATGATGTTCATCGGGAACCTCACCTACGTGGGCATCGCGGTGCTCGGCGGACTCATGGTCGCGAGCGGCCAGCTGCGGCTCGGCGACGTGCAGGCGTTCATCCAGTACTCGCAGCAGTTCACGCAGCCCCTCTCGCAGCTCGGCGGCATGGCCGCCGTGGTGCAGTCGGGCACGGCCTCGGCCGAGCGTGTGTTCGAGCTGCTCGACGCCGACGAGCAGGAGGCCGACGCGGCCGATGCGCCTGCTCCGGTCGAGGGCGACGGCACGATCGAGTTCCAGCACGTGTCGTTCTCGTACACGCCCGAGCGCCCGCTGATCCGCGACCTGTCGTTCCGGGTCGAGCCCGGCCAGACCGTCGCTATTGTCGGTCCGACCGGTGCGGGCAAGACGACGCTCGTGAACCTCATCATGCGGTTCTACGAGCTCGACGGGGGCCGCATCCTCCTCGACGGCCAGGACATCGCCGACCTCACCCGGCACGACGTGCGCGCACGCACCGGCATGGTGCTGCAGGACCCGTGGCTGTTCGCGGGCTCGATCCGCGAGAACATCCGCTACGGGCGCGAGTCGGCGACCGACGAGGAGATCCTCGACGCGGCCCGGGCGACGTACGTCGACCGGTTCGTGCACTCGCTGCCCGACGGGTACGAGACCGTGCTCGACGAGGACGCGTCGAACGTCTCGGCCGGCGAGAAGCAGCTCATCACGATCGCCCGCGCGTTCGTGGCGCAGCCGTCGGTGCTGATCCTCGACGAGGCGACCTCCTCGGTCGACACCCGCACCGAGCTGCTGCTGCAGCACGCGATGGCGGCGCTCCGCGAGGGACGCACGTCGTTCGTGATCGCGCACCGCCTCTCGACGATCCGCGACGCCGACCTCATCCTCGTGATGGAGCACGGTGACATCGTCGAGCAGGGCAGCCACGACGAGCTGATCAAGCGGCAGGGCGCGTACTGGCGCCTGTACAACTCGCAGTTCGAGCAGGCCGCCACCGACCTCGACGCGGAGGGCGCCCTCGTGCAGCCCGAGGCGGCGCCCGCCGGCGCCGCGTTCGAGGCCGGGTACGAGGCCAAGGTCGACGCCGCCGCCGAGGGGGCCGACCTCTAGCGACGGCGAGGCCGAGCGCGGCGCCCCGGCGTCGCGAGAACGCCTGAACGAGCGGATGTCCCACCACGGGGCATCCGCTCGTTCGCGTTCCGGGCACCGGAGACCGGGCACGAAACGACGTCGGGTCGAGTGGTCCGGTTAGGCTGGAACGGCGGCGGCTCGCACCCGAGGCCGCCGTCATCCGTTTCTCCCTGAAGGTCTCGTGACGACTGCCATCCCTCCCGTGCGCGCTTGGCGCCTGTGGCTGGTGTGGGGTGTCGGCGTGGCGGCCTACGTGGTCTCGGTCACGAACCGCACGTCGCTGTCGGCGGTCGGCGTCGACGCGGCGGTGCGCTTCGACGCGGATGCCTCGGTGCTGTCCCTCTTCGCGGTGGTGCAGCTCGCCGTCTACGGGGCCATGCAGATCCCAGTGGGCCTGCTGCTCGACCGGTTCGGGGCACGGCCGATCATCACGGCGGGCATGTTCCTGATGGCGATCGGCCAGCTCGTGATGGCGTTCGCGCCCGACGTGGGCACCGCGATCTTCGCGCGCATGCTCGTGGGCGCCGGCGACGCCGCGGTCTTCCCGAGCGTGCTCCGCGTGGTCGCGGTGTGGTTCCCCGAGCGGCAGGCGCCGTTCCTCGTGCAGATGACCGGCATCGTGGGCCAGACCGGGCAGCTCCTCGCCATCCTGCCGATGGCCGCGATCCTGCACGCCTCCTCGTGGAGCGTCGCGTTCGGCAGCCTCGCCGGCCTCGGCGCCCTGTTCACGGTGCTCACCTTCGCGGTCATCCGCAACCGACCTCCCGATCGCGACGCGGATGTCTCGGTGGACACCGCCACCGGCACCATCCACGCGGTGATGTCGTCGGCCGACCTGCGCGAGGGCTTCCGCGAGGCATGGGCGCATCCGGCGACCCGCCTGGCGTTCTGGTCGCACTTCACGACGCCGTTCTCGGGCACGGCGTTCATCCTGCTGTGGGGCTTCCCGTTCCTGACGGTCGGCGAGGGGCTCTCCCCCGCCATGGCCTCGCTGATCTTCAGCGTGTACGTGATCTTCGGCATGGTCGCCGGTCCGGTGATCGGGGCGCTCTCGAGCCGGCATCCGATGCGGCGGTCACGGATGCTGGTGCTCCCCGTCATCGGCATCCAGGCGCTGGTCTGGCTGGTCGTGATCGCGTGGCCGGGCCCGGCGCCCATCTGGCTGCTCTTCCTGCTCGCGTTCGCGTTGAGCACCGGTGGCCCGGCCTCGATGATCGGATTCGACCACGCCCGAACCTTCAACCCGAGTCATCGGCTCAGCACGGCCACGGGCATCGTCAACGTCGGCGGGTTCCTCGCGGCGCTGCTCGCGATCCTCTTCATCGGCATCGCGATGGACGCGCAGGGCGCGGGCTCCCCCGACACCTACAGCCTGGAGGCGTTCCGCATCGCGTTCCTCACGCAGGTGCCGCTCTGGGCGCTCGGCTCGGCGTTCATCGTGTGGGAACGCAAGCGCACGCGCGTGCACATCGGCCTCGACGAGCCGCGCACGCGTCGACGCGACCGCTGGAGGCGCTAGCCTCGGAGCGCAGCGCGGGACCTGACTATGCCGGACGCGCGCCTCGGGGCTCTGCCACCGAGGCGCGACGTCGTAGGGTATGCGGCGGCCCGGATCGGGCCTGACGCGACCCTTCGGGTGTGGGTCAAGCGTCCCAGTGAGCGTAGCAGACCGTTTTCGAGTGAAGCTCAGCATTCGCTCAGGAAGCGCGACAGCGGCCGCCGACGGCTTCAGCCGTCGAGGAGCGCACGCAGGTCGTCGGCACTGATCGTGTCGGCGCCGTCGAGCGCCGCGGCATCCGTGGCCTCGGTGCCCGCGTCGAGGATCGACGCCACGAGCTCGCCCTTGCGAGCCTTCAGGGCCATCACCTTCTCCTCGATCGTGTCCTGCGCCACGAGCCGGTAGACCATGACCTGCTTCGCCTGCCCGATGCGGTGCGCGCGGTCGACGGCCTGCGCCTCGCTCGCGGGGTTCCACCACGGGTCGAGCAGGAACACGTAGTCGGCCTCGGTGAGGTTCAGGCCGAACCCGCCGGCCTTCAGGCTGATCAGGAACACGGATGCCTCGCCGGCACGGAAGCGCGCGATCTCGGCGTCGCGGCGTCGCACCGGCGTGGACCCGTCGAGGTAGGCGTAGGGGACGCCCGCGGCGTCCAGCCGGCTCGCCACTCGGCCGAGGAACGAGGTGAACTGGCTGAACACCAGCGCGCGGTGGCCCTCGGCGAGCACGTCGTCGAGCTGTTCGAAGAGGGCGTCGAGCTTGGCCGACGGGTAGCCGGCATAGCGCTCCTCGTCGACGAGCGTGGCGTCGAGGGCGAGCAGGCGCAGCAGGGTGAGCGAGCGGTACACGATGAACCGCTGACGGTCGAGGTCGTCGATGAGCCCGAGGAGCTTCTGCCGCTCGCGCTGGAGCACCGTGTCGTAGAGGCGGCGGTGGCGGGGAGCCAGCTCGACCGTCAGCACCTGCTCCTGCTTGGGCGGCAGCTCGGGGGCCACCACCTCTTTTGTGCGGCGCAGGATGAGTGGGCGGATGCGTCGCCGCAGGCGCTCGCGCCGCTCGGCGTTGCCGTCCTGCTCGATCGGCCTGCGGTAGCGCTCGTCGAACGCGCGGCGCGACGGGAACAGGCCGGGCGCCACGATCCGCAGGATCGCCCAGAGCTCGCCGAGGTGGTTCTCGATGGGCGTGCCGGTGACGGCCAGGCGGAACGGTGCGCGGATGCCGCGTGCCGCCTCGTGCACCTTGGTCGCCGCGTTCTTCACGAACTGCGCCTCGTCGAGCACGAGCCCGCCCCACTCGACCGCCGCGAATGCCGCCGCCTCGAGGCGGAGCACGGCGTAGGTCGTGACGACGAGGTCGGCCGACGCCGCGGCATCCGCGATGCGACCGCGCCGTTTCGCCTCGGTCGCCGTGACGCTCGCGACCCGGAGGCCGGGCGTGAACCGCTCGGCCTCGCGCACCCAGTTCGAGGCGACGGAGGTGGGGGCCACCACGAGGAACGGGAGCCGGCCGTCGGGCTGCTCGACGGCGTGGGCGATGAGCGCGAGCGTCTGCGCCGTCTTGCCGAGGCCCATGTCATCGGCGAGCACTCCGCCCAGCCGGTTCGCCCAGAGGAACGCCAGCCAGCGGAACCCGGCAAGCTGGTAGGGGCGAAGCGGGAGCGCGAGGCCGTCGGGCGGGGGCAGCTCGTCGACCCGGCCGTCCTCCAGCGCGGAGACGGTGCGGCGCCAGGCGATCGCGGGCTCTGCGGCGTCGGCGAGGTCCTCGAAGTCGGCCCAGAGGCTCGTCTGGGAGCGGTGGATGCGCAGGCCGGTCTCCCACTCCGCGAGCGTGCCGGCCTCCTCGATGAGCTCGCGCAGCGGCGCGAAGACCGGCTGGTTGAGCATGAGGTAGCTCTTGTCGACGAGCAGGAGTCGCTTCTGCCCTTTGGCGAGCGCCCGGAACAGCGGCATGAACGGCACCAGCTTGCCGTCGACCGTGAGCACCACGCCGAGGTCGAACCAGTCGCGCTTGAGCGTCTCCACCGTGGTGACCGTGATCACGGGCTCGGCGGTGGCCTCGCGGTACTCGGGTCGTTCACCGGTGACGTCGATGCGCAGCGAGCTGCCGACAGCGAGGCGTTCCAGTCGCGGCAGGCGCTCGGCGGTGAACTCGGCCGCGTCGACGCCGCGCAGCACCACGGCGTCGAGCGGCACCCAGCCCAGTTCGTCGGCGACGCGGGCGAGCAGGTCGTCGTCGAGTTCGGGGTCGGCCGCGGCCGCGTCGACGGATGCCGTGACCGCCGCCGTGCGCCCGTCGGCGTGCTCCCAGTGCCACGCGAGCCGCAGCACGTCGTCGGGCTCGAAGCGCGCGTCGAGCACGAGTGCCGCGGGCGGCAGCGGCGGAGGGTCGAAGCTGCCGTCACGACTGGTGACGGTGATCGACCGGGCGAGGGCATGGAAGTGCCCGCGCAGGAACTCGGACACCTCGTCGGCGGGCACCCGGACGGTGCGGGGCTGTGCGAGCGCCGAGCGTTCGGCCGGGGCGAGGCGTCGGGCCAGGGGCGCCAGCTCGAGGAGGCCCGCATCGAGGTCGAACCGGTAGAGGCCGTGTCGCGCGATCAGACGCGCGTCGCCGACGGCTCGCACGGTGCCCGGGCCGCCGCTGCCGCTCGCGGCGAACTCCAGCCGGGGCGCGAGCTCGAGGCCGCCGCCGTCGTCGATCGCGGCGTCGAGCACGACGGATGCCGCGCCGAGCACGGCGAGCCCGGGCGTCACGTCGGAACCGACGAGCTCGATGCCGAGCCGCGCGGCCTCGTCGAGCAGGGCCCAGAGGAGCGGACTCTCGAATTCGTCGAGCGTGATCCACTCGGAGCCGTAGGTGGCGAAGACGCTCGGCGAGGAGCCCTTCAGCATCACGAACTGCGCGAACCAGCGCGATTGCGCCGGGTCGTAACCGCCGGCGGTCGCCTGGAAGCCGACGTTCTGCCAGGTGAGGCCCGCCTTGATCCAGGCGCCCCGTGCCCCCTGGGTGACCGGGCGCACCGCGAGTCGGTCCACCGACCCGGCCCGCCGGGCGGGCTCGTCACGTGGACCCTGCCATTCGCCGGGACGACGCGTGACCCGTCGGCGCAGCTCGAACTGCAGGGCGAGGGGACGTCGAGGTGCGGCATCGGCTGCCACGTGCCCGCCGTCATCGGATGCCTCGTGCCCGAGGCCCGGCGTGAACGGCGCGAGCTCGCGGCGCCAGTCGCCGGCCGTGGGGCGCGATCCGCCACGGGGAGCGGGATCGGCGGGCATGCACCCATGCTCGCACGCGCGGCCGACACGACGACGCGGCGCCGACCGATCCGAGGATCGGGCCGACGCCGCGTCGCTGCTGTGGGTCAGTGCCTCAGGTCAGGCGTGACCGCCGTGCGGGCCGTGGGGGCCGTGGCCGCCCTGGCCGCCGTTGCCGCCGCCCTGACCGCCGTTGCCGCCGCCGTGACCGCCCTTCGCCGGTGCCGCCTCGAACGCTCGCTCGATCTCCTGCGAGAAGGTGTTGCCCGCGGCATCCTTCGCCGTCACCTTGAGGTCGATCCACGCACCCGCGTCGGGCACCCGGAGCTCGGCGGCGTACTGCTCGAGGAACGGCCGCTCGACCGGGTAGTTGATCATCGGGCTGACGGTCGCGGCGTCGGCAGCGGCATCCGCAAGCTCGACGGGCTTCCAATCGCCGCCCGCCACGCGCATCTCGAGCGTCGCGTCGGTGAGCTCGGCCATACCGTCGGCGCTCTCGATGTGACTCAGCTCGAGGCCCAGGTCGACCGGGGCACCGGCCTTGCGTCCGGAACCGACGGCGCCCGAGGCATCCGCATCGACGTCGTAGTAGGCCTGGATCATCGGCAGGGTCTGCTCGGTGTAGTCATCCGAGGTGCCGGTCGACTGGAAGGTCCACTCGGTCACCGTCTTCGTCGAGCCGGGGATGTAGCTGCCGTCGTGGACCGCGGTGTTCAGCACGCGCCAGTCGGTGGTGCCGTCGGGGATGTCGAACACCGTCGCCGACTGCCACGGCACCGACGCCCGCAGCTCGCCGTCGACCCACACGTCGGTGGTCTGCGACCGATCGTCGCGAGGCTCGAAGACGTCGAAGGCACCTGTGTGCTGGGGACTGCCGCCGTCGGCCCAGGAGGGCACGTTGACCTGTGCGTAGCCGCCGGTGCGCTCGGGCGCCCAGTATCCCGGCCCCACGAACGGGCGCACGATCGGGCCGTAGAAGGTCGCCTCGGAGACGGAGCCGGGCTCGTACGACCGACGCAGGTCGCGCACCTCCCAGCTGGCGGGGATCAGCATCGCACCCTGATTCCACTCCACCTGGTCGGTGTTGACCCAATCGGTGCGGGTGATGCCGCGTTCCGTGCGAAGCATGGCGCCGACCGAGTACTGCGTGACCGGGTCGAAGTCCCATCGGAACTCGCCGATGAGCTCGCCGGTCTGACCGTGGAACGTGGTGTCGACCTCGGCGAGGCCGTCCGGCCGGTAGTCGAGGTCCTCGGGGATCGAGCCGTCGACGAAGCGGAGGATGTCGAACACCTCCTCGGGAGCGGCCTCGACCGAACCCGTGATCGTGAGCTTCTTCGAACCGATGGACTTGAGGAGCTTTCGCCCTTGAACCCCGCTGATCGATGCGACCGGCAGGTCGACCTCGCTCATGTAGTCCTCACTGCCGACCCACGTGTTGAACTCGCCGTCGGCGTCGTTCACGATGAGCAGGGCCGCGGCACCCGCGGAGAGCGCGTTCGCCGCCTGAGCCGACGCCGACACCTCGGTCGAACGGGTCACGACCGCGACCTTGCCGCGTGCCTTGGCCTTCGCGAACTCCTCGACGCTGCCGAGCCCGGCGTCGACGGCAACCGCCTTCACGGTGGTGTCGCGCAGGATCGAGCCGGGAAGCGGGATGAGGTCGAGCGACTCCTTGCCGGCCGCGAAGTCGACCATGGGCTTCGCCAGCCGCCAGCGGCTCGTGAACGAGAAGTCCTCGGCGTTCGGCGCGGTCATCGGCTGCGCGTAGAAGCCGTCGCTCGTCACCGTGTCGATGTAGCTCGACGTGAAGGTGTCGGCCCGCAGGTCGAGGCGGTTGAACCACGGGATGAGGCCGTCGGTGCCGACGTCGACCGTCACGGGCTTCGCGGCCCGCGCGTCGAAGGCCACCTCGGCGTCGCCGTCGAGGACGAGGTCGGGGTCGCCGACCAGCACGGTCACCGACTCGTCGGCGGCGTGATCGACCGTCATGTAGGCGACGACGGCGTACTCGCCGTCGGGAAGGCGCATGGTGGTCTCGCCGCTCACGGAGATCGGCTCGTACCAGTCGTTGGCGACGTCGTAGAGCACCGCGTAGGTCTCGACGGGCTCGCCGTCGAAGCCGGTGGCGGTGATGGTGAGGTCGTACCGCTCCTGCTCGGCGATGGTGCCGAGGGCGGTGCGTGCGACGGCGGTACCGTCGAGGCTCGCGACCAGGGCGCCCGACAGCTGCGTGCCGGTCTCGACCTTCGACGGGTCGACGGTCAGCTCGACCGAGCGGGTCTCGCCGGCCGGGATCGTGAGCTGGTCGTCCGCCACGGTGAGCACACCGTCGGGGGCGCCGTCGAGCGACGCGACGAGGTCGAGGACGACCTCGTCGGCGCTGCGGTTGGTGTAGTCGATGGTGCGCGTGACGAGCTCGGGCTCCTCACCCCAGGCGAGCATGCCGAAGTCACCCGACCCCGACGCGATCACGGGCGCGTCGATCGCGGTCTCGAGGTCGACGACGCCGGAACCGGCCTCGTACGAGCGGAGCCCGACGTCCTTCGCCGTGCTGAGCAGCGCGGCGCGCAGTTGGTCGGCCGTGTACTCGGGGTGCTGCTGCTTCAGCAGTGCGGCCGCACCGGCGACGTGGGGCGTCGCCATCGAGGTGCCGCTCATCGCGACGTACGAGCCCTCACCGGGGCTGTCGGCCGAGCGGGCGGCGGTGACGTCCTCGCCGGGGCCGGCGAGCTCGGGCTTGAGCGCACCCGAGAAGGCGAGCGGGCCCTGGTTGGAGAAGTACGAGAGGGCGCCCGTCGGGTCGGCGACGGACGCCACAGTGAGCGCCTCGGCTGCCGCGCCCGGCGCGCCGATCGCCTCGGGCGCGCCGTTGTTGCCTGCGGCGACCACGAAGAGGGCGCCCGTCTGCTCGGCGATCGTGTCGAGCGCCTCGGACATGAAGTCGTTTCCGTCGGACGGCTCGGAGGAACCGAGGCTCATCGACACGATGTCGGCGTGATCGCCGGCCCACTGCATCGCCTCGATGATCCACGAGTCCTGGCCGGAGCCGTCGGCACCGAGCACCTTGCCCACGAGCAGGTCGGCGCCGTCGGCGACGCCGCGGTTGGCACCGTCGCTGGCCGCGCCGGTGCCGGCGATCGTGGAGGCGACGTGCGTGCCGTGGCCATGCGGGTCGGAGGCGGGGTCGTCCTCGCCGGGCACGAAGCTCTTCGACTCGGCGGCGAGCACCCGGCCGGCGAGGTCGGGGTGGGTGTCGTCGTAGCCGGTGTCGAGCACGGCGACGGTGACGCCGGCGCCGGTGTAGCCGGCCTCCCAGGCCGCGGGCGCGCCGATCCAGGGCACCGAGCTGTCGAGCGTGGCCTGCACCTTGCCGTCGAGGTGGATGGCCTCGATGCCGCCGCCGAGCGAGACCTCGCTGCTGAAGGTCGAGGCACCGGATGCCGCGGTGAGGGCGCTCCACGTCGAGGCCGCAGACGCGTGGTCGGCGGTCGCCGCAGCGCCGCCGATGCTCTCGAGGGTCGAGCCGATCTCGACGCCGGGCAGCGGCGCGCTGAACGCCGCGGGGCCGTCGGCGTACTCGAGGATGACGGGCGTCGCGCTGACGGACGCGTCGTCGTAGCCGTATTCGATGAGCTGCGAGACGTTGAAGAGGTCGCGATCGACGACGCCGGCCGCGAGGTACGGCATCGCGGACTGCGGCAGCACGCTGAGGTCGCCGTCGACCTCGACGGTCTGCACGGCCGCGCCGGGCACCGCGGTGTCGACGTCGACGGTGTGGGTGCCGTCGGGCAGGTCGGTGACCTTCACGCGGTCGCCCGTGATGAGGGTCACGGTGTGCGTGCCGCCTGCGGCAGCAGCTGGGGAGGTGCCGGATGCCGCAGGCGGAGCACCTCCCCCATCGGCCGGGTCGGCGGCCGCGGGAAGCGCGACGGCGCTGACACCCGCGACGCCGATCGCCAAGCCGCTGATGGCGGCGGCGATCGAACGGCGGCGGCGCTGCGCGGCTGTTCTGCTGCTTTGTGGCATGGGGGAACCTCTCGCATGTGTTGCTGGCTTGCAAGCACGCTGCCACACGTCCGCCGCTAGGGTGGTGGCGGAGAGATGCCATGGCCGCGATTCGCCACGGCGCAGACGACGGGAGCGGCGCTCGTGCTCGACGCGATCGGACTGGACGACGAGCACACGTCGGTCTACCGGCTCCTGCTCGCGACGCCTTCGGCCGACGTCGGCGAGATCGCCCGATCGGCCGGCATGCCGGTGGCGCGCGTGCAGGCGGTGGTCGACGAGCTCGAGCGCATCGGGCTGCTCGCCAGGCAGGCGTCCGCCCCCGATCGGGTCGTCGCCTCGCCGCCGGCCCTCGCGCTGCGTCCGCTGCTGCTCGAGCGCGAGCGCCGGCTGACCGAGGCGCACGAGACGCTCGTGCAGCTCAGCGAGCTCTACCGGCAGGGCGCGGTGCAGCGCGAGGTGCCCGATGTCGTCGACGTGGTGCTCGGCCCCGAGGCGGTGCGCCAGCGGCTCGGGCAACTGCAGGCCTCCGCAGAACGACGGGTGGACGCGTTCGTGCTGCGCGAGGTGGCGCTCATCGACGGCAGCGAGAACACCGAGGAGGACCGCGCGCTCGCACGGGGCGTCCGCTACCGGGTCGTCGTCGAGGCATCCGTGCTCGAGCGTCCGAGATTCCTCGACCAGGCCCGCGAGGTGATGCCGCTGGGCGAGGAGATCCGGGTGCTGCCGGTGCTGCCGACGCGCCTCTTCGTCGCCGACGGCATCCTCGCGCTGCTCCCCATGTACTCGCACGGCGATCGCAAGGTGTCGGGCGCCCTGCTGGTGCATCCGAGCGGCCTGCTCGACCTCGTGAACGCCATGTTCGAGGAAGCGTGGCGCGCGTCGACCCGACTGGTCGAAGACGGAGGGCTCGAGAACGAGGTCGAGGCGATCGACCGCGACCTGCTGAAGCTCCTTCTGCTCGGGCTGACGGATGCCGCGGCCGGCGCGCAGCTGGGCATCTCGGTGCGCACCGTGCAGCGCCGGGTCGCCGAGCTGATGGAGCGCGGCGGCGTCACGACGCGCATCCAGCTCGGCGCGGAGGCCGTGCGCCGCGAGTGGGTCTGACCGCCCCGTCGGCCCGCCCCGCGTGAGGAAGACTCACGGATTCCTTGACAGCCGAGCGCGTACCGCAGCAGGCTATGCCCTAGGGTCCGCAGTGAGCACCAGGGACGTGGCGAACAACAGGCACCCGACGATGTCGTCACGCATGTCTGGCCGGAGACGGGCCGAAGGAGTCGTCATGGCCGGAACCCGTTCCTTTCCACTTCGCCCCGTCCTCGGCATCGCCGCACTCGCACTCGCGTTCTCGGTGCTCGCCCCCGTGACCGCGAACGCGACCGTCGATGATGCCGGCGCGCTCGACATGTACACGGCCGACGTGAGCACCGCCGAGGCCGCGGAGATCGCGGCGGGCGGCTTCGATGTCGCCGACAGTCGCATCACCGACGACGGCGTCAGCCTCGACGTCGTGCTCACCGCCGGCGAGGCGAAGGGCCTCCGCGACCGCGGCGTCGACGTCAAGGTGAAGAAGAACAAGGACGGCAAGTCCGCACGGCAGCTGGCCGAAGAGCAGGCCGCGTCGGGATACGACGTCTGGCGGTCGTGGGATGAACCCGGCGGCATCCGCGATGAGCTCTACAGCCTCGCGAAGAAGAACCCGCAGCTCGTGAAGCTGGAGGTGCTCGGCCACACCGAGCAGGGTCGCGAGCTCATCGCCCTCAAGCTGACCCAGGGCGCGCGCGGGATCGCCGACGGCACCCGTCCTGCGGTGCTCTACAGCTCGACCCAGCACGCCCGCGAGTGGATCTCGACCGAGGTGAACCGGCGGCTGCTGAACTGGTACATCGACGGATGGCGGGCCAACGACAAGGAGATCAAGAACCTGCTCAAGAACAACGAGCTGTGGTTCGTCGTCGTGGCCAACCCCGACGGCTACCAGTACACGTTCGACCACGAGCGGCTGTGGCGGAAGAACCTGCGCGACAACGACGGTGACGGCCAGGTCACCCGGGCCGACGGGGTCGACCCGAACCGCAACTTCCCCGAGCACTTCGGATACGACGAGGAGGGCTCGTCGTCGCAGACCACCAGCGACACCTACCGCGGTCCCTCGGCCGGATCGGAGCCCGAGACGCAGGCGATGATGTCATTGTTCGACCGCGCCGACTTCTCGTTCCAGGTCAATTACCACTCCTACGGGCCCTACCTGCTGTACGCCGAGGGCTGGCAGACCGGCACCCCGACCGCGGACGACCCGATCTACTACGCGCTGTCGGGCAATCGCGACAACTCCGCGATCCCCGGCTTCGAGACCGGCCTCTCCTCGGACGTGCTGTACGTGACGAACGGCGAGACGACCGACTTCGCGCACGTGCAGCGCGGAGCCCTCGCATGGACACCGGAGCTCGGCGAGGGCCTGCCGGCGGGCGGCGGATTCGTGTTCCCCGACGACGAGGCGCAGGTGCAGGCGGAGTTCGAGCGCGCACTGCCGTTCTCGCTCGACGTGGCGAAGTCCGCGGCCGACCCGGCCGATCCGGTGTCGCACCTCGGCCTGACGACCAAGCCGTTCTACCTCGAGAGCGACGACACCTACAAGGACGGACTGCCCCTCGCGAACTTCACGTTCGACTACTCCTACGGCGACCCGCAGGAGGTGCGCGTCGTCGCCAAGCGCGAGCTCGGCGACGTGACCGTGAAGTACTCGATCAACGGCGGGGCCCCGATCAGCGCACCGACCGAGGAGTGGACGGGCGGCGACCGCTACGGCGGCAAGACCGACGTGTACTACCGGATCATGAGCGGGTTCGTCACCGGCACCGAACCCGGCGACAGCGTGAAGGTGTGGTTCGAGGGGGGTGGGGCGACGAGCGACTCGTTCACCTACCATGCCGTCGAGGAATCCGACGACGACGTGCTGATCCTGTCGGCCGAGGACTACACGGGCGCTTCGCCGGCCCAGGCCGGCGGACCCAGCTACCTCGACTCCTACACGGCCGCGCTCGACGCCAACGGCACGGGCTACGACGTCTACGACGTCGATGCCCGCGGCCGGACCGCGCCCGACAGCCTCGGCGTGCTGTCGCACTACGACGGCGTCATCTGGTACACCGGCGACGACATCGTCACCCGCGAGCCCGGCTGGGGCGGCGGCAACGCCTCGCGGCTCGCGATGGACGAGACCCTCGAGGTGCGCGACTTCCTCAACGAGGGCGGCAAGGTGCTCTACACCGGCAAGTACGCCGGCAGCCAGTACACGCCGAACCTCGGCACCCAGTTGTACGACCCCACGGCGGCGAACGCCGAGTGCCGGGCCGATGCAGAGGTCCAGGCCCGGTGTCGGGCCCTCGGCGGATCGGGTGACTTCACCAACGACACCCTGCAGTACTGGCTCGGCGCGTACCTCACCGTCGACGACGCCGGAACCACCGAGGACGGGAGCATCCTGAACGCCCTCGGCGTCGACACGCCGCTCACCGGGCTCGAATGGGGGTTCAACGGCGACGACAGCGCCCAGAACCAGGACCACAGCAACTCGTACATCACCACGAGCGGCATCCTCGACCCGGCGGTGTACCCGCAGTTCGAGAGCTGGGTGGCGGCGAGGTGGGACCGTGAGGGCGGCCCGTTCGCGCCGCACACCGGCGATGCGTACGCCTACTCGCAGATCGGCGACGTGTCGTACAAGCGCCTGACCAACACGATCGACGTGCCGGCCGGCGGCGCCACGATGTCGTTCTGGACCTCGTACGACACCGAGGCCGAATGGGATCACCTGGCCGTCGAGGCTCGCACGGCCGGCGGCGACGACTGGACGACGCTGCCCGATCTCAACGGGCACACGACCGACAGCACCGGGCAGAGCTGTCCGGCCGGCTGGCGCGACCTGCACCCGCAGCTCGACCACTACCAGACGTTCGACGCCGCGACCACGACCTGCACCTCGACCGGCACCACCGGCTCGTGGTCGGCGACGTCGGGCAACTCGGCCGGCTGGCAGCAGTGGTCGGTCGACCTGTCGGCCTATGCCGGCGGCCAGGTCGAGGTGTCCATCGGGTACGTGAGCGACTGGTCGACCCAGGGCCTCGGCGTGTTCGTCGACGACATCGAGGTGTCGACGGGCCAGGGCACGACGTCGTTCGAGAACGGCGACAGCGCGGGCTGGGAGGTCACCGGTCCCCCGCCCGGCAGTGGACCGAACCCGAACAACTTCATCATCACGACGGCGGCCGGGTTCCCTGAGGCCGCGGTGGTCGCCACGCCGCATTCGCTCGTGGCCGGCTTCGGGTTCGAGGGCATCACGGATGCCGCGACCCGGGCCGCGTGGATGGGCCGGGTGCTGGAGCACCTGCTCGGTTGAGGTCTGACGGATGCCGCGTCGCGAGTGCCCGCGACGCGGCATCCGTCATGCGGGGCGGATCGCCCGTCGCGGCATCCGTCAGTCGCGGGATCGCGCGAGCACCCCGCCGACGTAGCCGAGCACGGCGCCGAGCCACACCAGGAGGATGCCGAACGCGAGCTCGGGCACGAACGCCGCGATCGCGAGGAACACGAGGAACCCGGCGCTGAGCAGCACGATGAGGATCGCCGACTTGCGGGTGAGTCCGCCCGACTTGCCGTTCAGGCCGAACGCCATCGTGATCGCGAGGATGAAGAGGAGGAGCCGAAGCGCCGGTTCGACGATCAGGCCGGGGTCGAGGCTCGACGACTGCACGAGCATCCGCACGAGCTCGACCGCGGGCAGCAGGGGCTCGAACTGCGCGAACCAGGGGCTGAGCGTGCCGATCACCACGAGCACCGCACCGAGGATCACGAGCCAGACGCTGAGCGGTCCCCTGCGGCTCGGCGCCGTCTGGGTGAGCTCGGCGTTCCCGACGAGCTGCTGCGTGCCGTCGCTCGCACTGACCTCGAGCCGGCGCACGACCGTGCCGTTGCGCGGCGGATGCGGCGCCGAGACCGTCATCCACGTGTGCCCGGTCGTGCCGGGCGGCACCACGAGCTGGGGCGGCGCGAACGTCGCCCGCGCCTGCCCGTCGTCGGAGCGGGCGGCGAACGCGACCTGCACGGCCTCGGAGCCACGGCGGTTGTCGACGTCGACGCCGAAGGTGCCCTTGCCGTGCGTGCCGATGTCCTGCCGCTGCGGGTTGACGCTGAGGCTCGCGGTCGTGATGGCCGCGGCCGAGCTCGTGATCTCGAGGACGCCGGCGGCCTCGGCATCCGTCGTGCCGTCGGAGGCGACGACGGTGAACGGATGCGACGCGCTCGCGCCGCGGGCGGGGAGGTTCGCCCGCACCCGCCCGTGGGCGCGGGTGATGTGCCCGGCGACGGCGATGAACCTGACCGGTGCGAATGCGAAGGCGAGCCGCTGCTCGGGATCGGCGCCCGTGAGCGTGACGGTGATCGGCGTGTGGCCGCCGCGGTTGTCGACGTTCACGTCGAAGTCGGCGTCCTGCGCGTCGAGGAGGCGCAGCGTGCTGGGCTGCAGTTGCACGCGCAGCGGCGCGTCGACCGGCTCGGGGGCGGTCTCCTGCACGAGCGTGACGGTCGCGGTCACGGGCCCCTCGTCGTTGGTCGCCGAGATGGTGAGCTGGCGGTTCAGCACCGCACCCGGCTGCGGCGGCGGTGCGACGAAGTCGACGGATGCCTCGACGATGGCGCCGGCGGGCACCTCCACCACCTGGGGGGTGAACGTGAACCGCACGACCGACTCGGGGTCCTCGCCCGAGAGGCCCACCGTCTGCGGGAAGTTCGCGCCGCGATTGTCGAGCCGGAGCGAGAACGAACCGGTCGCGGCATCCTCGAGCCGGATGAGCATCGGCCGCGCCTCGATCGCGAGTCGCGCCCCGCGCGGGGGGACCGTCGCGACCACGTGGATCGTCGCCATCCGCTCGGGGTCCTCGAGCGAGCGGACGGTGAAGGTGAGCGGCCGGCGTTGCGCGAGCACGAGCACGCCGGGACGGATGGCGAGCGACAGCATGACCGTGCGGGCCTCGCCCGGCATGAGGTGCGCGTCGGGCGGCGTGAGCTCGAGCCAGGCCGGCGGGTCGACGGCGTCGATGTCGTAGCCGTCCACGATGGTCGACGTGTTCTCGATGAGGAGCTCGATCCGGGCGGGAGCCTCGGGCGTGAGGACCACGTCGGGGGTCGTGACGGTGACGGTCGGCGGGTCGTGGCGTGCGGGCTTGCGTCGCGGCGGCTCCTGATCGGGCTGGGGCGCACGCTCGGCGGCGGACGGAGCGGAAGGCGTTGCCGTGGGCTTCACGGCCGGCGGCGGGGTCGTGGGCGTCGCAGGAGGCGGCGTCGTGGGCGTCGCGACCGGCTCACTGACGGGCGCGGTCGCCGGGTCAGGAACGGCGGTCGGCACCGACTGCACGATCTTCGGGATGGTGCCGGTGAGCGCGTCGCCGTCGAGCGTCGAACGCCCGACATCCCAGCCGAGGTAGGAGTCGCAGTTCACGCAGAACCGCGCCTCGGCGTCGTTCCTCGTGCCGCACGTCTCGCAGATGCGTTCGGCCATCTCACCCCTCCGGCCGCAGCGTCGCGACGTCGGGCGGTCGCGATACCGCCGATGCTACGGAGCCGGACGCGGTCGCCTGCCGCATTGTGCCCGGACGGGCAACGAACTCTGCGCGACGATGACGGCGTCGCGGTAGCGTGCTCTGATGCAGGTGACCCGGCTCCGCGTCTATCCCGTCAAGTCGTTCGCAGGCCTCGACGTCCGCTCGGCGTCCGTGCTGCCGTGGGGGCTCGTCGGCGATCGGCGCTGGGCCGTGGTCGACTCGGCGGGCGATCTCGTCACGGCGCGAGAGGCGAACCGCCTGCTGGCGCTGACCGCCGAGCCGCTCGCCGACGGAGGCCTGCTGCTCGCCGACCGCGACGGCGGCGGCGCGCCCCTGCGGGTCGACGAGCCGACGGATGCCGCACCCGTCACGGTGACGGTGTCGCGCCAGCGCACCGCGCTTCCGGCCGGGTTCGAGCCCGACGAGTGGTTGAGCTCCCGGCTCGGGCGTTCCGTGCGCCTCGTGTGGCAGCCCGACCCGCGAGTGCGCCCGGTCAATCCCGCCCACGGCGGCCTCGCGGACGACCGGATGTCGCTCGCCGACACCGGCCCGCTGCTGCTCGCGAGCGAGTCCTCCCTCGCCCAGCTCGACCGGTGGACCGACGGCGGCACGCCGCCGCTCGACATGCTGCGGTTCCGTCCGAACGTCGTCATCGACGGCGACCCGGCCGAGCCGTTCGCCGAGGACGGCTGGCCGTTCATCCACCTCGGCGGCGTGCGTTTTCGGGTCAGCGGCGTCTGCGACCGCTGCGTCATGACGACGATCGACCCGGTGTCGCTGGCGCGCGGCAAGGAGCCCATCCGCACGCTGGCGAAGCACCGCAGGTGGGACGGCAAGACGTGGTTCGGCATCTGGCTCGTCCCCGACCTCGACGCCTCGTCAGGGGCCGACACGATCGCCGTCGGCGACCCGGTGACGGCCGACTGAGGTCGCGAGTCAGGCGAGCGAGAGCACGAAGGCGAGCACGAATCCCGCGGCGGTGCTGAGCGCGACGGCCGGCCCGCCGTGCTCGTAGGCCTCGGGCATGATCGTGTCGGCGAGCGCGGCGATGACAGCGCCCGCTGCAAACGCGAGGGGGAACGAGACGACCTCGGGGTCGCTGCCCGAGAGCGGGCCGGCACCGATGACGACGGCGAACACGAGCACGGCCGCGCACGCGCCCCAGAGGCCCATGATCTGCAGCATCGAGCGGCCCTGCTCCCGCATGGACGCCGCGCCCACGAGCGCCTCGGGCAGGTTCGACACGAAGATGGCGGCGAGCAGCGCGACGCCACCCGTTCCCTCGGTGAGCGAGATGCCCAGGGCGAGGTTCTCCGGTGCGCCGTCGAGCGTGGCCGCGGCGAGCAGCGCGAGCCCGGCCGCCCCCTGCACGGACGCCGCCGTGGCCGGGCGGCCCTCGGCCGCGGCATCCGTGTCGAGCTTCGCGCTGCCCCGGTACTCGTCGGCCGGCGTCGGATCCGAGCCCGCCTGGGCCCAACGGTCGAGGAGGGCGCTCAGCGTCGTGAAGACCAGCGCGCCGACCAGGAGCCCGACGGCCGCCACCCAGATGCCGCCCCGCTCATAGGCATCCTGGAACATCTCGAAGCTCAGCGCAGTGATGAGCATGCCTGCCGCGAACGACAGCATGATCGCGAGGAAGCGCTTCGGCAGCGTGAAGCGCCCACCGATGAACGCCCCGATCACGAGCGCGGCCGACGCCACCGCGCCGAAGAGGAATGCCGTCCACATGCGCCCAGTATCGGCGCGCGGCCGCGTGCCGGTCAGCCCCTTGTGCACGGCCGCCAAGGCTGGTTCGCACGGGCGACTCGCGACTGGCGAGCCGCGCTCCGCCCTGCGCTCGGCGTCTCGCCTCGACATCCGCCGCGGCTCGCCGTACGGTTCAGGCATGGACAGGGCCGTTGCCGCGATCGCCGGGTGGATGCCGCAGCAGCGCTGGTTCGGCGGCAAGGGGCACGCGCCCGAGCTTCGCGTCATCGGGGCGCTCGAGTCGCCCACCGCCGAGGAGGGCGCGAACGTCCGCACCCTCTTCCTCATGGACGACGCCTCGGAGCCGCCGATCCTCTACCAGGTGCCGGTGGTCGAGCGGGCGGAACCCCAGGAGTCGCCCGCGGCATCCGAGCACCTCATCGCCCGGTTGCCTGCTCGAGTCGGAGTGCCCGGCGGCGGACCCGAGGGCGGCGACCGGTGGCTCTACGACGGACCGCACGACCCCGCCTACACCGATGCGCTGCTCGCGATGATCGTCGACGAGGGCGAGGCGATCGCCGCGGGCCCCAGTGCCGCGACCGCGCGCGGCCGTTACTCGGGCGACGCCGCGGCATCCGCTCGACCGCCGCGGAGCGCGCCGGCGACCGTGCTCGGCGGCGAGCAGTCGAACACGTCGATCATCTACCGGCCGGCCAGGTCGGCACCGATCATCTGCAAGGTGTTCCGGCAGCTGCACGACGGCGACAATCCGGATGTCACGCTGCAGACGGCACTGGCCAAGGCGGGCTCGCCGCACGTGCCGGCGACGGTGGGCGACGTGCTGGGCGAATGGGACGACGTCGGCCGGCCCAGCGGCCGGGCGCGCGGCCACCTCGCGTTCGCGCAGGAGTTCCTGCCCGGGGTCGAGGACGCCTGGCGCGTGGCGCTGGCCGCCGCATCGGCCGGGACGCCGTTCGACGTCGAGGCGCGCGCGCTCGGCGCCGCGGTCGCCGAGGTGCATCTCTCGCTCGGCGAGCTGTTCCCGCGCGAGCCACCCGAGCCGGCGCTCGTGGACCGGATCACGGGCGCCTGGACGCGTCGGCTCGGCATCGCCGTGGCCGAGGTGCACGAGCTCGACCGGCACCGCCCGGCGATCGAGGCCTTCTACGCTCGGGCTCGGGCCGGCGCGTGGCCCGAACTGCAGCGCATCCACGGCGACCTGCACCTCGGCCAGGTGCTGCTCGTGCCCGGTCGCGGGTGGGTGCTGCTCGATTTCGAGGGCGAGCCGCTGCGCCCGATGCGCGAGCGGTGCCGTCCCGACCTTCCCGCGCGCGACGTCGCCGGAATGCTGCGCTCGTTCGACTACGTCGCGGGATCGACCGCGCTGGCGCTGCCCGAGCGCGCCGCCACGGCGGCACGGTGGGCGGATGCCGCACGCCGAGCCTTCCTCGACGGCTACGTCGCGGCATCCGGCCTCGACCTCAGCCGCTACCGCGACCTGCTCGCCGCGTTCGAGCTCGACAAGGCCGTCTACGAGGCGATCTACGAGACCCGCAACCGCCCGACGTGGGCGGCCATCCCGCTGAACGCGATCCTGCAGCTGCTCCAGTCGGCGCCGTTGCAGGCGTCCGTGGCCCCGAGCACCGGTCGGCGCTCGTCGATGGCGGAGTGACGGGCCCACCGTGGCGCGGAGCACCGGCGGCCCCATCAAGCGGGCATGGCTCTGGACGATCAAGCACGCCCTGAATCCGCTCACGCTGCGGATGGCGCACGCCGGCTTCGGGCCGTTCTCACTCGTACGGCACACCGGCCGCAAGTCGGGTGCAGTGTTCGAGACGCCCCTGATCCTCGCCCGCGTGCCCGACGGCTTCGTCGCGGAGCTCACCTACGGCACGGGCGTGAACTGGTACCGCAACGTCGAGGCGGCCCACGGTCGATGCACGGTGGTCTGGCACGGACGGGACTACGCGATCGACGGCATCGCCCCCTGCACGACCGACGCGGGCCTCACGGCGTTCGGACCGCCGGCGAACGTGGTGCTGAAGCTGCTGCGCCGGCACGAGTTCCGGATGCTGCACGAGGCGCCGTCGCCGCCGCTGCCCTGAGCACGATGGCCGAGGGCACCTCCGCTACGGCCGGCGGTCGCCGACCAGCTCTGCCCGGTTCGCCTCGTACTTCGAGCGGCCCACCACGCGCCAGATGACCCGGACCGGCCCGGGCAGGTGCGCCTTCTGCCAGGCGACCCCTCCGTCGGGCTGCGCGGCGAGGATCGCGCCCAACTGCAGGAACATCTGCCCCTTCGGCGTCGCCTTGCGGCCGTGGGTCGCGAGGGCGTCGACCTCCTGCTGCGTGATCACCGTCTCCATCACGGGCACGATGTTCGACTCCTCGTCGGGGAGGTGCTCGGCGAGCGCCGCATTGATGCCGTCGAGCGCTGCGAGGACCGCCGCGGCATCCGTCGTCGTTGCGCTCGCCCGCCACGCCGGCAGCGCCGCATCGAGGGCCGTGAGGTGCACGAGCAGCTGGGCGTGCTGGGCCTTCATGCGCTGCACGTGCACGCTGCACGACGGAGCCCGCTGGCCGAGCGCATCCCAGAGCATGGCGTCCTCGCCCTCGTGGTGCGCGTGCAGCCCGACCGACAGCATGCGGAGGTGGTCGCTCACCACCTCGGCGTGCGCCACGTCGCCGTCGGCCACCCCGGCGACGAGCGTCGGCGCCTCGCCGAAGCCCGCACGGAACATGCGATGGATCTCGGCCATGCCGCTCGCGTCGCAGGTCTTGGCCGCGGCGATGCCGCTCGGTCGGGGTTCAGGCCGACTCTCACCACTGGAGGGGAGTGCGGTTGCGGGCATCGTGACTCCGATCGGGTTCCGGGAGCGCAGTCGTTGGTGACACTACGTCGTGCCCGGTCGAGCGGCAAGCCCACGGATGGGGGGTGACCGAGCCGCTGCCCGCACTCGCGCCGGCGCCCCACCGCGGTGAGCGGCAGGGCGGCGGGCGTCGGTGGAGGGTGTCGGCCAGTGGTCACCGACCGATCGCCGGCGAGAGGTCGTCATCGACCGCCGAAGTGTCGGCACCGTTGCCGTCCACGCTGTCGCAGGCGCCCTCGGGCGCCCGCTCCCTGATGTAGGCGGGAGCGCTGCACACCCACGTCGACGGGGCCTTCACGTGCGCGGCACCGGAGCCCGCGCCGGCACCGGATGCCGCACCCGTCTGTCCGCACCCGGCGAGCACGGCCACGACCACGGCCGCCGGGATGATGAGGAACGCACGAACGTCCATGATCTGATTCCCTTCATGATCCGACGGTCCGGAGGATCATCGTGGGCTTCACGCTAGGAAGGCGGTGGAGGCGCCGCATGACGTGGGCTGCCCATCTTCCGGCGGCGGGGAGACTAGTCAATTCGGACCATCGCCGCCCGCGCGCGCCGGGAATATGGTGGGCAGATGCGGGAATGGTCCGCCCCGGCGCTGCCGGCGGGATGGACGACGTCCGGTCAGCCGCCATTCATCGCCCGGCACGACGAGGTCGAGGCGCTCCACGCAGCGTGGGCCGACGCGGTGGGCGGCGCGGGGCGCGCGGTCTTCCTCAGCGGCGAGCCGGGCTCGGGCAAGTCGCGCCTCGTGAGCGAGGTCGCCACCGACATCCACGGCGACGGCGCCGCCGTGCTCGTGGGCGCATGCATCCAGGAGCTCGGCGCGCCGTTCGAGCCCTTCGGCGACCCGCTGCGCGTGCTGGCGCCGGCGTTCCTCGACGGCGCCACCGACGCGGAAGAGGTGGAGTCGGCCGACCTCATCGAGCGCATGCTCGAGCGCACCGAGCCGGACGCCGGCGCCCCGTTCCTCGGCCAGGAGCGCGTGTTCGAGGCGGTCGTCGACGTGCTGCGATCCGCTACCGGACGGCGTCCGGTTGTGCTCGTGCTCGAGGACCTGCACTGGGCGGGCCCCGCGGCGATCCGGCTCCTCGGTCGCATCGTCGAATCGATGACGGCATCGAGGCTGCTCCTCATCGGAACCCTCCGCGCCGCACCACCCGACCGTTCCGACGCGTTGGCCGAGACCCTCGCATCGCTCGAGCGGCTCCGCGGCGTGCAGCGGATCGAGCTTCCGCCGTTCACGCTCGACGAGATCGCCCACTACGTGGTCGTCCGCGCAGGGGTGTCGCCGTCGGAAGCCCGCGAGTCGGCTGGCGTGCTGGCAGAGCTCACGGGCGGCAACCCGTTCCTCCTCCGCGCGATGTGGCGGCGGGTGGTCGAGGCGGAGCGAGTCGGCGATCGACGCGTCATCGAGTTGCCGGACTCGGTCGGGGACCAGGTGCGCGCCCGCGCGGCCCTGCTCGACGGCGCGCAGCGAGCGGTGCTGGAACTCGCGGCAGTGCTCGGGCAGGAGGTCGACCTCAGCGAGGTACTCGGCATCAGCGAGGCATCCGTCGACGTCACACTGCAGGCGATGGATGCCGCGACGCGGACGGGACTGCTGGAGGCGCCCCGGCAGGCGGGCGACCGGTACCGGTTCCCCCACGCCATCGCGCGGCAGGCGGTCGTCGACCTCATGCCGGGAACCGAGCTCCTGCGCGTCCACGCCCGCATCGCCCAGGTCCTCGAAGCCGACTTCCCCGCGGCTCCCCGGCTCATCCAGCGACTCGCCCACCACTACGCCGCGGCGCGGGCGCTCGGATTCGGCGACCGCGCGGTCACCTACCTCGTGCGCGCCGCCCAGCTCGCCGAGGATCGGGTCGCATACGAGGACGCCGGGCGACTGTTCGAGCGCGCAGCGGAGATCACGCCCGACGCCGACGAGCGCGCCGAACTCCTCTTCCGCGCGGCGGAGAGCTGGAATCTGGCGTCCGACACGCCCCGAGCGCGCTCACTCTACGAGCGCGCCACCGGGGCGTCGGGCGATCCGCGGCTGCGCGTCCGTGCGGCCATCGGGTTCGAGGATGCCTCGTGGCGCCCGGGGCTGCCGGGCAGCCGGGCCCTCGAGATGCTGACGAAGGCGCTGGCCGCCATCCAGCCCGACGAGCACGATCCGCTCTACGTCGAGGCGCTCGCGTCGACGGCGCGCGCGACGGCCTTCACCGGCGCCGTCGACGACGCGCAGCGCATCGGCGAGCATGCCGTCACGCTGGCGCGTGCCCTCGGTGATCCGCAGGTGCTCACCGCGGTGCTGCGTTCGACCGTCTCGCTGACGCTCCGCCCTGCCGGCGTCGAGCGGCGCCTGGAACGGGTGCGCGAGCTCCTCCCGCTCGTGCACCTGACCGGGACGGAATGGATCGGCGCCGCCGCGTTGCACCTCGGGGCGAACGCGTACCTCGTCGGCGATCGCGCCGCGATGGACGAGGCGGAGCGGGACTGCGTCGAGCTGAGCCGCCGTTGGACCCGCCATTGGGACTACTGGGTCCACAGCCTGCAGTTCATCCGAGCGCTGATCGCCGGCCGGCTCGACGACGCGACAAGCGCCTGTCAACGCGTGGAACGGGACGAGAAGACGTTCCGTTCGGACGGCGACGCGAGTGCGTCGGCCCTGCAGAGCTACATGCTGCGCCGTGAACGGGGCGCCCTCGAGCGGATACGTCCCTTCGTGAGCGGCGACGAGTCGCCGGCGGATCGCTGGGCGCCGGGGCTCCTCGCGCTCTACACGGAGCTCGGGCTCAGGGAGCCGACGCGTCGCACCCTCGACTGGATGCTCGAGCACGTCGGCGCCGTCTCGCCCGACTCGAGCGACTGGCCCGCGCGCCTGGCGTTCATGACGGAGGCCGCGCTCTGGCTCGAGGACGCCGACGTCGCACAGCGCCTGCACCGATGGCTGTCGGACTATTCGGGCCTCAACCTCATGTCCGGCCTGTTCGTGGCCCCCTTCGGTCCGGCTGACTGCTACCTCGGGCAGGTCGAGTCGCTCTGCGGCACTGGTTCACCGCCCGATCGGTTCGCCGCCGCTCTCGACCTCGCGGAGCGAACGGATGCCGCGCTCCACGTTGCTCGCACGCTCGCCGCCATGGCGACGCACCTCGACCGCCTCGAGCCGGGCTCCGCGGAGGCGGCCGCGCATGCGGCGCGAGCTCGTGCCCTCGCCGAACCGGCCGGGATGGCACGGGTGCTGCACGAACTCGACGTCGGCTTCGCCCCAGCCGCGGCCGACGCGGGCACGGGCACCGGCGAAGGCATGCTGACCGCACGCGAGCGTGAGGTGATCGGGCTCCTCGCCGAGGGGCGGAGCAACCGCGATATCGCCGGTGCACTCGTGATCAGCGAGCACACGGCCGCGAACCACGTGCGCAACATCCTGACGAAGATCGGTGCCGCCAACCGCACCCAAGCTGCGATGTATGCGCGCGAGCGCGGACTGGCGTGATCACCGTCGCGCGCGAGCGCGGACTGGCGTGAATTCAGCTGATCGTCTGCAGGAGACCGTTCGGCATCACCCGGCCGGTGAGCTCAGTCACCACGTCGGCCGGCAGCCCCGCCCGCACCGCCGCGGCGCGGATCGCCTCGATGGACGGCGCCTCGTACAGGCAGTACGTCTTGCGCCGGTCGACCGAGAGGAATGAGTAGAGCCAGCGCACCTCTTCCTCATCGTTGATGAGGTTGATGTTGAGTGCGTCGGCGACGGGGGTCTGCACTTCTTCGGCGAAGTTCCGCTCGATGATGTAGTACGGCATGGGCGGCTCCTTCGGGTCCCACGGCTGCCCCCAAGGGTACTCCTCGAGGCGCCGACCGGTCCCGAGGGATGTGGGGACGGCATCGCCGGCGGTACGGTACGGGGATGACGGAAGTGAACGCGGGCGGCCCGGTGCCGCTGTCGGACGAGACCCGCACGCAGATCCTCAGCACCGAGGTCGCGCGCTACGTGCAGCGCGGCTGGACCGTGCAGACGTTCACCGGCGGGCAGGCGGTGCTCTCGAAGAACAAGCGCATCGGCTGGTTCTGGAATCTGGTCCTCATCATCCTGACCGGCGGGCTCTGGCTCATCTACGTCGCCTACCGCGCGCTCAATCGCAAGAAGCTCACGACGGTCGTCACGGTGGATGCGTCGGGCCGGGTGACGACCGACACGACGGGCTGACGCAGCACCCCCAACCGCGACCACCGACGCCGTGGCCTCAGCCGTCGAGCGCTCGCCACGTGACGCCCGACACCACCAAGTCGGCCCGGTTGCGGGTGGGCTCGATGCCGCGCGCGTTGGCGCCGTCGACGTCGGTCGCCCAGGCATGGGCCGCCTCGGGTGAGCGGCCGAAGGCCGTGTGCCGGTGGACCAGCCGCGAGATCCGCTCATCGTCGTCGGCGTCGCAGAACCACGCCTCGTCGAGCAGGTCGCGCACCCGGCTCCAGGGCTCGGCCTCGCCGAGCAGGTAGTTGCCCTCGACGACCACGATGCGCGCCGCCGGCTCGATGGCGATCGCGCCGGCGACCGGCTCGTCGACGTCTCGCTCGAACGCGGGCGCGAAGACCGTGCGGTCGACCTCGCGTCGCACGCGCTCGAGCAGCGCCACGAAGCCCCAGCCGTCGAACGTCTCGATCGCGCCCTTGCGGTGCCGCAGCCCGAGGCGGTCGAGGGTCGCGTTCGCGAGGTGGAAGCCGTCCATTGGCAGGTGCACGGCAAGGCCGGGCGCAGCGGCGGTCGCTGCGGCGGCGTCCGCGTTCAGCGCCGCGACGAGCGACTGCGCGAGCGTCGTCTTGCCCGCGCCCGGGCTCCCGGTGATGCCGAGCGCGACGCGTCCAGCGGACGCCGCGTGCCGCCGCCGCACGCGATCGGCCAGCACCGCGAGGGCGGCCTGTGCCTCGGGCGACGACGGAGCTGCGGGTTCGGGCATGCGTTCAAGCATGACGGATGCCGCGGCATCCGCTCGCGGCATCCGCTCACGGCATCCGCCCGGCCATCCGGTCCCCGCGCATCCGCGCCGCCGCACGGGACATGCGCCCGCCTCTGGCCACGGAGCCCCGCCCCGGTGCACCATAGGGGGACGCGCCGCGCACGGCGTCGCGGGCTCGGTGCTCACGGGGGAGGCGCGCATGTCGGAGGCCACGGCGTCGCGGGTCGTCGTCGCCACCCGGAGCGCGGGGCGGGTGCTGAACCTCGTGGCGCTCGGGATCGTGCTCATCGTGGGCGTGGCGTTCGTGTTCGCCGACCAGGGGACCGACTTCCAGATCATCTCGCTCGCGCTGTGGTGCCTGCTCTCGACCGCGTACATGGTCGGCTGGATGATCGTGCTCGGGCGCATCTCGCGCAGCTCGTGGCGAAGCTCGCCGACCCTCATCTCGACGAGGCCGCCCGGGCGCCTGGCGTCGCTGCTCATCACCATCGTGTCGAGCTTCATCGGCGTCTCGGCCGCGAGCGAGCTGCTCGTGCTGCGATCCGACCCCGCCTTCGGCACTGCGATCGACTTCTTCGGGGTGTGGGCGATGCTGCTCGCCTGGGGGTTCCTGCACTGGGGCTTCGCGCAGATCTACTACCGCGTGTACCACCAGGGGCCGGGCAGGGTACGGCGGGCACGGGTGGGCGGTGCCGGCGGTGCGGCCGCGGCAACGACCCCGGCCGCGGCATCCGAGCCGCCGCTCGTCTTCCTGCACACGACCGAACCGACGCTGCTCGACTTCGTCTACGTGGCGTTCATGGTGGGCACGAGCTTCACGCCCAACGACGTCGAGACGACGCCGCGCATCCGGTGGACGGTCGTCTGGCACTCGGTGCTCAGCTTCTTCTTCAACGGCTTCATCATCGTGCTCGCGCTGAACACGATCATGGGCAAGTAGGCCTCGGGGCGAGTCGGCGGGCACCGGCGTCAACCCCCGCGCGGTGACGCCGGCGCGTGCGTAGCATGCCGCACACAGCCCAGAGAAAGGACGACTCCGATGACTGTGGCACGCGATCTCATGACGCCCGACCCCCAGTGCGTGAAGGAGGACCAGACCCTCGTCGAGGCGGCGCGGCTGCTGCGCGACCTCGATGTCGGCGCGATGCCGATCTGCGGGAACGACAACCGGCTGAAGGGCATGCTCACCGACCGCGACATCGTCGTGAAGTGCATCGCCGAGGGCGGCGACCCGAACACCGTCACGGCGGGAAGCCTCGCCGAGGGCAAGCCCGTCACGATCGGCGCCGACGACGACATCCGCGAGGCGCTCGAGGTGATGCAGGACCACCAGGTGCGTCGCCTGCCGGTCATCGACGGGCACGACCTCGTCGGCATCATCGCGCAGGCCGACATCGCCCGCGAGCTGTCGGTCTCGCAGATCGCCGAGACCGTCGCCGAGATCTCCGAGGACTGATCGGGAACGCCCGGACCGGCTAGAACAGTCGGGCCTGGGCGACCACGGGCGCGCCCTCGAGCTCGAGCAGGAACCGCTTGCGCTCGAGGCCGCCCGCGTACCCGGTGAGCGATCCGTCGGCGCCGACCACGCGGTGGCACGGCACGACGATGCTGATCGGATTCCGCCCCACGGCGTTGCCCACGCGGCGGGCGAGGTTGCGGTCGCCCAGCCGGGCGGCGAGCTCGCCGTACGAGGTCGTCTCGCCGTAGGGGATCTCACGCAGCATCATCCAGACGGCATGCTGGAAGGCGTCGCCGTCGGGCGCCAGCAGCAGGTCGAACGCGGTGCGCGTGCCCGCCAGGTACTCGCCGAGTTGCGCCGCGAACCGCTCGAACAGCGCGTCGCCATGCGCGTCGACCTCGTCGCCGATGGTTCCGGATGCCGGTGGGTGCCAGTGGCCTGGGAAGTACGCGCCGGTGAGCCCGGCGCTCCCGTGCCCGTCGGGCCCGGCGTCGTCGGCGACGACGAGCAGGTCGCCGAGGGGTGTCGGCAGCGTGGCGTGGCGGCGGGTCATGCCTCCATCCTCACCCCGCCGCGGCATCCGCGCGCCGCATCCGGTGGCGGGAATCGGACCTCTGCGTCGCCGGTGGGCCCGAAACGCATGAGATTCAGCGACATGAGTCCGTATACGGACCCATACGTCCGAATATCCTGCGTTTTCGTCGCTGGGACAGCGCCCTGAGGGCCCCGCGCGGCTACGCCGAGGCGCGGCGCACGAGCTCGGTGGGCAGCGTCATCCGCCCGGCCGGACGGCCGTCGATGACGTCGAGCAGCATGCGCACCATCTCGTGCGCGATGCGCTCGAACGGCTGGCGCATCGTGGTGAGCTCGGGTGAGACGCGCGTCGCGATGGGCGCGTCGTCGAAGCCCGCGACGGCGACGTCGTCGGGCACTCGGATGCCGCGCTCCCGCAGCACGTCGAGCGCGCCGGCGGCCATCACGTCGTTCGCCACGAACACCGCGTCGAGGTCGGGCACGCGATCGAGGAGCTCGGCCATGGCCCGCATGCCGCTCGCCCGCGAGTAGTCGCCCTCGGCGACGAGGCGCTCGTCGAACGCGTCGCCGAGCTCCTGCCGGTAGCCCTCGAGGCGGCCGATGCCGCCCGAGGTGTCGGGCGGTCCGGTGATGGTCGCGATGCGGTTGCGTCCCGCGTCCCGCAGGTAGGCGACGAGGTCGCGGGCGCCCTCGAGGTCGTCGGCGGCGACGTAGCCGATGCGGCGCTCGTACCCGAGCGGCACCCCGCACGCCACGACGGGCACCTCGGCGGCGACGAGCTCGGCGAGGAAGCCCTCGCGACCCCGGTGGGACGACACGAGCAGCGCGCCGTCGACGTGGCCGCCCATGATGAACTCGGTCGCGCGCCGCTGCTCGTCGTCGGATCCGGCCATGAGCAGCACGAGCGGCAGGTCACGTTCGGCGAGCGCGTCGGCGGCGCCACGCATGAGCGTGGAGAAGTTGGGGTCCTCGAAGAGGCGGTCCTGCGACTCGGTGAGCAGGAACGCGATCGAGTTGGCGCGAGCGGTCGCGAGGTTCCTGGCGTGCGGGTTGATGCGGTACCCGGTCTTCTTGATCGCGCGCTCGACGGCCTCGCGGGCGGTCGGGCTCACCCAGTGGCCGCCGTTGAGCACCCGTGAGACGGTGCCGCGGGAGACGCCCGACTCACGGGCGACGTCCTCGATCGTCGGTCGCCGCTTGGGCGCGTGCTCGCTCACGTGGCCAGTGTAGGTGCGCCCGGCGCCGCCGCGCGGCGAACGAGACCGTGCGGTGCCGCCGCCCGCGGCATCCGCCCCGCTCACGCCTTCACGGCGCCGGCCGCGAGGTCGACGCGCCAGTACCGCTGCAGCACGAGGAAGAGCACGATCAACGGGATCACCGAGAGCAGTGCGCCCGTGATCACGAGCGTGTACATCGCGGGCAGCGACGCACCCTGGTTGAGCAGACCCGAGAGCCCGACCGTGATCGGGAACAGCTCGTCGTTGCCGAGCATGATGTACGGCAGCATGAAGTTGTTCCAGACGGCGACGAACTGGAACAGGAAGATCGTCACGAGTCCCGGCCCCATCATCGGCAGGGCGATGCGGTGGAAGATGAACAGCTCCCGCGCCCCCTCGGTGCGGGCCGACTCGATGATGTCGGTCGGCACTGCGGCCGCCGCGTAGATGCGGGCCAGGTAGATGCCGTAGGGGCTGATGAGCTGCGGCAGCAGCACCGACCAGTACGTGTTCGTGAGGCCGACCTGCGCGAGCAGCAGGTACTGCGGGATGGCGACGATCACGCCGGGTACGAGCACGCCCATGAGCAGCACCTTGAACACGACGCCCTTGCCCGGGAACGTGTACTTGGCGAGCGCGTAGCCCGAGAGCGCCGAGACGTACGTCGACACGATCGCGCCGAAGCCGGCGTAGATCGCCGTGTTCAGCATCCACCGCCAGTAGAGGCCGTCGCGGTAGTTCGTGAGCTCGACGATGTTGTCCCACAGGTGGGTCGAGGGCGCGAACGTGAACGTCGAGAACAGCTCCGAGGCGTCCTTCGTCGAGGCGATCACGACCCAGGCGACGGGCAGCAGGCAGTAGAGCGCGCCGAGCAGCAGCACGGCCGTGGAGCCGGGGGCGAGCGGCATCCGCTGGTCTCGTCCTGCGCCGGCGGCACCACCGGCACCTCCGCGACCGCGGCGCCCGGCACGACGAAGGGCGCCGCGATCCTCGGATGCCTCGGTGAGCTCGGGCAGCACGACCGCACGGGTCTGGTTGGTGATGGTCACGGCTCAGTCCTCCTGGCCGAAGGCGCGTCGCTGCACGACGCGGAGGAAGAAGAAGGAGATGGCGAACGTCGCGACGGCGATGATCACCGAGGTCGCGGCCGCCGAGTAGATGTCGTCGCGGGTGAACGCGTCGCGGTACACGTACATGAGCGGCGACCACGTGGTCGAGAGGCTGTTCGTGAGCGGACGCAGGGTGGTCGGCTCGGCGAACACCTGCAGCGTCGCGATCATCGAGAACAGCGCGGTCATGATGAGCGCGGGCATGATGATCGGCACCTTGATGCGCAGGGCGATCTGGCGCTCGGATGCCCCGTCGATGCGTGCGGCCTCGTAGATCTCGGTCGGCACCGCCTTGAGCGACGTGTACATCACGATCATGTTGAAGCCGACGCCGCCCCACAGGCCGATGTTCGCGATCGCGAAGATGACGAGCCCCGGCGAGAGGAGCGACGGCACGTCGTCCCAGCCGAGCTGCTCGAAGATCCAGTAGAACGGGCTGACCGCCGGCAGGTAGAGGAAGCCCCAGAGCAGCGACGAGATGACCGCGGGCACGGCGTAGGGCAGGAAGATCGAGACCCGCGAGAAGCCCTTCGCGCCCGTGCGGCGGGCGTCGAGCAGCAGCGAGAACAGGAGCGCGAGGCCGAGCATGGTCGGCACGAGGATGACGCCGTAGAGCAGCACGCGCCCGACGCTCGCGAGGAACTCGGGGTCGGTGAGGGTGGCGACGTAGTTCTCGAACCCGGCGAAGGTGCGGGTCTTTGAGCCCGAGCCGAGGCCGAGCCCCTTCACCATCTCCTTCTGGAACGAGAGCACGACCGTGTAGAGGATCGGCGCCGCCATGAACACCGTGAACAGCACGATGCCGGGGGCGAGCATCATCCACGGCGTGAGATGGCGTCGCGTGGCGCTGCGGCGGCCGGCGCTGCGCCGGGTGGCGCTGCGGTCGGTGCTGCCGCGCGGGGGCCGGGTTTCGACCGTTGCGGTCATCGTCGGGTCCTTCCTGGTCCTGTCCTTGGCCTGAGCGAGGGGCTCGTGGCCGGGACGAGGGGGCACCGGCATCCGGCACCCCCTCGCCGTCGGCTACTTTGCGACGGTGAAGCCGCTCGACTCGAGGTCGTCGACGGTGATCTGCTGCATGGCGGCGACCGCGTCGAGGAATGCCTGGCGCGTCTTCGACTCGGCGGCCTTCGCGAACTCGTCGTTGTAGGCGCTGAACGCGACGTTCACGTTCGGTCCGTACTGGAACGGCGCGACGGCCTGGGCGGCCTCAGCGGCGACGTCGTAGAAATCGGGCTGGTTGCTGAAGAACTCGGGCGCATCGGTGAGGGCGGATGCCGCGGCATCCGTCGACGCGGGGTAGATGCCGGTCTCGGTGACGAGCGCCTGCACGGCCTCGGGGTCGGTGTTCAGCCAGGTGGCGAACTTCACCGCGGCGTCGACGTGCTTCGACTGCGAGGTGACCGCCGTGGACGAGCCGCCCCAGTTGCCGTTCGACACGTCGGAGCCCCAGTTGGGCAGCGGCGCGGCCTTCCAGAGGCCGGCGGTGTCGGCGGCGTTGCCGCTCAGCACGCCCGGGCCCCAGACGGCGCCGAGCCAGCCGGCCTGGGTGCCGTCGTTGAGGGCCGCGTTCCACTCGGGGGTGTACATCGGCTTGTTGTCGATGACGCCCTCCTCGACGAGGCCGCCCCAGTAGTCGGCGACCTGCTGGGTGGGTTCCTCGTCGATGCCGACGCCCCAGGCGTCACCGTCGATCGACCACCACTCGGCCTCCGCCTGCTGCGAGAGCCCGGCGAACCAGCCGGCGTCGTTCGACGAGAACGTGCCGAGGTACTTCGTGGGGTCTGCGGTGTGCAGGGCGCGAGCGGTCGCGGCGTATTCGTCCCACGTGGTGGGCACGGTGAGGCCGAGCTGCGTGAAGATGTCGTCGCGATAGAAGAACATCATGGGGCCGGTGTCCTGCGGGATCGCGTAGAGCGCGTCGCCGCCGAGGGTGACGGAGTCCCAGGCGCTGTCGGGGAAGTCACCCGAGAGGTCGGCCGCGTCGGTGCCCGCGAGGTCGGCGAGCGCGTCGCTCGAGACGAGCGTGGGGATCTTCTGGTACTCGGCCTGGATGAGGTCGGGCGCGCCGCTGCCGGCCTTGATGGCCGTGAGGAGCTTGGTGATGGCGGGGTCGCCGCCGTCCTGCTTGTTGACGGTGACCTGGATGTCGGGGTTCTGGTCGTTCCAGAGGTCGACGACCTTGTCGAGGTTGGGCGCCCAGGCCCAGTAGGTGAGCTCCACCGGGTCGTCGGCGCTGCCTCCTGAGCCGGTGTCGGCCGAGCAGCCCGTCATGATCAGCGCCGCGGCTGCAACGGCGGCGATGGCGCCGGTGCGGAATGCTGCACGCATTCGTCCTCCTTGTCGAAAGCTGTGATTGCGGATGGCCCGTGGGCGGTGCGCGATCGAGAAGGACTGCGCTGTGCCTGTGAGCGATCCCAGTAACGCACAGGCCAGCTTTTGTGTCAACTCCTGAGTCTGTGGATGGCGTGGCGCGCCATTGCTGTGTTACAACTGTGACCGCACACAGTTTCAAGGGAGAACGCTCCATGCCTTCGAAGACCGCGCCGCACAGGGATGCCGCACCGGATGCCGCCGCCATTGGGGCCACGGCCACCGCACCGGATGCCGCCGCGGACGCCGCCGCGCGCAGCGGTTGGATTCCCGGCACCTCGGCGATCCGCTTCGGCGGCGACTACAACCCCGAGCAGTGGACGCGCGAGACCTGGCTCGAGGACATCGAGCTCATGCGCGAGGCGGGCGTCAACCTGGTGAGCGTCGGCATCTTCTCGTGGGCGCTGCTCGAGCCGCGCGAGGGCGCGTATGACTTCTCGTTCCTCGACGAGGTGCTCGACCTGCTCGCGGGAGCGGGCATCGACGTCGACCTCGGCACCCCCACGACCGTGCCGCCGGCCTGGTTCTGGAAGGCGTACCCGCAGGCGCGGCCCGTGACCCGCGAGGGCGTGATGCTCGGATTCGGCTCGCGCGGCATCGTGTCACCGAGTTCCCCCGAGTACCGGCGCGCGGCCGCGGCCATCGCCGAGAAGCTCGCCGAGCGATACGCACAGCACCCCGCCGTCGTGATGTGGCACGTGCACAACGAGTACGGGGCGCCGGTCGCCGAGAGCTTCGACGAGGCATCCGTCGCGAATTTCCGCGTCTGGCTCGAGCGCCGCTACGGATCGCTCGATGCGCTCAACGCCGCATGGGGCACGACCTTCTGGGGCCAGGTGTACGGCGCCTGGGACGAGGTGGATGCCCCGCGGCAGTCGGCGAGCGTCTCGAATCCGGCGCACCAGCTCGACTTCAAGCGGTTCAGCTCCGACGCGCTCCTCGAGTGCTTCGTGCTCGAGCGCGACGCGATCCGCCGGCACGCGACGCAGCCGATCACCACGAACTTCATGGCCACGAGCTGCCCGGCGATCGACTACTGGCGCTGGGCGCCCGAGGTGGACCTCGTGTCGAACGACCACTACCTCACCGCCTCGCGCGCCGACGCGCACGTGATGCTCGCGATGGACGCGGACTTTACCCGCTCGCTCGCGGCGGGCAAGCCATGGGTGCTCATGGAGCACTCGACGTCGGCCGTGAACTGGCAGCCGCGCAACGTCGCGAAGCGGCCGGGCGAGCTCGCCCGCAACAGCATGTCGCACCTCGCGCGCGGTGCCGACGCGATCATGTTCTTCCAGTTCCGGGCCAGCCGGTTCGGCGCCGAGAAGTTCCACTCCGCGATGCTCCCCCACGCCGGGCGCACGTCGCGGGTGTGGAACGAGGTCGTCGCGCTCGGCGATCTGGTGGGCGACCTGTCGGAGCTGCGCGGCAGCCGCGTCGAGGCATCCGTCGCCATCGTCTGGAGCACCGAGTCGTTCTGGGCGCAGGAGCTCGAGTGGCGGCCGTCGGTCGACCTCTCGCATCGCGAGCGGCTCGAGGCGTTCTACGCCGAGCTGTGGAAGCTCGGCGTGACGGTCGACTTCGTGCACCCGTCGCACGACCTGTCGGGTTACGCGGCGGTGTTCGCGCCGTCGCTGTACCTGCTCGACAAGGCGTCGGCGGCGAACCTGCGCGGCTACGTCGAGGGCGGCGGCACGCTCGCCGTGTCGTACTTCTCGGGCATCGTCGACGAGTTCGACTCGGTGCCGGCGGGACCGTTCCCGGGGCGTCTGCGCGACGTGCTGGGCCTCACGATCGAGGAGTTCCAGCCGCTCCGCGAGGGCGGCCGCGTGGCCGTGACGGGCGGGGCTGCGGGCACGGTGTGGTCCGACGAGATCGTGCTCGAGGGCGCGGCATCCGTGGAGCACTTCATCGACGGACCGGCGGCCGGTCGGCCGGCGATCACCCGCAACGCGCTCGGCGACGGCGCGGCCTGGTATCTCTCGACGCGGTTCGAGGGGGCGACGCTCGGTGCGTTCATCGACGACGTGCTCGCCGACGCCGGACTCGTGGTCGTGCCGCCGCCGACGGGCCTCGAGCGAGTCATCCGCGTCGCCGACGACGGCACGCGCTACCTCGTCGCGATCAACCACGCCGAGCGCGACGCCGTGATCGATGCGCCGGGCACGGATGTCGCGACCGGCGCCGCGACGGATGCCGCGACGCTCGTGCGGGCGGGCGCGACGCGGGTCATCCGGCTCGCGAGCGACGGCGGCGTCGCGGGCGTCGCGGGCTGACCGGCTCACCGCCGCCGCTCGCCACGGCCACCACCGCCACCCACAACTCCATACCCAACAGCACCACCGCGTTCGGTCCACCCGGACGGAACGACACCGCAGCGTCGCGGACCCGTTCGCCCTCACGGGCGGCGACCCTCGAGGCTGCCGAACCCAGAGGGAGCACGGATCGTGCAGAGACAGTTCAGACGAGCGGGGGTCGTCGTACTCGCGGCGGCACTCGCCACCCTGGTCGCGGTGCCCGCGGGCGCGTCGGCGGCCGTGGCATCCGAATCGACCGGGGCAACGGAGCCGACCGCCCCAGGCGACGGCCCCGTCGATGCGGGCATCTTCGTGCAGAAGGTCGACGGACTCGCGCCCGACTTCGTGAACGGCGTGGATGTCTCGAGCGTGCTGTCGCTCGAGGAGAGCGGCGTGGTGTTCCGCGACGAGGCCGGTGCGCCGGCCGACCTGTTCGACGTGCTCGCCGACGATGGTGTGAACACGGTGCGCATCCGCGTGTGGAACGACCCGTTCGACGCCTCGGGCCGGGGCTACGGCGGCGGCAACGTGGATGTCGCACGCGCGGTCGAGATCGGCGAGCGGGCCACCGCCGCGGGGCTCAGCGTGTTCGCGGACTTCCACTACTCGGACTTCTGGGCGGACCCGGCGCGCCAACTCGCGCCGAAGGCGTGGGCCGGTCTCTCGGATGCTGAGACCGTCACGGCCCTGCACGACTTCACGGCCGATGCGCTGCAGTCGTTCGAGGACGCCGGCGTCGACGTGTCGATGGTGCAGGTCGGCAACGAGACGAACAACGGCATCGCGGGCCACGCCCGTGCGGGCACGGCGATCGACGCGCAGTTCGCGGCGCTCGTGTCGGCGGGCAGTGCGGCGGTGCGCGAGGTGCTGCCCGACGCGCTCGTGGCCGTGCACTTCACGAACCCCGAGACGCCGGGACGCTACGCGACCTACGCCGCGGGGCTCGCGTCGTTCGGCGTGGACTACGACGTGTTCGCGAGCTCGTACTACCCGTACTGGCACGGCACGACGGAGAACCTGACGGCGGTGCTGTCGCAGATCGCGAGCACGTACGGCAAGCAGGTCATGGTCGCCGAGACGTCGTGGGCGCGCACGCTCGACGACGGCGACGGCTACCCGAACGTCATCGGCGCCGACACCATCACCGACCAGTACCCCGCGAGCGTGCAGGGCCAGGCCACCGCACTGCGCGACGTGATCGCCGCCGTCTCGGCGGTCGGCGACGCGGGCATCGGGGTCTTCTATTGGGAGCCGGCCTGGCTTCCGGTCGGTCTGCCCTCGGAAGTCGAGGCGAACCGGCTGCTGTGGGAGCGCGACGGGTCGGGCTGGGCGACGTCGGCGGCATCCGACTACGACCCGGTGCACGTGGGCGAGTACTACGGCGGGTCGGCGTGGGACAACCAGGCGCTCGTCGCGTGGGACGGCACGCCCGTCGAGTCCCTGCGCACGTTCGAGTACGCGCGCACGGGCGCGGTGGCTCCGCGCGAGATCGTGTCGGTCGAGCAGGTCGCGCTGTCGGTGACGGATGGCGCGCCGGTGTCGTTGCCCGCCACGATCACCGTCACCTACAACGACGGCACCGCGGAGCATCCGTCGGTCACATGGTCGAAGGCCGTGTCGTGGATCCGGGGGCCGGGCGGGTACACGATCCCGGGCACGACCTCGACGGGGCTCGCCGTGGAGGCGTCGGTCACCGTACTCGCGGCGAACCTCGTGCAGAACGGGTCGTTCGAGTCGCCTGACCTGGGCGCGTGGACCCTCACGGGGCCGGCAGCTCGGACCCAGACGGGTGACGCGTCGGACGGCGACTACGCCGTCACTTTCTGGAACGGCACCGCCTACACGGCGTCGGCCACGCAGCGCATCACGGGCGTGCCGGCGGGCACCTACTCGCTGCAGGCGACGACGCAGGGCACGGGTTCGCCCGCGAGCGACTCGCGCGTGCTGTCCGCGACGACGGCGACGGGCACGGTGAGTGCGCCGCTGTCGTTCACGGCGTGGAACGAGTTCCACACCGCCGTGGTGCCGAACGTCGTCGTGGGTGCCGACGGGGTCGTCGAGATCGCGGCGTCGTTCGCACTGTCGGCCGGTGCGTGGGGCGTGTTCGATGACGTGCGGCTCGTGGCGGCGTCGGCGGCGGTGCCGGTCGACACGACCGGCCTGGCGGCGGCGCTCGCCGCTGCGGCATCGATCGACCGTGCCCTCTACACGGATGCCTCGCTGGCGACGCTCGACGAGGCGGTGGCGATCGGCGAGGTCGTGATGGCGGGGTCGACCGCGTCGAAGTCCGACGTGAAGGAGGCCACGAAGCTCGTCGAGAAGGCGGTGAAGAAGCTGAAGCGCGTGAAGTAGCGCCGAGTCGCCTTCTCACTGCGGCCCCTCCAGGGTGGGCGGATGCCACGTGGCGTCCGCCCACCCGCGTGTTCGCCACACCTTCACCCATCACGCCGCAGGCTGTTTCTCCCGCCGCCGGTCGCGCTGATCGGCGAGCCGCGTCGGGGACTTCGTCACGGGGCGCCAATCCCCGCCCGGGTCGAGCCAGGCGGGAGGGCGGATGTGCGGCACGCCCCGCAGCATCCGGATGGCCCACCCCGAGGTGTCGATGGTGCGGTGATGGAACCAGCAGAGGAGCACGCCGTTGTCAGGATGCGTGGGGCCGCCGTCGGCGTCGGGGATGACGTGGTGGATCTCGCACCAGGCGGCTGGCACGGAGCACCCGGGAATGAGACATCCGCCGTCGCGCACGGTGATCGCCCGGCGCTGGTGCGGCGTGAAGCAACGTTCGGGGGAACCGAGCCGGATGATGCGGCCGTCGTCGTCGAAGACCACCGACTGGGTGCCGCCCGTGCAGATCATGTGCCGCGCCGCCCGAAGCGAGACCGGAAGGTCGAGACCGTCAGCGTGCGCGACGCCGCGGTCGGCCACGAGGTCGGCGGCTCGCACGCTCACGAGCACCGTCGGCGCGGCACCTCCGATGGTCGGGTGCTCGCCCGACCGGGCGGCGGTGTCGAGCGCCGCCGCGAGCACGTCGTGGCGCTGCTGATCGGCGGTGCGCTGCTCGCCCGATTCGGCGAAGCTCGCGCGCTCGTCGTCGGTGTGGAAGCTGAGGCCGGCGCGAGGCGAGAGGTGCGCATCGAAGAGTCGTGTGAGCCTCGCCGCGACCTCGGGCATGAGCTCGCCCGTGAGTGGCACGAGTCCATCACGCGTCCGACCGAGTCGGAGCCCGCGGCGGCGCATCGCCCGCTCGTCGGGCTCGCGGCCGTCTTGGTCGAGGAACGTTGACCACGCCTGCGCCTGGACCTGCAGCTCGTCGGAGGTGCAGCGGACCGGGCCGCCGTCGCCTCGCCCGAGCGCTTCGCCCACCAGCGCCTGCTCGGCGGCCGCGAACTCGACCGGGTCGGCGTTGGGACGCGCTCGGTCGAGTTCGCGGATGATCGTGCCCGCGGCATCCGCCCCGAGTTCTCCCGCGGCGAGCGCCGCAGCGACCTGCGGGAACTCGGGCTCGATCGGCTCGCCCGAGAAGCCGACGCGCGCCCGAGTGCCCGACCCGAGCGAGATGCGGCGTCGCGCCTCGAATGCCGACACCTGCGTGACCCGCTCGAGGAGCTCGGCGGCCGACCGGCAACCACGGCGCGTGGAGAGGCGCTGGTCGCCGAGCTCGACGCGCGAGCGCTCGCCGACCTCGCCCGCGCACGCCGCTCGACTCGCATCGACGACGCGACCCAGCGCCTCGAGCGCGCTCACCACGGCGAGGAGTTCGTCGTCGGGCAGGCACGACGCCTCATCGAACCGGAGCACGTCGCAGAGCCTCGAGCGGAGCTGCTCGAGCGCGTCGGGGATGCCGGTCATAGGACCATTCTCGCGGGCACCACTGACATCGAGCTGGCCTGAAAAGCGCCGGTCAGCCTGTGTATTCGGTGGGTGAATCGCGGCCTGTGGAGGACGAGTGACCTCATCGAACCGGTCGGTCGAATCGGACGCGCCGGCTCAGTCACCAGCCGCCGACTCAGCTCCCCCCGCTGACTCAGTTCCCCCCGCCGCCGTCTCCTCCCCCACCGCCGCCGTCGAAGCCGCCGAACCCGCCGCCATCGCCGAAGCCACCGCCGCCGCCGGTGTCGAAGCCCCCATCGCCGCCGAACGCGCCCCCGTCGCCGCCTCCGAAGCCGGACGCCCACGCCCCTCCGCCGTCGCCCGCGAAGTACCCGCCACCCCATCCCCACCGGGTGTCCCCGATCATCGGCACGCCGAACCGCGAGTCCTCGCTCCGACGGAGCGCCCCACCGCCGACCACGATGGGCTGCGACAGCTGCGTCGACACGATGGTGAGGCACGAGGTGAGGCGCTCGGCCGAGAACGGCGCGGTCGAGCGATACCAGGCGGGCGGGTCATCCGACGCTTCCGACTCCTCGGCGAAGCGGCGCAGCACGGATGCCTCGTCGAAGAGCACCGCCCAGGGCAGTAGCTTCTGGCCCATCGCGGCCGTCGTGACCTCCGTGCCCGCGACGACCTCGCGGAGCTCGTTGGCGCGTTCTCGCAGGTGCAGTCCGGCGTCGTTCAGCGGGATGAAGCGCGGGAGGAACACGCGCAGGAGCAGCGACACCCCGCCGATGAGGATGGCGCTCCAGGCGATGGAGTTCGTGGCATCGTCGCCGAAGCTGAGCGCGAGCAGGCCGAAGGCCAGGCCGGCGATGCCGCCGATGGTCGCCGCCCGGAGCCGGCCGCCAGGGCGCCGCTCGCGATACCAGTCGGCGGCGTCGCGGAATCCCTCGCGGGTCACCGTCAGGAGCGGCCCGTTGTCCTTCACGACCCGGTCGATATCGACGCTCGCCCCGGGCCGCAGCATGAGCGACCCGCCCGAGAGCCCCGGCGCGAGCATGGCGAGCAGGGTCCCGTCGGAGCGATCGCCCGCCTCGGCATCCGTGCGGAACACTGACAACGGGAACTCGCCGTCGTACACGAGGTGGATGTCCTTGGCCTGCCCCGCCGCGTCCGCCACGCCAGCGGCCTCCCCATCACCGCTCCGGATGCCGCGCCGATCCTCGATGCCGATGATCCCGTTCGCCGCCAGCATCATGACGGTCGCCGGCAGCCACCGCCCCGCGGCGGCGCCCGAGACGAACCCGACCGGAAGCAGCCCCGCCGTCTCGGGGTCGGTGACCGCAAGGCTCGTGCCGCGATCGGGCCTGCGCAGCCATCCGACGACCAGCGACCCGACGCAGACCGCAGCCGTCAACGAACCCACGAGCGCGAGCAGCGGGAGCACGGCCAGCCCGAGCTCGGTGCTCGCGGACACCGCGACCGGGTCAGTGCTGCCGGCGTCGGCGAAGTCATCGATGACCTGCCGCAGCGCTGCGACGATCGTGCGTCCCATGAGCGGAGGCTACTCGACTTCGGCCTCGCTCGGCGAGGGCGCGCACCACCCCTCTTCGGGCAGCTTCGGACTCGTGAGCACCCGCCCTGTCAGTGCGCGACCGGCAGCCCCTGGATGGGGTCGTGCTGGCGCCCGTGCCGCCACTCGGCGAACCGGTGCCCCAGGCCCCGGCCGTGCCGCTGCAACGACCGCTCGCCCTCATCGGCGCGACGCTCGGCGGCGATCCGACGCTGCTCGTTGACGCGAGCTGCGGCGAGCTCGTCGTGGGTCTGGAGCGTCTGTGCGACGAAGACGTATGCGAGTTCCATGGTGCCGATCCCTTCGGGCCTTCGCGGTCATGTTCCGGCCGCTGAGATCAGATTCCTCGCTGAGGTGGGGTCGCCGTATCGGGCGGGTGCCCTATGTTTCACGCGCACGCCGGCCGGCAGGTACCTCAGACGGTGCGCGGCCACCTCAGACGGCGAGGCGGATGCCTCAGACGCTGAGCGGATGCCGCCGCGCCGACGGCACGGGCCGCCCATGCGGCATCCGTGGTGATCAGGTCTCGGTGGCGGGTGGGACCAGCCGTGGTCTGCTTGGCGCAACCTCCGATGGGGGATGGAGGCCGCCTGAAACCCAGTGCTCCCGCTCTTCTCTCACGACTCGACCGGACCTGTCACGAGTTACGACCCTGCAGGCCGCGAAGTTGTGACGGCGTCACGCAGATGCGACGGATGCCGCCGACGCCGCTAGTCGCGCGGCGTGCGGTGTCCGCCGCCGAGGTCGAGGTCGTCGCCGCCCTCGAGGTCGGGGCCATCGCTCTCGGTGATGTTCGCGCCCTCCCAGAACGGGTCGACGCCGAGCTCGCGGGCGTGCTCCTCCTTGAGGCGCGCCTGCTCGTTCGCATTGTCGGCGAACCCGCGCTCGTCGGGCGGGTCCTGGTCGCGTCCCCTGCTGTCGCTCATGCTCGACCTCCTCGCCGGGTTGGTGCAGCCCGTTCGCCAGTCAGGGTAGTGCGACGGATGCCGCGCCGCACCGGGTTGCGCGCATGCGTCCGGCGCGGCATGGCCGGGTATAGCGCCCGTCCCGCCCGGCGAGCCGCACTCCCGGGCACCGGGTAACCGCCATAGCCTGAACCCGTGACCCGCATCGCCGGAACCGCCACCGCCAGCACACGCACCCGCACCGCCGCCGCACTCGCCGCCACCGCGCTCGCCCTGCTCCTCACCGCCTGCACCGGCGGCGGCACCACGCCGACCACTCCGCCGGCGACCCCCGCGACGCCCACCCAGACCGCCACGCCCACCGCACCGGCCACGCCCACAGCCCCTGCCAGCGTCGACCCCAACGCCCCCGCCGGCCAGTGCGCCGACGCCGCCCTGAAGGTCGACGTGCAGTCCGTCGACTCGAGCGCGGGCCACCTCCACTACAACGTGGTGTTCACGAACACGGGGAGCACCTCCTGCGAGCTCCGCGGAGCACCCGGCGTCTCGGTGGTCGACGCGTCGGGCGTCGAGATCGGCGAAGCCGCGACCCGGGTGGGCGACGACGACCCGCAGACGCTCACGCTCGAGCCCGGGGCATCCGTTACCGCACCGCTCACCGCCGTGAACATCGACCCCGACGGCGGCCCGCTCCCCGACTGCCCAGTGGCGCAGGGCGCCGCCTGGCTCGTGTATCCGCCGCACAGCTTCACGCCCGTCACGGTGTCGACCGGCCAGCCCGTGCCGGCGTGCGAGAGCACCGCCGAGTTCCTCACCGTGAGCGCGGTGCAGCAGGGCTGACGGCCGGCGAAGAAGCAGCCCCGAACCTGTCACAACTCACCCCCCTCCGGTGTCTTAACTGATGAAGACACAAGGAGGGGGACATGCGCAGGATCGTGATCGTCGGCGGCGGGTACGCCGGGTTCTACACCGCGTGGAAGCTCGAGAAGCGCCTCAAGCCGCGTGAGGCCGAGCTGGTGATCATCGACCCGCGGCCGTACATGACGTACCAGCCGTTCCTGCCCGAGGTCGCCGCCGGATCCATCGAGGCGCGCCACGCGGCGGTCTCGCTGCGGTCCCATCTGAAGCGCACGCGCATCATCGCGGGCGGCGCGACCATGATCAGCCACGCCGACAAGACCGTGACGGTGCGCCCGGCCGACGGCCCCGACTTCACCGTCGACTACGACCTCATCGTCGTCACCGCCGGTGCCGTCACCCGCGTGCTGCCCATCCCCGGCGCCGAGGAGGTGGCGATCGGCATGAAGCACGTCGAGGAGGCCGTCGCCATCCGCGACCGCCTGCTCACCGCATTCGACCGCGCGTCGGTCATGGAGCCCGGACCCGACCGCCGGCGCCTGCTCACCTTCGCGTTCGTGGGCGGCGGCTTCTCGGGCGTCGAGGGCTTCGGCGAGCTGCTGTCGCTCGCGACGGCGCTGCTCAAGTCGTACCCCGAGATCCGCTTCTCGGAGCTCGCGTTCCACCTCGTCGAGGCGAACGACCGCATCCTCCCCGAGGTGACGGATGCCCCGGGCCGCTGGGTCGTCGACTCGCTCCGCGCCCGCGGCGGCCACGTGCACCTCAGCGCACGCGTCATGTCGGCGGTCGATGGGCACGTCGTGCTCTCGAACGGCGAGGAGTTCGACGCCAACCTCATCGTCTGGACGGCCGGCAACGCCGCGCATCCCGTGATCGCGAAGCACACCGACCTTCCCACCGACGAGCGCGGCCGCGTCATCGTGCGGGCAGACCTGCAGGTCGGCACGGCGGATAACCCGGTGCCCGACGCGTGGGCCGCCGGCGACAATGCCGCGGTGCCCGATCTCGCCGTCGCGGCATCCGGAGCCCTCACCGTGCCGAATGCGCAGCACGCGGTGCGGCAGGGCAAGCGCCTCGCCGCGAACATCGCCGCGACCCTGCACGGCGAGAAGCCGCGCGACTACCGGCACGACTCGCTCGGCGTCGTCGCGACGCTCGGGCTCGGCCGCGGCATCTTCCAGTACAAGAACCTCGTCATCACCGGATGGCTCGCCTGGCTCATGCACCGCGGCTACCACGTGCTGGCCATCCCGACGTGGGAGCGCAAGATCCGCGTGCTCGTCGTGTGGCTCACCGCGTTCGTGCTCGGCCGCGACATCGTGTCGCTGCTCTCGGTGCAGCAGCCGCGCGAGGCGTTCGTCTCAGGAGGTGTTCCCCATGCCCGTTGACCGCCGGCACGCCGAGCCCACGCTCGACGAACCGCTGACCACTGAGCGACGGATGCCGCGGCCCTCCGTGAGCGACCGGCTCGCCCGCGGCATCCGGAACCTGACCTTCTTCGGCCACCGCGTCGGCGACGTCGAAGCCGAGGCTCGTCGGCGCACGGTGCCGCGGCACTGGACGAACCTGTTCGGCGTGGTGACCCTCGCGTGCATCGTGGTGCTGATGGTCACCGGCGTGCTGCTGATGTTCTTCTACACGCCCTCGAGCGACGAGACGACGTACACGGGCGCGTACCTGCCGCTGCACGGCGCGACGGTGTCGGAGGCGTTCGCGTCGACGATGTTCATCACGTTCGACCTGCCGGGCGGGCTGCTCATCAGGCAGGCGCACCACTGGGCGGGGCTGCTGCTGCCCGCGGCGATCATCATGCAGCTGCTCACGACGTTCTTCACGGGCGCGTTCCGGCGGCCGCGGCGGGGCATGTGGGTGCTGCTGTTCCTCATCTTCGTGGCCGCCCTGGCCACCGGCTGGAGCGGCTACGCGCTGCCCGACGACCTGTTGTCGGGCACTGGCCTGCGCATCACCGAGGGCATCGCGCTCGGCATCCCGGTCGTGGGCACGTGGCTGTCGTACCTGCTCTTCGGCGGCGAGTTCCCGGGCGAGGTCATCGAGCACCTGTACCCGCTGCACGTGGCGGTGTTCCCGGCGCTGCTGATCCTGCTCGTCGCGCTGCGCGGGCTCGCCGCGTGGCAGCACGAGCCGCCGCAGTTCCCGGGCCTCGGGCGCACCGAGGGCAACGTCGTGGGCGACCCGATGCCCGTCGCGGCCGCCCGAGCCGGCGGGCTGTTCGCGATCGTGACCGGGCTTCTCGTGCTCGTCTCGGCGGCGGTCACCGTGAACCCGATCTGGCTCTACGGCCCCGCCGACTCGGGCAGCGCCGGCGCGGGCAGCCAGCCCGACTGGTACACCGGATTCCTCGACGGCGCGCTGCGGCTCGTGCCCCCGGGCTGGGAGTTCGAGTGGCTCGACCGCACCTGGACGCTCGCCATCCTCGTGCCCCTCGCGGTCGTGACCGCGTACCTGCTGCTCGTCGCCGTCTACCCGTTCGTCGAGGAGTGGATCACGGGCGACCACCGCGAGCACCACCTGCTCGAGCGCCCGCGCAACGCGCCGACCCGCACCGGCATCGGCGTCGCCGCAGTCGTGTTCTACGGCGTGCTCTGGCTCTCGGGCAGCGCCGACCTCATCGCCACGCACTTCTCGTTGACGTTCGAGGGCGTGATCCTCGTGCTGCAGGTGCTCGTGGTGCTCGGGCCGGTGCTCGGCTTCTTCATCGCCCACCGCGTGTGCCTGGCGCTGCAGAAGAAGGACCGCGAGCTGCTCCTGCACGGCTACGAGACCGGCCGCATCGTGCGCCTGCCCGGTGGCGAGTACATCGAGGTGCACCGCCCGATCAGCGAGGCCGAGCGCTGGCGCATCGCGGTTCCGGATGCCCCGCGGGTGCTCACGCTGGCTCCCGACGAGCGCGGGCGGGTCACCGTCGCGCAGCGCTTGCGCGTGCGGCTCTCGCGGTTCTTCTTCGAGGACCGGGTCGTGGTGGGGCCGGCAGAACTGCCGGCAGGGTCTGGTCATGGCGAGCTGGCGGATGCCGCGGGGGCGCCGGAGCCGGATGCCGCGGCCGCCTCGCGTGAGCAGGTCGAAGCACACTGAGCTCGGGATGCAGCCGGCTCATCCTCCGCCGCTGGGCTCGATCGGCATCATCGTCGGCGGTGTAGTCGTCGGGGTAGCGGCCGCCGTCGTGCTGCCGTTGGCCCAGAATTCGACTTCGCTGAGTGCCGTGTCGCGGAAGCCGTCGTCCCCGAGTCCCGCGCGCGTGGTCTCGATGATGAGCGTCACGTGCCCCGTGGTGCCGGCTTCGAACTCGAGCTTCTGGAACCCTGCGTACGTGTTCGGAGTCTTGTCGGCGAGCACGGCGACGTGCTGCCCCTGCTCCGTGTCGACCGTCCATTGCCGCGCACGGGCGTTGGCCTCGTACAGATCCCATGATTTCGCGTAGCCGTTGACGACGCAGATGAGTTGCAGGTCGGCGGGTTCGTCGAATTCGAATCGGACCTGTTCTCCGCGTCCGTATGGATTGGCGGGATCTTCGGCATCCTCGACCCACGACGTGCCCGAGTCGTGATCGACCGCGCGACGCGGTTCGTGCACGATGACGTTGCCGGATTCTTCTTCCTCCGTCAACCACGTTGTCGCTCCGACGGAGATCGGGGAGACCGCGACCAGGTCCTCGGTGTCGTCGCACGTCGGTCCCTCGATCTGGTCAACCACCCACGGCGTGAGTATGGCGAGGATGATGCCGGCCACGGCACCGCCGACCGCACCGACGAGGATGCCGATCGTGACCTTCTCGGTGATGTCCCTGCTGCGCGCGCGCCGCTTCCGCTGGCGTTTCTCCTCGGCTGACTCGCCGTCGGTGCGCTCCGACGCATCCGTCTCCTGCGCTGCATCCGCCATGCGTCCTCCTGAGGCTGAGGGTATGGCGGAGCGGATGACTCGGCAAGCCTGCCCACCGCGCCTGCTGGCGCCGCGCTGCCGTCAAGCCCTTGCCGCGGCCCGGGCGTGCTCACGAGAGTGGAACCAGGACGCGACGCGCGCGCCCATCGGAACGGAGGGACGACCGATGACCGACTCCACCACGCCGAACGGCGGCACGCCCGAGCAGGCCGACCTCGACGAGGCCGCACTCGACCGCTCCAAGAACTCGAAGCCCGGTGGCGACACGCCCGACAGCGACCAGCCTGCGGCGCCCGGCAACGCCGAGCCGCTCACCGACTCCACCGACGGCGGCCTCGACGGCGGAGACCCCGGCGTCGAGGAGTAAGCCCGACCGTCAAAACTAGCCGCGCACGCGGCCTACGCCCCCGACCGACGTCACGAGGGCGGCGACGCCCGCCGCGCCGACCGCCGCGGCCGCGAACGCATGTGGCGCAGGACCGTGCCGAGCAGCCGGGTGAGCTCGTCGCGGTCGGCGTCGTCGAGCGCGTCGACGAGCACCTCGCGCGCCACCTCGACGTGCCCGGGCAGCACTCGTTCGAGCAGCGCGGCGCCCTTCGGCGAGAGCGTCACGTTCACGCCGCGCTCGTCGCGCGGCGACGGCACCCGCTCCACGAGCCCGGCCTTCGCGAGCTGCCCGACCTGGTAGGTGAGGCCGCTCTTGCTGTGCACGAGCCGGTCGGCCAGGTCGGTCATGCTCTTCGGCGATGACGGGTCCTCGCCGCAGATCGCGAGGATCTGGAACTGCACGAAGCTGAGGCCGCCGTCGCGCCGCAGCTGACCCTCGACGCCGCGCTGTACGAGCGCGCTGACCTCGAGCAGGGCGAAGTAGACGCCGAACTCCGGCGGCAGGGCCGGGGGAATGACGACGTCTGGCATGCCCGAATCCTACGGCAGAAATTTGTTCGAATTGGAAATAGAACCGGCACGGCGCCGGTTGTGACGAGTATCAGTTAGTTCGAATTCGAATGAGATAGGAACACCACAGATGCGCGCCATCCAGTTCACCCACTACGGCCAGCCGACCGTGCTCGAGGCCGTTGACCTGACCCGCCCCGAGGCGGGCCCCGGCGAGGTGCTCGTCCGCGTCGCGGGCACGACCTTCAACGAGGTCGACGCCTCCATCCGCGCCGGCTACCTCACCGAGGTGTTCCCCGTCGACCTGCCCCACGTGCCGGGCATCGACGTCAGCGGCACCGTCGTCGCCGTCGGCGAGGGGGTCTCGGCCGAGCTCGTCGGCCAGGACATCGTCGCGTTCCTCCCGATGACCCGCCCCGGGGCATCCGCTGACTATGCGATCGTGCCCGCCGAGCTGATCGCGCCCGCACCGCGTTCGATTCCCCTTCCGGATGCCGCGGCGCTCGCCTCGAGCGGGCTCACCGCCTGGCAGGCGATCGTCGAGCATGCCGACGTCCGCGCGGGGCAGCGGGTGCTCGTGAACGGCGCCGGAGGCGGGGTCGGCGGCTTCGCCGTGCAGCTCGCCGCCTCGGCCGGCGCGACCGTGATCGCCACGGCGAGCGCCCGCAGCCGCGACGCCGTGACCGCACTCGGCGCGTCGCAGGTGATCGACTACACGACGACCTCAGTGATCGACGCCGTGACCGAGCCGGTCGACGTCGTGCTGAACCTCGTGCGCACGTCGCCCGAGCAGACCGCGGCACTTGTCTCGCTCGTGAAGCCCGGCGGCGTCTTCGTTTCGACGACCACGCCCGGCGAGGTGCCGCCCGGCACCGACCTCCGCACGGTGAGCATCCTCACGCGCAGCGACGCCGCCCAGCTGGCGCACCTCGGCGAGCTCGTCGACGCCGGCGAGCTGCGGGTCGACGTGAGCGCGCACTACCCGCTCGAGGAGCTCACGACCGTGCACGCCCTCGGCGAGGCCGGCGAGCTCCGCGGCAAGGTCGTGCTCACGCCCACGCACTAAGGCGAGGGCGACGGCGACGGCGGTAGTCCCGGAGCACGCGGCATCCGCCGTCGCCACCCAGACGCCAGAACGGATGCGCCCATGGCGGGCGCATCCGTTCGGCGTTGCAGGCATCGGCGTGTGCAGACATCGGCGCATCGGCTAGATGGCCGGCGTGCGGCGGTAGCCGTCGCGGCGGAACTGCACCAGCGACGACGTGACCGCCGTCGCCGCGAGCAGTCCGAGCAGGATCATGGTCGCGAACATCGCGCACCTCCTTTCGGTCGAAGAAGTCAGTGAGTTGTCGGTGGCTGGGTGGGCTCGGCCGTCACGGCCGGCTGGGGAGCGTGGCCGGGTGCCCGTGCGAGCCGCTCGGGGTGAACGCTGCGACCATGCGGTCCCAGCGGGAGCGGTCGGGTGCGGCCGACGCGATCTCGGTCGACGCGGTCGACGCCGACTGCGCCTCGAGCGCACGACGCTCCGCAACCCGGCGGCGGTACGCGTTGATGCGGTCAGCCGCAGCGAGGTTCTGCTCGTGCATGGTGTGGGCCAGGTACCCGTTTGCGAGGTCCATGGTTCCGTTCCCTTCGGGTGAGTGTGGTGGCGTTTTCGCCTGAGACCACACTCCTCTCGCGAGCGTTCCCGCGAATCGGCAGCGACTACCGAGGTCGCGGCGGCACGCTACTGAAGTCACGGATGCCGCTGGCCAGTACCTACCGAGACGACCCTCGCCGCGCGTGCGACAGGTGACTACGCTGACCCGTGGAACCAGACCGGAAGGTGGTGAGTTCCATGTCTGCGACGAAGCAGTGGAGCATCACCGTCGAGATCGACGAAGACGAAGACGAAGACAGCACGTTGGCGAACCTCACCCTGAGCACGCCGGCGGGCCACGTGGTGACGGGCGTCGGCACGGCGCAGCGCAATCCGCACGATCCGCGTGTGCCCGAGATCGGCGACGAGCTCGCGGTCGCCCGCGCGCTGCGCAACCTCGCCGAGCGACTGCTGCACACGACGGAGCGGGACATCAGCGGCGCCACCGGCGAGCAGGCACACCTGCACCGATAGGCATTGGGAGCAAGCGGATGCGCGGCATCCGACCCCTGCACCTTCTTCCGGCTCAATCAAACGTGCCGACGGACGAACGGTGATGAACGGTGCCGCTACCGTGAACGCATGAAGGCCAGCGCTCCTCGATCCCGCTCGTTCTTCGGTGTCGACCTCGCATGGGGCGAGGGCACCGAGCGTAAGGCCGCCAAGGAGACTGGACTCGTCCAGCTCGCGGCGAGCGGTCAGGTCGTCGACGCGGGTTGGGCGCGCGGCATCGATGCCGTCGTGGATTGGGTGCATGAGCGGTCGCAGCCCGGCGACGTGATCGCGATCGACGCGCCGCTCATCGTCCTGAACGACACTGGCATGCGCGACTGCGAGCGGGAGGTCGCGCAGCGGTACATGCGTTGGGGCGTCGGCGCGAATGCGACCAATCTCTCTCGCGCATGGCAGGGCGGAGTGACGATCAGGAAGGCTTTCGAGCGACTCGGGTACGTGTACGCCGGGGACACTGCACCTAGTGCCTCCGACAGCGTCACGTTCTTCGAGTGCTATCCGTATACGACGCTCGTCGGAGCGGAGGAGTTTGGCTACGACGTCGCGCGTCCGAGGTACAAACGGTTGAATCCGGCGCTTCCCACCGTTGCTGAGCGACGAGCGCAACGCGCCGAGGAGTGCGACGAACTCCTCCGACGCATGTCCCGTCTCGCGACAGCATCCCCATCGCTCGACCTCCGTTCGCACCCGGTCACAGCTGCACTCCTCAACTCGCCTTCACCGACTGGCGATGTCCCGTACAAGCATCGCGAAGACTTGATCGACGCCGCTGTCTCGGCTTGGACGGCCGCACTCTGGTCCGAGTATGGATTCGAACGCTGCCAAGTGCTCGGCGCCGCCTCACCGACCGATGCCGAGGGCCGCCGAGCGACGATCGTCGCACCAGCTCGACCAGAGCAACGGCGAATGGAAGTCGCAGACAGGAAGGTCGGTTCTGCTGGCACGAGCCCTACCGACCTCGACGAGGGGTCCGCCGTTCAGTTGTTGCTCCTGCCAGATAGCGATGATTCGCGACTGTTCATCGAGCTCAGCCACTTCGCCGGCGCCGACCTGTCACCGGCAGCATTCGCAATCGAGCTTGCGCTGGATCGCATCGAAGCTGACGATCTCGACCAGACGGTGGGATTCCTCGTGGATTCCGCGGTCATGTCCTACTGCCGGGCGTTCTTCCCCTCCAATGTCCGCAGCCCGTTAAGCGACTACATGCAGATCCCAGAGCGATTCCGATCAGTGGATGAGCGAATCCGGGAGTATCGCAATATGGTGGTCGCGCACTCGCAGAGCTCGCTGACCGTGACACTGCCGATGGTGATCCAGCGCGCCGACGGAAGTCGCCTCGTCTCGGGATGGACGTTTTCACAGCCGCTCCCGCTGCCGCTCCTCAAGCAATTCGCGGAGCTCATCGATACCGTGTCCGATCACCTCGATGTGCTGATCGGCGAGGTTCAGGCGCGACTCGAACCGTTGCTGCAGGCGGCTGTTCCCGTGGAAGATGCACCATTGATCATCAAGCACGAGCTCGTCGACGCGTTCACAGCGCGATCGCGGCGGCCGCCCTACCCGGAATCTCACACCTTGTATTGGGTTCTGAACGATCCATCGCAGTAACGCGCGCGCAGACCTGATCAACTCTGGTGCCCTCAGTCACCAGGACAGGCCCCTGGTTAGGTGGGTGTCTTCGTTGCCTCAGTCAGTGGCCGTGAACGAATCACTCGTCGTCGAGCGCGCCCGGGTAGAGGTCGTCGAGCAGCCCCAGCGCGATGTCGCCGAGCACCTCCTCGAGCTCACGCTGCAGCGTCTCCTCGCCTTGGGCGCGACGCGACCAGATCACGGCGAGCCGATCCCCCTCGGCCACCACCGCCTCGACGACCATCGGCCGCCAGTGCGGCGGATACTCGCCCTCCCGCCAGGCGCCGCGACCGCGGCCGTAGTGCGCGACGGCGAGGTAGCGCAGCACCGCCGAGGTCACGAGTCCGTCGAGGAATGCCTCCTCCCACCGCAGGCTCGACTCGTCGCGTCCGCGCACCACGTTGACCCCCTGGGCGACACCCGCGCCACCGAGGGCACCCAGGATCGCGCCGGCGACCATGCCCGCACCGAACGTGAGGCCGCCGGCGATGAGGTCGGCGCCGAGCCCCGTGAGCGCGCCCGAGACGATGCCGCCGACGGCGGCCGTGCGGGTCGTGTCGAGCGGCGCGTCGACGCGGATGTCGCCCGCCACCCGCTCGAGCACCTCGTCGGCGGCTCGCCCCTCGAGCCGGTGGATCGCGATGAGCCGCTCGGTGCCCTGCCGCAGGTCGGCCTGCAGGCGCTTGGCCATGCGATCGGTGGCATCCGTTCGGGCCTGCGTTCGCCCCGGACTCGGCAGGCCGAGCGAGCCGCCCACGCGCGAGGCGAGCGACTCCGACTTCGGTGACGGCGGCGTCAGGGTCACGCGCTCGACGGCGGCCCGCGCGATCGGCCCGGCGAGCGCGGCCATCGCCGCGGAGAACTCGTCCATGCGCAGGTCGCGCCAGGCAGCCGACAATCGCGCGAAGGCCGGCCGCGAGGCATCCGGAACCAGTGGCTCGATCGCCCCGAACAGCGTGAACTCCTGCACCCAGCAGCGGGCGAAGGCATCGAACGCGAGCACTTCGCGCACGTGCCCCGACGACGCGAGCGCCGCACGCCAGCGCGCGGCATCCGCGTCTTCAACGGCACGCTCTCGCGGCGGACCCGTCTGGTTGAGCAGCACGAGCACGGGCTTGCCGATGTACTCGAGCACCTCGAGCTCGGAGTCGAGGTAGCCGGCGTCGGCGGGCGCCTCGGCCGCGTTCACGAGGTAGAGCACCACGTCGGCCTGCTCCGCGACGTTGCGCACGGCGAGCTGGCTGAGCCACAGCACGCGGTCCTGGTAGCGATCCCACACCTGCGACAGGAACCACCCGATGGGGTTGCGGTCCTGCCGCAGCCGGCGCGCGAGTCGCACGCTGTCGCCGAAGCCCGGGGTGTCCCACAGCGTGAGCAGGTCGCCGTCGGCCGTCTGCACGAGCGGGTACGGCGTCGCCTCGGCGGTGACGTGCGGGGCGTCGCGCACCTCGCCGACGTCGCGTCCGAGCAGCGTGCGCGCGAGCGTCGTCTTGCCCGCGTTGGTGTGCGAGATGAGCGAGAGCGAAACGGCGCCCGCGTCGAGGCCGGGGATGGTGCCGATGCCGGGCCGGCTGCTCGGCTGCGGCGCGTTCAGCGCAGCGGATGCCGCGTGCTCGCTCATCGCCGCCGCCCCGAGTCGGGGGTCGTCGCGTCGCCGTCGTGAGCGGGTGCCGCATCGGCGAGCTGCGCCTCGGCCGCCGCGAGGTCGGGGTCGGCGAGGTCGACGAACACCGGCACGCCGCCGTGCGCCTCGATCAGCTCGCGCCACAGGGCACGGCGCTCCTCGCGGCGCGAGTCGCCGGCACCCCAGCGCGCCACGAACGTGGACTCGTCGACGAGCACGACGGTGGTTCCGGATGCCGCGGCACGCCCGCCGCCCGCTCCGAGCGCGTCGAGGAATTCACCGTGCGCCGTGCTCTCGGGCGTGGCGGTGAGGCTGAACAGCGGCAGGCGGATCTCGACGGCGCCCGTGGAACCCGTGCCCGCGGCATCCGTCGCCGGACTTACCCACTCGTCGTCGCCCCACCCGACGGGAGCGTCGATGGTCGCGGCGGCGTTGCCGTAGGCGCGCGCGACGAGCGCCTCGAGCCCGGCCCGCGCCTCGGGCGTGAGGGTGTAGCTGTAGGGGATGACGCGCACTCGCGTGGGCTCGCCCACCCACCCGGCGACGAGCCGGCGGTAGTACGGCTGGTCGAGGGGGAGGGCGACGTTCTTCGCGCGGCGGCGTTCGACCAGGCCGGCCACGATGGCGAGCACGAGCCGCGGGATGATCACCACGACGGCGACCGTGCCGGCCATGAGGTGCATCCACATCGCGGCGTTCTCGCTCGCGGGCGCCCGGATGGCCTCGATCGCGGCCACGTCGGGCACCGGGATGCCGGTGAGCCACGAGCCGGGAGCGAGCGTCACGGACAGGAGCGCGTGCACCTGCTCGGCGCCGAGGAACGTGCTCTCCCAGGTCGCGCGGTACTCGAACGCGAGCCCGCGCGTGTACAGGCCGGCGATCACGCCGAGTGCGGTGGCCGCCGCGGCGAGGTGCAGCACGCGCGCGGCGCGCGCCCCGTAGAGGGGCGCGGCGACGCGTGCCCATTCGCGGGGGAGCGCGGCGAGCACGGTGCGGCGGGCGGCGGTCGCGGCATCCGCTCGGTTGTTGTCGCCGCTGCCGCGCACCGCCGCGAGCCGGATGAGCAGGGACCGGAGCGGACCGGCCACGCGGCCACGGAGCACCAGCGGCCGCACGAGCAGCCAGACGTACACGACGAGGTTCCACGCGACGAGCGCGAATACGGGCGGCGCGAGCAGGTTGATGCTGGAGCCGCCGCCGATGCGGTCGATGAGCACGCCGAACACGAACGCGACGAGCACGGTCACGACGCCCACCCACGGCCGCCACCGGATGCCGCGCACCGTGCGCGTCACGGCGGGCTGGCGCGTGCCGATCCGCTCGAGCACGAGCTGCGCGCGCCGCCCGAGGAACTCCTCGGCACTGGCCCGCTCCCCCACGACGGCTGCCGCCGCGCGGCTGGCCCACTCGCGGTCGGCGTCGGTCCACAGCACCTGATCGCGGTCGGCCGTCTCGACGGCGCGCGCCGCGGTCGTGTCGAGGGCGGCCGACTCGTGCATGAGCGCCACTCTATGCCGCGCTCGGTAGGAAGCCGGGAATCAGGGCTGACCCCGGGACGGCGCGGCCCTCACGGCGGTAGTCTGCCCCCGATCGGAGCGCGTTCGCGACGATGCCCGCCGCGCCCCGCCCCGACGCAGAGACGGGGGACCATCGTGCTCACATCGCAACTCTTCGCCGGCGACGACCTGCTCGAGCAGATCGCGGGCGGCGGGCCCGAACGCCTCTCGCAGACGCAGCACCGCACCGACCCAGCGGTCGGCAAGGTGCAGGCCGCGCTGCTCATCTGGCGACCCGACGTGCTTCCGGTGCACGGCGCCGATTCCGACTACGGCAGCGAGACCGCCGCCGCGGTCGTGACCTTCAAGGTCGAGGAGCTCGGCGTGGCCAACCCGATCCCCGACGTGGGGCCGCTCACGGTGCAACGGCTCGACGAGATCGCGGCCGCCGCCGAAGCGCCGACGCCCGCGCCGACCCCGCGCATCCGTGAGGACATCTGGGCCCTGCAGCCGGCGGATGGCCCGTGGCATCCGTTCGTCGACGCGTATGAACGGGCGGTCGGTGCCCTGCGCGACCCCGCCCGCACGCCGCCGGAGCGGTGGGACTACCAGGCCGCCCTGCACGGCACGCCGTTCGCCACCAACGATCCGCTGCTCGCGAAGTGTCAGCACGGAACCTGGTACTTCCTGCCATGGCATCGCATCTACCTCGCGCACTTCGAGCGCATCCTCATCGACGTCATCGCCGAGCTCGACGAGGTCGACGACGACACCAAGGCGACCTGGGCCCTGCCGTACTGGAACTATCACCGGCCGGCGACGGCGTTCCTGCCGCATCCGTTCCGCTCGCGGTTGCGGCCCGACGGCGCGCTGAACCACCTGCACGACCCGCTTCGCACGCTCGTCGACACGCTGATCCCTCCGACATCGCTCGACACGGCCGGATGGCTCGACCGCAACCTCCAGTTCAGTGGCCTGTTCGACGCCCAGGCCAACGTGACCTTCGGCGGCGAGCAGACTCCGCCGACCCACGTGGCCGCGGGCGGGACCGGCCAACTGGAGCGATCGCCGCACAACTCAGTGCACAACGCCGTCGGCGGGCAGATGCTCGATCCCGCCGTCGCCGGTCGCGACCCGATCTTCTGGCTGCACCACGCGAACATCGATCGCCTGTGGGAGCTCTGGCGCGTGACGCAGGGGCTCGGTCGCGACGAGACGGCGGGCGCCTACCTCGGCGAGCCGTTCCGGTTCCTCGAGCCCGACGGCACCGTCGAGCCGTGGCATCCGTCGGACGTCGTCGACACCCCGCCGCTCGGGTACGCCTACGACGACCTCTCGAAGCCCGCGCCCGTGTTCGTGCTCGGCGTCATGCAGCCCGAATGGGTGGATGCGCTCAACGGCGTGTTCCCTCCGGCGCCTCCTGGCGGCGGCGGCGGCGGCGATGGCGGTGGCGGTGGAGGCCGTGCGCCGCGCGGGCCGGAGCGGCGGCGGGAGCCGCTTCCCGAGCCGCAACCGCGCCGGATGCAGCGGATCGGCGCACTCGATCGCACACTGCGCCTCACGGCCGGCGAGTCGCCCACGCTGGAGTTCCCGCTCGACGCGCCGCCGCCACCGTCCGTTCCACGGGCGCCCGAAGACCGTCGCGCGCCGGAGCCGCCCACGCGCTACTTCCTCAGGGTCGAGCACATCTCGGTCGACCGCAATTCCGACCGGATCTACGAGCTCTTCCTCGACCCCGACGGCGACCGGCCCGAGGCCGCACGCTTCGTCGGCACCCTGCCCACGTTCGGCGCCGAGCGGGCCGACCAGCCCGACGCCGAACACGGCCTCTCGTTCACGTTCGAGATCACCGAGCTCGTCGAGGACCTGATCGCGAACGGCACCTGGGACCCGTCGATGGCCCGCATCACCCTCCGCCTCGGCGGCGAGGCGACCGACCGCTCGCCCGACCCCGAGCTCTCGATCGGCAGCATCGACATCTTCGCCGGGTGAAGGCGGGAGTTGGGGATGCGGCAGTGAGCGGCATGACGACGACGGATGCTCCGACGCGTGCGATCCCGCGCGCGGGAGCCGCGTGGCTGGCGGGCCGTCGACCCGAGGAACGCGCGCTGCTCGCCGTCGCCGCGGTGGCGTGGGTCGCGTGGGTGACGATCGCGCTCGTGTCGGGCGGGGCATCCGGTCGGGATGTGTGGTTCATCGGCGGTCACGGGCATGCCGTTTCGGATGCCGCGGGGCTCACGACTCCCCCAGACACCGGTCCCGGTGCCGGCGCGGGCGCCGCGCCGGCATTCGTGGGCGGCTTGGTCGGCGCTTCAGGACTGCTGTCGTTCCTCACGATGTGGACGCTCATGGTCGCCGCCATGATGCTGCCGACCGTGCTTCCGGCCGTGCGGTACGTCGCACAGGTGAGCCGCCCGACCCGCCGCACGGTCATGGTCGCGACGTTCGCGACCGCCTACCTGGCGACCTGGACAGTGCTCGGCGTGGCCATCGCGGCGCTGGGCTGGGCGATCGGCGCACTCGATCTCCTGGCCGGCGCCTCGCCCCGCACCACGCTCGTCGCCGCGATCTTCGCGGCGGCCATGTGGGAGCTCACCGCGAGCAAGCGGCGGGCCCTCGCACGCTGCTGCCGCACCTCGCCGATCCGCCTCCGTGGAGCGGCCGCCTACGCGTCAGCCGCGACCTTCGGCCTTCGCAACGGCGCGGTGTGCCTGGTGGCGTGCGGCCCGGCGATGGCGGTCCTGACGCTTGCCGGCCACCCGCTGGTCGCCACCGTGCTCGTCGCTGCCCTCCTCATCGGCGAGAAGGTCTGGCGGCGCGGCGACCGCCTCCGCGTCTGGGCGTGCGCCGCCGGCCTGCTGCTCGCTGCCGCGGCCGTCGTCGCCTGAGCCTGCGAGCAGGCTCGTCGTCCGGCTCCCCCACGGTGGCCAGGGGCGTGTCAGCGGTTGCGAACCGGCCCGGTCGCGCCGCCGCGGAGCACCAGCTGCCGCACGAGCAGCCAGACGTAGACGACCAGGTTCTACGCGACGAGCGCGAACACGGTCACGACGCCCACCCACGGTCGCCACCGGATGCCGCGAACCGTGCGCGTCACGGCCGGCTGCCGCGTGCCGATCCGCCCGAACACGAGCTGCGCGCGCCGCCCGAAGAACTCCTCGGCGCTCGCCCGCTCCCCGACGACCGCCGCCGTCGCGCGGCTGGCCCACTCGAGGTCGGCGTCCGTCCACGGCACTCGATCGCGGTCGGCCCTCCCGACGGCGCGCCGCGGTCGTCTCGAGAGCGGCCGACTCATCCACGTTGTCCGTAGTCTTGCCGCGAGATGCTAGCTAGCCGCCCGACCTGACCGATGACAATCAACGATGTAGCCATAGGTCCGCAGCCCAGTTCGCTGAGTCCGACGCAGTCAGACGCGAACCCCATCGATGTCGGGCATGGCAGGTGAACATACCGGGGCCCCATGCACTGAGTGGCGTGTAATCGCAGGGTTCTGTCTCGCCCCCAAGAGCTGCTTAGACCAGTCAGCTGCTAGTTAGCCGGTCAGTGGTCATCCACAGGGACACGCTCGTAGCCTTCTACCTGCGCGACCGGTAGCGCTGCGGCATCCAAAGGCCTCCCAGCCCCATCGGTGAGGGGTTGGTTCCAGAGTTTCGATACAGACATCGTGCGACTGTTTGGGACCATCTCAGTTGGCAACGCTGAGACCTTGAGGATTACCGGGACTTGGGCGGAGACCCCGGCGAGAATCGCCGCGCCCGTGGGCAGGATGGGCAACGACTCGAATGCGACTTTGTCCAAGTACGCCACCGCCTTCTCGACGGCGAGGACGTCGAGATTGTTCACCAGGCGGTGCAGGAAGTAATTGTGTAGCTGGGAGATGATCGTCGGTGAGATGTCGTGCGGGCGCTGACTCGCGATCGTCAAGAACACCCCGAACTTTCGACCCTCCTTGATGATCTCTTCGAACGTCTCGAGTCGGTAATCACGCCACGCCTCGCTCTCGCGAGTTGACTCGAGGGACAGGATGTTGTGAGCCTCATCGATGATGAGATTCAGGTATCGCTGATTGCTCGGATCAATCTCCTTCTTTCGGTCATAGAGGTGCTTGCAGAGCAGCATCGGAATGACCTTGCGCATAGCGAGGTTGACATCGCGAAGGGATACGACGATCAGGGGGGGCAGGTCAGTCGGATCGTTTCGCGCCTCGACCACCCTTTTTATGTCGGGGATGCGAGTCTCCATCCGCTTGATGAGCGGACCCAGGTGCTCACGATTCGAGAACCCGCTGATGATGTCGCTGTAGTACTGCAAGACGATCTTGAAGCGGATTAGGTCGATGCCCTGCTCGATCGAAGAGAAATCGATAGGGAGAGCTTTAATCCGATCTTTCGTAACGGTCGGCCAAAGGTCGTTGTCGGCATCCAATGGGCTTCGGCCCCACTGTCCCCAATAGAACTTCCGCAACGTCGCGTTGTAATGCAGTTCGCGCTGAAAACTGTCGATGAGTTCGGCCAGCTCGGTTGGAGCTGCGCTACCTAAGCAAGTCTGGATCTCACCGAGGAGATTGAGGACGGTCTGGCGATCGATCGAAACATCGTTGCTGCGCGTGGCGCGAAGGACCATCTCGCCAATTACATCGAGGAGGTCTTCCGGATTCTCGAGCCGCCGCTCCCACCAATCGCTTGCAAGCACCCGGGCGATGAACGGCGCCTGGGTCTTCTCGGTGGCATCGAGGAGGACTGTCCAGAAGCCAGGATCTTCGACGGCCGAGATCGGGAGCGGCAGCCGCGCCCCAGAATCAGTCCGCGTCGACAGGACGTACTCGACCTTGTTCTTCTTCGAAGTGATGACCGACGTCGACAGACCGTTACCTGCTGCCAGGGGGGAATCGACGTACTCCCCGTTGAAGTCGATGAGGACAAACTGGGACGTCTCGCGAAAGCTCGGCTGGTCTCCGTACTTCTCGAACAGCTCGTGGTACAGCTTCGCGAGGGTGTAGGACTTGCCGCTACCCGTGTTACCGAAGATGCCCACGTGACTCGCAAAGATCGCATTCACCCCTACCGAGACCTGTTGCATGGGTTCCATGGCTAGGGTCCCAAGGGTGATGGCGGTATCCGCATCACCCACAAACTCATGAATGCGCCCGAACTCCTCTTCGCTCAGGATGAAGCACTCATTGTCTAGGAGGGGCATCTCGCGGACCCCCCGCTCAAACTTGCCTCGCTCGAGATAGCCCACGAGGCTCACGTCGAGAACGCGTGTAAGCCGATCAGCCGCGCGGGCATATATCCCGCTCGCGCCGATGTCTTCCTCGATGTGCTCGCCGTCCACCTTCGCGATGAGCTCGACGAACCCTTTTGTGATCTTCACGTAGCTCGCGACGGCAACGTTTCGAACAAGGCCGCCCTTGTAGAGCAGGTGAGAGCTGTTCTTCAGCTTGTCAACCGTGATCCGGACGCGTCGGCCGTCAACCGACAGCACTCGACCGATCCGAAATACATCGTCGCGCTGGAGTTTCGCGCTCTCGTCAAGCATTGGCTCCGGCCCTCGGATCAACGCGCACGTCGAGTTCGATCACGTGATCAGGCTGGGAAGGCTGATCGACGATCAGCGGCGCGAAATAGGATCGCTCGATCTCATCAAGCGTCAGGAACGCTTCTGTTGACCCTTCGGCCGGTTGTGCCGGCGTCAGGAAGAGTATGTTGCCGTTCTTAATATCGCTGTCTACCATCAGCTGCTCGTACGTGCCTTTGTCGGCGCGCGAATAGCAGAAGACGATCACTTGAAGCGTAGGATTCAGCCGCGCTGCCCGGAGCACGAGATCCCGGAGGTGCTCATCGCGGAACGAGAAGCCGTGAACGAATAGGACACTGTTTTCCTTCTCGAGTTCATTGGCGAATCGTCGAATCAGCTCGTAGTACGTTTGATTGAGGACTGTCGTAGCGAACTTCGACTTCTCAGGGTTGACGACCGGCAGCTTGGCGTAGGCGTCAGCGAACGCTTGGCCGTCCGGCGACAGTTGCTTTCCCTTCGCTGCAGCAAGCAGAGCAGTGGAGTCGACATCTTCAGGTTTGTCAATCAAAAGGAGCTCTGCCTCGGCCTTCGCGAATGCAGCACCAACCGCTTGAAGCCGGTCAAGTCCGTGGTCGTAGTAGATCGCCGCGTCATCAGCGCCCTCTGGGATGAGTTTCCAACCAGCGGATCCGTGGATCTTGTAGAGATCGATGACAGGGATTTCCGAACGATGCTCGAATCGCAGCCCCTGGCGCAGGCGCAGCGTACCGAACTCCCCGATGTCCAGCTTCGGCCATATCTTGCCCGCGAAGCCGTCTGTGTAATCGATGCCCATGAGCTCGAGCGCGACCTCGAACGCCAGGTCAACGTTGGTCGTGAAGATGTTCACGTGCTTTCCGAGCAGGGAACTACGCCGCCCGAGGAGGATCCGATTGAGTGTCCGAAGGAACGTCGCGTAGGACTTCAGGACGGGGGTCGCCTTGTCGGCCCGTTCTACGAGCTCCAAGTTCGGCAACAACACATGCCTGAAGAAGTAGCCCTGTATCGACGCTCGAGCTAGTTGCTTCTCGCCCTCCGCTGCCGTCGACTGGCTGACCTCCGTGAGGGCAACCTCAATGTTGCCCAAGCGCTCGAAGAACGCGCTGGGTGTTCCTGCGCCGACGAGGAAGTTGAGATGTGAGTCTTGGACGATCGTCCGGAGCCGGTCGATTGTCGCCCCAACTTCTCTGAGCGTGGCTGGTGGCGCGGTTGCGATGCGAACCTCGCTCATCGGCGCTCCTCCAACGGCGACTTGCGCGCCACCACTCGCTCGAGACTGATCGGCGTCTTGGGCCAACGGCTGTCAGCGCGTTCGGGACTGATTCCCATCTTCAAGCCCATTCTTCCTCAGCCAGTGGCGAATCGTTGAGCACATCGCGACGCGCCCTCCAGTCAGGCAAATAGCTGTCCATAAGCCTCGCAAACACTTCGCCGTGATTTCGTTCAAAGTAGTGAGTCATCTCGTGGACGACGATGTACTCCAAGCAGTCTGGATGCTTTTTCGCAAGCTCGACGTTGAACCAGAGGTGCCGACTCTCGCGATTGCATGAACCCCACTTGGTCTTCATGTGGCGGATCGTCCACCTTGGCACGCTGACATCAAGCTTCGATTCCCACCGCGACACGAGCGCGGGAATGGCATGACGAAGTTGCTCGCGGTACCACCCATCAAGAAGCTGGCGTCGCTTCTCTGAGGAAGTGTCCGGCGGCACATATAGAACGAGGCGCTCCCCCTCAAGCTCGAAGTGAGGCCGACCAGGGCGCTCTACGACCTTGAGACGGCGACGGGCACCCCAGACGTAGTGAGACTCGCCGCTCGTCATCTCGCGCTCGGACTGGCGTGCCGCGTTCTTGAGTTGCTCGCGCTGCCGCTTGATCCACGGCAGCCGCTGGATGACGGCGAGCCGCACCTGTTCGTCGCCCAGTCGCGATGGCGCGGCGACGCGAACTCGGCCCATTGGCGGATAGACGCCGATGTGCAGATTCTTGATGTCCTTGTAGACGACATCCACGTTAATTCCGCGGACAGTGATGTACCCGCTAGCGATACTCATCTCGCGCCTTCACCAGATTGAATAGTTCGTCAAACTCACCGAACTCGACGGGCAGGGAAGCGCGGATGGCCATTTCGACCTTTCGCTCCTTGAGTCTGTTGCCAACCCAAGAGTCTGGCTTCGTGTTTCGGACGATTCGGTCGACTTCTCGGGCCAGCTCATCATCGGGGGCGAAAAAGTCCACGAGTGCTCGCTTGGCCCCGTTGTTTGCCCAGTCGGGATAGGGGTACCCGGACTCCCTGCTGCCGAGCTGCGTCGCGGCGTTGAGAAGGCGAGCGAGGTACTGCTGATACTCGATGGCGTTCCGGCGCCGCTCCTCGATAATGGCATCGAGCAGCTCGCTCATCTTGTCGTAGAACTTGGGGTTGAGCGCCCGGTCGTCAATGATCAGCTTTCGCATGTTGTTGATGATCGTTTCGGCAACGGCCTCGGGGCTGGATTTGATGCCCTCAGGGAGCTTGTCGAGTGCACCGGCCCCGAGCCCGACGATCAGGTCGATCAAGCCAGCGTCTTCGAACGTTGAGATTACTTCTGAGGCGCTGGCTTGGATGTAGGTATCAAGCAGGAACCGCATGCCAGCTTCATACTGCTTGAAGTCGACATCCTCACCCGACCCGAGCTTCACCTCCGCTCGTACGTTGACGTAGAAGGCGATCTCTCCGCGGATCGCCTCGGCTTCGGCCTCGGTATAGCCCGCGATGGTCATCTCGTTCGCGAGGTTTGCGAATGCCCGCGTCGCGACCGCGACCGACTTGTACAGCTCAACTCGCTTCGGCTCGTTGGCTTTGAGCTGCTCTGCGTTGCCAGGCTCGACTGCGCAGAAGTATCGCTGGTGCTGCAGCGTGTTCTTCGGTGGCGCGACAGGCTCAACCAGCGCGCGAACACGCTCAAGGGCTTCGTCGAGGTCCTCGCGAGCCTTGGCGATACGGTCGGTCAGCAGGCCGTCGATGTCCGTCTTCTCGTATCCATCGAGCGCCCCCGACGTGTAATCGGTGATCGCGTCCTCAAGGGAATTGAAGAGGTCCTGGTAGTCGACGATGTAGCCGTAGTCCTTGTCGTCACCGTCGAGTCGGTTGACGCGGCAGATCGCCTGGAAGAGGCCGTGGTCGCTCATCTTCTTGTCGATGTAGAGGTACGTTGCACTAGGTGCGTCGAAACCCGTGAGTAGCTTGTCGACGACGATAAGCAGGCGCATCTGGCCAGGGTTCTCGACGAACTGTTTCTTGACGTCCTTTTCGAACTCTTCGACCTTGCCCATCGCGGCATCTTCAGACTCATTGAAGTAGTCCGCCAACATCTTCCGGTAGATGTCATACTGACGGATCTTCTCTGTCTTGCCCTCGCCGGCGTCTTCCTTGGCGATGTCACCCGCGTTCGGAGCGTAACTCGTGACGATAGCGCACTTGCCCTGGAACCCGGCAGCCACGAACATCTCGAAGAACTTGCTCGCCTGATAGATGCTCGAGCCGACGAGGATCGCGTTGCCGCGGCCATCCATCAGTCGAGGCTTGGTCTCCATGTCGATCAGGATGTCGTTGACGATCTGTTTCGCCCGAGGCTCAGAGGACACGACCTTCTGCATGGTGCCCCAGCGCTTCTTGAGCTCGGCTCTGCTGAGGTCGGTCATGCCCTTGGTCTTGATCTCGAACCACTTGTCGACCTGTTGCGGCGACGTCAGATTTTGATCGATGCTTCGGGCCTCGTAGCGAAGGTCAAGGACGACACCGTCTTTCACGGCCTCGTCGAACTTGTACGTGTGAATGAACGAGCCAAAGGTCTCGATGCTTGTGGCCCTGTCAGCCTTGAGCAGCGGAGTGCCGGTGAAGCCGATGAACATTGCCTCGGGCAGGAGCTGCTTCATCGCACGGTGCATCTTGCCCGAGTGGGTGCGGTGGGCCTCGTCCACAAACACGAACAGGTTGCCCTTCGCCTTGAACTCCTTCGGGATTGCGGCGTTCAACTCCCTAATGAAGTCTTCCCCAACCTCATCGATAGAGTTCTGGTCATCGCTGGCCCGGAACTTGTGCACGAGCGAGCAAATCAGCCACTCCTGCGACTTGTTCAGTGTGTCTAACAGGTCGGCGCCACTCGACGTCCGGTAGATCTGCTCGTTTACACCTTTGAAGACTTCTTCGATTTGTTCATCGAGCTCGGTTCGGTCGGTTATCAGCAGAACTCGTGCATCGTCCTGGTGCTCACGGATCCACTTCGCGAGCCACACCATGGTGAGGCTCTTACCCGAGCCCTGGGTGTGCCAGAGGATGCCGCCCTCGCGCATCGCGATGCGCTCCTGGGCAGCTTTTACACCGAAGTACTGGTTGTGGCGTGGACCCTTCCTGACCCCTGCGTCGAAGACGACGAAGTCGTGGATCAACTCGAGAAAGCGATCCTTGTTGCATAGTTGAAGGAGCGAACGATCCAGACGATCTTCGATGTCAGACGGCTCTTTCCACTCCAGCCAATATTTCTCGGAGGCGTCGATGACGCCGTATCGAAGTCCCTCGACATCGTTCCCCGCGAACACGAACTGGACAGTTGAGAAGAAAGGACGAATGAACTCCGGCTTCTGGTTGCCGATGGTCTGGCGTATGCCTTCAGAAAGCGAGACGATCGATCGCTTCAGCTCGATGGTCGCCAACGCGATACCGTTCACATAAAGCACGATGTCCGGCCGCTTGTTGTGCTGCCCTAGGACAGTGACCTCCTCGACGACCACGAAATGGTTCGCCTCGGGATGGATCCAGTCGATCAGCCGGACCGTCGTAGTCTGATCGCCAATTCCCGGCTTGACCTTTACTCCGTAGCGGAGGAGTCGATATACATCCCGATTGGCCTCGTAGAGATCGTGGCCGGGGCCGACGGCTGCGGCCTTGGTTAGCTGCTCTAGGGTGCGAGTGATCAGGTTGTCGTCAAAGCCACGGGCATTGAGGTTCTTAGTCAGCAGGCCCACCTCGATGTTCGAGTTGCCCTCGCGGGACCCCCAGTTACCCAGGTATTCGTAGCCCAGATGCTGCGTGAACAGCTGGACCACTCGATCCTGCGCCTTTCGCTCGATCTGACCGACATTACTCACGAGACGGACTCCATTTCCGCTGGATCCACCCGCCGAGCGAGGACGTTGAGTGGGGCGAGACACTCTTGGGCTTCCTGCTCGGACAGCTCATGTCCGGCCTCGTGGCTCAGACTTTTGAACGAACGTGTCCAGCTGCGCAATCGCCCACTCGGAGTTCATGAGGCAGGCTCCGAACCAATGCGTACGCGGCCAGTTAGGAGTCGCTGCATCAGACCGGTCTTGATGTCGCGGGCCTTGGCGAGACGTTCTTGCAAGAGCCGGATCTCCGAATCGCAGGTTTCCATGATGACCGCGACAGCGTCCTGTTCCGCAAGCTCGGGGACCGCAATCTCAATCTTGCTGTATTCAGCGATCCACCGACGCTTATGGTCCACAGCGACGAAGTCAACGAGCTGCATCCGCTCAAAGATGTACCGCAGGTTGACGCCAGGGCGGGCAGACAGCATTTTCATAGCCGAGGACTTCGCTTTGAACGGAAACTCAACCAACTTCGATGCTGTGGTGAAATCGTCGAAGATGATCACCGGTACGCTCGCATATGTTCCGCGACGCTCCGATGTGTAGCCTAGAACAAAGGTTTTGCCGGCCGTGAGGACCGGGGTACCAGCGGCCACGTACTCGACACTAGATACGAGGTATCGGCCGGGCTGCTCGTAGGCCAGCAGCTCCCCAAACGGCTTGGTTGTCCAAGGTGCGTCGAACCCTGGTAGGCGAGCGCGGCCAGTCAGAAGGAGTTGCATCATTCCTTGCTTGATTGCTTCTTTCTTTGCAATCAGGCGCTCCACCGCATCGACCTCGTTCTCGACATCCGACAGCGAGGAGGCAATTGCGTGCTGCTCAGGTAGCGCTGGAAGCGGAATTTGAAGCTTATTCAGGTCGGAGAGGTTGACGACAATCTGTGCGGAGCCGGCGCTCGGCTTCAAGAATTCTCGACGCCCGAACGGTGAGTTCAAGAAATGCGCCAGGTAGTTCGGATCAAGTTCCGGACCTGGGCGGAGCAGCCCAACCGCCCGCGAGATGTTTGCTCCTCTGAGGTTCTCCGGAACGACGGCGGTGTTCCCGGGATAGCCAACAAGTGCTATCAGAACATCTCCCGGCTGAAGTACCGTTCTCGCATACTCCTGGCTCTTCGCGTCCGAAACCCGCGGCAGATCACCCAGGATTCTGCCAGGCCGGATGTCTCCGCCACGAACCATGGGGATTCCGTTCCGCCGGAACGCACCCGCCTTCACAATCCCGTACGTCGCGGGCCTCTTTAGTAGTTTGCCGAGGGGCTCCGTCGCGAGGACATTCATGATTCGATTCCCATAGCGGCGAGCTGACGAGCAACCTTCGCTTCCGAATCTCGCAACTTACTGTCGAGGGCAGCCAGCGTCTGTGCATAACGGCCACCGAGTTGCTGGGTGCGAAATACCAGCGCGAGCGTAAGCGCCTCTACCTCCTCGACGACGCGAGACACCACAGTCGCACGCCACTTGTCATCGAGAACAAGGCTGATGACCTCTGGCTCAGTCAGGTCACCGTACCTCTTCAGCGTGGCCAACTCGAGCGCTCCCAGCGCCTCCTTGACAGACTTTTTCGCTCCAGTTTCCGCCTTCATCAAAGCCAGAACCTCTTGCAGTGCCCCGGTCACTTCGTCGTCGCCCGAGACTTTCGCATCCTTCAACGCCGCCGTCACGGACTTCTGGGTGACCTTGTCGTCTTCAACGGCATCCCAGACCAAGCCATCTTCGGCGGCGTGCTCCTCGAGGTACTCCTCCAGGGCGCGCGATGCAACCTCGGCGTCGGTCAAAAGCTGGTCCAGTTTCGCCTGGTCGTCAGCGAGGTAGCGACGCACGACCAGCTCAGGCGGGACGAGGTCCATCACGTACCGCTTTGTGGACGTTCGGCTCCCTGTAGTGATGTGCGCCTCTTCGAACTTCGCCTTGCCGCTCTTATCCGTGCCGATCACGCGGGCCGCGCGTGGCATGGCGGCACCGATCCAGCCCCCGATCATCACGAGGAACACATCGTCGTGCATGGCCTCATGCCAATAGGTCATTAGCTGCTCATAGATGTCATATTCGTCGAGCAACGGCACAGGGCGAAAGCGTCTTAGCAGGTCATCGCTGATCTCGGTTACGAGTTCCGAGGGCATTATGTTCTCGTCGATGTCCGCCAGCCGCGGGCGCCAGGCGTCAAACCAGTCATTAGTGAGCCCACGGGCCTCGTCGGCGAACTTCTGGAATTCTTTCGAGTCAAGTATGGTCTGCTGCACGTGGCTCACATCGAGCGTCAGGTCGCTGTAGCCCGGTCGGTTTGGCTTGAAAAGGTGACTACGGAGTTGCGGGAAAGCGTCCCAGTAGCCGCTGAGGGCGTCCAGGTCGCGGTCTGGGATGCCACCGTGCAGGTGGGCGTGAAGGTCCTGGAGGTCTTCCGGCTCCGACGAGTCGATATAGCGCGGAATGTTGAGGTTGTAGTCGTTCCTTGGGTCGGCGATCTCGCTCATCGGGACCATTCGCGAATAGCGCGGGATCTCGACCTGCTTGTTGAAGGTGTCGACAACCTTGTGGATGTCCTGGCTGCGGAGGCGGTTCTTGTTGCCGTCCTTGATAAACCCCCTGGATGCGTCAATCACGAAGACGCCTGTGCGTGCCACGGCGTTTTCTTTGTCGAGGATGACGACGCACGCCGGAATGCCAGTGCCGTAGAAGAGGTTGGCGGGCAGGCCGATGATCCCCTTGATGAAGCCCTGCTTCAGAAGGCGGGTGCGGATGGCGCCCTCGGCGTTACCCCGGAACAAGACACCGTGCGGGACGATGATCGCTGCTTTACCTGTGCTCTTGAGTGACTTGAGCGCATGCAGGAGGAAGGCGTAGTCGCCGTTCTTCTCCGGCGGCCGGCCATACTCGAATCGGTCGTAGTCGTTCTCAAGTCCACTACTCCAAGACTTGGTAGAGAACGGCGGGTTCATGACGACATAGTCGAATGCCCTCAGGCTGTTGCCGACCGTGAATTTCGGGCTGGTGATGGTGTCGCCTTTTTCGATCTCTGCGATCTCGTTGCCATGGAGGATCATGTTCATCTTGGCGAGAGCCCAGGTGGCATTGTCCTTTTCCTGGCCATAGATCGTCATCCCTCGCGGCGCCTCGTCTGCAGCCTTCAAGAGCAGTGAACCGGAGCCACAGGCGGGGTCGTAAACCGTCTGATCCTGGCGCGTCTCTCCGTTGATTCCCACTACTTTGGCGAGAATCCGGGAGACCTCAGCGGGGGTATAGAACTGCCCCTTGCTCTTACCCGACTCGGTGGCGAAGTGGCGCATCAGGTACTCGTATGCATCACCGAGCAGATCATCGCCCTCGGCTCGGGAGCCGCGGAAGTCGAGATCGTTGAAGATAGTGACCAGCTTGGAGAGGCGATCTTGCATCTCCTTCCCCTTGCCGAGCTTCTCCTCATCGTTGAAATCGGCTTGGTCAATGACGTTTCGGAGACCATTTGCCTCCGCGAGCCTGCCAATGATCTTGTTGAACCGGTCGCCGATCTCTTTGTCGCCCTTGGCCTTGAGCATGGCGTCAAACGAGCCATCCTCGGGGACTTCGATCAGGCTATTCGGGTCAGCTTTAGCCTTATCAGAGACGTACTTCACGAAGAGCAGCGTCAGGACGAAGTCCTTGTATTGGCTGGCATCCATGCCCCCACGAAGCTCATCCGCGCTCTTCCAGAGCGAGCCATATAAGTCGGACTTCTTGAGTGCCACTACCGCCTCACGACCCTCGGCGAACCAGACTTTTGTGCTATCGATTTGGCTGCGTCGTGCGTCATATTGGCTTCTTGACTCCTCCACCCAGGCGTGGAAATCGGTTGTTGGTCGATGGGCTCAAAGGCTATCGGTCAGCGCTGGTGTTGAGGTCCCCTGAATCGGGCATGTTGCGGACCGAGAGCTCGCTGAGACGGCAGCAATCGGGCGATTTTCATATGCGCGTCTCGTGTTCACTGGCCGCGGCAATCCCGGCATCCGTCCCCTCTTTTTCTCGCCGAGCGCGGGTGGTAGGAGGGCGGCGAGGGGGGGCCTGCAGCTCGCCGATCGTGTCCGCGACGCGGCGGGAGCGGGGCTCTTCGAGGGCGGCCGCGAGATCGCGAAGGGACTCCTCGACGACCGCGGCCAGCGTGGACTCGGCTCGCAACACCTCGACCTCGAAGGCCTCCACCTCATCGAGGAGGGTCGCCGCTCGGCGCACGGATTCAACGGATGCCTCGAGCGCGACGCTCGCCTGCTCGCGGTGACCGGCCGTGCGGCGGCGCTCCGCTATACCGACGCTGTGCTCGGCGAATCCGAGGAGCTGGTCCGGCTCGCCAACATTGCCTTGAACGTGGGCGAGTGCCTCTGGTGCATAATGCGCTGCGAGGTGGTCGATGGTCGCGCAGGCAATTGGGATACGGGAGCGGAGCTCCGCGACATCCGGTCGCACAGCAGCGATGATCTCGGGCGCACGCCGCGCCCGCTGCATCCACTCGGCGAGGGCGGAGGTCTGCTCATCGAGCTCGTCCTCGCTCAGCTCGCACAGCTCCACGATGCGCAGGTAGCGGGCACCTCGTCGGCGGTGCCCGGGATCACGTCGTGGTCGAGCCGGTTTCATGCGCCGTCGCCAACAGGACCGCCCAATAGTCGACAACCTAGGATCGCCTCGACGCCATGAGGCGGCGCGTTGTGGGATGCTGCCAAACCGGCGAGCGGCGCGATGACGCGTATCGTGGAACCCGCAGAGATCACGACCCGCCCACGAAAGCGGAGTTACGCTGCCGGGCATGAGTGCATTCCGACCCCCGACAGCCGATATCGCCTTCATCCTCGAGCACGTCGTCGACTACGACGCCGTCGCGCTGCTCCCCGGGTATGAGCACGCTGACCTCGAGACGGTCTCCGAGATCCTCGACGAGGCCGGCAACTTCATGGCCGAGGTGGTGGCACCCACCAACCGTGCCGGCGACATCGAGGGATCGCGGCTGAACCCCGACGGCACCGTCAGCACGGCGACCGGATTCAAGCAGGCGTACGCCGCCTATGTCGACGCCGGCTGGGGCTCGGTGCCATTGCCCGAGGAGTTCGGCGGCGGCGAATTCCCGCGCACGGTCGGCCTCGCCCTCCAGGAGCTCATGACGACCGCGAACATGGCGTTCGCCCTTGCGCCGCTGCTCACGCAGGGCGCGATCGAGGCGCTCCTCCACTACGGCAGCGACGAGCAGAAGCGGCAGTGGCTTCCGAAGATGGTCAGCGGCGAGTGGGCCGGCACCATGAACCTCACCGAGCCGCACGCCGGCTCCGACGTCGGGGCCCTCACCACGAAGGCGGTGAAGCGCGCCGACGGCAGCTACGGCATCACCGGCCAGAAGATCTTCATCACCTTCGGTGACCACGACCTCAGCGACCAGATCGTGCACCTCGTGCTCGCCCGCACGCCCGACGCGCCGGCCGGCACGAAGGGCATCTCGATCTTCATCGTGCCGAAGTTCCTCATGAACGACGACGGCTCGCTCGGCGAGCGCAACGGCGTGCACACCGTCGGCGTCGAGCACAAGATGGGCATCCACGGTTCGCCCACCTGCGTGCTCTCGTACGAAGATGCGACCGGTTACCTCGTCGGTGAAGAGAACTTCGGCATGCGCATCATGTTCGTCATGATGAACAGCGCCCGCCTCTCGGTCGGCATGCAGGGCCTCGCCGTGTCGGAGCTCGCCTACCAGCAGTCGCTCGACTACGCGCGGGAGCGCATCCAGGGCCGCGCGATCGGCGCGACGCAAGACTCCCCCATCATCGACTTCCCCGACGTGCGCCGCATGCTCATGACGCAGAAGGCGTACATCGCCGGGATGCGCCGCATGATGTTGCTGACCGCGACCTACACCGACGTGTCGACGCACCACCCCGACGCCGCGGTGCGCGCCCGGGCGAACGAGATCGTCGGCCTGCTCACGCCCATCGCCAAGTCGTTCGGCACCGACCTCGGCAACGAGCTCACCTCCCTGGCGCTGCAGATCCACGGCGGCATGGGATTCATCGAGGAGACCGGCGTCGCACAGCACTACCGCGATGTGCGGATCGCGGCGATCTACGAGGGCACCAACGGCATCCAGGCCGCCGACCTCGTGGGCCGCAAGCTCCCGGTTCGCGACGGGGCATCCGTGCTCGAGTTCATCGCCACCATGCGCGAGCTCGATAACGAGCTCGCGGCCGCCGGAGACGAGTTCGCCTCGATCCGCACGCAGCTCAAAGCGCAGCTCGATACCCTCGAGCAGACGACGGTGTGGATGCTCCGCACCGGCGCCACCGACCCGAATGCCGTGTTGTCGGGGTCGACCCCGTACCAGCGCATCTGGGGGCTCGTGCTGGGTGGCTGGCTCATGGCGAAGTCGGCGCTCGCCGCCCGCGGACTCGACCCCGACGGCATCGCGGAGTCGCAGCTGCCGCTGGCCCGGTTCTACGCCGAGCAGCTGCTGCCGCAGGCGGCCGGCCTCGCCGGCGCCGCGACGGCCGGCTCGCGCGACCTTTTCGCCCTCGACGCTGATGCGCTCGGCGGCGTCGTGCGCCGTGGGGCGCGCGTCTGAGCTCGTTCGGACCTCGACGAACGTGCGGCGGACCGACTGCGTGCTGTTCTCCGAACGGCACGCGTTGGCGCGCACAGCGCCGCGGCGCGGCATCCGCCCGTAGGCTGCAGCGGAGGGGGTGGCGCATGGCCAAGCGGATGCCGAAGGAGCTCTACGAGCGGGAACTCAAGGCGCTGCAGGCGCAGCTCGTGGACCTGCAGGCGTGGGTGCAGCACACCGGCGCGCGGGTCGTGGTGATCTTCGAGGGGCGGGATGCCGCGGGCAAGGGCTCCACGATCAAGCGGGTGATGGAGTACCTGAACCCGCGCGTCACGCGCATCGTGGCGTTGCCCACGCCGAGCGCTCGCGACAAGACCCGGTGGTACTTCCAGCGGTACGTGTCGCACCTGCCGGCGGCGGGCGAGATCGTGCTCATGGATCGCAGTTGGTACAACCGCGCCGGCGTGGAACGCGTGATGGGGTACTGCACGAATGAGGAGTACCACCGGTTCCTGCACCAGGCGCCGACCTTCGAGCGGATGCTCGTGGAAGACGGCATCATCCTGCTGAAGTACTGGTTCAGCGTGTCGGATGTCGTGCAGGAGGAGCGGTTCCGGTCTCGGCTGAACGACCCCATGCGACGGTGGAAGCTCAGCCCCAACGACGTGACGTCGATCACGAAGTGGGAGGACTACTCCCGCGCGAAGGACACCATGTTCGTGCACACCGACATCGCCGAAGCGCCCTGGTACGAGGTCGAGAGCGACGACAAGCGGCGATCGCGCATCAACATGATCTCCCACCTCCTCTCGAAGGTGCCGTGGGGGCCCGTCGAGCACATCGACGTCGTGATCCCGCCGCGACCTGCCTCGAGCGGGTACGAGCGGCCGCCGCGGGCGTGGACGAATTCGGTGCCGGATGTCGCGCAGCGGCTGATCGATCAGGCGCAGGCCGAGGGCTGAGCGCCACGACCAGCTCAGTGGGCTGGGCGGTGGCGTAGGGCGTCGAGGTCACGCCGCGCGAGGTGCAGCGCCTCGCCCGCGAGGGACGCGACACGCTGGGCCATCGCGATGAGCTGCTCTCGGTGATCCTGGTCCTTCACCGTGATCGTCGCCGTGAAGCCGGAGCCGCCGAGGGAATGGCCGAGATCGATCCTGGCGCGCTCGGACGCCGCGAGTCGTGCCAGGGCCTCCGCGCCGATCCAGCCCGAGTGGCCGGCGATGGCATCGCGAGCGACATCGAGCTGCCGGTCGGCGTCCCTGATCGCGTGATGCACGTGGCTCACCAGCGGAATCAGATCCGTCGCGCGCTCGCGGGCAGCGGTGATCGCGGCATCCAACGCCTCGCGCGCCTCGCGCAGTCGGCTCAGGTGGGCGAACGGGTCGGTGTTGACGCCGGCCGGCGGGAGGGCGGCGAGGGCGGCCTGCAGCTCACCGATCGTATCCGCGACGCGGCGAGAGCGGGGCTCCTCGAGCGCGGCGGCGAGGTCACGACGGGACTCCTCGACGAGCACGGCCAGCGTGGACTCCGCTCGCAACGCCTCGACCTCGAAGGTCTCCACCGCATCGAGGAGGGTCGCTGCTCGGCGCACCGATTCGACGGATGCCTCGAGCGCGACGCTCGCCTGCTCGCGCTCACCAGCCGCGCGACGGCGCTCCGCGACGCCGACGCTGTGTTCGGCGAATCCGAGCAGCTGATCGGCCTCGGCGACGTTGCCGTTCACGTCGGCGAGCGCCTCCGGCGCGTAGCGGGCGGCGAGGTGGTCGATGGTCGCGCGGGCATGCGGGACACGGGAGCGGAGCGCCGCGGCATCCGCTCGCAGGCCTTCGATGAGCTCGGGCGCACGACGCGCCAGCACGATCCGATCGGCGAGCACGCCGAGCTGCTCGTCGAGCTCGCGATCGATCGAGTCGCACAGCTGCACGATGTGCGCGTACCGCGCCCGAATCTCGTCGGCGGTGCCGGGATTCGCCTCGTGGTTGAGCCGGTGCAACCGGAAGGCGTCGCCCAGGCGCCGGCGGGCGGCATCCAGCGCGTCGGCCGCCTGCGCGATCGACTGGGGTCCCAGCTGCGCCTCTGCGAAGCCGAGCTCGTCGGCGGTGCCGCGGATGCGCTCGTCGGCGGCGACCAGCGCGCGTCCAGCCCGCCTCGCCAGTTCGGCGTCGTGGACTTCGAGGTGCTGCGCAGGGCGACTGCGCCCGACCCGGAACGCGACCATGGTCCATCGTAAGTTCGCGGCCCGCTGACTGCTAGCGTGTGCCGCATGCCAGCACCGGTGCAGCACCTCATCGAGTCGATGTTCGCGGGAGTCCAGGCCCTCGATGTCGATGCCGCGACCGCGTCGATGTCGGACGACATCGTGCTCTACGACCCGCACTACCCGTATCCCGACATGGTGGGGATCGCGGCCGTGCGCGAAGGACTCGCCTGGGCGTTCACGCAGATGAAGAGTATGCGGTTCGACATCGAGCGGTGGTTCTTCGACGAGGCCGGCACCTCGGTCGTCGTCGAGACCTCCACCCATCATGTGCTGAACATGGGCAGCAAGCGCCTCGACTTTCCGCAGGTGTTCGTCATCGACACCGACGGCGAGCGGATTACGAAGATGCGCGCCTACGAGCCCTACGGCCCCCACGGCTCGACGGGCTTCGGGCTAAAGATCGGGCACGCGGTGTACCGGCTGTCGCACCGGCGAGCGGCGAGCGCGCAGCCTGCGAGCGTGCAGCCGGCGCGCTGAGCGCGGCGCCCGCCACGCGGCATCCGCTCAGTTCGATCAGCTGGCTCAGTCGATGAAGCCGTCGAGGATGCTGCCGATGACCAGGCCGCCGAGGATGCCGCCCATCATGTCGCCGCCGCCGCTGCGCCGGCCGCCGCCCCAGCCCTGGCCGCCCCACTGCCCCGGGTCCTGCGGACGCGACGCGTCGATGTCGCGCTGCGCGAGCTGCAGCGCCTCGGCGGCGAGGTAGGCGACCCGCCGCGCCATCTGCATCGCCTGCTCGCGGTGGTCCTCGTCGATGACGGTCACGAGCGCCGCGGGCGTGCCGAGGAAGCGGTCGAGGTCGAGGCGGATGCGCTCGGACTCGGCGAGACGGGTGCGGGCGTCCGCGCCGATCCAGCCGCGGTAGCCGGCGAAGACGTCGCGGGCGACCGCGAGCTGGCGGTCGGCGTCGTCGATCGCGTGGCGCACGTGCTCGAGCGGCGGGATCGGACGGGCGGCACGCTCACGAGCGGCGGCGATCGCGGCATCCAGCGCCGTGTTCGCCTCGCGGAGGCGATCGAGCTGGGCGAACGGGTCGGTGTTGACGCCGGCGCGCGGGAGGCTCGCGAGGGCGGCCTGCAGGTCGGCGATCGCCTTGCTGACGCCCGGTGACTGCGGCTCCTTGAGCGCGACGACGAGGTCGCCGCGGGAGTCCTCGACGATGGCCGCCAGCGTGGACTCGGCGCGCAACGCCTCGACCTCGAAGGTCTCCACCGCGTCGAGCAGGGCTGCCGCCCGGCGCACCGACTCGGTCGACGCCTCGAGCGCGAGGTTGGCCTGCTCGCGCTGCCCGGCTTCACGCCGACGCTCGGCCACACCTGCGCTGTGCTCGGCGAATCCGAGGAGCTGCTCGGCCTCGGCGGGGTTCGCCTCCACCTGGGAGAGCGCCTCGGGCGCGTAGCGGGCCGCGAGCCGGTCGACCGTCTCGCGGGCGTGGGGGATGCGTGCGCGCAGGCGCGCGGCATCCGCTCGCACGCCGGCGATGATCTCGGGAGCCCGACGCGCCCGCGCGACCTTGTCGGCGAGCACTGCCGTGCGCTCGTCGAGCAGGTCTTGCGCCCACTCGCAGAGCTGCACGATGCGCGCGTTGCGGGTGCGCAGCTCCTCAGCGGTGTCGGGGATCTCGTCGAAGTTCAGCTGGTTCAGCCGGAACGCCTCGCCCAGGTGCTGCCGCACCGCGGTGAGCGCCGTGCGCAGGTCGGCGGTCGCGTCGGGCCCCAGCTCGGCCTCGGCGAAGACGAGCTCGTCGGTCGTGACGCGGATGCGCTCGTCGGCGGCGACCAGCGCCGTTCCCGCCCGCTTCGCCAGGTCGGCGTCCTGGGCTGCGAGCTCAGGATCTTCGCGCTTGCGTCTGCCCCAGAATCCGGCCATGGGTTCGATCCTACGGGCGGCGCTGGGTGGCGGCTGTGGGGTTGCAGATGACGCTGGGAACTCGACCGGTGCGGCGGCGCGCCCGCTCTGTCACCATCGAGAGATGAGCGACCCGACGAGGGCGCCCGCGGGGTGGTACGAAGACGGGTCCGGCGGGCGGCGGTACTGGGACGGCGAGGCCTGGACGGAGTACGTGGCGCCGGGCGCCTCGGGCGAGCCCGTGTCGCAGGTCGGGGTCGAGTCGGGCGGTACCGAGGCGACGGATGCCGCGGCGACGAAGCCCGTCGGGGCCACCGGTCCGACGATTCCGTTCGTCTGGGGGTCTCGAGGGTCGGATGCCGCGGGGTCACCGTATGGCGGCGCCCCGGCCGGGTCGGCGGGGTGGTGGGACGCTTCGGGCGGGTACCCGGCGGACGCGCCGACCGTGCCGTTCGCAGCCGGGGCGGTGGGCGCGAGCCCAGCCGCGAGCCCAGCCGCGGTCGCGGGCGTGGGCGCCGACCCGGGGATGGCGGGCTACGCCGCTGGCCCCACGACGGCGCTGTCGCAGCATCCGTTCACCGAGCCCTCGAACCCCGGGCCGAACGTGGTGGGCATCATCGCGCTCGTCGTGGCGATCGCGGGCCTCGTGTTGATGTTCATCCCGGCGGCGACGGGTGTCGCGTGGATCCTCGTGGTCGCCGCGTTCGTGCTGTCGCTCATCGGCCTGTCGCTGCGCCGCGCGAAGTGGGCGGCGATCACCGGGCTCGTCGTCTCGATCATCGCCGCGATCGTCGGCATCGTCATGCTCGTGACGCTGCTCCTCGGGGCGGTCGGCCAGCTCTTCAGCGGGATCGATGATGCGGTTCCCGACGTGCCGGTGTTCCCGGTGCCCGACCCTGCGCAACCCGAGGAGCCCGCGGCACCGGCGGCGGGCGACCTCAGGTTCGGCGAGACGATGACCTGGGACGACGGCGTCGCCCTCACGGTCTCGGTGCCCGAACCGTACACGCCGAGTGACTTCGCGGTCGGCGCGACGAAGGCGAACGCGGTCGTGTTCACCCTGACGCTCACCAACAACTCGACGGCCGACCTGCAGCCGCTGCCCCTTCCGACCCTCTCGTCGGGCGACCAGGAGGTGAGCCAGGTCTTCGACGTCGGCAGCGACGTGTTCAACCCCGCCGACGACGTCGGCTTCCCGCCGGCCGCCACGATCGAACCTGGCGGATCCGTCAGCTGGCGGGTCGCCTGGTCGCTCGACGACCCGAGCTCGCTCACGATGGAGGCGGCTCCGAACCTGCTCTACCCGAGCGCGACCTTCACGAACGCGCCGTAGCATCCCGGCGGGCCAGCAGGTAGGTGCGCACGGCCGGGTCATCCGTGAGCTCGGCGGCACGGGCGAAGGCGTCGGATGCCTCGGCGCTGCGCCCCGCGCGGGCCAGCAGGTCGGCGCGCGCCGCCCACCAGGGCTGGAACGTCGACGTCTCGGGCTCCTCCGGGAGCGCCGCGAGCCCGGCCGCGGCGCCGTCGACGCGCCCGATCACCGCGGCGAGGGCGACTTTCGCACCGAGGCTCGGGGCGACCGCGTTGAGCGCGACGTAGAGCGTGCGCAGCGCCGCCCAGTCGGTCACGCCCGTGCGACGGCGATCGCAGTGCACCGCCTCGATGGCGGCCTCGACCTGGAAGCGGCCCGGCGGCCGCCCCGGCGCCGATGCACGACGGAGGTACTCCTCTCCCTCGGCGATGAGCGCGGCGTCCCACGTCGACGCGTCCTGCTCGTCGAGCGGGATGAACGAGCCCCGCTCGAGGCCCGGCGCGGGAGCGGCGCCACGCCGACTCCCCCGCCGCGCGAGCGACAGCGTCACGAGCGACGCAAGGCCCCACGCCTCCGTCTCGTGCTCGAGCAGGGCGGCGAGGGTCACCGCGAGATACTGCGCCTCGCCGGCCATCGAGTCGGGAGCGTCAGCCGGTGCGCGCCACGTGAGGGCGTGGCATCCGTAGACCGCCTCGAGTACGGCGGGCAACCGCTCGGGCATGGCGCGGCGGTCGGGCACCGCGAACGGGATGCGCGCGTCGCGGATGCGGCGCTTCGCCCGAACGAGCCGCTGGGCCATCGCCGCCGGCGGCACCGCGAACGCCGTGGCGATCTGCGACGCCTCGAATCCGAGCACGACCTGCAGCATGAGCGGCGTGCGCACGGCGGCGTCGATCGCCGGATGCGCGCACACGAACAGCAGCTCCAGCCGCTTGTCGCCGATCGCGAACGGATCGAGCTCGGCCAAGGGGTCGACGGATGCCGCGGCCGGAGTCTCGGCGTCGTCAGCGACCGGTGCGGTGAGGCGACGCTCGGCCGACTTCCACGCGTCGCGTTGGCGATTGCGGGCCACGGTCAACAGCCACCCCTCGGGATTGTCGGGCACACCGGCATCCGGCCACCTCGTGAGCGCCTGCTCGAAGGCGCCGGCCAGGGCGTCCTCGGCGAGCGCGAGGTCACCCGACGACGCCGCGAGCAGCGCGATCAGCCGCCCGTACGACGCGCGGGCGACCAGCTCGACGGATGCCGCAGCCGCCGCCCGCGCGCCATCGGCGTTCACTCGTTGGAAGTCCACACGCCGTCGACCGTGTACACGGCGCCCGGGCGCACCTCGACGCCGCCCGCGCCGTAGTTCATCGAGGGAGCCTGCTTCGCCCACTCGATCGCGGTGTCGAGGTCGGGCACGTCGATCACGAACGTGCCGCCGAGCTGGTCCTTCGTGTCGGCGAACGGGCCGTCCTGCACCTGCAGGGCGTCGCCGTCGGCACGCAGGGTCGTCGTGCTCGACGACGGTTGCAGTACTTCGGCGCTGAGCAGCACACCCGCCGAATGCAGCGTGGCGGCGTAGGCGGTGAAGGCCTGCTGGCCCTCGGCGAGCGCCTCGTCACCGAGCTCGTCGGCGGTCATCTCGGGGTAGTGAAGCAGCAGTGTGTAGCGCATGGTGTTCCTCCTCGACCCGATCCAGCGACAGGGTACTCGCGCACCGCCGTCGCGGGGGTCATCCTCGTTCGCTCCGCTTCGGGAGTCAGCCGGATGTCGGCCTGTATTGGGATGACGACCGAGCGGCTGGTCGATCGACAGGCGGGGCCGTCAGACGCGACTACGAGCGGAGGCCCGCGTCGTAGGCGGCGATGATCGCCGCGGCGCGGTCGCGGGCGCCGAGCTTCATGAAGATCGCCGAGACGTGGGACTTCACCGTGCGCTCCCCCACGCGCAGCTGCGCCGCGATCTCGCGGTTGTTCGCCCCGTCGCAGATGCGGCGCAGCACCTCGAGCTCGCGCGGGGTCAGCTGCTCGAGCGCTCGGCTCGCCGTTGCCGACGACGGCGCGCGCTCCTTCGCCCGCGCCAGCACCCGCGGCAGTACCCGCGGGTCGAGCCAGGCGCCCCCGGCGGCGACGGCACGCACCGCCGCGATCAGGTCCTCGGCCGGGCTGTCCTTGAGCACGAAGCCCGCGGCCCCGGCCGTCAGCGCGCCCCAGAGCACGGCGTCGTCGTCGAACGTCGTCAGGGCGAGCACGGGAGGGGCGTCGGATGCCGCGCGCAGCTGCCGTGTCGCCTCGGGGCCGTCCATCCGCGGCATTCGCACGTCCATGAGCACGAGGTCGGGCCGGTGCGCACGAACGGCCGGCAGCACGCCAGTGCCATCGGCGCATTCGGCAACCACGTCGATGTCGGGCTCGGCACCGAGGATGAGCGCGAGACCGGCCCGCACCATGGCCTGGTCGTCGACGAGCAGGAGCCGAAGGGGCGCGTTCACGCGGCACCTCCGACGGGAAGCCGGCACTCGACGACCCACGAATCGCCCTCTGGTCCGCTGCTGAGCTCGCCGCCGAGCGAGGCGGCCTGCTCCCGGAGTCCGACGAGCCCATAGCCGTCGGGACTCAGGCCGGTACCGGCATCCGTCGCGCCTGCCGGCGTGTACCCGTTCGAGACCCGTGCGATCACGGCGTGATCGTCGATTGTGATCTGCACCGCAGCGGATCCCCCGGGCGCGCTGTGCCGGGCGGCGTTGGCCAGCGCCTCCTGCACCACCCGGTAGAGCGTGAGCCGGATGGGCAGCGACAGGGGTTCGGGGGTTCCGACGATGCGCAGCTCGACCGGAAGCCCCGCCGAACGGTAGGTCGTGACGAGTCGCTCGAGGTCCAGCGAAGCCCACTCGGTCTCATCGTCATCCCGGAGCATCCCGACCGCGCCGCGAATCGCGTCGAGGCTCTCGCGCGACACCCGTTCGGCTTCGATGAGGGCCGCCTCAGCGGCATCCGGATTCGAGCGGATCACCCGCCGGGCCCCGCCGACATGCAGCACGACCACGGTGAGCGAGTGCGCGACGAGGTCGTGAACGTCGCGCGCGATGCGATGCCGCTCCTCGCGTGCCGCGGCATCCGCCAGCTCACCTTCGGCGGCGCGCAGCTCGTCGGCCAGCCGAGTTGCGCGCCGCAGGAGCACGCCGATGAGCACGGCGAACGCGCCGCCGAACGCGAAGTAGATCGCGCCCACATCCCACTCGACCCCGAACAGGAACGGCACGAACGGGAGCGCCATGATGACGGCGGTGACCGAGCCGATCAGCCACCAGTCGTCGGTTCTGCTGGCGAGCCGGCTCGCGGCCGCCAGGCTGAGGAAGAGGGCCGCGCCGATCTCGGAGAGCGCGATGACGGGGATGACCGGGATGATCGCGAGCGCCGCGAACGCGAGCAGGGGGAGTTCGACGCCGAAGACGAGCAGCGCCCACGGCACGAGGGCGATGAGCATTGCCACGACGACCGCCGGGTTGAACTGTGCGTTCACTATGGCGAGGACCGCGGCGACGAGGGCGGCGCCGGCGTAGACGAGGTCGGTGACCCGTGAACCCGCCGCAACTGAAGCTCGCGTCATGCGTCGCTCCTCTCGGGCCTCGCCTCGGGCTAGGGTTCTGCCGTCGCCTTCGACTCGGTGGGCAATGGCCGGGCTTCGCCTCAACGAAACCGTATCGGACGGGTTCGCGCCTCGTCCCGTGGTACGAGAACGAGGCGTTCCGCGGTGCGATGACGGCCGGATGCCGCGCGCGGAGCATCGGGGCATGACCACTTCACTCGCAACTCCGCTTCGCTCTTCCTCCCGTCCGCCCTCGACCGCGACAGCGGCACGCGCCGTGCTCGCGGTCGGCGCCGGCGTCAGTGCCGCCGCGTTGGTGATCGCCCTGGTGGGCCTGATCGTCGATCCGACGGTGCTCACGGGGGCGCCTGCCTGGATGAAACCCGCCAAGTTCGCGTTCTCGATCGCCGTGTACCTGCTGACGCTGCGCTGGATCCTGTCGTACGTGCGCGGCCACGATCGGCTGCTCGCCGTGCTCAGCTCCGTCATCACCGTCGCGCTCGTCGCCGAGATCGCGCTCGTCGAGATGCAGGTGCTGCGCGGCACGACCAGCCACTACAACGAGGCGACCGACTTCGATGCCGCCGTCTTCTACGCGATGGGCGGCATCGTGTCGCTCGTGGTGATCGCGACCATCGCCGCCGGCGTGCTCGTGCTGCGGCAGCGCGGCCTCGACCCGGGACTGGCGGCGGGGCTGCGCTGGGGCATCGGCATCAGCGTGCTCGGCATGCTCGCCGCCCTGACGATGATCTTCAACAAGGGCTGGAACGACTCGGGCGGGCACACCGTCGGGGCGGCGGATGGCGGCGCCGGCATGCCGATCACCGGCTGGAGCCTCGAGCACGGCGACCTGCGCATCGGGCACTTCGTCGGGCTGCACGCGCTGCAGCTCCTGCCGCTGCTCGCCTGGGCGCTGCTGCGATGGACACACCTGGACGAAACGACCCGCGCCCGCCTGCTCGCCGCGGCCGGAGCGACCTACACCGCGGTGGTGCTGCTCGTCATCTGGCAGGCGATGCGCGGGCAGAGCGTCGTTCGGCCCGACGGCGAGACGCTGGCCGTCGCCGTGGCGCTCGGGGGACTCGCGGCGGTCGCGGCGGTCGCCGTGCTGCGGCACAGCCGCGGGCGTACGGCGTCAGGTCGGTAGCGGTGGCTCGCGGCATCCGCTCTCTCGACCCCGTTGTGGGTCGGCCGCACGCGACGTAGCATCGCCGCATGTCGGAGCCGAGCAGCGTCGCGGTGGTCAGGTCGTTCATGCAGGCGTTCCTCCAGCAGGATCGCGCGCGAGCCGAGGCGCTCATGGCCGACGACTTCGTCTTCACCAGCCCGCAGGACGATCACCTCGACAAGGCCGCCTGGCTGGAGCGCTGCTTTCCGACCGCCGACCACTTCGATGAGCCATCCGAGACGCTGCAGATCGCCGAGATCGACGGGGTGGTGCTTCACCGGTACGAGTACCGCGTCGACGGGGTGCGCTGGCGCAACGCCGAGGCATCGCAGGTCGAGGACGGCCGGGTGAAGTCCGTCGAGGTCTACTTCGGTGGGGCGGTCGACCCGCAGGGGTGAAGAGCCTGCGGGCTGGGACCGGGTGGGTGCGGTGCCAGCGGCGCGGAGGCGTGAGAGCAACGCTCCCTCGAAATCGGTACCGAAGTACCGAAGTACCGAAGGATTCGACAAGGGATGATGTGCCGATTCAGCGCTGCGGATGCCCCGGGGCAGCGTTGGGGCGCGGTTCGCTCTGGCCGCGTCCGCCGACGGTCAGACGGTGCCGGCGGGCGGCCAGACGCCGATGATGATCGCCATGATGACGATCGTGACGAGCTCGTGCGCGATGTTCATCACGGTGAGGGATGACGGGCGGCCCTCGAACACGTCGTGGGTGATGAATCGAGCGGCGGTGAAGCCGGCCCAGAGGATCACCGCGGTGAGCAGCGCCGCCGCCAGGTACCCGCCGCCGTAGAAGTGCCACGCGATATTCGTGGCGCCCGCGAGCACCCACGCCGTGACGAAGCTCACGAGCACCGTCACGATGAGTGGCATCACGGCGCTCGCGCCCGGACGGTCCAGGTCCACGTTCGCGAGCTTCGCCCATCGGGTGCCGAACACACCCCGCGCGTACCAGATGGCGCCGACCGCCATGCTCGACGCCGTCGCCACCAGCACCGCCCAGGTGTTGATCTCGGGGACCATCTCCGCCTCCTCGCCGCGGCCGAGGCCGCGCATCGCCGCGCCGCGCTGCGGCGTCGTCGCTGGGCGAGAGCGTACTCCCGCCGTGGTGCCGGCCGTCCGCAGCGCGCCGCACCGTGCGCGCGGGTTCGCGGCCGCGGCATGCGCTCGGGGCTGTGAGCACTTCATCACCGTGTGGCGCGTATTGGGGGTTCCTCAGGTATTGCCGCGCGATTCCCGCGCTGCCAGAATCCGCGTAACCCGGGGGGGGGGGGGGTTCCCATGGCCAAGAAGGTCGAGGATCGCATCTTCTGCGAGGTCGAAGACGATCTCTGCGATCGACGCGAGTTCGTGCGCGGCAACAGGGTGTGGATACACGTCGAAGCCGATGACGAGGATCCGCTCGTTGCCCGAGCGGGGCATCTGGTCACCGGGGCACCGGTCGAGCTTGACGTCGTTCGAGCCGATGCCGCCGAGAGCTGGGTGAACCGGAGTAAGCCGAAGGTGCATCCGCCGCGTCCCAAGAATCCTCCGCTCTACAAGAGGCCGCTGTGAGCGCCACCGGCGTCGCCGACGACGACGAAGCGGAGGAAACCGACCCCGCCGCCAAGATCCGGGCGGCGAACCAGACGTTCCGCGATGAGCGGGATGCGGCGTTCGAGGACACGCTCTTCACCGTCATCACCGGGGCTACCGACCGGGCGAAGAATGCGGTGACGGTGTTGCAAGGCGCCGCAACCGCGCTGCTCGCGATCTACACCGGCTTGCTCGGGTTCGTCTATTCCGCCACCGGCGAGGCGCTGCCCCTTCGAGCCATCATCACCCCGGTGTTCCTGGGCCTCGCGGTGCTGCTCTCGACGTACTACACGTCGTTCGTGTATCCCCGAGTGGGCGACACCACCAGCGGGGCGACGCTGCCGACTTCCACACCTCGAGACCTGCGAATGGCCGAGCGGGTCGACGCGCTCGTGCTGTACGTCGGCGTGCTCACGCAGCGCAGGGCGTGGGCCCTTCGTGCAGCCGTGGTGGCGCTCTCGATCGGGCTGGTCGCGATCGCGCTCCCCTTCGTCGAGGGCGCGCCCGACAACAGCGCTGGGGAAACGAGCGCGGGCTCATCGAGCTCCGAGACCCAGCCGAGCGACGATGCCGACAGGGACGAGTGGATCGGCGTCGAACTCCCGGCAACTCCACCCCCGACGGATTGGCCGGTGGAACTTCGCGCGGTCTACTTGCAAGCGCAGCTCGACGACGCGGCCGCCGAAGCTGCTGAGCGACGAGCGAGCGCGAAGAGCGACGAGGACGACGACGTCGAGCCCGTCAGCTACATCGGATCGGCCGAGTTCACCTGGGCTTTCATCGGGGTCGGACTCGCCTTGGTCGTGCTCACCGGGCTCGTGAGCTGGGAAGAAGGACGCCGCCGGCGCTGAACGGGGCCCGACCTCATGCCGAAATGTCCGCGGGTCGCGGACGAGAAGGTGCGCCGCGATGATCAACCCGCCGCGTACACCCAGGTGTCGCCGCCCGACGCGAGCTGCGCCCGCACCCGGCGGTAGTCGTCGACCTCGTAGTCGTCGGCGGCGGCGAGTTGCGCAGCGGTCACCTCGAGCACGGCCCCGTCGACGCGATCGGCGGGGTCGTCAGTCCGCTCCAGGATGGGGTGCTCGGCCTCGCCGCTCAACGCGACCACGTCGGGATCGGTGATGCGCAGCATCCGGAGCCGCCACCCGACGAGCGCGTCGGCCGACGTGGGCAACTCGGCGCCGAACAGCTCGCGTTGTACGGCGGGCAGGCGCAAGGTGCCGTAGCTGAAGAGGCGTTCGGTCGCAGGCATGCGTCGAGGGTAGCGGCCGCGAGGAGTCAGGCGGCCGCTTCCATCTCGTCGAGCTTCTCGAGCAGCTTGGTGCAGGTGCCCCACGTGCGCACGGTCACCTGCTGGAAGACCGGCATCGCCATGAACTTCTGGATGCGGGTCTTCGTCGCCCGCGCGGCCACCCGCGAGAAGTAGATCGCGCCCGGTCCGGCCGCCACCGCGTCGACCCCCTCGCGCAGTTCGGGCATCTCGGCGAGCGCCGCTTCGGCCGTGAGCGGGTGCTTGAGGAAGAAGACGTCGCTGCGCAGCTTCGGGGACCCGTGATCGGCGGGGGCGGCCTCGATCGTCTTGGCGAGCTCGTCACGCGACCGGATCACGACGAGCAGCGGCATCCCGAACCGTTCCTCGAGCATCGCCTCGACGTCGGCTTCGAGCTTCCGGCCGCCGCGGCGACCCCCGCCGCCGGGCCGGAACAGCACATTGCCGCTCTGCAGGTAGGTGACGACGTCCCGGAAGCCGCCGTCGCTGAAGCACTCGACGAGCTCGGGCATGCGAATCGGATTCCGCCCGCCGACGTTGATGCCACGCAGCAGCGCGACGTGCGGTGCGGCCATGTGCACCTGACTACCAGAGCCGAGCGGATGCCGCGAGCGCTCGAAGTCAACGAATGCGTTCTCTCGGAGAAGTCGGTGCCGAAGTGCCGGAGTGCCGAAGTGCCGGAGGTTTCCGACCGGAAAGCATCGCCGACGCGATCGTCGGCCGTTGCCGCGCCGAGCCACCCGGAGTAGATTCCCGACGTCTGGTGGAGCGGGTGGCCGAAGGGGACGATCGAGATGAGTGACGAATCAACCGGGCTCGAAGCGACGATCGCGATCACGACGGCTGACTCGCCCGAGATCATGCGCATCGTGGCATCCGACGGCGAGGTCGACACCTACCTCGAGAGCGCCGGGGTACCGGCGGAGGTGTTCGGCGACGACACGGATGCCGCAACGGCTCGATGCGCGCGCGAGCGCGCGGCGCTCGGCAGTGCGCTGCTCTACGCCGTGGAGGTCGGCGAAGTGACCGATGCCTCGGAGTCCGGAGGGACGATGACGCTGCCGGCATCCGCCGTCCTCTCGCTCATGGCGTCGCTGACGGAGGTGAGCAAGGACGGGCTGCTGCTGGCCGAATGCCTCGAGGAGGAGCATCCGGATGCCGCCGGGCGGCTGCGCGAGACGTTCGAGCTGCTCGAACTCGACGTCGACCGCCTGCGGCGCGCGGTCGACCAGCGGGCGAACGGGGGCTGACGCCGCGAGGTGCTCAGAACGCGAGGTCGAGGTGGAAGTGGTTCACCAGCGGCCCGTGCCAGTTGATGTTCGTGATGTCGCCCGTGCGACCGCGGCTCGTGTTGGCGACCTCAATGATGCGGCGCTGGCCGAGCCGTTCGTTCACCGCGCGCGCGACCGAGAAGTCGTCGTAGATCACCCGCCACTCGACGCCGATCGCTGAGGCGGCCCGGTCGATCGCCAGCGCGAACGTGATGGCCTGGGCTGCGTCGAAGAAGCCGTCGGCGCGGCGCTGCGGGATCGTGAGATCGAGCGAGCGCCCGCGCCCTGCGAAGCCGCCGCCGCCGTGACCGCCGTAGTTGTCGGCCGTGAACCCGGCGCCGTACGTGTCGATGAGCCACAGCACGAAGATGGCCGTCGTGGTCATGACCCCGATGCTGTTGCGTCCCCACACCGAGCCCCACGCGGGCCGGCCGTTCGCGTCGAGCTCGTGCACGTTCTCCCAGCCGCGTTCCTCGATGTCGATCGCCGCCTCCCGCACGGCGGCGTCGACCTGCTGCTGCCCGCCGAACTTGCGGGTCTCGGCGGCGACGACCGCCGCCTCCTCGCCGGCGGAATCCAGCGTCGCCTTCGGGTCGCGGGTGCGACGCCGGAGTGCCGATTCCGCCTGGGAGATGGCCCGAGCCCGTTCGGGGTCGGTGAGCGCGCGGTTGCGCGCGGCGAGTCGACCACGCACGAGGGCGACGGCGTCGACGTTCGGCAGGGCGCCGGGCGTGAAGTTCCGCAGTTCGCGCACACCGCGCTGGGTGACCGTGGTGAAGTCGAGGTGCTCGCGCCGCTCGAGCATCCAGCCCCAGGCTCCTTCGGTGAGGTGCGACACGATCTTGTCGACGAACAGCTGCCGCTCGACGACGAGCTCGGCCTCGAGCTGTGCGCTGCGCTCATCGGCCGTGAGCGGGCGTCGTCGGCCGTTCTCGACGACGCGCCGGTTAGCGACGGCCTGCGCGAGCCGTGTGCGTCTCCCATTGAGCTGGCGAAGGACCGCAGCGTCGAGGCCTGCGAAGGGCGTGCTGAAGCTGCTGCGCTGGTACCAGCCCTGCATCGTCTCGTCGAAGTCGGTCACGAACGACGCTCGCGTCGCGGCGACGTCGACGGCCTGCCCCTGCGCGGCGCGGCGCGTGCGCCATCCGTCGACGAGCTGGTCCACGTAGGCGGCGACCCCGGCGACGCCCCAGAACTCGATCGTGGTGTCGATGCCGTGCACGGGCGCGGTCTCGGCGGCCGGCGGCGCGGCCCCGGCCACGACGACGGGTGTGCCGCGCACGACCTGGATGCTCGGCCGGGCGGGCGGATAGGGCACGTCGGTCGTGTCGACGTCGCGCGGCGCGGCGGTCGTCGGCTGCGCCGCTCCCTGCTGCGGCACGCCCTGCGCGGGCTGCTGCCCCGACGTCTGGGTCGGCTGCTGCGCCGGAGCCTGGGTGGGCGTCTGAGCCGGTTGCTGACCCGGTGTCTGCACCTGCGCATCGGTCGGGGCATCCGCGTCGACGCCGGCATCGACCGGCTGACGCTGCAGGCGCACGATGCCGCCGGCCGCGCGGGCTGACACCCCATCGGATGCCACGAGCTCCGCTGCCGCGCGATTTCCGGCGACGCGCTGCACGCCGGCGAGGGTGAGCGGCGCCGCCTCGCGATCAGTGGCGACGCCGACCGCGGGCACGACGGCGGAAGCCGGTCGGCCGTTCCCGATGCGCCGGCCGGTCTCGTCGGCCTCGTCGTCGCCGACCCTGCGATGCCGCATCCTCTCGCGGACGGGTCGCCGACGGCTGGCCCGCCCGTCCTCCTCAGTGCGAGGTTAACCGCGGCCACGCTCTGCGAGCGTGCAGTGTGCCCGATCGGGCAGGGAAGGCTGCGCGGGGCGGGCTACCAGAGCGTGCCTGCGCCCACGAACAACGAGAGGAACGCGAGTCCGCCGAGGATGAGGCCGATCAGGGCCATGACGAAGCCACGGCCACCTGAGGCGTTCGCGCGCACGATGCCCAGAATGCCGAAGACGACCGCGAGGAGATCGGGCAGGCCGCCGAGCACCAGGCCGATGAGGAACGGGATCCACGTGACGAGGAAGCCCCAGATGCCGAGCACGAGCGCGGCCACGGCGAAGCCGTTCGTCGCCGACGACGGAACGACGGCCACTCGGGCGACCGGCCCGACATACCCGGCCGGCATCTGGTCGTGGTAGACACCCCAGCTCGACCCGTCCCACCAGCGATAGCGATTCGAGCCCGGCTCGAGGTGCCATCCGGCCGGCGACACGGCCGCATAGGGATTCGGCTGGACAAGGGCCGGCTGGGCAAGGGTCGGCTGGGCAGGGGTGGTTTGGGCAGGCGTGGGCTGGCTGGTCATCGGGGCCTCTCGATGCGATGTAGGACGCGCACAGGCTATCCGACCGGGATGACCCGACCCGCGTTCGCCGCGACCCACTCGACGAGGGGCAGCATTCGGTCCATCAGGTCGCGCCCCAGGTCGGTGAGCGAGTACTCGACGCGCGGGGGCACCTCGGGGTAGGAGCGGCGTTCGACGAGCCCGTCGGCCTCGAGCGTGCGTAGCGTCGACGCGAGCATCTTCTCGCTGATGCCCTCGACCTCGCGGCGCAGCTCTCCCCAGCGGTGCGTGCCGTCGGTGAGCGCGAGCAGCACGAGCACGCCCCACTTGCTCATGATGTGATCGAGCACGACGCGCGTAGGGCATCCCTCGGTGAACACTTCGCCGGACGTTTCACGGATCTGCGCAAGACTTACCACCATGTTTGTACCTTACTTCAAAGTGGGTACACGATCTCGGGAAGGTTGGCGAGCGGCATCCGGTTGGCCCTCGATGTACGCAATCGGAAGGACCATCATGACCATCCTCGTCACCGCAGCCTCGGGCCAGCTCGGCCGCCTCGTCGTCGACGCATTGCTCGAGCGCGGCGCCCAGCCCGACGATCTCGTCGCGAGCGCGCGCGACACCTCGAAGCTCGCGGACGTCGCGGCACGCGGCATCCGCACCGTCGAGCTCGACTACGCCCGTCCCGACACCATCGCGGTCGCCCTCGACGGCGTCGACACCGTGCTGCTCATCTCGGGCTCGGAGCCGGGCTCGCGCCTCGCCGGCCACCGCAACGTGATCGACGCGGCGAAGGCCGCGGGCGTCGCGAAGCTCGTCTACACGAGCGCACCGCAGGCGGCCACCGCCGACTACGCACTCGGCGCCGATCACAAGGCCACCGAGGAGGCAATCGCCGCATCAGGTGTTCCCGCCGTGATCGTGCGCCACAACTGGTACACCGAGAACTACGCGGCGGATGTCGCGCGTGCGGCCTCGACCGGCAGCATCGCGGCATCCGTGGCCGACGGTCGCGTGGCCAGCGCCACCCGCGCCGACTTCGCCGCCGGCGACGCGGCCGTGCTGCTCGAAGACGGCCACCTCGGCCAGGTCTACGAGTTCGGCGGCGACGCGGCGTGGAACTACGCCGAGCTCGCGGCGGCCGCCTCGGAGGTCGTCGACCGTCCGGTCGAGTACACCCGCCTGACGACCGACGAGCACGTGGCGGCGCTCCAGTCGGTCGGGCTCGACGCCGGCACGGCCGCCTTCGTCGCCGGCATCGACGACGCGATCCGCCGCGGCGTGCTCGACGTGCCGACCGGCACCCTGTCGCGCCTCATCGGCCACCCGACGACCCCGCTCGTCGACGGGCTTCGTGCGGCCGTGCCGGCGCAGGAGCAGTCGGCGGCCTGATCGCGGGTCGCCTAAAGCGGCGGGCGGCGGGGCGGCCGACAGCCAGCCCCGCCGTCGCCGGCGGCGCTCGGAACCGGGCTCAGTCCTCGCCGAGCAGCTCCCGGGCGTGCCGGTAGCGCTCGGCGAGCACCACCTGGGTCTCGTAGTCGAGGCGGCGCGTGCGCCAGGGCGCCGCGTTGTCGTCGATCGCCGCGAGCTTCACGCGGCGCGCGACGGGGTGACGCCGGATGCGGGCGTGGAACTCGTCGTCGGCGACATCCGGCGTGCGCGTGAGCAGGTGCACGACCTCGACGATCTCGGGAAGGACGCCCGCCTCGAGGAGTTCCTGGGCCGTCACGACGGTGCCTTCGAGCACGTCGTGCAGCCACGCGGATGCCGCGGCGATCGGGTCGTGCACCGGGTCGAAGCGCTCGGCGACGCGGCCCGGGTGATCGATGTACGCGGCGCCGACCCGGTCGACCTGGCCGCGGTGCGCGACGAACGCGATGCCCTTGGCGAGCGACACCTGCGCGACGGCGTCGAGCAACGGTTGCGCGATGGCGTCGAGCGCGACCTGCGGTTCGTCGCCGGTCGGGGCGGATGCCTCGGCTGCGACCTGCTCGTACGTCGTCGTGGATCCCATCATCACGGCCTCGAACTCCTCAATCGTCCAGTCGGGCAGGTCGCCCGCGTCGTCATCGTCATCGGTTGTGGTCGCGGTCTCGGTTTCGGTCGCCGGATGCCCCGGCGGAGCGGCATCCGTCACTGGGGGTTCAGGCGGCGGCGGTGCAACCGGCTCGAACGGTGTCTCGTCCTCGGGGGCAACCGGCCCTGGCGGTTGCGCGGCACCCGAAGCGTGTGCCTCATCCACTTGTGTGAGGCGCGCCTCAACCGGCTCATCGGGCGGCTCGATCTCGAGCAGCGGGTCGCGGCCGCGCACCGAGCGCACGAACCGCAGCTCCGCCTCGAGCTCGCCCATCTCGCGGTCGTCGAGCTCGAGCATCGAGCGTGCACCGCTCTCGCGCAGGAGGTCGAAGTAGTCCTCCTCGACCTCGGTCAAGCGCCGACCGTCGGCGGTCGTGAAGTACCGGCGCCGTCCCGCATCGGAGACGGCGACGATCACCTCGACGAACTCGCCGTCGGGTTCCATGCAGCAGAGGTAGTAGCGCTGGATGTCGGCCGCCGCCTCGGGCTCGCGCGCAGCCTCCGGCTCGCGCGCAGGCCCGTGCTCAGGCCCGGGCTCGGACTCGGGCGGCGCGGCCGCCAGGCGCCGCGGTCGCAGGCCGTCGCCGGGTGCGATATGCCGGCGTGGGCGATGCTCGAACGCGTCGGTGGGCACGACGAAACTGGGCAGGTCGTGGTCAGCGGGTATGGTCACTGGGGCTCCGGGGGCGGGGGCTCGCACACCGCCGGCACCGCCATGGAGCCGACGTCGCGCGCTCCCCCGATGCTACGACCGCAGGCACGGATGCCGCACCCGGCTCGCCGCCCGACCGCGCGCCGCTCGCGGCGCCGACACCGACGCGCGAAACGACTCCGCACCGATCAGATCCGCACCCGCTGCTCGTTCGGATCGAGCACGAAGACCTCGGTCGCGCGCGCCACGTAGAGGCGATGCGGCGCGTCACCCGTGACATCCGCTTCGTCCCACACCCGGATGCCGCGTGCCGCCGACTTCCCAGCGAACACGGCGAGCGCGGCCCCCAACTCGGCATCGTCGACCTGACCGGCAAGCGCCTGGACGTACACCGCCTCCGCCTCGCCGACGGGCGTCGTCGAGTCGAAGATCGCGAGCGCGACCTCTGGACGCTCCTCGATGTTGTGCGAGTGCCGGCGAGTCATCCGCGACACCCAGAAGAACTGCGCCAGTCCGTCGGCGGCGAACCACACCGGGGTCGCCCACGGCGTGCCCTCTGCGCCGGCGGTCGCGAGGGTCAGGTAGTCATTGTCCTCGACCACCCGCCGGGCGGCGGCCGCAGCCTGGTCGCGATTCCACACCGAAACGTCCATGCCGCTCACGGTAGTCGCGAGGCGGGCGGGCGTCACGCGGACGTCGCGTGGGGCCCGACTGCGATCCCCGCCTGTACCCCGATCTGGGGTACAGCTTTCCTGGCCGGTGCGTGCCATCCTCTGCCAGCATCGAACGCATGAGCGATGCACCGGGGACTCCTGCAGGTTGGTACGACGACGGGTCCGGCAGCGGAACGCTCCGATACTGGGACGGGAATGCCTGGACGGATCACACCGCACCCGCTGCCGCGGCGCCCGCCGCCACGACCGCCGATCCCACGGCGCCCGCATACGCATCGGGCGAGGCGCAGCCGGTGTACGGGCCCGGCGCGACGAGCACGGTCGTGACGGCGGATGCCGCTCCGGCTGCACCCGCCGGCAAGCCGCACGTGCTCGCCATCATCGCCCTGGCGGTCGCGGCGATCGGCTTCATCTTCGCGTGCATCCCCGGCGCACTCGTCGTCGGATGGGTGCTCCTGCCGATCGCGTTCGTGCTGTCGATCGTCGCCCTGTTCCTCAAGGGCGCGAAGTGGCCGGCCATCACCGGCCTGGCGCTGTCGGTCGTCGGCACCGTCGTGGCCGTGGTCGTGTTCTTCACGGTCGTCTCCACCTCGTTCAACGAGGCGTTCGAGGACATCGACGGGGCGATCGCCGAGGCATCCGAGTCCGCCGAGGAAGCGGCGGAGGAGCCGCTCGCCGAGGAGCCCGCGCCCGACGCCGTCGACACGCTGTCCTTCGGGCAGACGATGGTGTGGGAGGACGACGTGGAACTCACGGTCTCGGCGCCCGAGCCGTACACGCCCAGCGAGTACGCGGCGGGCGCGGACCTCGCGAGCAACCTCGTCTTCACGATCACGATCACCAACAACTCGACCGAGAACCTCGAGCCGCTGCCGTATCCCCGCCTCGCGTCGGGCGGCCAGGAGGGCAGCCAGATCTTCGACGTCTCCGAGAGCGGCGACATCGGCGTGCCGCCGACCACCGTGATCCTGCCCGGGCAGTCAGTCACCTGGCAGTCGGCGTGGTCGGTCGCCGACCCGAACTCGCTCACCATGCAGATCGCGCCGAGCTTCGACTACGACGACGCGGTCTTCACGAACCTGCAGTGATTCCGGATGCCGCGAGGGCTGCTCGCGGCATCCGATCACTCTGCCTGCACCGAGCGGATGCGCTCGCGGCGCCCGGGGATGCCGTCTGTGACCGGAACCCAGCCGCCGTCGCGCTCGACCTCATAGCTGCGGAACGCGCACGGGATGCCGCGAGCCGTCATGGCGTCGAGCGAGTCCATGAGCTGGAAGTGGAGATGCGGCGACGTCGAGTTGCCGGTGTGCCCGACACGTCCGAGCTCGTCGCCGACGCGTACTCGCTGGCCCTCGGCGACCGCGACGGTACCGGGCGCCAGGTGGACGAGGGCGGCGAAGACGCCGTCGGCGTCGGCGTGGGCGTCGGCGTCGGCGTCGGCGTGCCGCAGGATCACGTGGTTGCCGAGGATCGACGGCAGCTTCTCGGGCGAGAACGTCGCGGCGTTCCTCAGCTGGTGCCAGAGCTCGCGCGCCGGGTGGATCCACTGCCGCTCGGACATGCCGTCGGCCGTGCGCACGACCTCGGCGTCGAATGGCGCGTGGATGGTCGCACCCCACGCGTAGCTCTCGCGCGTGCGCCCGCCGAAGAGCTCGCCGCGCAGCGTGCTCGCCGGGTGGAAGTGCACGCCCCTGCGTCGGTCGACCCGCAGCAGGTCGTACGCGTATCGCTGCCCCAGCAGGTCGGTGCCGTGACTCGGTACCCGGTGCGCGGGGGTCGTGACGGCCATCCAACCGTCGCCGCGCAATGGGAAGTCGACGACGAACGGGTGCTCGAGCGTGTACTCCATGGTGAGCGAGGGTAGCCGTCGCGGGCGCATGTCGGCAGCCCGGAGTAGCTTCGGCGCATGGTCACCACGGTTCAGCCATTCGAGGTCCACGTCGCCGACGACGTGCTCGACGACCTGCGCGAGCGCCTGGCGCGCACGAGGCTCCTCCCCGACTCGCCGCGCACCCCCGCCTCGGGCATGAACGCGGCGTACCTGCGCGAGCTCGTCGACAGTTGGCTCGGATGGGACTGGCGGGCACGCGAAGCCTGGCTCAACAGCCATCCGCAGTTCATCGCCGAGATCGACGACGCCGACGTGCACTTCGTGCACCTTCGCTCGTCGCAGGCGGATGCCCCGGCGTTGCTGGTCATGCACGGCTGGCCGCACACCTTCGCGCTCCAGCTCGACTTCGCCGACCAGCTGCCCGACTTCGACGTCGTCGTCGCGAGCCTGCCGGGGTTCGCCTTCTCGTCGCCGTACGCCGACGGCCCCATGACCGAGCGGCGACTCGCGGCGACCATGCACGCCCTCATGACCGACGTGCTGGGCTACGAGCGCTACGTCACCTACGGCGAAGACGTCACGGCGAACGTCAGCGACCTCATCGCCGCCCGCTACCCCGAGCAGGTCGCAGGCATCGTCGCGACGCACGCGCACTTCCCCACCGGCGACGAACGCGAGACGCTGACGGATGCCGCTGAGCGCGCGTTCTTCGACGACCTCGCCGCCCGTCACGGACCCGACGGCGGATACGGGCACATCCAGGCGACCCGCCCCGACCTGCTCGCCGTCGCGCTCAACGACTCCCCCGCCGGGCTGCTCGCGTGGCTCGCCGAGAAGCTGGTCGGCTGGAGCGACACCCCGCCGGGCGATCCGGCTGCGGTCGAGCGGCACATCTCGCGCGACCGCATCCTCACCGAGGCGATGATCTACTGGGTGACCCAGTCGATCGGGTCGTCGTTCCGCCCGTACTACGAGGGCGCCGACCAGCCCGACCCCATCCCGCCCACGGCGGTGCCGGCGGCCGTCTACATCCAGCGCCATGAGGGCACGTACCCCGAGTCGATCGCCCGCCGCCACTATCTCGACCTGCGGGAGTTCGACCGCCTCGACGAGGGCGGGCACTTCGCCATCGGCGAGGTGCCCGCCGAGCTCGCGCAGCGCGTGCGGGCGTTCGTCGCCACGCTGGGCTGAGGCTCTCTACGCCGCGGTGACGGTGCGCTCGGCGCGCGCGAGGTTGGCGACGAGCTCGTCGCGGGTCTGCGCGCCGGCCGAGTACGCGGGCTGGTCGCGCTCGACCCGCCAGCTCTCGGCGAGCGGCCCGACGTTCACGGTGTCGAAGCCGAAGCGGTCGTAGAGGTCGGTCACGAACTCCGCGGCATCCGCGAAGTCGCTCGCCGTGGCCAGCGCGCGGCGGCCGGGCGTGCCGGCCGGAGTGCCGTCGGTCGTGATGTCGCGAGCGGTGATGTGGTTGAAGCCCTTCGCGACGCGGCTCTCGGGGAGGTGCTGCTGCAGCATCCCGGTGACCGTGTTGCGGCCCTCGTCGAGTTCTGCGACGTGGCCGTCGCGCTCCCAGTAGTAGTTGTTCGTGTCGATCACGACCTTGCCGGCGAGCGGCTCGACCGGGATCGCGTCGAAGGCCTTGAAGGGCACCGTCACGACCACGACGTCACCCGACGCCGCGGCATCCGTCGCCGTCGCCGCACGCGCCTTCGGGCCCAGCTCGGCCACGAGGTCGGCGAGCGTCTCGGGGCCGCGCGAGTTGGCGATGACCACCTCGTACCCGTTCGCGATCGCGGCCCGCGCGACCTGGCTGCCGATGTGTCCTGCTCCGATGATTCCGAGTGTCGTCATGCTCTGGCCAACGGTGCGCCTGTTCGCGGTGTTCCCGGTCCACGCGAATTCTGCGGCATCCCTCAGACTGGGCCTTCCGCAGAACCCGCGCGGGATGCGAGGCTCATCCGAAGCGGGCCGGAGCGTTCCGACCCACCCCACCCGAAGGCCACCTCGATGTCGGCACCGCAGCCCGAAGCGACCCGCGACCCCGCCGCGCCGGGAGCACCCACGCCGACACTTGCCCCGGTCGGGTCTCCGCGGGGCACCACCGCGCTCGCGTGGACCTCGCTGGTGCTCGGCATCCTCGCGATCCTGGGCTCCGTCAACCTGTTCCTTGCCGACCCGGTGACCATCGTCGTCTGCGCGCTGCTCGCCGCGATCGGGCTCGCGGCCGCCATCGTCGCGGTCGTGCGCGTTCGGCGAAGTGGCCGGCCCGCGCCCGCCATCGGCGTCGCCGGGCTCGTGGTCTCCGCGATCGCACTCGTGCTCACGTTCTTCGGCGTGCTGCAGTTCGCGTTCCTCTTCGTCTTCTCCGAGCGCCTCGAGCCGCCCGAGCCGACACTGTCGAGTGCCGAGATCGCGGCCGAGCAGGCCGCCACCGAACGCGAGTACGCCGCGGTCGCGGAGACCGCCGCCGACGCGCTCGAGTCCGTGCGTCTGCCCGACGGCACCTATCCCACGCGGCTGGCCGTCACCACCGACCATGCCCAGCTCATCACGCCCGACGGCGAGGTCATCGCCGAGTTGCCGTTCGACACGGACGTGGGGTACACGGTGTACATGGACGCCACAAAGTACGACCTGCGGCTGTTCGGACCCAACGGCACGCGGGCGGTGGTCGACTCCGAAGACGGGATCACCGTCGAGCATGTGGAGTACGCCGACTGGTGAGGCCCATCCAGGAGAGGACCGCGACGTTGCCCGCAGAGACCGAGACCATCGTCATCACCGGCGCCGCCGGACGCATCGGGCGCGAGGTCGTGCCGTTGCTCGGCCGGCCGGGGCGTGAGCTCCGCCTCGTCGACACGGCCCCGGTGCCGAGCGGCATGGACCTGCCCGACGGTGCGACCTGGCACGACGTCGCGATCGAGGACGACGCCGGCATGCGCGAGGTGCTGGCCGGGGCATCCGCCGTCGTGCACCTCGCCGGGCTCTCGTCCGAGCGGCCGTGGGCCGACCTGCTCCGGGTCAACATCGACGGCACGCAGCGCGTGCTCGAGGCGGCCCGCCACACCGGGGTGCGCCGGGTGCTGCTCGCCAGCTCGATCCACGCCGTCGGATTCGCGCCCGCGGTCGACGCGGCATCCGACGCGCCCCTGCTTCCCCGTCCCGACACGTTCTACGGCGTGAGCAAGGCAGCGATGGAGGCACTCGGCAGCCTCTACGCCGACCGCTTCGGCATGTCGATCGTCAGCGCGCGCATCTGCGCCTTCACGTCGGAGGCCGGCGACCGTCGTGGCGCCGCCCAGTGGCTCTCGCCGGGCGACATGACCCGTCTCATCGAGGCCGCCGCGGTGCTCGACGACGGCCGGCACCACCTCGTCTGGGGCGTCTCCGACAACGCCGACGGGTGGTTCTCGCTCGAGGCCGGGCACGCCATGGGCTACCGGCCCGAAGACGACTCGCGGTCTGCCTCCCGCATCGCGGACGGCACCGCACCGGCGGCACTCGCGCCGTACGGCCCCCTCGGCGGGGTGTTCACCGACGACGCGCATCCGGTGGGCGAGACCTGGGGGTGACGCCCACCGGATGAGCAGCCGCTACTTCACCGTCACCGTGACCGGCTTCGACGCCGTCTCGCCGTTCGCGTTCGCGAACACCGCGACGAGCGTGTGCGCACCGGATGCCACGCCCGAGAGCTTTACCGAGGCGACCTGTGCCGACGGGGTGGCCGCGACGAGCGACCCCGATCCGACGACGACCCCGTCGAGCTCGAAGCGGTAGGAGGTCGCGTTCGTGCCCCACCAGAGGTTGGCGGTGGCCGTGAAGGAGCTCGCCCCCTTGCGCTGGTCGGTGCTGACGACGGGCGTGCCGGGCGCGGCATCCGTCACCTTGACCGTCGTCGACGTCGTCGCCGTCGAGCCCTTGGAGTTGATGAGCTCCGCCGTGTAGACGTAGGTGCCGTTCGGCTTGCCCTCGAAGGAGACGCCCGTGGTCTGGCTCATGCCGGCGGTGTCGCCGAGCACCTTCGTCGCCACGAGCACGCCGTTCTCGTAGAGGCGGAAGATGCTGCCCGGCGTGCCCCGCCACAGGTTCATGACCACGTCGTACGTGCCGTCGTGCAGGCCGTACTCCCAGCCGCTCGTGTTCGAGAGCGTGCCACGACCCGGGGCGGATGCCGCGCCGTCGGCGGGCACGACGAGGATCGTGCTCGACGACTCGGTGACGAGCCCCGCGTGGTTGATCGCCCGCACCGTGACGGTGCGCTCGCCGGCGAGCCCGGTGAGATCCACCGCCGCGTCGGGCGCGACCGCCTCGCCGTCGAACGTCACCTCGAGCGAGCGGATGCCGCTCTCGGGGTCGTCGGCGGTGACGGCCAACTGCAGCGGGGCGTCCGCCACGACCGTGCCCGACGGGAGTCCGGCGACCACGGGCGCGGTCTCGTCGGCAGCCGGAGCGCCGACGTACGCGATCGACGCCGCCGGCGGCTCGGCCATGCCCTCGCCGATGAAGAACGACGGGTTCGGCGGCTGGTTGTACGCCGAGTTCTGCCCCGCCACGCCCACGCGGTACTGCGCGTCGTGCATCAGCGTCGGGATGCGCGTGTCCGTGGCATCCGTCGTCGTGTAGATGCGGATGCCGCTGCCGTCGGCCAGGCGCACCGCGAGTTCCTCGCGCCAGTCGCCGAACAGGTCGGCCTGCACCACGGGGTTGCCCTTGGTGGTGTTGTTCGTGAGGGTGCCGTCGAGGCGCAGCAGCTCGACCTCCTTCTCGGCCGCCGGGTCCCACTTCGAGATCGTCGGCACGCCCGAGGCGTTCGCCTCGGAGTAGTCGTGGTCGGTGATCTCGCGCAGGAGGTCGCCGTCCCACCAGGTGACGAAGTTCGCCGCCGGGATGTCGGTCGACAGCACCTCGCCCGAGGCGGACTTCAGGGTGCCGGTCGGCGAATTCCAGGCGTAGTCGCCGCCGATGTTCCACGCTTCGGCCCCGGGGTGGCTCGGGTCGATGTCGCCCGCGGTCCCGCGTCCGGTGTCCTTGTCGCCCGAGTTCGACCAGATGACCTCGCCGGTCTCGGCGTCGCGCATCGACGCGATGACGCCGCCGTTGCCCGCGGGGTGCTCGTGCACGCCGAACACCTCGAGGCCGGCACGGTCGGTGACGAAGTCGCCGACGTGCAGCGCGTCGCCGTGCTCGAGCTTCGTGTTGTAGAGGGGCGTGCCGTCGTCGTCAATGGTCAGCGCCCCGAACACGATCTCGTCGAGGCCGTCGCGGTCGACGTCGGCGGGCACGAACTGGTGGTTGCCCTGGCCCTCGTACTCCTTGCCGGCCACGTTGGAGTCGAACGTCCAGCGCTCGACGAGCTCGCCGTCGACGAGATCCCACGCCACGATGACCGTGCGAGTGTAGTATCCGCGGCTCGTGACGAGCGAGGGGTGCTCACCGTCGAGGTAGGCGACGCCCGCCAGGAACCGGTCGACCCGGTTGCCGTAGGCGTCACCCCACGCACTGACCGACCCTCGGCCGGGCTTGTAGTCGACGGTGTCGATCGCCGCGCCGGTCTGCCCATCGAAGACCGTGAGGTACTCGGGCCCGCTCAGGATGTAGCCCGACGCGTTCCGGTAGTCATTCGTCGCGTCGCCGATCACGTTGCCGACGCCGTCGACCGTGCCGTCGGCCGTCTTGAACGCGACCTCCGAGCGGCCGTCGCCGTCGAAGTCGAACACTTCGAGCTGCGTGTAGTGCGCTCCGGCGCGGATGTTCACGCCGAGGTCGATGCGCCACAGGCTCGTGCCGTCGAATTCCACGGCCTCGGCGTACACCTTGCCGGTGTAGCCCGACTGCGAGTTGTCCTTCGAGATCGACGGGTTCCAGAGGAAGACGAGCTCGTACTCCCCGTCGCCGTCGACGTCGCCGACCGTGCCGTCGCCCGGCCAGTAGGTGACCGTCTTGCCGTCGGGCAGCACCGCGTCGGCCGGCTTGGTCAGCGGGATGTCGAGGAACTGGTCGCTCCACACGCCGAAGTCGTCGGCGACGGTGACCTCGCGGGCCGTGTCGCCCTCGCCCTGCAGCGCGGTGACGAGGTAGGTCGAGTCGGCGGTGCCGTCGGCGTCGACGTAATTCGTCGTGTCGGTGATGGGCTCGTCGGTGATCCGGACGCCGTCGCGATACACGTTGAAGCCGAGGTCGCGGTCGTCGAGACCCAGCAGCCGCCAGCCGAGGTAGACGCCGTCGTCGGTCTTCACGGCCACGGGCGCGCGGTCGAGATACTCGACCTGGCGCACGAGCGTGGTCGCCACCTCGGTGGCGTACGCACCAGATGCCGCGGACGAACCGCCCGCGTTCTGCGCGACGAGCTGGTAGAGGTAGGGCCGCGTCGTCAGCACGTCGGTGTCGGTGAAGGTCGGCTCGCTGACCGTCGCCACCTGCTCGAACGGGATGTCGGCCCGCGTCGAGCGGAACACCTTCCACTGCACGGCGTCGCCGGCGTCGGCCCACGCGAGGGTGACCGAGTTGCGGTCGATCGCGGTCGTCGCGATGCCCGTGGGCACGGCCGGCAGGGGCACGCTCGCGTCGACGACGGCGACGGTCACGCGGTCGGACTGGCGCGACGCGCGGTCGCCCTTGAGGGTGGCGACGGCGTAGTCGTAGCTCTCGCCGAGCTCGACGTCGGCGTCCTCGAAGGCGGGAGCCGCCCCGTCGGCGGGCGCGGGCACCGTGCCGATCTCGGCCAGGGTGCCGCCCGGCGCGGAGCGGAACACGGTGTAGCCCGTGGCATCCGGAACCGGCTGCCAGCCGAGCGTGATCGTCTCGTCCGTCGCGTCGACGGCGGATGCCGCGAGCCCCGCGGGTGCGGCCAGCGGCGTCTGCACACGGATGCCGTTGATGCGCCCGTCGCCACCCGTCACCCGGATGCTCAACTGCCCGTCGGCGACCTGGATCGCGGGGAAGTACGCCTCGTGCACGTTGCCGGTGGTGGTGCGCGGGCCTGCATAGGCGGTGCCCTCGATGTCGAAGTTCGTGCCGTTGCTGGCGATGAGGTCGCCGGCCCACGTCGTGACCTCGTAGGTGCCGTTCGGCACGTCGACGGCGAACGCCTGCGTGTTCCCGATCGTGAAGTCGCGCGCCATGAGGTCGTCGCCGCCGCGGTCGCGGAAGCCGTTCGAGGCAGGTGCGGTCGTGAAGCCGTAGCCCGCAGCGGCGGAGTAGGCGGTGCCGGGGTGGACGCCGATCCAGCCGGCTGCGACCGGCGTGGCCGGACCGCCGAAGTCGAAGGCGAGGTCGACGTCGGATTCGGCGGCCACGGCCGGGGCGGCGGTCAGGGCGGCGCCGGCGACGAGCGCGGCGCCGGCGAGCGCGGCGATGATCGGCCGCGCGCGGGCAGTTCGGACGTGTGGACCCACGTGGATCTCCTTCGATCGTGTGCTGTGCTGGTCGGCAGCGTCCGTGCTCGCCGCGGGCGACTCCATCGAGACAGGCGCGGGAAAGCGCTTTCTCGATGAATCGTCTCAATCCTCACCCGCGAGGAGTCCGCGCGTCAAGCCCTGCACGCGATCGAAGGGCCGGCGGCTCGACGCGCTGTGTGCTCCTACGCGTCGACCACGTCGCTCGGGGGCGGCAGGAGCCGGGTGAGCTGCGCACCCGACGGGACGATGGACGGGTCGATCAGCCACACGACGGCCAGGCCGTTCACGAGCGCGAAGTAGTACGCGGCGAGCGCTCGCAGGTCGTCGTCGCCGAGTCCGGGAAGCTCCTCGGCGAGCAGCTCGGCGATGCCGTCGACCGCGCCTGACTGCGCGGCCCGCAGCCGCTCGGCGACCACCGGGATCCGGTCGATCTGGGCGAGGTTCTCCATGCTCGCGGCGAGGAGCTGCCGTTGGTCGCTGAACGCCGTGAGCGACGCATCCCAGATGCGTCCGAGCAGCTCGGCCTTCGGGGCGCCTCGCAGCGCGACATCCAGTGCGTCGCCGATCTGGATGCCGGTGCCGAGCAGCGCCTCGGACATGAGGGCCTCCTTGCTGCCGAAGTGGTAGCCGATCGCGGCCAGGCTCACGCCGGCCGCACCCGCGATGTCGCGCGCCGTGGTGCGGGCGTAGCCCTTCTCGATGATGCAGCGCCGTGCGCCGTCCAGCAGGTCCTCACGATTGCCCATGGGATCCATCATATCGGAGTTTGTACATTTGTATTAGACATACGTCTCATACGCCCGTACTATCAAGCTCAGCCGCAAACGCGGCGAACGGCTCCGAGGAGGAATCATGAAGGTGCTCATCTCCGGCGGCGGCATCGCCGGCCTGACCGCGGCCCACGCACTCAGCGACGGCGGACACGACGTGACGGTCGTCGAACTCGCCCCGGACCTGCGGCCGGGCGGGCAGCTCGTCGACCTGCGCGGTACCTCGCGCGAGGCGGCTGCACGCCTGGGCCTGCTCGAGGCGATCACCGCCGCGCAGCTCCCCCAGCGCGGCATGCGCTACGTCGACGACCGCGGCCGCACGCTCGCCGAGCTCGGCGTCGAGATGTTCGGCGGCCAGGGCCCGGTCGCCGACCTCGAGATCCTGCGCGGCGACCTCACCCGCGTGCTCTTCGAGATCGTCGCCGGGCGTGTCGACCTGCGATTCGGGGAGTCGATCGCGTCGCTCTCCCTCGATGACACGGGCGTCGACGTGGCGTTCGAGCATGGCGGCCCCGAGCGGTTCGACCTCGTGGTGGCCGCCGACGGCCTGCACTCGAAGGTGCGTCGTCTCGTGTGGGGGCCCGAGGCCGACTACGTGCGCTCGCTCGGCGGCGTGACCTCGTTCTTCGACGTGCCCGAGCCCGAGCCCCTCGACGGCTGGTCGCTCATGGACATCCTGCCGGGGCGCCGCATGGTGATGATCCGGCCGGATGCCGCACCCGGACGCTCGAAGGCGATCGTCACGTGGTTCGGCGAGCACGACCTCCCCGACCGCCGCGACGTCGAAGCCCAGAAGCAGCTCGTGCGCTCGGCCCTCGCCGACGGCGTGTGGCATCTGCCGGCGCTCTCGGCGGCACTCGACACCACGTCGGAGTTCTACTTCGACGCGCTCGTGCAGGTGCACATGCCCGAGCTCTCGCGCGGTCGCGTCGTGCTGCTCGGCGACGCCGGCTACTGCACCTCCCCGCTCAGCGGCCAGGGCACCGCGCTCGCGCTCATCGGCGCGTACCTCCTCGCGAGCGAGCTCGGCCGCCGCCCCGACGGCCAGGCCGTCGAGTCGCTGCAGGCGTACGAGCGCGAGATGGCGCCGCACATCGAGGCCGGACGCGAGCTGCCGCCCGGATCGGGCTCGTTCGCGACCCCGAAGTCGCGCCTCGGCATCCGGGTGCTGCACGGCTACATCCGCCTGTCGGCGCGCCGGCCGCTGCTCACGGTCGTCGAGAAGGCCATGAGCAGCCGGCACGACGTGCCGCTGCCCGCGTACGACGCCGTCGGGGTGTGACGACGGATGCCGCGCGATGGTGTCACTTCGGCACTTCGGCACTTCGGCACTTCGGCACTTCGGCACCGGTTTCGGGGAGGAGAAACTGTTTCGGCTCGAGTGACGCGCGCGCCCGCGGTCATTGCCGCCGCTGCAGCCGCGGAGTAGCGTTCGAGCTTTCGCCCGCCGACCCATTACAGAGCGAGACGACGGACAGCGCAGCCGGAGGAGGATCTCATGAAGGCCGTCATCGTGACCGAGCAGGGCCAGGGCGTGGAGGGCATGACCCTGACCGACCTCCCCCACCCGCACGCCGCCGAGAACGACGTCATCGTGCGCGTGCACGCTGCGGGATTCACGACCGGCGAACTCACCTGGCCCGCGACCTGGACCGACCGCGCCGGACGCGACCGCACGCCGAGCGTGCCGGGCCACGAACTCGCCGGGGTCGTGGCCGAGCTCGGCTACGGCACCACCGGGCTCACCGTCGGGCAGCGCGTGTTCGGGCTGGCGGATTGGACGCGCAACGGCGCGCTCGCCGAGTACACCGCGGTCGAGGCGCGGAACCTCGCTCCCCTGCCCGCGAACGTGGACTTCGTCACGGCGGCCGCCGTGCCCATCTCGGGACTCACGTCGTGGCAGGGGCTGTTCCAGCACGGCCGCCTGGAGACGGGACAGTCCGTGCTGATCCACGGGGCCGGTGGTGCGGTCGGTTCCATCGCCGTCCAGCTCGCACATGAGGTCGGCGCGCGGGTCATCGGAACCGGGCGCGCCGAGCACGAGGACTCGGTCCTCGCATTCGGTACCGACGAGTTCGTCGACCTGGAGTCCGACCGGCTGGAGGCCTTCGACCCGGTCGACCTCGTGTTCGACGTCATCGGCGGCGAGGTCTTCGAGCGGTCCCTGGACGTCCTGCGACCCGGGGGGCGGATCATCACCATCGCGGCCCCGCCACCCCGTCAACCGGAGGACGGCCAGGCGATCTTCTTCGTCGTCGAGCCCGACCGAGCCCAGCTCGCCGAGTTGGCCCGGCGCCTGCAGGACGGGCGGCTGAAGCCCCTCGTCGGCGCCGTCCGATCGCTCGCCGACGCCGCAGAGGCGTTCGCGCCCGGCACTCGGGTGCGGGGTTCCACCATCATCGCCGTGGCGTGACCTCGCGCCCCTACCGCTGCGGCACCGGCGCCCACGCGCCGGTCGGCACGGCCGCAGGCGCGGCATCTGCCCCGAACCGGTCGAGACGGAACGACGTCAGCACCGGCGACGGCGATCCGGTGAGGATCTCCTCGGCGAGGAGCTCGCCGAGGATGAGCCCGAGCGTCGCGCCCGAGTGCGTGAAGACGGCGTACAGGCCGTCGACCGAGGGCACCGCGCCCACGACCGGCTCGCCGTCGCCCGGGATCGGCTTCAGGCCGGCGCCGACTCGCTGCGCGGTCAGCCGCGGGTTGGCCGCGAGCACCTTCGAGGCCTCGTCGAGCAGCCCCTGGACCGACTCCTCGGGTACCGTGAGCGCGCCGTCGTCACCGACGACGATCGACTGCTCCGCCCAGTCGGCGTCGAGCACGAGCCGGCCGTCGGGCGTCGGGCGGATCGCGACGCGCGGCGTGTTCAGCACGGTCGTCACCTCGACGTCCACGGGGTCGGTGAAGAGCACGAACGCCGCGGGCGTGGCATCCGGAACCGTCACCCCGAGGGTCGCCAGGTGGGCCGGCACCGCGGGACCCGTCGCGAGCACGACCCGGTCGGCCGCGACCCGCGTGCCATCGCCGAGGACCACGCCGGTCGCCGAGCCGTCCTGCACGTTGACGCGGGCGTCGCCGGCGTGCTCGATCACGCGCGCGCCGTCGGCCATGGCCTCCTCGACCAGCGCCGCGATGAGGTCGGGCAGGCTCACCCAGCCCTCGCCGGGGTTGAAGATCGCGCCCTCGTCGGCGACCGCGTCGGGGTTCACGTCAGGCGCGATCGCGGCCACGTCGGCACGGTCGATCCAGACGGCGTCGTAGCCGCCGGCGCGTTCGAACCCGAAGGTCTCGCGGAAGCTCTCGCCCGGCGCGGCCCACTTCAGTGCGCCGTCGAACCGCAGGTACGCCCGGCTCTCGGGGTGGCGCACACTCCACGTGCGGTAGCGGTCCAGCGCGAGCAGGCGCAGGTAGTGGTACTCGGCCGAGCGGTCGCCCGACGAGTTCAGCCAGGCGATCGAGCGGCCGGATGCGCCGTCGGCGAGCGACCCGGCGGTGACGAGTGTCACCTGGGCGCCGCCTCTGGCGAGGTGCGCGGCGGTCGAGGCGCCGAGGATGCCCCCGCCGATGACGACGACGCGGGTGGACTGTGTGGTGGGCATGCTGATGGTTCTCTTCCTTGTCATGAAGTCAGGTCGTGTGACGGGCGTCAGGCGGTGACGGGCGTCAGGCGGTGACGGATGCCGCGGCGTGCGCGTGCTCGATCACCTCGAGCACCGCGACGGCGTCGGCCGGGTCGACCGGCAGCGGGCCGCCGTCGCGCAGGGCGACCGCGAGCAGCCGGTAGAACTCGCCGTAGTCGCCGCGCTTCGTCGGCACCGGGCGGGTGTCGCCGTCGGCGCCGAGCACGCCCCAGCGTGCCTCGGGCGTCTCACCGAACCCGGGATCGGTGGGCAGCGCGCCGGCGAGCAGCGACGGCTCCTGCACGTCGAGCCCCCAGGTCGCGTAGCCGGCGCGTGAGCCGAGCACGTGGAACCGCGGTCCGAAGAGGGGCGCGACGGCGCTCATCCACAGGTGCGAGGTGACGCCCGACGCGTGCTCGAGCGCGAGGAACACGTCGTCGTCGGCCGCGGCTTCGCGCCGGCGGCGGGCGAGCTCGACGTACAGGTCGGACACCGGCCCGAACAGCTGCATCGCCTGGTCGATGAGGTGCGTGCCGAGGTCGTAGAGGATGCCGCCGCCCTCGCGGGCCGTCGCCTCCGTCTTCCACGACGCGGCCGGCTCGGGCTGCCACCACTCGAACCGCGACTCGAAGCGGCGCACCTCGCCGAGCGCGCCCGCACCGACGAGCTCGCGCAGGGTGAGGAAGTCACCGTCCCACCGCCGGTTCTGGAACACGGTGAGGCGCCGGCCGAGGCGCTCGGCCTTCGCGATGAGTGCACGACCCTCCTCCGCGGTCACGGCGAACGGCTTGTCGACGACCACGTCGAGCCCGGCGTCGAGAGCCGAATCGGCGAGGGCGGCGTGCGTGCCGCTCGGCGAGCCGATCACCACGAGGTCGAGCTCGGCGGCATCCGCCCACAGCTCCTCGGGCGTCGCGACGACCCGGGCCAGCGGATGCCGCGCCGCGGCCGCCGCCCGCCGCGACGGGTCGCGCGTGACGATCACGTCGAGCGAGTAGTCGGGGCTCGCCGCGAGGAACGGCGCGTGGAAGATGCGGCCCGAGACGCCGAAGCCGATGACGGCCGCGCGGATCGGGCGGCGCGCGGCATCCGTCATCACAGCACCTCCGAGAGGAAGCGCTGCAGGCGGGGGCTCTGCGGACGGTCGAAGAGGTCGCCGGGCTTGCCGGACTCGACCACGCGACCCTCGTCCATGAAGACGACCTGATCGGCGACCTTGCGGGCGAAGCCCATCTCGTGGGTGACGACGAGCATGGTCATGCCGCGCTGTGCGAGGCCCGCCATGAGGTTCAGCACGCCCTTCACGAGCTCGGGGTCGAGGGCGCTCGTGGCCTCGTCGAAGAGCATGACCTCGGGCTCCATGGCGAGCGCCCGGGCGATCGCCACGCGCTGCTGCTGGCCGCCGGACAGGTCGCGGGGCCGGTGGTCGGCGCGCTCGGCGAGCCCCACCTCGTCGAGTCGCTCGCGGGCGATGCGCACCGACTCGGCCTTCGAAAGGCCCTTCACGTTGCGGAGGGCGAGTGCGATATTCTGCTCCGCCGTGTGGTCGGGGAAGAGGTTGAAGTGCTGGAAGACCAGGCCGATGCGCTTGCGCACGGCGTCGGGCTTCTGGGTCAGCACGCTCTCGCCGGCGAGTCGCACGTCGCCGGACTTCGGCTCGTGCAGGCGGTTCACGCCACGCAGCAGCGTCGACTTGCCCGAACCCGAGGGCCCGATGATGCAGGTCGTCGTGCCCGGCGCGACCGTGAGACTGACGTCGCGGAGCACGTCGATCTCGCCGTACGCCATGGTGAGGTCGATGAGCTCGAGGCTCGAGCCCGCGTAGAAGTGTCCATCGGTGACGGGCATCGGGGACGTGTAGGTCATGAGTTCTCTCCGTAGGTCAGCGTCGGAGTCGGGTTCTGCTCCTCGACCTCGTCGAGGCCGCTCTTCGGCGGCGCGGCCTTGCGCCGTCCGGTGCGGAAGCGGTTGTCGAAGTAGTTCACGAGGTGCGTGAGCGGAACGGTGATGGCCAGGTAGAACAGGCCGGCCGCGACGAGCGGCGACAGGTTGCCCGTCAGCACCGCGGCATCCTGCCCGACGCGGAACAGCTCGCGCTCGGACACCAGCAGCCCCAGGAAGTACACGAGGCTCGAGTCCTTCACGATGGCGATGAACTGGTTGACGAGGGCGGGGAGCACCCGGCGGACACCCTGCGGCACGACGACGAGCCGCATCGCCTTGCCGTAGCTCATGCCGAGGGCCCGGCAGGCCTCGAGCTGACCGCGGTCGACGCTCTGGATGCCGGCCCGGAAGATCTCCCCCATGTACGCGCTCGCGATGAGGCTGAGGGCCAGGATGCCCAGCGGGTACGGCGAGGGCCCGAAGATCTGCTGGCTGAACCGGGCGAAGCCCTGGCCGATGAGCAGGATCGTGAGGATCGCGGGCAGTCCGCGGAAGATGTCGGTGTAGATGCGCGCGGGGATCCGCAGCCACCGCGAGGGCGAGATGCCCATGATGGCGATGACCATGCCGAGGACGATGCCGATGACGGTCGCCCAGATCGAGATGACCAACGTGTTGACGAGTCCGACGGCGAACAGCTGCGGGAGCACCTGCAGCATCGCATCGAAGTCGAAGAAGGTCGTGATGATGTTGTCGAGCCAGTCCATGGTTCGCTTCCTTCAGAGGAGGGGTGGGGCGGTGCGGGCCGACCGGGCCGACGTGCGAGGCCGACGGCCGACCCGCACCGCGGGCCCGGCTACTGTGCCGGGGCTTCCGACTCGGTCGGAGCCGAGGTCTGCTCGGCCTTGGGGAGGTACTGCTCGGGCATCGGCGAGCCCGGGAACCACTTCTGGTAGAGCTCCTTCCACGTGCCGTCCTCCATGGCGGCGGCGAGCGCCTCGTCGAGTGCCGCCTTGAACTCGGTGTTCCCCTTCGCGATGGCGAACCCGGCGGGCGCGTCGAAGGAGGGGATGTCGATGGCGTTCTCGAGCCCGTACTGCGCCGAGTACTCCTTCGCCGCCTCGTAGTCGAGGAAGTGGGCGTCGATCGCGCCGCTGTTCACGGCCGAGATGGCGGCGTTGTTGTCGGGGAAGCGCACGAGCTCCGTGTCGGTGAAGTGCTTCACCGCGTACGCCTCCTGCAGGGTGCCCTGCACGACGCCGAGCCGCTTGCCGGCCAGGTCGTCCTCGTCGGAGATGTTCGCGTCGGGGCTCGACATCACGGTGAGGTAGCCCGCGAGGTAGCCGTCGGAGAAGTCGACGGTCTGCTTGCGCTCATCGGTGATGCCGATGGCGGCGACGCCGACGTCGAACTGGCCGTTGGCGACCGCGGAGAGCAGGCCCGAGAAGTCCTGGCCGGTGAACACGACGTCGTCGATGCCGATACGGTCGGCGACATCTGTGAAGAGCTCGACGTCGAACCCCGTGAATTCGCCGTTCTCGTCGGTGAACGTGTAGGGCTTCGCGTCGCCGAGGCTCGCGACCCGGATCTGGCCCGGGGTGATGAGGTGGTAGGGGTTGTCCTCGGCGGACGCGCCGCCCGTGCTCGCGCCGGCCGAGGAGCAGGCGGCGAGGGCGAGGGCGGCCGCCGCGGCCGCGGCGGCGATGCCGGCCCGGCGGAAGGTGGTGCGGTTGATCACGATGATCCTCTCGTTGCGGTGATTGTCGTGCGGTGCTGCGGTTGCGGGTATCCCGTTGCGGCCTGGCGGCTTCGCGTGCTGCGAATCACGGCCGTGTGGATCTGATCTTGTTGAGACCGGTCTCAATCCGGTAGGTTGAGACCGGTCTCAATGCGTTTTCTGGGACAGTACGCGACGATTCCCGCTCGCGTCAACACTTTTCTCACTTTTGCTGGAGGAGCGGTGGGCGAACCCCCCAACGGCCACGGCCAGGCGAACGGCAACGGCCGACGCGAGGTGACCGTGAGCGACGTCGCGGCCGCGGCCAAGGTCTCCAAGGCCACGGCCGCACGCGCGCTCGGCGACTACGGCGCGGTCAGCGAGGCCGTGCGCGACCGCGTGCAGGCGGCCGCGGAACAGCTCGGCTACCGCCCCAATGCGCTGGCCCGCACCATGAGCACCGGCCGCTCGAACACGCTCGGCATCGTCGTCGGCGACATCGAGAACCCGTTCTTCGCCCAGGCCACGCGGGGGGCGGCGGATGTCGCGAACGCCGCCGGATTCGACCTGATCCTCTCGAACTCCGACGAGGAGGCCGAGACCGAGGAGAAGGCCATCGGCGTGCAACTGGCCAAGCGCGTGGACGGGCTGCTCGTCGCGCCCGCGTCATCCGTCGACCTCGACAACCTGCGCACGATCATCGACGCCGGCCGCCCCCTCGTGCTCTTCGACCGGGCCGCGCCCGACCTCGAGGTCGACACCGTCATCGCCGACAACCATCGCGGCGCCGCACAGCTCACGGGCCTGCTCACCGCGGCCGGCCACCGTCGCATCGCGTTCATCTCGACCATCCGCCACCCCGGCGGCTACCGTCGCGGCGACGCGCTCGGCTCGTCCTCGGTCGCCGACCGCGTGCAGGGCTTCATCGAGACGCTCGACGGCGCCGGCGTGCCCGACCCCGAGTCATTCGTGCACCTGAACGCCCGGCAGGAGGGCGTCGAGCCGCTCGCCCGGCGCCTCCTCGAGGACCGCGACCGCGGCATCACCGCCATCGTCGCCTCCGACAGCCTCATCGCGCTCGGAGTCTTCCGTGCCGCCCGAGCCCTCGGCCGCAGCATCCCTCACGACCTGTCGCTCGTCGCGTTCGACGACGCCGACTGGACGGCGGTGACGACGCCCGCGGTCACGGTGATGGCGCAGCCCATCCACGAGATCGGTGCCGAGGCGGCGCGCCTGCTCATCCGGCGCATCGGCGGCGACGGCGGGCCCGTCGTCACCCGCACGCTGCCCCAGCACCTCATCGAGCGGGACTCGGTGGCGCCGCCGGCGCAGCGCTGAGCGGATGCCGCGAGCCCGCGCCCGCGGCATCCGCTCGGCTCAGGTGAGGTCACCCGCGCACGGGCTCAGTGCTCGACGTCGAAGACCGACTTCACCACGCCGTTCGAGTAGGCCTCGTGCTCGACGAGCTTGAGCGTGCCCTGCTCGTGCCCGCTGAAGAGGCGCTTGCCCTCGCCGAGCACGACGGGGAAGACGAGCAGGTGATAGCGGTCTACGAGGCCGGCCTCGCCCAGCGCCTTCGCGAGCGTCGGGCTGCCGTGCACGAGGATGTTGCCGCCGTCGCCCTGCTTGAGCTCAGCCACCTCGTCGAGCGATCGCAGCACCGAGGTGTTGTTCCACTCGGGATCGCTGAGCGTGGTCGAGACGACGTACTTGGGCATGGCGTTGTAGTCCTCGAATTCCGCCATCTTCGGCCAGACCGGCGCGAACTCGTCGTAACTCTGGCGGCCGATGAGCATCGCGCCCGCCTCGACCTGCTCGCGGCCCTTGATCTCGTAGGCGTCCGCGACGAACGGCACCTCCTTGAAGGTCCAGCCGGCCCGCGGGTGCTCGCCGCCGCCGGGCGAGTCGACGACGCCGTCGAGGGTGATGAACTCGGTGACGATGAGGGTGCGCATGATGGTTCCTTCGCTGATCGTTCGAGGCGGGCGGTCCGCCTCTCATTCTGGACGTCGAACGGATGCCGCGGCAGATCGACATCGCCGGGAAACTCGTCTCGGCCGGGGTCGCGTCCGCGGGCGTAGCGTGGAATCATGCGACCCGACCCCGAGCAGGACGAGCCTCGCCACGGCGGAGAGCTCGACGGGGCCGTGTGCTGGTTGGCCGCGACCTGCGCCGAGTGCGGCGCGCTCATCGAGGGCGGCACCTGCTGGAACTGCGGTGCCCGGCGCACCGTGGACGGAGAGACCGGAGGACTGACGTGACGGATCGCTCGGCCGAGCTCACGACGATGCTCGGCATCGACCACCCCATCGTGCTCGGCCCCTTCGGCGGGCTGTCGTCGGTCGAACTCACCGCGGCGGTGAGCGGGCTCGGCGGGCTCGGCTCGTTCGGCCTCTACGGGTTCGACGCGGGCCGAATCGGCGAGGCCGCGGCGGCGATCCGTGCGGCGACGAGCCGACCGTTCAACCTCAACGTGTGGCTGCCCATCGAGGCGGATGCCGCGGCCGACGCACCGCTCGCACCTGGTGGGTTCGCGGCGGCGGTCGGCGCACTGCGCCCGTACTTCGACGAGGTCGGCCTGCCCGTGCCGACGGAGCCGCCGGCCGCGTACCTCCCGTCGTTCGAGGAGCAGTGGGCCGCCGTGCTCGAGGCACGCCCTGCGGTGGCGAGCTTCGTGTTCGGCGTGCCGCCCGCCGAGGTGGTCGAGCGCGCGCGGGCGCGCGGCATCCGTCTCGTGGGCACGGCGACGTCGGTCGACGAGGCGGTCGCCCTCGAGACGAGCGGCGTGGACGCGATCGTGGCGACCGGGCTCGAGGCCGGCGGGCACCGGGTGTCGTTCCTGCGTCCGGCCGAGCAGTCGCTCATCGGGTCGATCTCACTGATCCCGCAGGTGGCCGACGCGGTGTCCGTGCCGGTCATCGCGGCGGGCGGCATCGCGGATCGGCGGGGCGTCGCCGCGGCCATCGCCCTCGGCGCAGCCGGCGTGCAGGTGGGCACGGCGTTCCTCCGCACGCGGCAGTCGGCCACGAACGACGCGCACCGTGCGGCGATCGGCAGCACCGCGGCCCATGAGACGGTGCTCACCCGCGCGATGAGCGGTCGGCTCGCCCGGGGAGCGCGCAACCGGGTCGTGCGCGAGATCGAGGCATCCGGCACCATCGCGCCGTTCCCGGTGCAGAACTGGCTGACGGGCAAGTTCCGCGCTGAGGCCGTGCGCCAGGGGCGGGGCGACCTGCAGTCGCTGTGGATGGGCCAGTCGGCGCCGCTCGCGAAGCACGACGACGTGCGTGCGGTCTTCGAGGAGCTCGTGGCCGGGCTTCCCGACTGACGCGCACAGGGGCGGTCGGCGGTCGAGCGTCAGCCGTCGCGCGCCTCCTCGAGGCGCGTGCTGTCGCGCCCCCACCACGTCGTCACGTCGACGCCGTGCTGCTCGGCGTCGGCGAGCGTCCACCACTCGGGCGCGTTCGAGTCGTCGGCGAGGCGACCACCGGCGGCGAGCGCAGCCGCGATGCGGGCCTCGACCTGGTCGTGGGGCACGCACACGTCGACGTGGATGCGGCCGCGGCCGGGGGCGACCCGGTCTTCGGGCTGGAGGAAGAACGACGAGTTGCGCCGCAGCGGGTCGACGAGATGCGTGTCGTTCGGCCGCACGTAGCCGAGCACCGCGGCCCAGAACGGGGATACCTCGGCCGACGGCGGCGAGGCGACGGCGGTCTGCACGACCTGCAGCACCGACGGGTCGGCCTCGAGGCCGAGGTCGCCCGCCGCCTCCGAGATACGACGCGCCAGGTCGACATCGTGTTCGCTGAGGTCCCGGATGCCGCGGGTGATGAGCTTCACCGCGACGCCCTCGCGGCGCAGGTCGACGTCGGGGTCGTGCCGGGTGGGCGCCACCAGCTCGGCGATCGTGGCGACGAGGGCGGCGCCCTGCGCGTACGACGTCGCCCGGAAGAACGCGTGCGCGCCCCAGAACAGCACCCGCCAGTCGTCGACGCCCGCGGCCGCGTGGAACTGCTCGGGAGTGATCGGCTCGGCGTCCATGACCCCATGGTGTCGGGCACCGCCGACACGGGCAAGAACCAGCCGACTACGTCGCCCGCTCGGCGCCCGTCTGCTCGGCCGACGTCGACTCGGCGCCCGTCTGCTCCGCCGCGGCGGCCTCGGCCCCTTCGGCGACGACGGCGTCGTGCCGCTTCCGCGTGACCAGGTAGGAGCCGGCGAGCACGAGCGCGAACCCGACGATGGTCCAGATCGTGACCCGCTCGCCGAGCACCACCACGCCGGCGATGATCGCGACCGCCGGGTTGACGTAGGTGATCGTGGTCGCCTTGACCGGCCCGATCTCGGCGACGAGGCCGACCATGAGCAGGAACGCGAGTGCGCTGCAGACCACCGCGAGCACGATGACCGACACGATGACCGCCGTGGACGGCACCTCGGTCGGCCACCCGCCGGTGAACAGCACGAACGGGACGTACACGACGGCGGTTGCCGCGAGCGACACGGCGACGACGCCGACGCCCGGCAAATCGGACATCCACCGCGACAGGATCGCCGGACCGAGCGCGTAGCCGACCACCACGACCGCCATCTGTGCGACGGCGATGAGGTCGGATCCGGCCATGTCGAGGCCGACGAGGGCCGCGACGCCGAGCATGCCGAGGGCGATGCCGAGCCAGTTGACGCGCGAGAGCCGCTCGGGGCGCCCCATCAGGAACGCGATCGCCACGCCGGCGAGCGGCACCGTGGCGAGCAGCAGGCCCGCGGTCGACGACGGCAGGTGCTGCTCGGCCGAGCTGAGGAAGTACCACGGGAGGATGATCTCGACGATCGTGTAGGCGAGCATCGGCTTCCACCGACGCACCACCGACCAGACCTCGCGGCGGAAGAACGCCAGCGGCAGCAGCAGTACTGCGGCCAGCGCCGACCGCCCGAGGACCACCATGCCGGGATCGAGCTCGCTCACCGCGACCTTGATGAACAGGTAGGGGATGCCCCACGCGATGCCGAGCGCGACGAAGAGGATCAGCCCACGACGAGTCACCAGCTCATTCTGGCGGCTGCCGCCGACAGCGGCCGACCTGCGCCTGCCGACTGCGCGCGAAATCCCGCCAACCGCACGGCCGGGCGTCGGGGACGACGCAGCGGATGCCGCGACGCTGCCGCCGCGGCATCCGCTTATCGCGCCCGATCAGCCCTGTGCGAGCAGCTCCAGCGTGTCGATCACGCGGTTCGAGAAACCCCATTCGTTGTCGTACCAGGCGACGACCTTGACGTGCTTGCCGTCGACGCGGGTGAGCGCGGCGTCGAAGATCGACGAGGCCGGGTTCCCCGTGATGTCCGACGACACCAGCGGGTCCTCGGAGTACTCGAGGATGCCGGCGAGCGGCCCCTCGGCCGCCGCGCGGTAAGCGGCGAGCACCTCATCGACGGTGACGTCGCGGGCGACCGTCGTGTTGAGCTCGACGATCGAGCCGACGGGCACGGGCACGCGGATCGAGTCGCCCGACAGCTTGCCGTCGAGGCCCGGCAGGACGAGGCCGATGGCCTTCGCGGCGCCGGTCGTGGTCGGCACGATGTTCACGCCGGCGGCGCGAGCGCGACGCGGGTCGCGGTGCGGGCCGTCCTGCAGGTTCTGCTCCTGCGTGTAGGCGTGCACGGTCGTCATGAACCCGTGCTCGATGCCGGCCAGGTCGTCGAGCACCTTGGCGAGCGGGGCGAGCGCGTTCGTGGTGCACGAGGCGTTCGAGATGATCGTGTGGGCGGATGCGTCATACGCCTCGGTGTTCACGCCGTAGGCGAGGGTGACGTCGGCGCCGTCGGCCGGTGCGCTCACCAGCACCTTCTTGGCCCCCGCGTCGAGGTGCGCCGACGCGGCCTGCTTCGACGTGAACCGGCCCGTCGACTCGAGCACGATATCGACCTCGAGCTCGGCCCACGGCAGGTTCGCGGGGTCGCGCTCGGCGAGCACCTTGATGCGGCGACCATCGACGACGAGCGTGTCGCCGTCGACCTCGACGGGGCGGCCGAGCCGGCCGCCGGTGCTGTCGAAGCGCAGCAGCTGTGCGAGCGCCTTGGGGTCGGTGAGGTCGTTCACGGCGACGACCTCGAGGTCGGAGTCGCGCTCGAGGAGGGCGCGGAGCACGTTGCGGCCGATGCGGCCGAATCCGTTGACGGCGATGCGAGTCATGAAGGGTGGATCCTTTCGTTCCCCTCCACCATCGTCGTTCGGCTGCTTGCGGGCGAGTGGCTGGAACGACAGTGTGCGCAAGCTTCGCGCCATGCCTGCGCCGCCCTGCGGCGGCATCCGCTCAGCGCGACACGGGCACGAGCGTCACGTCGCGCAGCACCCCGGCGTCGGCGAGCGCCGTCATCATCGTGCACATCGGCTGCCGGCGCCGGTCGGTCGGCGAGCCGGGATTGAGCAGTCGGATGCCATGGGGCGTCGTCGTGTCCCACGGGATGTGGCTGTGCCCGAACACGAGCACGTCCATCCCGTCGGATGCATCGGGGCCGGCGTACGCGGCATCCATGCGCGCCTCGCGGCCACCCGCGGCGCCCGTCTCGTGCACGACGCCGAACCGCACGCCGCCCGCCTCGAACCGGCCGAACTCGCCCAGCCGCCTGTGCAGCTCGGGCCCGTCGTTGTTGCCGGCCACGCCCACGAGCCGCGCGGCCCGCGCCTCGATCGCGTCGAGCGTGGCGACGTCCACCCAGTCGCCCGCGTGCACCACGACCTCGGCGTCGTCGATCGCGCGCCACACGTCGTCGGGCAGCCGCCGGGCCCGAGCGGGCACGTGGGTGTCGGAGATGAGGAGGAGCCGCGTCGCCACCGTCCCATCATGGCGCGCCGGCGGCATCCGGAGCAGTGTCCGACGATCAGGCCGCGGGCCGGTCGGGGCCGCCCAGCAGGAGCTTGATCGACTCGAGGTTCGCCTCCGACGAGGTGAGCAACGCGCGGATCTCGTCGAGCGTGGTCCCGTCTGCGGCATTCGCAGCCGCACCAGCCTCAGCATCAGTCCCCGATGCGGGCGCTGGCTCGTCGGCATCCTCCTTCCGCGGAGCCAGGAACAGGTTCGCCAGGTAGCCGGTGAAGGTGCCGAAGATGCCCACGCCCACGATGATGATGACGACGCCGGCGATCCGGCCGGGGTTGGTGGTCGGGTAGTAGTCGCCGTAGCCGACGGTCGAGATGGTGACCAGCGTGTACCAGAGCGCATCGGACGCGGTGGTGATGTTCGCGCCGGGGGCGTGCTCCTCGAGGAAGAGCATCGTGAGGCTGCCGAACTGGAGCACGAGCACGCCCATGAGGAGCAGCGCATACAGCGCGCTCCCGGCCCGATCCTTCACCAGCGTGCGCCAGATGGTGCGCGGTCCGACCTGGCGCATGAGGCGGACGACGCGGACCACGCGGAACAGGCGCAGGACCTTGAACTGCGGGAACGGCAGGCTGGCGAGGAGGTCGGCCCACCCGAAGTGCCGGAAGAAGTACCCGCTGCGACTCGGCGCGGTCGCGAGGCGATAGGTGAAGTCCACGAGGAAGATGCCGCTGAACAGCACGTTCATGACCCAGATCACGGTCGTCAGCGCCTCGTCGTCGACGGCGTACATGAGCACCAGGTTGACGATCGACAGGATCGACAGCACGCCGATGAAGATCTCGTATCCGGTGCTCTTCAGTTCGCTCCGCGCCGCCTTGGCCATGCGTGGATTGTGGCACGCCGCACCCGTGCGGCCCGTCCGCCACGACGGCGCACAGCGGGGCGGGTGCGAATCACCCCGACTCCCCCGGCTGCACGAACGTGTGCCGGTATTCGCTCGGCGAGGTGCCGAGGATGCGGTGGAAGTGCAGCCGCAGGTTCGCGCCCGTGCCGAGGCCGACGCGGTCGGCGATCTGCTCGATGCCGAGGTCGGTGCGCTCGAGCAGCTCGCGGGCGAGGTCGACGCGGGCGCGCAGGATCCACTGCATGGGGGTGGAGCCCGTGTCCTCGAGGAAGCGTCGCGAGAACGTGCGCGGCGACACATTCGCGTGCCGCGCGAGGTCGGCGAGCGTGAGGGGCTGCTCGAGGCGCACCAGCGCCCACTCACGGGTCGCTGCGAACACCGCGCCGAGCGGCTCGGGCACGCTGCGCGGCACGTACTGCGCCTGGCCGCCGCTGCGATACGGCGCCGCGACGAGCCGCCGCGCGACGTGGTTCGACAGGGCCACGCCGTGGTCGCGTCGCACGAGGTGCAGGCACAGGTCGAGGCCCGATGCCGCGCCCGCCGAGGTGAGCACGCGCCCCTCGTCGACGAAGAGCACGTTCTCGTCGACGTGCACGAGCGGATGCCGCGCCGCGAGCGCCTTCGTGTAGTGCCAGTGCGTCGTGGCCCGGCGTCCGTCGAGGAGCCCGGTCGCGGCGAGCGCGAACGCGCCGGTCGAGATCGCGGCGAGCCGGGCACCCCGTTCGTGCGCGCCGCGGAGCGCATCGATGACCGAGCCGGGCGGGTCCTCGCGGTCGGGGTGCCGGTAGCCCGGGATGAAGACCGTCTCCGCCCACTCGAGCGCCTCGAGTCCGTCGGCCACATGGTACGAGAGGCCGTCGCCGCCGGTCACGAGTCCCGGTGCAGCGCCGCACGCGCGCACCTCGTACGGCATGCTCTGCCGGGTCGTGAACACCTGTGCGGGGATGCCGACGTCGAGGGGCTTGGCGCCCTCGAGCACGAGCACGGCGACCCGGTGATGCCTGCGCGTCATCCGGCCAGAATGGCACGCTGCGCAAGCATCCCGCCAGCCCGTGGGCAGGGCGAGCGGGCGTGCCGCCGGTCCTTGCCGAGGTCGGGCGTCGGGCGCACAATGGCCACATGCCGACAGGTGGCCCGGCGCAGGTCGCCGACTGGACCTCCACGTACGACGAGCTGAGCGCCCGTCGCGACGCGCTGACTGCCGCCGAGCTCGACGAACTGGGGCTCGCCGCCTGGTTCATCGGCCGTGACGGCGAGTGCGAACGCGCGTGGGACGCCGCGCAGCAGGCGTATGCCGACGCCGGTCAGACGGATGCCGCGATGCGGTGCGTGTTCTGGCTGGGCTTCACGCTCGCCGACCGCGGCGAGGGCGTGCGCGCCATGGCGTGGATGTCGCGCCTCGCCGAGCTCGGCGGCATGGGCGACCCCTCGCCGCTCGGCGACGCCGTGCTCGCGCTCGCGCAGGGTTCGGCCGCCTACGCGCAGGGTCGGATCGAGGAGTCCGTCGGCCTCTGCGAGCGGGCCGCGGCGTCGGCCCGGGCTGCGGGCGACCTCGACGTCGAGGTGCTGGCCACCATGTCGCTGGCGCGGTCGCTCGTCTTCAGCGGACGAGTCGTCGACGGCTTCGCCACCATGGACCGGGTCATGCTCGCCGTCTCGTCGGGGCGCGTCGGCGATCGCGCGGCCGGCCCGGCGTACTGCGGCGTCATCGCCAGCTGCATCGACCGCTGGGACATCGACCGGGCACGGGTGTGGACCCGCGACTTGAGCGAGTGGTGCGACGCGCAGCGCGGCCTGGAGCTGTTCCGCGGCGAATGCTCGGTGCACCGGGCGACCGTGCTGCAGCTGCTCGGCGAGTGGGACGAGGCCGCCGCCACCCTCGCCGTCGTGTGCGAGCGCGAACGCCGCGCGCTCACCCTCGAGAACGCCTACTACGGCGTCGGTGAGCTGCACCGGCTGGCCGGCCGGCGCGCCGAGGCCGAGGCTGCGTACCGGCGCGCCGCCGAGCTGGGCCGCGAGGTGCAGCCGGGCCTCGCGCGGCTGCGACGCGACGAGGGTCGCCTGACGGCGGCGAGGTCGGGCCTCGTGCGGGCGCTCGAGTCCGGGCCGGTGCCGAGCATCCGCGCCGAGCTGCTCGCGGCACAGGTCGAGCTCGAGGTCGAGCACGGCGACGCGGCCGTCGCCACCCGGGCCGCCGCCGAGCTCCGCGCCATGGCCGACCTGCTGGGAACGGCCTACCTCGGCGCGCAGGCCGATCGTGCCGACGCCCGCCTGCTCCTGCATGCGGATGCCGCAGACCGCGCGCTCCCGCTCCTCCGCCGCTCGTGGTCCGCGTGGCGTCAGCTCGAGGCGCCCTACGAGTCGGCGGTGACCCGGGTGCTGCTCGGCCGGGCGAGCCGCGCGGCCGGCGACGAGGAGGCGGCGCAGCTCGAGTTCGACGCGGCGCGCACCGTGCTCGCCGACCTCGGCGCCGTCGCCGACCTCGACCGGCTCGAGCGCCTCGCCGGTGCGGCGGGGCAACCGGCGGCCGCGGCATCCGCGGGCCTCACGAGGCGGGAGGTCGAGGTGCTTCGGCTCATCGCGGGCGGGCGCACCAACCGGCAGATCGCCCAGCAGCTCTTCCTGAGCGAACGCACGGTCGCGCGGCACGTGAGCAACATCCTCGGCAAGCTCGGGCTCGCCAACCGTTCGGGCGCCACGGCGTTCGCCTTCGAGCACGGGCTCGCCGCGGCATCCTGAGCCGGCGCCCACCCGAGGCACCACGGGAACTGGTCATTTCTGCCGACGCGGCCGCGCCGCGGCATCCGTAGCGTCGCGGGCATCAGCGACTCGGATGTTCCAGGAGGCCCTCATGTCCACCACCGTCATCGACACCGCCGTCATCGGCGCCGGAGCCGCGGGGCTCATGGTCGCGACGCACCTCGCCGACCGCGGCGTCGACTTCGAGCTGTTCGACGAGCACGCCCGCGTCGGCGACGCGTGGCGCGAGCGCTACCGTTCGCTGCGCCTGTTCACGCCGCGTCGGTACCTCAGCCTGCCCGGGCTGCCGATCGAGATCGGCCGGTTCCGCTATCCGACCGGCGCGCAGCTCGGCGACTACCTCGAGCGGTACGCCGCGCACTTCCGCCTGCCGGTGCGCACGGGCGTCCGCGTCGTGTCGCTGAGCCGCGGCGCCGACGGCCGGTTCCGCCTGGCGCTCGGCGACGGCGGCGAGGTGTTCGCCTCGCGGGTGATCGTCACGACCGGCGCGCACCGCCGGCCGGTCACGCCCGACCTCGCAGCTCGGCTCGATCCGTCGACCCGGCAGCTGCACTCGCTCGACTATCGCGGGGCGGAGCAGCTGGCCGAGGGGCCGGTGCTGGTCGTGGGCGCGGCGAACTCGGGCACGGATGTCGCGCTCGAGGCCGCGGCGGCGGGTCATGCCGTGACGCTCGCCGGACGGCATCCGGGGCACGTGCCCATCGACATCGACCGTCCGATCGGCAACCTCATGACCGGCATCTTCATCCGCCGGCTGCGGGGGATCACGATCGACACCGAGAAGGGCCGGGCCGCCAGGGCCGAGGGCGCCGGCCATGGCGTGATGCTGGTGCGCAACTCGCTGAAGGACCTGGCTCGCGCCGGTGTCGTGCAGGTCGGCCGCATCGAGGGCGTCGAGGCCGGGCGCCCCGTCACCGCCGACGGCACGGCGATCGACGCGGCCACCGTGGTCTGGTGCACCGGGTCGCGACCCGAGCTCGACTGGATCGACGTCGACGGAGTCGTCGACGTGCACGGGCTGCCCATCGAGGTGCGGGGCGTGGCGAGCGGATGCCGCGGGCTCGGGTTCGTGGGCATGCCGTTCCAGTACTCCGTGGCATCCGAGACCCTGATGGGCATGGACCGCGACGCCGCGTTCGTGGTCGACGCGCTGCTCGGCGGCCGTGCGGCGGCGACGGTCGCGGCTGAGGCCGCACCGGAGGTCGCCGCCTGATCGGAATCGGCGCGTATTTTCACCCGGGGGCGGGATCTGCACAAGAGGTCGCGCCCTCGGATTCGTTGCGTCGTTCGCAGGTGGTGCGACGCGGATGCAGCGCCCGATAACGATTCGGGTCGTTTCGGAACATGACCGAGGTCAACCTCTTCCCCGAGGGGGACGCCGGTGTTAGGTTTCCCGCACCGTGCCCGGCGATCCCGGGCGCATTTCCATGTAAGGAGAACTCGTGAATCGACGTATGCGCGGCATGGTCGCCGTCGCGGCGGCGGGCATGACGGTCATGGCGGGTGCGGCCTTCGGGCCTGCAGCCGTCGCCGCCCCCGCCGACGGTCCCACCTCGGACACGGCCGCGGCCCAGCGGCTCGACAACCGCCCCGGCCCGCTCACCGAGCGGCAGAACCAGCGCCGCAAGGCCGCCCAGAAGCTCATCCTCTCGGGCCAGGCCTCGCCCGGCGAAGACGGCGTCGTGCAGCTCGACACCGACAAGTACTACCAGGCGGCCGTGACCGGCACCGACCGGGTGTTCACGATCCTCTCGCAGTTCGGCGACCAGACCGCCGGCAAGCTCGGCTCCACGCCCGGGCCGCTGCACAACGAGATCCCGCAGCCCGACCGCACGGTGAACAACAGCACCCACTGGCAGCCCGACTTCAACCAGGGCACCTACGAGGACCTCTTCTTCGGCGACGGCGAGTCGTTCAAGGACTTCTACGAGAAGCAGTCGTCGGGCAACTACACGATCGACGGCGAGGTCAGCGACTGGGTGACGGTGCCCGGCAACGCCTCGACCTACGGCGACAACACCGTCGAGGACTTCGGCGGCTCCTGGCAGTTCATCGAGGACACCGGCAACGCCTGGTACGACGCGCAGGTTGCGGCTGGCAAGAGCGACGCCGACATCAAGGCCGAGCTCGCGTCGTTCGACGTGTGGGACCGCTACGACGCCGACAACGACGGCAACTTCGACGAGCCCGACGGCTACCTCGACCACTTCCAGGCCGTGCACGCCGGCGAGGGCGAGGACGCCGGCGGCGGCGCGCAGGGCGAGGACGCCATCTGGTCGCACCGCTGGTACGTCAACTCGACCGACTACGGCACCACCGGTCCCGACGGCGCGAAGTTCGGCGGCGCGCAGATCGGCGACACCGGCTTCTGGATCGGCGACTACACGGTCGAGGCGGAGAACGGCGGCCTCGGCGTGTTCGCGCACGAGTTCGGCCACGACCTCGGGCTGCCCGACTTCTACGACACGAACGGCGGCGAGAACTCGACCGCCTTCTGGACGCTCATGTCGAGCGGTTCGTGGCTCAACCACGGCACCGAGGACATCGGCACCACGCCCGGCTACATGGGCCCGTGGGAGAAGCTCCAGCTCGGCTGGCTCGACTACTCGGTGGTCGACCCCGGCCAGAGCGGCTCCTACACGCTGAGCCCGGCCGCCCTCCAGGCCGACGGCCAGGACCAGGCCCTCGTCGTCGACGTGCCCGACGCGCCCGTCACCAACGACTACGTGACGCCGAACGGCGGACACGCCTGGTGGACCTCGAGCGCCGACGACCTGAACACGACGCTCGAGCGCACGCTCGACCTGTCGAAGGTCAAGACCGCGACCGTCTCGGCGAAGGCCTGGTACGACATCGAGGCCGGCTTCGACTACCTCTACGGCGAGTACTCGACCGACGGGGGCGCCCACTGGATCACGGTCGGCAGCCTCTCCGACACGTCGAACGGCAAGTGGACGACGCTGAAGTACTCGGTGCCCGGCGGCAACGCGAACACCCTGTTCCGCTTCCGCTACCAGTCCGACGGCGGCGTGCACCTCGCCGGCGCATTCCTCGACGACATCGTCGTGAAGAGCGGCGGCACCACGGTGCTGAGCGACAGCGTCGAGGGCGGCGCCAACGGTTGGACCGCCGCGGGAGGCTTCAAGATCAGCACCGGCTCCGAGGTCAGCTCGGGCGACGCCTACTACCTGGTCGAGAACCGCACCTACGTCGGCTACGACGACACGCTGCGCAACGGCCCCTACCAGTTCGACAAGCCGTACACGGCGCCTGACCACGTCGAGCGCTTCCCGTTCCAGGACGGCATGCTCGTGTGGGCGGTCGACGAGACCTACACCGACAACAACACGATCGACCACCAGGGCCACGGCCTCGCGCTGCCGATCGACGCCGGCGTGGTGCCGATGACCTACCCCGACGGCACCAAGCCGAGCAACCGGCGCCAGCCGTACGACGCCACCTTCGGCATCCAGGCGATCGACCAGGTCGCGCTGCACAAGGAGGTCCTCGTCGGCAAGGGCAAGAACCAGCACGTGGAGTCCGCCGCGGCGGTCGTCGGTGACGGCACGCAGCGGCAGCAGACCGCGACGTTCACGGATGCGGTGAAGGACGCGTTCATGAGCCCGCTCAACCCGCTGGGCGGGGTCCTCGTCGCCGGCCACGGCGTGACCGCCACGGTGACCAGCCAGGTCACCGGCGGCGCCATGACGGTGGACGTCGTCAACCCGCAGTAGCCGAACCGCTCGCACCACGGTGGGCCCGTCTCCTCGGAGGCGGGCCCACTCGCGTTCCCGGCCGGCGTGCGATGATCGAGCCGATGAGCGAGTGGATGCGATGGGGCGGCGACGCAGCCGAGGGCCTCGGCTGGGCCCGGTTCTTCGGGTGGTCCTCCGTCGGCATCGGCGTCATCACCACGCTCACCTGCTTCTTCGTGCCGCTCGAGGGCCAGTACGAGCGCACGGCGTGGCTCGTGCTCTTCGGGTCGCTGGCCGTCTGGCTCGGCGGCATGTCGGCATCGAGGTACCGCTCGCTCGGGCGTCGCCGGGCGCCCCTCCCCATCGTCGGCATCGTGCTCGGATGCCTCACCATGGCCGTGATGATCTACGCGTTCACGGTGCTCGTGCTCGCCTCGTACGGCATCGCCTGGCCTGCGCCCGCGATCTGGCTGGCGCCCTCCGGCGCCCCGCCGCAGTCCCCACCGGGCGTCGCGAGCTGACGGAGTAGAGTCCCACCCGTGGGGGCTGGATGAGCGGGGAACTCGTGCTCGTGACCGGCGGAACGGGCTTCGTCGGCGCGCACTGCATCGTCGCGCTCCTGCGCGAGGGCTACCGCGTGCGCACGACGGTGCGATCGCTCGACCGGGCCGGCGAGGTCCGCGATCTCGTGCGTGCGGGCGGGCAGGATCCCGTGGGGATCGAGTTCGTCGTCGCCGACCTCATGCAGGACGACGGCTGGCTCGACGCGGTCGACGGCACCCGGTACGTACTGCACGTGGCATCCCCCCTGCCCGTTCGCCAGCCGAAGGACGCGAACGAGCTCATCGAGCCGGCCCGCGAGGGCGTGCTGCGCGTGCTGCGGGCCGCCCGCGACACGGGCGTGCGACGCGTGGTGCAGACGTCGTCGTTCGCGGCCATCGGCTACGGCACCGACCCCGGCCGCCCGTTCACCGAGGTGGACTGGACCGACCTCACGGCGCCGCACCTCACCCCGTACATCCAGTCGAAGACGCTCGCCGAGCGGGCGGCGTGGGAGTTCATCGAGCGCGAGGGCGCGGGCCTCGAGTTCGCCACGGTGAACCCCGTCGTCATCTTCGGGCCCGCGCTCGGCGTCGACTTCTCGACGTCGATCCACGTGCTGCTGCGCTTGCTGAACGGGAAGGTGCCCGCGGTGCCGCCGGGGACCACGACGGGGGTCGACGTGCGGGACGTCGCCGACCTGCACGTGCTCGCGATGCGGCATCCGGATGCCGCGGGCGAGCGGTTCCTCGCCGTCGCCGGCGACCCGATCTCCTTCCACGACATGGCCATGCTGCTGCGCCGTCACCTCGGCGCCGACGCCCGGCACGTGCCGACGCGCACGTTGCCGCGCTGGCTCGTGCGGGCCGGCGCCTTCGTGAGCCCCGAGCTGCGCGCCATCGCACCGCAGCTGCGGCGAGCGCGCGGCGCCTCGCACGAGAAGGCCACCCGGATGCTCGGCTGGAACCCGCGCACCCCGCAGGAGGCGATCCTCGCCTCGGCGCGGAGCCTCCTCGAGCTCGGGCTCGTCAAGCCCTGAGGCGTTGGGCCCTTCCCGCCGGAGGCCGGGTGCCGCGACGCCCGGCGGCGTCGGGGCGCGCTTCCCCGCCCCTACGCCCCCACGACCGGCACCCACACCCGCATCTGCGACGGCCCGCGCTCGGCCCACTCGTGGTACCGCACGAGGGGCACCTCGGCCCGCGTGCCGGTGCGCGCATCCACGATGGTGGCGAGCACGCCCGCGCCGCCCTCGGGACCCGCGGCGTCGCGCAGGCCGGCCGTCGGGTCGACCCGCAGGTCGGCGAAGTCGGATGCCGCGAGCGGCGTGCCGACGAGGTCCACCGACTCGAGGGCGAACACCTCGGGGCCGCGCTCGACCACGAGGCATCCGCGCACCGCGTCGACGCGGCGGTCGGGAGCGGCGAACCGCGGCTCGACCGGAAGCTCGAGCTCGACGACGTCGCCGGCGGCGAAGGCGCGCGTCCACGACACCATTCCCGGCTCCGCGTCCTGCGCCTGCACGAGGTCGGCGCCGGCGGGCCGCAGGGTGAGCCGCGCGCCCGCCGCCCACGCCGGCACCCGCAAGGAGAGCGTCCATGGCTCCGCGGCATCCGTCAGCACCGTCACGCGCACGGCGCCCGAACGGGGGTACTCGGTCGCGACCTCGAGCGCGACCTCCTGGCCGGTCTCGAGCGTGGTGCGGATGGCGGCCGGCGCGTACTGGTGCAGCTGCACGCCCGAGGCATCCGCCGTTGCCACGTAGGCGGCGAGGCTCGCGAACGTGCGGGCCGTGTTCGGCGGGCAGCACGACACGTCGAACCACGGCGCGCGCAACGACGACTGCGCCCGCGGCGACACCGTGTCGGCGTCGGCCACGGCGCCCGGGCGACGCTGGTGCAGCGTGTTCGCGTAGTAGAAGGCGGTTCCAGCCTCGGACGGCGAGGTCTCGACCACGTTGAACAGCGTGCGCTCGATGAGGTCCGCGAAGCGGGGGTCGCCCTGCGCGAGCAGCAGCCGCCAGCTGAACATCACGGAGGCCACACCCGCGCAGGTCTCGGAGTAGGCCCGGTCGCTCGGCAGCTCCCAGTCCTCGCCGAACGCCTCGTCCTGGTGGTGCGAGCCCTGCCCGCCGGTCACATAGGTGCGACGCTCCACAGTGGTCTCCCACTGCCGGTCGAGCGCACCGAGCAGCTCGTCGTCGCCGGTCTCGACCGCGACGTCGGCCGCCCCGGCCGCGAGGTAGTTGGCGCGCACCGAGTGCCCGCGCAGCACGCCGGCCTCACGCACGGCCACGTCGTCCTGGTAGTACGAGCGGCCCCACTCGATGTCGCGCAGGGTGCCGCGGCCGTGCCGCTCGACGAACAGGCGGGCCTGCTCGACGTAGCGCGGCTCGCCGAGCGCGCGGCCCAGCTCGGCGAGGCCCACCTCGACCTCGGCGTGCCCGCAGATGCGCTCGTCGCCGCCGGCGCCGAAGACCCCGCACACGAGGTCGGCCGCCCGGCGGGCGATGCCGACCAGGCCGTCGTCGGCATCGGGGCGCGTGCGCACCCGGGCGACGGCCGCCTGGAAGAGATGTCCCAGGCAGTACAGCTCGTGGCCCCACTCGAGGTCCGACCAGCGCGCGCCCTGACCGGGCCGCCCGAACCGCGTGTTCAGGTAGCCGTCGGGCTCCTGCGCCGCCGCGACCCGCGCCACGACCGCACGGAACCGCGCCTCGAGCTCGTCCGCGGGCTCGCCCACCGCGTCGCGACGGCCGATCTCCCAGGCGATCGCCTCGAGGTACTTGTAGACCTCCGAGTCCGAGAACTCGCGGCCGCGGCGTCCCTCTGGAAGTGCTCCGGATGCCGCGAGGTCGAAGTTCGCGAGCCAGCCCTCGCGCTCGAGCCACGCGCCGATGTGGTCGATCGTGGCGGTGCCGTTGACGGCCTGCCGGCGGCCCCAGAACCCGCCGGTGATCGTCACCTCGTCGAGGCCGAGCGGGCGCAGTACTCCCGCACTCGGCGCGACGGGCACCGCATGGGTCGTGGTGGTGGTGTTGGTGGTGAGCGTCATGGTCATCCCTTGAAGGCGCCCGACATGAAGCCGCGCACGTAGTGACGTTGGAGGATCAGGAAGAGCAGGATGCACGGCACGGCCAGCACGACCACGCCGGCCTCGGTGGCGCCGTAGTCGACGACGCCCTGCACCTGCCCGCGGAGGTTCGAGACGGCCAGCGGCAGCGTCATCTTGTTCGAGTCGTTGATGAGGATCAGCGGCGCCATGAAGTCGTTCCACGCTGCGAGGAACGCGAAGAGCGCCACCGTGATGAGGCCCGGCTTCACGGCGGGGATCAGCACACGCCAGAGCACCGTGAAGCTGGAGCATCCGTCGACCATGGCCGCCTCGTCGAGCTCACGGGGCACGGCCTCGAACGAGATGCGCATCATGAACATCGAGAACGGCAGCTGGAACATCGTGAGCACCAGCGCGACGCCCACGAGCGAGTTCGACAGCCCGACCAGGTTGAGCAGCACGTAGAGCGGGATCAACAGCGTCGTGTACGGCACCATCAGGATCGCGAGCGTCGCGAGGAACAGCGCGTTCTTGCCCGGGAACGAGAACCGCGCGAACGCGTAGCCGCCGAGCAGCGAGATGACGAGGGTCAGGGCCACGGTGAGCAGCGACACGAACACCGAGTTGAAGAGGTAGACCCAGATGCCCGCCTGGTAGTTCGCGAGCGTCACGTAGTTGCCGAGGCCCCAGCCGTCGACCTGGTTCGTGCCCGCCCGCGGCGAGAACGACGCCACCGTCGTCCAGATCAGCGGGTAGAGGAACAGCACGGCGAGCGCGCCGGTGACCACCCAGTAGGGGGTGCGCAGTGCGATGCCCGCGAACGAGGTCGGCGGATGCTTCCGCGCCACGCCATACCGGCTGCGCGGGCCGTGCGCCGCGGCATCCGTCACGATCGCCCGGGTGGTGTCGGGCGCGGTGTCGATGCTCATCAGTCCTCGGCCTTCCTGCTGAACGCGCGGATCTGCGCGACGTTGATGACGACGAGGGCCAGCAGCACGATCACCGAGAGCGCCGCGGCCACGCCGAGGTTGTTCGGGCCCTGGAACGCGACGCTGTAGATGAGCTGCACGATCGTGATCGTGGAGTTATCGGGCCCGCCCTTGGTGAGGATGTAGAACTGCTCGAACGCGAGCAGCGAGCCCGTGACGCAGAGCACCGTCGTGAGCGCGAGCGTGGGCCGCAGCAGGGGCAGGGTCACGCTGCGGAACGTCTGCCACCGTGAGGCGCCGTCGATGCGGGCGGCCTCGTAGACGTCGTCGGGGATGCCCTGCAGGCCCACGAGCATGAGCAGCATGTAGAAGCCCGCGTACCGCCAGACGATGAGGAAGATGGTCGACCAGAGGGCGCCGTCGGGGGTGCCCAGGAAGGTGAAGCCCCACGCCGCCATGAGGTCGGCGAACGGCCCGGCGATCGGCGAGTAGAGCACGTAGAAGAGCAGCGACGCGGATGCCAGTCCGAGCGCACTCGGGATGAGGAACGAGGTGCGCAGCAGCCCCTTCCACCGCGACGACTCCTGCACGAGCAGGCCGAGCCCGAGCGCCAGGGCGAGCAGGATCACGGTGGTGAGGATCGTGTACTTCAGGGTGAACACGACCGAGTCGGTGAAGAACCGGTTCGTCACCGCGTCCTCGTAGTTGTCGGGCATGTTCCAGCCCTGGTTGCCGCCGAGCAGCGGCCAGTCCGAGCCCGACATCTGCAGCACGAGCAGCAGCGGCAGCACGAACAGGAGGAGGACGAAGAGCGCGGTCGGGGTGGCGTAGAGCCAGCCGGCGATCGCGCCGCCGTGCGTGGCACGGCGCCTGCGGCGCGTAGAGCGCCTCGGCGGCGACGCCGTCTCGGCGGGAGGGGCCAGGGCGGTCATGGTCGGGCCTTTCGTGTGGTGCGGGGTGCCTGCGTGGTGCCGGGGTGCCTGCGTGGTGCCGGGGTGGCGCCTCGTGCGGGCGGCCGGCGCCGACCTCGCGATCGGCGCCGGCTGCCCGCATCCGTCCTATTGCGAGAGCACCGCCGTGATCTCGTCGTTGTCGGCGTCGACGGATGCCCCGTCGCCGAGAACGGCGTCGCGCACCAGGGTCAGCCACGGGCTGTTCGGCGCGTTGAACGCCTCCTGGAAGTGGATCGCCACCGGGGTGTCGCCGTTCGCGGCCACCTCGTTGATCGTGACGAGGCGCGGGTCGGCGTCGGAGTACTCGTTGCTCGAGAGGTCGCCGCGCGAGACGACGTCCTTGTCCTTCGCGAGCACGCCGACCTGGGCCTCCTCCGACATCATCCAGTTGAGGAAGTTCCACGCCTGCGCCGACTTCTTCGAGTCCTTCGAGATACCGATGCCGTCGCCGCCGACGAACGTGGAGGCGCCGCCCTCAGGGCCGACGATGCCCGAGACGCCGGCCTCGAACGGGGTCGACGAGAGCAGCGTCGCCGGGTAGAACATGAGCCCGACCTTGCCCTCGGTGAAGCCCGCGGTCCACGTGGGACCGGCCTCGTCCTGCGACGAGGGAAGCACGGCGCCCGAGTCCCAGAGGTCCTTCCAAGTGCTGTAGATCTCCTTCGCGGTGTCGCTCGCGAGGAGCGACTCCGTGCCGTCCTCGTTCATGACCTGCTCGCCGTCGGCCCAGACGCTCGGGAACCACGTGAAGACGAGGCATCCGCCGCAGTTCAGGCCCGTGGCGGTGCCGTAGGTGTCGGGCTTGTTCAGCGCCTGGATGGCCTTCGCCCACTCGGCGTACTCCTCGAGGTTCGCGGGGCCCGCCTCGGCGTCGAGGCCCGCTTCCGTCGCGAGCTCCTTGTTCCAGAACAGCATCGAGAGGTCGAGCACGAACGGCAGCACGTGCTCCTTGCCGTCGACCGTGCCGGCCGAGAGGTGGCCGGGGTTGATCTCGTCCTTGAAGTCGAGGCCGTCGATGTTCGCCGTGAGGTCCTGGAAGAGGCCCTGCTCGACCCAGTTCGGAACGTAGACGATGTCGGCGGCGAAGAGGTCTGGCAGGCCGTTCGATCCCGCCGCGGCACCGACCTTGGCGACGTAGTCGTCGTTCGGCACGACGGTGAGCTCGACCTGGTTCTCGTGGCTCTCGTTGTAGGCGTCGACGAGCAGGTTGGCCTGCTTCTCGAGGGGTGCGCGGGTCCAGAGGGTGAGCGTCGACCCGTCGTCGACGCCCTCGGGGCCGGCATCCGACAGGTTGCTCGCGGGCTCGCTGTCGGCCGCGCAGGCGGACACGCCGACCAGCAGTGCGCCGGCGGCCAGGACGCCGGCGATTCTTCGCATCCGGCGGGTGGTGCTGCTCATGGTCTCTCCTCTGACTCGTCGTTGAGCGGGCTGGGGAAGCCCGGTGCTGCGACACTCCGGCTCAGCGGTGCTGCGAAAATTCCGAAATGCTTTTCGGCACGTTACTCTGGGGAATCCGGAGGCGTCAAGAGCAGAATCCGGTAACGTTTCCGACACGGAAGGGGGCCGCGATGGCGCGAGGGGAACACCCGGGCAGCGGGCGGGCGTCGACGCTCAGCGACGTCGCCAAGCTCGCCGGCGTCTCGATCGCCACCGCGTCGAAGGCCATCAACGGCCGCGACGAGGTCGCGCCGGCCACCCGCCGTCGGGTGCTCGAGGCCGCCGAGCAGATCTCGTTCACGCCCAACCAGCTCGCCCGAAGCCTGCTCGCCGGGCGCACCGGCACCGTCGGCCTCCTCACGAGCGACCTCGAGGGCCGGTTCGTCATCCCCATCCTCATGGGCGCCGAGGACGCGTTCGGCGCCGGCCAGGTCAACGTGTTCCTCTGCGACGCGCGCGGCGACGCCATCCGCGAGCAGCACCACCTGAAGGCGCTGCTGAACCGCAGGGTCGACGGGATCATCGTCGTCGGCCGTCAGACCGACCCGCGGCCGTCGCTCGGGCACGACCTGCCGGTGCCGGTGGTGTACGCCTACGCCCCGTCCGACGACCCCGCCGACCTGTCGATCACGCCCGACAACCTCGCCGGCGGGCGTCTGGCCGTCGAGCATCTCGTCTCGTGCGGTCGTTCGCGCATCGCGCACATCACCGGAGACCCGGCCTACGCCGCGGCGCAAGACCGGTTGCTCGGCGTGCGCGACGGGTTGCAGGCCGCCGGCCTCGAGCTGGTCGGCGAGCCGATGTTCTCGGCGTGGAGCGAGCACTGGGGCCGCGACGCGGCGGCGATGCTCCTCGCGCAGCATCCCGAGGTCGACGGCATCGTGTGCGGCTCCGACCAGATCGCCCGCGGCGTGCTCGACACGCTCCGCGACCTCGGCCGCAGCGTGCCCGACGACGTCGCCGTCATCGGCTACGACAACTGGGAGGTGCTCGCCACCAATTCGCGCCCCGAGCTCACGAGCATCGACGCCAACCTGCAGCAGCTCGGGCGCACCGCGGCGCAGCGCGTATTCACCGCCCTCGACGACGAGCTGCGCTCGGGCACCGAGTACCTGCCCGTGCGGCTCGTCATCCGCGGCTCGACCATCGCGCGGCGCTGAGCCGGTTGCGGAGCGCTCGGGGGTCGCTACTGCCCCGGCCGCACCGGCGGCGCGTCGTCGGGCGCGAGGTAGGCACCGATCCTCCGGAACAGCTCGTCTCCGCCGTTCGAATACCCGCCCTCGCTGTCGAACGCCTCCTCGTCATAGGTGACGGCGGCCGCGATCGCCACCTTCTCCGACGGCAGATAGGCGTTGACCGCCGCGTAGCCGTAGAAGAGCGGATTCTGCAGCAGCCAGTCGCCTGAGATCCACAACCCGAGCCCGTACGTCGCGAACTCGTCGAGCGGCCGACAGTTGACGCACCCGTCGATCGCGGTCGTCCGGCCCCGCAGGTCGGTCGACGTCATCGCCGCGTACGACTCGTCGGAGAGCAGCTCTCCCGTGCCGATCGCGATCGCGCTCTCGAGCAGGTCGTCGATCGTGCTCGTCTCGATGGCGCCCTGGCTGATCGTCCATGACGGGTTCCAGTACGTCGAGTCCTCGTAGAACGACGTGCCGGCGGGGATGTCGAAGAAGGATCGACGTTCCGAGGTGTAGGCGTGCAGCGCCGGCTCGGGGATCTCGGCGGTCAGCGAGGCGACCGTGTCCGCGAGGCCCAGTGGGTCGAGCACCCTCTGCTGCAGGGCGTCCTCGAGCGGCATCCCGGTGACCTCCTCGAGCACCAGCCCGAGGATCACGTAGTTGGTGTGCGCGTAGGCCCAGTTGGTGCCCGGCTCGAACCAGAGCGGCTTGTCGACGGCGAGCGCGAGCTGGTCCTCGGTCGACCACGCCTTGAACACGTCGCCGTAGGCGATCTGGGCGAACGCGTCGTTGCCCAGCACGTAGTCCTGGTAGCCCGAGGTCATCTGCGCGAGCTGGCGCACGGTCACCTCGTCGGCATGCGGGAGGTCGGGCAGGTACTTCGACACCGGGTCGTCGAGCGTCATCCTCCCCTCGTCGACGAGTTGCAGCATCAGCGTCGCGACGTACGAGATCGCCACGGCGCCGTTGCGGAAGTGCATGTCGGGCGTGGCCGGCACCCCGGTCATCGACTCGCCCTCGGCCGCCCTGACGATCTCCTCGCCGTCGACCGACACGCGCACGATGACCGCCTTGAGGTGCGCTTCCTCCATGTAGTCGCGCACGATCGCCATCACGGCCTCGGCCTTCTCGGGATCGGAGGTCTCGAGGTTCGCGGGGTCGGCCGCCTGCGTCGGCGGGCCGCCGGAACCGGGGGCCGTCGATGATGAGGGGCCGCCCGTGGTGCATCCTGTCAGGAGTACGAACGCGGATGCCACCACCAGGACCTTCGCGAACACCGGTGCGCGCCGTGAACTCGACATACGCGAGTCTCCCGCCGCGCAAATCGAAACCGCAACACTTCGGCCCGTTCGGGGGGTACCCGTGGCCTGCTCCGGGCGACTGCTGGCCGTTCCCGCGGCGCTGACGCCGAAGGAGGAGATCTGCGCCGCGGGCGGACGGGATGCGGGGTGGAGACCTCCTCCGGCGCAGTTCTCCTCCCGTCCGAGGGGCGCCCTCAGCCCCAGAAGCCGTCGTGCAAGGTCGTGGCCTCGGGCAGGTCGGCCGGGCCGGCGACCGTGACGGGCCGGCCGCCGCGGGCGAACACCTCGCGGCACGGGAGCGCCATGGTGGGCACGCCCTCCTGCTCGGCGACGATGTCGCGCAGCCCGTCCTCGCCGAGGGCGTACACGACCCGGGCGATGCCGCTCCAGTAGATCGCGCCGGCGCACATCGCGCAGGGTTCGGTGCTCGTGTAGAGCGTGCTCGTCGCCAGCACCTCGGCGGGCAGCACGGATGCCGCGGCACGCACGACGTTCGTCTCGGCGTGCCCGGTGGGGTCGGCGTGGGTGACGACCGAGTTCATCGCCTCGACGGTGCGTCCGTCGGCGGTGGCGACGAGCGACCCGAAGGGGTGGTCACCACGCTGGCGGGCGGCCGTGCCGAGGTCCACGCATCGGCGGAGCCACGCCAGGTCGGCCTCGGTCACCACGGTTCCGTCGGTCATGCGGGCCCTCCCTCGTCGCTGAGTCCATTGTCGTGCGTGTCAACCCCGCGCCGGCGCGCCGACGGGCGTGTGATCGTGAGGAGGTCAGGGGAGGACACCATGAGCGACGCAACCGCGCACCACGACCCCGAGGGCACGAAGAAGCCCGACGGCCTCGGCGGCGAGGGCACGATCCCGAACGAACCCGACGGCGTGGGCGTCGGCGCGGGCGAGCCGACGACGTTCGAGCCCGAGGAGGATCCGGATGCCGCGTCGCAGCGCGACCCGGACGCCCCCGGCCCGGATGCGACCCGCACAGACGCGACCGGCCCAGCCGCGACCGACCCCGACGAGTCCGACGTGGACGGCCCCGACGCGGCGGAGGGCGTCGCGTTCTGACGCGCCCCGCCTGCCTCGGTCCCGCTGACCTCAGCTCCCGCTGACCCCCGCACCCCCGGGCGCCGACTCCCACCACGCGCCGGCGGCATCGAGCGCGTCGACGTCGCCGCGGTCGCCGAGCAGCTCCCAGCGCAGCAGCGACATCGGCACGTTGCCGTTGCGCCACACGACGTCGTGCAGCTCGCGGAGCGAGAACTCGGCGCCGTCGAGCGCGGCCGCGACCGCGGCATCCGCCACCAGCCGCATGACCTCGTGCTTGCCGACCAGGTACGACATCGCGAGGCCGGGCGTCGCCACGTAGTAGGCGGTCTCCTCGGTGGCGGTGCCGACGTCCATCGGCACCATGCGCACGAAGAAGTCGACGGCCTCGGGCAGGCTGAACGCCCCGGTGGCGAGGTTCACGTCGACGACGACACGCAACGCTCGCAGCCGCATGAAGTTGTGCACGATGACCTGCGAGTGCGGGGCGTCGGCGAAGAGCCCCGCCGTGAGCATGAGCTCCTCGTTGTAGTGCGCGATGCCCTCGTTGGCGACGGAGTCGATGAAGTGCCGCCGCAGCGGATTCGGCTGCGCCCACGACAGCGCGAGCTGCTGGCTGTGCGCGCCCTCGTGGATGATGCCGAGGCGCGGGTCGCGCGCGTTCGCCGCGTCGAAGTAGGGCAGCTCGGCAGACGGCTCGGGCACGTACGAGGTGGCGTCGTCCGCCACGCGACGGACGCTCGTGAGGTCGTCGTTCACGCCGAGGAACGCGAGGGGCTCGAGGTAGGGCGGCGTCGGCGCGAAGCGGTAGCGGCGCAGCGTCTCGGGCTGGGAGAGCAGGCCCGCGGATTCGTAGAAGGCGCGCACCTCGGCCTCCGCGGCGGCCTCGGCCGTCGACTCGGCCTCGGCTGAGGCGGCAAGCGGGGGCTCGGCGACGTCGCGGAGGCGGGCGCGGGTCGCCACCTCGGCCACGATGCTGCGGTTCGCGTCCTGCATCGCGGCGCGCACCAGCTCTTCGGGATCGTGCGTCACGAGCGCGACGTGGCGCAGGTACCACGTGAAGGCCTCGCGTCCGACGGGCACGTCGGGCCCGAGCCGATCGGCGGATGCCGCGAGCCAGCCTCGGAACCGCTCGAGGGCCGCGCTCGCCCCGGGCTGCGCGGCCCGCAGCGCGGCGGCGGTCGTGGCATCCGTCAGCGGCACGACCTCGGCCACGGAGCGCTCGAGCCGCGCGCCGATCTCGTGGAGGTCGGCCGCCGCCACCCGGGCGAGGGTCGCGACGCCGGCGCGCTCGAGGTTCGTGATCGCCTGCTCGACGGCGGCGGGGATGGCCTCGAGCACGCGGACGAGGTCGGCCTGTCGCCGCTCGTCGAACGGCGGTGGCGGCAGCAGCAGGTCGAACCACGGACCGAGCACCTGCGACGTGAGGAACACGGCGTCGCGCTCCCAGTTGCGGAGCACCTCGAGCTCCCAGTGCACGCGCGCCAACGCGGCGCCGAGCAGCCGGTGGTCCACCTGCGTGCCGACGGGCAGCGCGCCGAGCCCCTCGGCGTCGATTGCCTTCCAGCGGTCGGCGAAGCCGGCGAGCGTGAGCGTGAACTCGTGGATCGCGGCACGGTCGAAGCGCGGCAGCCACCCGGCCGGGCGCTCGACGCGCGGGATGTCGTCGGACGTGCGGAACGAGGTGGCGTCGCGCCACTCCGAGAACTCGGCGCCCAGTCGTGCGAGGTCGGTTGCGAGCGACGTCATGCCCTCCACGCTAGACCCGGCCACCGACGGGAACGGCGGTGCACATGGCGGGAGCCCGCCCCGCCGGGCGGCGGTGCGGGCTCCCCGGGTTGGTCGGTCGCGTCAGCTGCCGCTGCCGTTGCCGCGGCCGGCCGTGACGGCCTGCTCGCCACGGGAGACGGACTGCACCTCGACCTTGCGCGGCTTCGCCTGCTCGCTCACCGGGATGACGACGCTCAGCACGCCGTTCTCGTAGTGGGCGCTGATGCCCGAGGTGTCGAGCCCGTCGCCGAGGGTGAGCTGGCGCAGGAACGATCCGCTCGGACGCTCGCGCACGAGCCACTGCGCCTGCTCGTCGGAGCGGAGCGTGCGCTCGGCGCGGATGGTGAGCAGCTGTCCGTCGATGTCGACGTCGACCGAGCCGGGGTCGACGCCCGGCAGGTCGGCGTTCAGCACGTAGTGGTCGCCATCGCGGTGCAGGTCGATCGGCATCACGCGCGGCCCCTGCCTCGAGTCGAGCATGGTCGCAGCGAGGCGGTCGAGGTCACGGAACGGGTCCCAGTACATGGCCATGATCGGCATTCCTCCCTGTGTCGCGGCCCTCTTCGGGCCGGTGTCCAAGACTTGAGTCGATCTCGCTCAAGTAGGTTCAGATTAGCACTCGCACCGCGAGAGTGCCAAGAGCGCAGCGCGTGACATCCGTCCGGAATTCGGGGTGCCCGATCGTCACTGTGTCGCCGCCCGGAGCGCTTGCGGCAGCGGCGCTCACCGCGTTGACTGGGGCGATGCGCGTCGTCATCGCCGGAGGTCACGGCAAGATCGCCCTCATCCTCGAACGCCTGCTCGCGGAGGCCGGCCACGAACCCGTGGCGATCATCCGCAACCCCGACCATCGCGACGACGTCGACGCCACCGGCGCGGTCGCCGTGGTGCTCGACCTCGAGCACGCGTCGGTCGACGAGGTCGGCCAGGTGCTGAAGAACGCGGATGCCGCGGTGTTCGCCGCGGGCGCCGGCCCGGGCAGCTCGGCCGAACGCAAGTTCACCGTCGACCGTGACGCGGCGATCCTGCTCGCCGACGCCGCCGAGGCTGCGGGGGTGCCCCGGCTCGTCGTCGTCTCGGCCATCGCCACCGACGAGTTCGACGCCGAGTCCGACGACGTCTTCCAGCTCTACCTGCGTGCCAAGAGCGAAGCGGATGCCTCGGTGCGCGAGCGCGACCTCGACTGGACCATCGTGAGGCCCGGCGGGCTCACGAACGAGCCGGGCACCGGGCGTGTGCGTGCCGCGACGACGGTGCCTCGCGCCTCGATCCCCCGGGCGGATGTCGCGGCGACGATCGCCGCCCTGCTCACCTCGGGCGCGGCATCCCGCACCCAGTTCGAGCTCGTCTCGGGGGACGATCCCATCGACGAGGCGCTGGCCTCGCTCTGAGCCGGCCCGAGCGCGCGAGACTCACTGCTGCCGTTCAGCCGAGCCGGACGAGGCGCGTCACGTCGTCGTCGGGCAGCTCGTCGGCGACCGCCGTGACCAGCATCGACTCGAGCGTCACGTTGCCGCCGTACGAACTGAGGAACGCCGTGTCGGCGGCATCGCGCCCGGTCGCGATGCGCACGAGCGTCGACCGCGGCGCGAGCGTGGTGGCGTCGACGACGTCCCACGCGCCGTCGACATGCGCCTCGGCGACCGCGTGGAAGTCCATCGGGTCGAGGCCCGGCGCGTAGACGGCGGCGAGGCGAGCCGGCACGTCGAGCGCGCGCAGCAGCCCGATCACGAGGTGGGCGTAGTCGCGGCACACGCCCCGGCCCGCGAGCAGCGTCTGCACCGCGCCGTCGGTCGGCTGGCTCGAACCGGGCACGTAGCTGAGGCGCGTGCCCACCCACGAGCTCACGGCCGCGAGCAGGTCGGCACCGGCCAACCCCGCGAACTCCGCGTGCGCGGTCGGCGCGAGCCGGTCGGCCTCGCCGTAGCGGCTGGGCCGGAGGTACTCCAGCAGTTCCAGCTCGGTTCCGGATGCCGCGTCGGCGCGCCCCTCGACGGTGGCGCCGTAGTCGAGCGTGACCGTGCCGGGCGCGACGTCGACGACGTGGATGCGCGTGCCCGCGGCATCCGTCACCTCACGGGGCTGGATCGCCTCGCCGTCGTGCCGCAGGGCGAGTCGCTCGGCCGGCGGACGGGCCGCCACGGCGACGATGAACGCGAGCCGCGCCGGAGCGGCGACCTGCAGGGTGAGCTGGGCGGAGACGGATCGCTGCATGCGTGACACCTCGTTCGTCCTCGAAGGGCGTGCCGGGTGGCACCGTCCCATTCTCACCCGCGGGCGACCCATCTGCCCAGCCCTCCGGCGCGCGGCTAGCCTGAGGGGCATGGGCATCTCGGCCACGCTGCGCGCCACGAAGCGGGTCCCGCTGCTGCAGGTGGCGAAGTCGGCGGTCGCGACGATCGCCGCCTGGCTCATCGCGGGCTGGCTGATCCCCGGGCCGCTGCCCGTGTTCGCCGCGATCGCGGCGCTGCTCGTCGTGCAGCCGAGCGTGAACCAGTCGCTCGGCAAGGCGGTCGAGCGCTCGATCGGGGTGATCCTCGGCGTCGTGATCGCCACGGGCATCTCGCTCGTGTTCGGGCAGAGCACCTGGATCATCCTGCTGGCGATCGTCATCGCCATGCTCGTCGCCTGGGCGCTGAAGATGACGCCGGGCACGTCCAACCAGGTCGCGATCAGCGCGATGCTCGTGCTCGCGCTCGGCGCGTCCTCGCCCGAGTACGCCCTCGATCGGGTGCTCGAGACGCTCATCGGCGCGGCCATCGGCATCGTCGTCAACGTGGCCATCGTGCCACCCGTGGCGGTGGCGCCCGCGCGCGAGCACATCGCCCGGCTCGGCGCTGAGCTCGCGGCATCCGTCGATCGACTCGCGGCGGCGCTCGAGGGGCCGCAGGCGGCCGCCGACGTCGAGACGCTGATGATCGAGGCGCGGCTGCTGCGTCCGATGCGGGATGCCGCCGAGGCCGCGATCGACGCCGGCGAGGAGTCGCTCACCCTGAACCCCCGCCGGTCGGCGCACCGAGAGGAGCTCGCGGCGCTGCGCGACCTGCTCGACCTGCTGAGCCCGATCGTCACGCAGCTGATCGGCATGACGCGGGCCTTCGCCGACCACTACGACGACGCGCTGCACCGGGAACCGACCGTGCGCGCCATCGCCGAGCAGCTGCGCCGGGTCGCGCACGACGTGCGGCTCGCCGTGCGCGTCGCCGAGCCCGAGCCCGAGCCGGTCACGTCCGAGACGCCGGCGCTCACGTCGGCGCTCGTCATCGCCCCGCCGACGTCGGGCCACTGGATCCTCGTGGGCTCGCTGATGGAAGACCTGCGCCGCATCCGCGAGGAACTCGGCGCCGGGTCGGCCTAGCCGCGCGGATGCGCGCGGCCGGGATGGCCGACGGCGACCGGCGACGGCATCAACCGAAGGTTCGACGCGCGCGCGGCGAGCCCCTGCCTAGGCTGGCGACGCAACCCGACCGGGATCCACCAGACGACGGCAGGAGCGACCATGACCACGACGTCCTCGACCACGACGACGACCGGCACCACCCGCGGCGACCTCGCGAGGCAGCTCACGGTGGCGGTGAGCGCGGTGCTGGCGGTCATCGGCTCGTTCATCGGCTCGGGCGCCGCGGGCGGGCAGCCGATTCAGGATGCCGCGGGCGGCGCGCTCGCGGCGGACGCCACCCTGATCGCACCGGGCACCGGCGCGTTCAGCATCTGGTCGGTCATCTACTTCGGGCTGCTCGCCTACGCGGTGTGGCAGTTCCTGCCCGGCCAGCGCACCGACGCCCGGCACCGCCGGCTCGGCTACCCGGTGGCGGCGTCGCTGCTGCTGAACGCCGCGTGGATCCTCAGCATCCAGTTCGACCTGCTCTGGCTCAGCGTGCCGGTGATCGTGGCGCTGCTCATCGTGCTCATCGTCGCGTTCCGCATCTGCCTCGCGATGCCGCCGAAGAACGCCCTCGACGCCCTCGTGACCGACGGCACCATCGGCCTCTACCTCGGCTGGGTGATGGTGGCGACGGCGGCGAACGTCACCGCCGCCCTCACCGCCACCGGCTGGGACGGCTGGGGCATCCCGCCCGAGACGTGGGCCGTGGTCGTGGTCGCCGTCGCGGGGCTCATCGGCATCGCCCTCGCCGTCTGGGACCGCGGGCGCATCGCCCCCACGCTCTCGCTGGGCTGGGGACTCGCGTGGATCGCCGTCGCCCGCCTCACCGACGCGCCCGCGTCGACCGTCGTCGGCGTGACCGCGATCATTGCCACGGTCGCCGTCGTGCTCGTCACGGTCGCCGTCCGTGTGGCGGTCGAGCTGCGGCGCCGCCGGGCGGTGGCCGCGCGCTCGTAGCGCCCCGGCTCACTCCGCGGGTCTCGCGCTGGCCAGCGGCCGCGCGCTCGAGCGTCACGCCTTCTGCCTCGTGGGCGGCCGGCGCCAGCCGCTTGCTGCGCGTTCCACGACATCATTCCTTCCGCCACACTTCGGCACTTCGGCACTTCGGCACTTCGGCACTTCGGCTCTTCGGCACCGATTTTCCAAAGGGAATCATGTCTCCGATGGCGAACGCCTCAGTTGCCACGCCCCGCGCCCGCGCCCGCGGCGATCCGGCAACGACGACTTCGCCTCGGCGGCCATGCCGGAGCGGCGACGCGAGTGGCTATCGTCGAAGCGGAGAGGGGCACCATGTCGCAGCCGGGCGAGGGCGTCGCAGCACGCGGATTCGACTTCTTCGACGCCGGCGAGCTGCCCGCGCCGCAGCTGCCGTCGGACGAGGTGGTCGAGATCGTGCGCACGGCGTGGGGCCTCGACGTCGAGCTCACTCCCCTCGGCAGCCAGCAGGACCAGAACTTCCTCGCGCGCGCGCAGCCCGCCGAGGTCGGCACGGGCGCTGGCGGCGTTGCGACCATCGGCGTCGTGAAGGTCACGAACCCCGCCTTCACCGCCGTGGAGCTCGCCGCCCAGGAGCTCGCCGCGGAGCGCATCGCGTCGGCCGCCCCGCACCTGCGCATCGCCACGACGACGGCGGATGCCACGGGCGCGCCGCGCTCGATCCTCGCCGACACGAGCGAGGGCCCGCTCGGCATCCGCCTCATCGCGTACCTCCCCGGCGGCACCCTCACGGGCGGCTCGTATCTCTCCCCCACGGTCGTCGCGCGACTCGGACGGCTCGCCGCCGAGACGAGCCTCGCCCTCGCCGACTTCGACCACCCGGGGCTCGACCGCGTACTGCAGTGGGACCCGCGGTTCGCGCTCGAGGTCGTCCAACTCCTGGCCCGGCATCACCCCGACCCCACGAAACGTCAGCGGGTGACGGATGCCGCGGCGGCGGCCTGGGCGCACGTCGCCGCCGTCGCATCCGACCTGCCGCGCCAGGCCGTGCACCTCGACCTCACCGACGACAACGTGGTCTGCACCTCGGAGCGCGGCATGCGGATCCCCGACGGGCTCATCGACTTCGGTGACGTCACGCGCACCTGGGCCGTCGCGGAGCCGGCGATCACCGTCTCGTCGGTGCTGCACCACGCGGGCGCAGAGCCGGTCTCGGTGCTCCCGGCGATCACGGCCTTTCACGCGCTGCGCCCGCTGTCGGCCGCCGAGGTCGCGGCGATCTGGCCGCTCGTCGTGCTGCGCGGCGCCGTGCTCGTGGTCAGCGGCGAGCACCAGGTGCAGCTCGACGGGGGCGACAACGCGTATGCCGCAGAGGGCATCGACCGCGAGTGGCGGATCTTCGAGCAGGCGACCTCGGTGCCGATCGAGGTGATGACGGGCGTGATCGCGGCGGCGATCGGCGTCGAGTCGCCCTCGGCGGCAGGCGACGCGGCGAGCGACATGACCGCTGCGACGTCGACGCTCCGGCCCCTCCCCGGGTTCGACGCGGCGACGGCGGTGCGCCTCGACGTCTCCATCGAGTCCGATGACGTCGACGCCGGCGCATGGCTCGACCCCGGCCTCGAGGACCGGCTCGCGCTCGCGGCGCTCGACGCGGGGGCCTCCGCCGCGTGGCTCGAGCGGGGAACCGCGCGACTGACCGAGAGCCGCATCCACTCGGCCGTCTCGTCGGCGACGATCCCGACCGGGATCGACGTGTGGTTCGCCGAGCCGCACGCGCTGGCCCTCGCTGATGCTCCCCTTGACGGCGCACGCCTCGTCGCAGAGGGCGCCGTCGACGGCACGGCACCGGCCCGCACGCGCATCCGCCTCCGCGTCGAGCGCGACGGCGCGCCGCCCGTGCCGCACCTCCTGCGTCCCGAGTACGCGCCGGGGTGGCTCGCGCTGACCCTCGACCCCGCCCCGCTGCTCGGACTCCGCGCAGGGGAGCCGCCCGCGGCATCCGTGGACCTCGACCCCTCGGCCGACGCGACCGCGCTCGTCGCCCGTCGTGACCGTGCCTTCGCCGAGGTGCAGGAGCACTACTACGACGCCCCGCCGCGCATCGAGCGCGGCTGGCGCGAGCACCTCATCGGCACCGACGGGCGCGTGTACCTCGACATGGTCAACAACGTGACGCCCCTCGGCCACGGGCATCCGAAGTTCGCCGCGGCTGTGACGCGACAGCTGCGCACCCTCAACACCAACTCGCGCTTCAACTACGGAGCGGTCGTCGAGTTCTCCGAGCGACTCGCCGCGATGCTGCCAGCCCCGCTCGACACCGTGTTCCTCGTGAACTCGGGCTCGGAGGCGGTCGACCTCGCCCTGCGCATCGCGCTCGCCGCGACGGGACGGCGCGACGTCGTGTCGGTCCTCGAGGCGTACCACGGCTGGACGTACGCCTCCGATGCCGTGTCGACCTCGATCGCCGACAACCCCGGCGCACTCGCGAGCCGGCCCGACTGGGTGCACGTCGTCGAGGCGCCCAACCCGTTCCGCGGCGCGCATCGAGGGGCGGATGCCGCGCGCTACGCGCCCGAGGCCGCCGCCGCGATCCGCCGGCTCGCCGCATCGGACCGCCCGCCCGCCGCGTTCGTGGCCGAGACGTTCTTCGGCAACGCCGGCGGCATCCCGCTGCCCGACGGCTACCTCGCCGAGGTCTACGCGGCCGTGCGCGAGGTTGGCGGCCTCGCCGTGGCCGACGAGGTGCAGGCCGGATACGGCCGCCTCGGCCGTTGGTTCTGGGGCTTCGAGCAGCAGGGCGTCGTGCCCGACGTCGTCGCAGTCGCGAAGGCGGCAGGCAACGGGTACCCGCTCGGTGCGGTCGTCACGACCCGCGAGATCGCCGCGCGGTTCGGGTCCCAGGGCCCGTTCTTCTCGTCGACCGGGGGCAGCCCGGCGTCGAGCGCGGCCGGCCTCGCGGTGCTCGACGCCTTCCGCGACGAGGGACTGCAGGAGAACGCCGCGGCGGTCGGCGCGCACCTGAAGGGCCGGCTCGAGGAGCTCTCGACGCGGCATCCGCTCATCGGCATGGTGCACGGCCTGGGCCTCTACCTGGGCGTCGAGTTCGTGCGCGACCGCGCGACCCTCGAACCGGCGACCGAGGAGACGGCGGCGATCTGCGACCGGATGCTCGAGCTCGGCATCGTCATGCAGCCGACCGGCGACCACCGGAACGTGCTGAAGGTGAAGCCACCGCTCTGCCTCGATCGCGCGTCGGCCGACTTCTTCGTCGACACGCTCGACCTGGTGCTCCGCGACGGCTGGTCGCGAGCGCATCCCTAGACTGGGCGCGTGCTTCCTGCCGTCATCCTGCTCGCGGTCGCGCCAGCGCTCGTCATCCTCGTGCTGGGGATCGTGGCGCGCGCCGTCGCCGCGCAACGGGTGACGGCGCTCGTGGTGCAGTATGCACCCGAGCGCGACACGACCGTGCTGCGCGACGCCCTGCTCGTCGACGCCGACCGCCGGGCGGCATCCGCGGCCCTGATCGACCTGGCCGTGAAGCGCAAGGTGCGGCTCATCGCCGGGTCGAAGCGCGAGCCGATCGGCGTCGAGATGGCGCCGAACGTGGTGCTCACGGCCGACGAGCTCGCGCTGCTCGAGGCGCTCTTCGGCCCCGAGCACACGCCCGGTCGCGTGCGGCGGTTCTCCTCCGACCGACGCGCGCTCGCGGCGCGGCTGCGAACGGTCGTGCAGCACACCGAGCACGCCCTCGCCCGCGACGGGCTCATCGCCCCGCGGCGCATGACCTGGCCCGGCACCACCCTCAGGATCCTCGCCTACCTCGGCATGCTCGTCGAGGCGCTGTTCATCGTCTTCGCCCTCATCGACGGCGACTGGCCCGCCCTCATCGCGACCGTGGTGGCGCTCGCGGCCACGATCGCGACGATCCTCGTGACCCCGGCCTCGTGGCGGCGCTACCTGCCTCCGGCTCGGCCCAGGCGCGAGCACCTCGAGGGCCTGCGCCGGTACCTCTCGCTCGCCGAGGCGGAGCGTCTCCGGGTGTTGCAGTCGCCGAGCGGGGCCGAGCTGCGGCCCACGGATGCCGCGGCCGAGGAGCCCGACGAGCCCCTCGCCCGCTTCCACCTGCACGAACGGCTCCTCCCCTATGCCGTGCTCTTCGGCCTGGAGCGCGAGTGGATCGCGAAGCTCAAGCTCGAGCACGCCGCCCTCGATCGTGCGAACCTCGACGCCCTCGCCGACGCGGTCGACGTGACCGTCGAGGTGGCCACCGCGCTCGACGCCGCGGGCTCGGTGCTCGAGCTCACGGCGGCGGTCGGCGACCTGGTCGACTCCGGCGGCGCCGTGGTCGACGGCATCGGCGGGATCTTCGAGGTCTTCAGCTCGTGAGCGACGAGACGGCGATCAGCATCGACGTCGACGGCACGCCGATCTCGGCGGTGACCTCGCGGCCGGCGGATGCCGCGGGCACGATCATCGTGGCGCATGGCGCCGGCGCCGGCATGGAGCATCCGTTCATGTCGGGATTCACTCGGGCGATGCACGACGAGGGCTTCGCGACGCTGCGCTTCAACTTCCCGTACCGCGAGGCGAAGCGCCGGTTCCCCGACCGGCCGCCGGTGGCGATCGCGACGTGGCGTACGGTCATGGATGCGGCATCGGCCCTCGCCGCGGACGCCGGGTCGCCCGACGAACCAATCTGGGCGTCAGGGAAGTCCTTCGGCGGACGCATGGCGTCGATGGCCGTCGCCGACGGGATGCCGGCCGCGGGGCTCGTGTACCTGGGCTATCCGCTGCATCCGCCCGGGCGACCCGAGAAGGCGCGCGACGAGCACCTGCCCGGAATCTCCGCGCCGATGCTGTTCCTGCAGGGCCGCAACGACCCGTTCGCGATTCCGAACGCTCAGCTCGACGAGGTCGTGGCGCGCAACGGCGCCTCAGCGACGCTCGAGTGGATCGAGGACGCGAACCACTCGTTCGAGGTCAAGGGCGCGAAGCGGCCGGCCGCCGAGGTCGCGGCCGGGCTCGCGCCGCGCGTCGCCGCGTTCCTGCGCGTGCACGCCTGAGCCGCCCGCGCTACGGGAGGAGCACGATCTTGCCGCGTACGTGCCCGGTCTCGCTCTGCCGATGGGCTTCGGCGGCTTCAGCGAGCGGATAGCGATGCGCGATCTCGAGCTCGAACTCGCCGCGGGCAGCCAGTTGGGCGGCGAGTGGGATGGCTTCGGCGCGCAGGGCGCTCTCCTCGGGTGTCAGCGGCACGGGGCTGCCGCCCGACCACGCCCGGATGCCGAGCTCGGCCGCACGCCAGCCCAGGACGATCGTGCCGATGCGGTCGTGGTCGGCGACGAGCTCCTTCGAGACCTCGATCGCCTCGTCGGTGCCGGCGGCGTCCAGGGCCACGTCGACGCCCTCGGGCGCGGCGGCCCGCACCCGGTCGGCGAGCCCCGGGCCGTAGGCGACGGGGATCGCGCCGAGCTCGCGCAGCCGGTCGTGGTTCCCCTCGCTCGCGGTGGCGATCACGGTCGCGCCGCGCCGCCGGGCGAGCTGGATCGCGGCCTGGCCGACGGCGCCCGAGCCGCCGTGCAGCAGCAGGGTGTCTCCGTCGCCCACCTCGAGTGAGGCGAGAACCTGGTGGGCGGTCGACACGGGCACGGGGATGGCGGCCGCGGCCTCCCAGCCGAGCTCGGCCGGCTTGGCGGTGAGCTTCGATGCGTCGACGACCAGGTCGGTCGCATAGGCGTTCGAGATGCGCGCGACGATGACCTCGTCGCCGACGGCCCAGCCGTCGACACCCTCCCCGACGCCCGCGATGACCCCCGCTGCGTCGGACCCGAGCCGTCGCGGGGTCGTGATGGGCTTCGACGGCCGGGCGCCGGAACGCAGCTTCCAGTCGATCGGGTTCACGCCGACGGCGCGCACCTCGATGAGGACCTCGCCCGGCCCCGGCAGCTCGTACGGGATCTCGCGGTATTCGAGCACCTCGGGTCCGCCCAGACGGTCGTATTCGATGGCGTGGGGCATGCGGGACCTCTCATTCGTGCGGACTCGGAGATGCTTCGCCCACCCTAACCGTCGCTCCCGGCCCGATCACGGCGCACCCGGACCTCGAAGCAGGCACGCAGGCATCGGCCATACGCTGTGCCCATGCCGCAGACGAGTGGTCGCCCCCGGGGCTGGGTGCTGCCCGGGGTGGCGGGCGTCGCGTCGGTCCTCTTCGGCGTGGGGATCGGCGAGCTCGCGGCGGCGGTGCTGGCCTCGGCGTCGAGCCCGTTCGTCGTCGTCGGCTCCCTGCTCATCGACCTCGCTCCGCCGTGGGCGAAGGATGCCGCGATCGCACTGTTCGGCACCGGCGACAAGGCCGCGCTGCTCGTCGGCATCGGGCTGGTCCTCCTGGCGGTCGCCGCCGGCGCCGGGATCCTCGAGGCTCGGCGTCCGCCGTGGGGACAGGTGCTGATCGGACTCATCGGCCTGGTCGGTGCGATCGCCGCGTCGACGCGCGCCAATGCGCCCATGCTCGCGATCGCCCCCTCCGCACTCGCGGCGATCGCCGGCGTGATGGCGCTGCGGCTCCTCGTTCAGCGGCTGCCCCGCGAGGTGGTCGCGCCAGTGCCGGCCGTCGCGATGGTGCCGGATGCCGCGATGGTGCCGGATGCCGCGATGGTGCCGGATGCCGCGACCGAGCCCGCACCTGCGCCGCCCGCGTCCGAGCTCGCACCGGCACCCGCACCCGCACCCGCACCCCAGCCGACCGCACCGGAGCCCTCCGGCGTCGACCGCCGGCGCTTCCTCGGCTGGGCGGGCGGCGCGGCCGTGCTCGGCGTCCTCGCCGCAGCCGGTGGGTACGCCCTGCAGGCGGGCACGCGGGCCGTCACTGCGATCCGCGAGGCGATCACGCTTCCGAAGCCGGTGACGAGTGTCACGGTGCCCGCGTCGGCGCAGTTCGACATCGACGGCCTGCCGCCGGTCGTCACGCCGAACGCCGAGTTCTACCGCATCGACACCGCCCTCGCCGTGCCGGCCGTCGACCCGTCGACCTGGAGCCTGCGCATCCACGGCCTCGTCGACCACGAGGTCACCCTCACGTGGGACGAGCTGCTCGCACTCCCCCTCGAGGAGAGCGTCACGACGCTCACGTGCGTGTCGAACGAGGTCGGCGGCGGACTCATCGGCAACGCGGTGTGGCTCGGCTTCCCGATCCGCGAGCTGCTCGCCCGCGCGGCGCCGACGGCCGACGCCGACATGGTGCTCTCGCGCAGCGTCGACGGCTTCACTGCGTCGACACCCCTCACGGTGCTCCAGGACGACCGCAACGCGATCCTCGCCGTGGGCATGAACGGCGACCCCCTGCCCGCGGAGCACGGGTTCCCGGTGCGCATGGTGGTGCCGGGGCTGTACGGCTACGTGTCGGCGACGAAGTGGGTGGTCGACCTCGAGGTGACGCGGTTCGATGCCGCCACCGCCTACTGGACCGACCGCGGTTGGAGCGAGCGCGGCCCGATCAAGCTCTCGTCCCGCATCGACGTGCCCCGCACCGGCCAGTCGCTCACCGCCGGCCCGGTCACCGTTGCGGGCGTGGCGTGGCAGCAGCACGTGGGCGTGCAGGGGGTCGAGGTGCAGGTCGACGACGGCCCGTGGGAGCCGGCGACGCTGGCCACGGCGATCTCGGATGACACCTGGGTGCAGTGGCGCTACGACTGGGACGCGACGTCGGGCGGCCACACACTCCGCGTCCGTGCGACCGCGGCCGACGGCGAGGTGCAGACCGCCGACGAGCAGGGCGTCGTCCCCGACGGGGCCACCGGCCTCGACGAGCGCAGCGTCCAGGTCAGCTGACCGCTCCTCCCCACACACTGCCAGCTGGCCCTTCGGCCGGCCCGTCGCGGCACAATCCATCGTGATCGCCGGGACCGGCTTGAATTCCGAGACATGTTTCCCTTCGAGAAGTTCCGGCACTTCGGCACTTCGGCACTTCGGCACCGGTTTTTCAAAGGGAAACATCACTCGAATCCGAGCGCATCGGCGCGGGGGCGACAGGACGAGCCCGCGAAAGGGACGAGAGGGATAGGCACGGCCGTGCAGGAGAAGACGATCAAGATCGACGAGCACACCGACGAGCTCGTCACGCAGCTGGCCTATTTCATGCGGGGTTCAAAGAAGTCGATCGTGCGGGAGGCGGTCGCCGACTGCGCGGAATCACGCCATCGCCGCGTGGGAGCCAGCGCGGCGGGCGCGGTGGGCGGGCGGACCTTCGACGATCTGGATCCGTATGAGCGACTCGCGCTGCGGCGGAGCGAGCTGATCCGGGAGTTCGCGCGGCACGGCGGCACGAACGTTCGGGTGTTCGAGCGAGACCCGAGATACGCGTCCGGAGAGATGGATTCGAAGGACCTGGCGTTCGAGGAGATCCTGCTGCTCGCCGACACCGATCTCGACGCTGGCGGAGGCGCCGTGCCCGTGCTCGAGGAGGTGGCGCGGCGGGTGCTGCGGAGCCGCGTCACGGTGCTGTCGCTGACGGCCCTCCGCCTCTTCGACGCCGCTCGCCTCGAGCGAGCACTCGCCGGGTCCCAGCCCCTGTAACGTCAGCGGGCGGTGTAGCCACCGTCGACGAGGTGGTAGCTGCCCGTGATGAAGCTCGCCCCGTCGCTCGCGAGGAACACCACCAGGTGCGCGACCTCGTCGGCCTCGCCGAGGCGGCCGAGCGGGTGCATGCCGACCAGGAACTGCTGGGCGGCATCATCGAGGTTCGCATCGATGAGCGGCGTCTTGATGAAGCCCGGGCCCACCGAGTTCACGCGCACGCCCTGGTCGGCGTACTCGAGCGCGGCGTTCTTCGTGAGACCCACGACGCCGTGCTTGGCGGTGACGTACGCCGATGAGTTCGCGAATCCCACGCTGCCCAGGATCGACGCGACGTTCACGATGGCGCCGCCGCCGTTCGCCGCGATGGCCGGGAGCTGGCGCTTCATGCCGTGGAAGATCGAGTTGAGGTTGATGTCGATGACCTTCGCCCAGCTGTCGTCGGGGTACTCCCCGATCAGGGCGGAGGCGCCGCCGATGCCCGCGTTGTTCACGGCGATCCGCAGCGGGGCGAGCCGATTGGCCGCCTCGACGGAGGAGTCGATCCACGCGGTGTCCGTCACGTCGCCGACGGATGCCTCGGCTCGGCCACCGGCATCCGTGATCTCCGAGACGACCGACTTCGCGTGGTCGCCGTCGAGGTCGTTCACGATCACCGCGGCGCCGCTGTCGGCGAGCCTGAGGGCGATCGCGCGCCCGATGCCGCTGCCCGCGCCCGTCACGATCGCCGAGCGTCCGGATACGTCATACGTGGCCATGGTGGCCTCCCCGGGCGGGCGCGGAGCCGGGAACCCTTCTCGGGCGGCCCGTCCACAGCCAGCCTAGGGACCTCGAGCGGCCTCGACGCCAGGGTTGACGAACCGGACGAAGTGCGTTCGCCTCGAACGATCAGGGCGTCGCGGCATCCGGAGAGGCATCCGGGTCCGCGAAGCGTGCGAGCAGGAGCAGGGCGATCTCACGCTGCCGGAGCAGGAAGCCGCGCTCGTCGAGCTTCTTGCGTCGCAGCCACGACGTGACCTCGTCGTTGCACTTGCTCGCGTTGCACGACCCGCACGCCGGAACCACGTTCTCGAGTGTGTACCGGCCACCGCGTGAGATGGGCAGCACGCAGTCGCGCTGCAGGGCGCGATCCCCGACGCCGCAGTAGGCGCAGCCGCCCCACTCGACGGTGAGCGCCGACCACTGGCGATCGGTCAGGTCGTGCGCGACCCGGCCCATGCGGCGCTTGCGTCGTCGCGCGTACACCGCAGCCCGTGATCGACTGGCCGCCATGCCCGCAGAATAGCCGTCGTCAGAGCGGCGGCGTGCGCGGCGGCGGGGTGCGCCGGGAACCGGTCGCCTCGAAGGCCGCGGCGAGGCGGAGCAGGGCCGTGTCGTCGTAGGCGCGTCCGGCGAACGTGAGGCCCACCGGCATCCGGATGTCGCGCATCGTGCCCATGGGCACGGTCACCGTCGGAATGCCGAGGTGCCGTGGCACGAGGTTGCCGTTCGCGACCCAGACGCCGTTGCGCCAGCCGAGGTCGGCGGAGGCCGGGTTCACGTCCATGTCGGCGGGGCCGACGTCGGCGACCGCGGGGAACACGACCGCGTCGAGACCCAGGTCGTCCATCCATGCCTCGAGGTCGACGCGTCGGGTCTCCTCGAGGCCGCGCAGCCCGGCTTCGAGCTCGGGCATGTCGGCGAGGGTGGCGCCAGGGTGGGTGCGCGCCCACTCGGGGTACTCGGCGATGTCGTCGTCGAAGCCCGTGTACCGGTCGGGCAGGGCGCCCTCGGGGTGCGGGAAGATCCGGGCACCGTCGACATCGGCGAGCGAGCGCAGTGCGGGGTCGCCGTTGGCGTCGAGGAAGTCGTGCCATGACCACGCCGACAGGTCGACGATCTCGCGGCGGAGGTACTCGGGGGAGACGAGGCCGCGCGTTGCGACGGTGGGTGCGCCAGTGCGGTCGCCCTCGTAGTTCGACACGACGGGGAAGTCGACCTCGACGACCTCGGCACCGGCCGCCTCGAGGTCCCGGCGGGCCGCCTCCCAGAGCTCGATGACGGATGCCCGGGTGTCGATGCGCTGCCCGGTGGCTCCCCCGATGCCGGGGCTGCGCCCGGGCTCGGCCGTGCCGGCGTCGGGGTCGGCGTTGACGTACATGCGCGGGATGCCGAGGCGCCTGCCGGCGAGCGCGGCGCCGGCGGCGGCGGCATCCGGAGCGCCCGCGGCATCCGTCGGCTGCAGCGCGACGTACGACGAGGGCCGCACCTCGGACGATCGCGGGATCGACACCCACGGCTGCACGCGCCAGAAGTCGCCGCGCGTCTCGGGGTCGTCGGCGACGATCACGTCGAGCACGGCGAGCAGGTCGCCCATGGTGCGGGCGTGCGGCACGACGACGTCCATCGTGGGCACGAGCGGCCAGTTGCCGCGCACCGAGATGACGCCGCGCGACGGGGTGTAGGCGCAGAGCGCGTTGTTCGACGCGGGCGCGCGGCCCGACGACCAGGTCTCCTCGCCGAGGCCGAACGCCGCGAACGACGCCGTCGTCGCGGTGCCCGAGCCGTTCGACGAGCCCGAGCCGAACGCGGCCGTGAGGTACTCGGCGTTGTACGGGCTCTCGGCTCGGCCGTAGACGCCGCGCTGCATGCCGCCGTTCGCCATGGGCGGCATGTTCGTGAGCCCGATGAGCACGGCGCCGCCGGCCCGCAGTCGCTCGATCGTGAACGCGTCGCGCTGGGCGACGAGGTGCTCGAACGCTGGGCTGCCGGCGGCGGCGGTGAGCCCCTCCGCGAGATAGCTGTCCTTGGCGGTGTACGGGATGCCGTCGAGCGGACCGAGCGTCTCGCCACGGGCGCGGCGCGCATCCGAGGCGCGGGCGTCATCGAGCGCCGACGGGTTCATCACGACGAGCGCGTTCAACGCCGTAGGGGTGCCGGGCCGGTCGTACGCCTCGATGCGGTCGAGGTACGCGCGCGTGAGCTGCTCGCTCGTCACGCGTCCGGCGTCGAGCGCGGCCCGCAGGTCGGCGATCGAGGCCTCGACGACGTCGAACGGCGCACCGCTCATCGCGTCACCTCCACGGTGAGTGCCGGCTGCTGCTGCGTGATGCAGTGGATGCCGCCGCCGCGGGCGAAGATCTCGCGCGCATCGATCGTGACCACCTGGCGACCGGGGTACGCGTCGGCGAGGATCTCGCTCGCCGCGGCATCCGCCCGCTCCTCGCCGAAGCCGCAGGCGATCACGCCGCCGTTGACGACGAGGTGGTTGACGTAGCTCCAGTCGACGAAGCCCTCGTGATCGCGGAGGGTGTCCGGAGCCGGGAGGTCGACGATCTCGAACGGGCGGCCCGCGGCATCCGTCTCGCCCTCGAGCTGCGCGCGCAGGTCGCGCGTCACCTCGAAATCAGGGTGCTCGGGGTTGCGCTGCGCGTGCAGGAGCAGGCGGCCGGGCGACGGGATCGTCGCGACGATGTCGACGTGGCCGTTCGTGCCGAAGTCGTCGTAGTCGCGCGTGAGCCCGCGCGGCAGCCAGATCGCCTTCGTCGTGCCGATCGTGCGCGCGAGCTCGGCCTCGACGCGAGACCGGTCGGCGTAGGGATTGCGGCGCGGGTCGAGCTGCACCGTCTCGGTGAGGAGCACCGTGCCCTCGCCGTCGACGTGGATGCCGCCGCCCTCGTTCACGAGGACGCTCGAGACGAGTTCGGCACCCACGCGATCGGCGACGAAGCGCGCGATCTCGGCTGACTTCGTCCACTCGGCCCAGTCGGGCGCGCCCCAGCCGTTGAAGATCCAGTCGACGGCGCCGAGCACGCCCGGGCGCTCGTCGTCGAGGACGAACGTCGGACCGAAGTCGCGCATCCAGAACTCGTCGAGCGGGGCCTCGACGAGCTCGATGGCCCCATCGAGCATGCGGCGGGCCCGGGCCGTCTCGGACGGGTCGACGACCATGACCAGCGGCTCGAACGGCACGATCGCGTTGGCGACCGCACTCCAGGCCGCGTAGCCGGCCTCGCGATCGGACTCGCGCTCGCCGAGGGTCAGCCCCTCGCGCGGGAACGCCATCCACGTGCGGTCGTGCGGGGCGGTCTCTGCGGGCATGCGCCAGCTCATGCGGGAACCTCCTGGTTGCGGTGAGCGGATGCCGCGGCATCCGTCGTGCTCTCATCATGGTCGTCGTGGTCGGTGGCGGGGTCCGTGGCGAGGTCTGCGGATGCCGCGGGCCGCCGCGCCGGGTCGCGGTACGGCGTCGTCGTGAGCCACAGCACGGCGTAGATGCCGCCGCCGAGGATCGGCCCCGCGAACGCCGAGAGGTCGGCTCCGCCGAGCGCCGCCGCGATGGGACCGACGTAGAGCGTCGTGTTCGCCATGAGCACCGCGACCGTCGTGGCGACGACCATGGCGATCGTGCCGGGCCAGAACCAGCCGCCCGAGTACCAGAACGGGCTCGTGCGGCGCTCGTCGCTCAGCGCGACGCCGTCGTAGCGGTTGCGGCGCAACCAGATGTCGACCGCGTAGACCGCCACGAGCGGGCCGAGCACCGTGACGCTGAGCTCGAGCGACGCGTTCAGCGTGTCGAGGAAGCTCGGCGCGAGGAAGACCGCCCAGCCGGCGAGCACCGTGGCGACGAGGCCGGTGACCACGACCGTCGCGGCACGCGAGACGCGGAAGCCGAGGCCCTGTGCGTAGAGTCCCGTCGAGTAGGCGACCAGCACGTTGTTCGTGATGCTGCCGAGCACGACGATGGCGAGGAACACAGGGGTGAACCAGCCGGGCACGATCTCGCCGATGGTGAGCTGCGGATCGGTCATGTCGATCGCCGTCGCGGCGACGATGCCGAGGGTGCCGATGAGCACCGCGGGGATGAAGCCGCCCAGCGCCGTCCACCACGCGACCGCGCGCTTCGACGTGGACTGCGGCAGGTACCGGGCGTAGTCGGCGCCGGTGCCCCACGACAGCGGGCCCGAGGCGATGATCGCGTAGCCGAGCAGCAGCATGGCCCAGTGCTCGCCGACGGGCATGGGGGCCGGCGTGTACGAGAAGTCGGCGGCGCCGAGCACGAAGACGGCGAGCACCACGAACGCCACGGCGAGCGCCGCCGAGAACACGGGCGCGAGCTTCAGGATGGTGGCGTGCCCGTAGACGCTGAGCACGAAGCTGAGCGCCGCGACCACGACGAGCACGATCCACTCGGCGCCGGCGGGCAGCGGCACGCCGAGGATGCCGAGCAGGGCGTTCGCGGCCAGGGTGGCGACCGCGATGTTGATGATCTCGTAGAAGAGGCCGATCGCCACGCCGAGTCCGCCCCCGAAGACGCGGTTGCCGCGGATGCCGAACATGGCGCGCATGATCGCGACGCTCGGCGTGCCCGACGCCGGGCCGCTCACCGCGAGCCAGCCGACGGCGGCCCACCAGAGGTTGCCGATCACGGTGATCGCGAGCGCCTCCCAGATCGAGAGGCCGAGCAGCACGAGCACGCCGCCGAGCACGAAGTAGAGGTAGTTGACGTTCGCGGACATCCACACCCAGAACAGCTCACGGGGCCGGCCGTGCCGGTCGGAGAGCGGGATGACGTCGATGCCGTGCTGCTCGACGTGACCGGCGCGATCCGCGGCCGGCTCGGCGGACGGCACGGGAGGCGGCTCGATGGCCGGTTCGATCGCTTCGTTGCGCATGATGGGGGACTCTCTCGACACGGCCGGGGACTCGACCTACTATTGATCACACGATCAATAAGATGCAGTGACGTTACCTACACTGAGGTCACGATGTCAAGAGCCCCCCGCAAGAAGGCCGCCCGCAAGTCGCCGGCAGAACGCTCCGCCGAGATCGCGGATGCCGCGCGCGACGTGGCCCTCGAGCACGGCCTGTACGCCGTGACCCTGCGCGCCGTCGCCGCCCGCATCGACGTCGCTCCGGCCCTGGTCGCGCACTACCAGCCCGACATGCACGCGCTCGTCGCCTCGACGTTCGGAGTCATCGTCTCGGCCGAGCTCGAGGAGGTCGAGGAGCTCGTCGAGCCGCTCCCCTCGCCCAGCGTGCGCCTCGCCGTGCTGCTCGACACGCTGCTCGACGGCAGTCGCGACGACGTCACCGTGGTGTGGGTCGAGGCGTGGGCGCTCGGGCGGCGCAACGAGGCCCTCGCCGCCCGGGTCCGCGACGAGATGGACGCGTGGCGCGCCTTCGTGCAGGGCATCGTCGAGGCGGGCATCGCCGCCGGCGAGTTCGAGACGGATGACGCGGCATCCGTCGCCTGGCAGCTGCTCGGCATGATCGACGGCCTCAACGCGCACGCGCTCGTGCGCTGGGAGGACGCCGACGACCGCGGCTCCCGGATCGGGCACGCCGTCGAGGGCATGCTCGGGCTCGGGCGGGGAGCGCTCGCGGGCCGCTGAAGCGCGCCCGACGCGATGCGGCGGGCCCGGCGCCGATGTCGGCGGCCGGGGTTACGGTGAACACCGGGACGACGAAGGGATGCCGCAAATGTACGTGGTCGACGGCACCGTCGTGACGAGCGCGAGCGACCTCAAGAAGGCCTCGGAGTGCGAGTTCGCGTTCCTGCGCGAGCTCGACGTGAAGCTCGGTCGCGACACCCTCTTCGAGCCGGTCGCCGACGCCATGCTCGAGCGCGCCGGCCGCATGGGCGACGCGCACGAGCTGCGCGTGCTCGAGGCCTACCGCGAGCAGCTCGGCGACGGCGTCGTCGAGATCGAGCGGCCCGACCTCCGCGATCCCGATGCCGTCGCGGCGGCCGTCACCGCCACGCGCGACGCGTTCGCGGCGGGTGTGCCGGTGGTGTTCCAGGCGACCTTCGTCGACGACGGGTTCATCGGCTTCGCCGACTTCATCGTGCGCCAGCCCGACGGCCGCTACCTCGTTCAAGACTCCAAGCTCGCGCGCCGCGCCCGGGTCACCGCGCTCCTGCAGCTCGCGGCCTACGCCGAGCAGCTCGAGCGCCTCGGCGTGCCGTGCGCCGACACCGTCGAGCTCCTCCTCGGCGACGGCACCACGAGCGTGCACCGGCTCGACGACATCGAGCCCGTCTACCGCCTGCGCCGCGCGCGCCTCGGGCAGATCGTCGCGGAGCGTCTCCGGGCCGACGGGCCGGTCGAGTGGGGCGATCCCCGCTACACCCTCGACGGGCGTTGCCCCACGTGCGACCTCGAGGTGCAGGCGCACCGCGACGTGCTCCTCGTCGCGAGCCTGCGCGTCACCCAGCGCGTGGCCCTGTTCGACGCCGGCATCACCACGATCGACGCGCTCGCGGCATCCGAGGGCCCGGTGCCCGGCATCCTCGACGCGACGCTCGAGAACCTCCGCATCCAGGCGCGCCTGCAGCTCGAGGCCGAGGCGACGGCAGCCGTGATCGAGGCGTCAGGCGGGCGCTCGCCCGACGACCCCCCGCTGCCGCCACCCGTGGTCGTGCGCGACGCGGCGTCGCTCGCGGCGATCCCCGAGCCCGATGCCGGCGACCTGTTCTTCGACTTCGAGGGCGACCCGCTCTACACCGAGGGCGCGGCCACCGACTGGGGCATCGACTACCTGTTCGGCATGGTCGACACCGACGAGCGCTTCACGCCGATCTGGGCGCACTCGTTCGCCGAGGAGCGCGTGGCGCTCGAGCAGTTCCTCGCCCTCGTGGCGGCCCGGCGTGCGGCGCACCCGAACATGCACATCTACCACTACGCGAGCTACGAGCGCACCCACCTGCTCACCATGGCGGCGCGTCACGGCGTCGGCGAGGCCGCCGTCGACCAACTGCTCGCCGACGGCGTGTTCGTCGACCTCTACCCCATCGTCAAGCGTGCCGTGCGGGTCGGCAGCCGGTCGTACTCGATCAAGAAGCTCGAGCCGCTCTACATGGGCACCGAACTGCGCGAGGCCGAGGTGAAGTCGGGCGGCGACTCGATCCTCGAGTACGTGCGCGCTCGCGAGCTGCTCGCGACGGGGGAGCTCGACCCGGCCACGGGCCTCGTCGGCGCCGAGGCCGCGCAGCACGTGCTCGACGACCTGGCCGATTACAACCGCTACGACTGCGTGTCGACGCTGCGCCTGCGCGACTGGCTGCTCGCCATCGCCCGGCGCTTCGGTGTCGAGCCGGTGCCCGAGTCGCTCCTCGTCGAGGCGGCGAAGGCCGCCGGCAAGGTGTACGCCGCCTCGCCCCTCGCGGTCGAGCTGCAGCGGCTCGCCGGTCCGACCGACGATCCCGACCGCGATCCCGATCACACCGCGCTCGCGCTGGCCGCCGCCGCGATCGACTACCACGACCGCGAGGCGAAGACCTTCTGGTGGGGGCACTTCTTCCGCGTCGAGCAGCCGCTCGAGGCCTGGGAGGACCACCGTGACGTCCTCGTCGTCGACCCGGCCGCGTCGGAGGTGTCGCAGCGCTGGTATCGCGAAGACCAGCACCGCACCGACCGTCGTGAGCTTCGACTCCGCGGGCGCATCGCGCCCGGCTCGCGGTTCGGCGTGGGGGGCGAGCTGTTCGTGCTCTACGACTCGCCGGCGCCGTTCCCCCGTCAGGGACTGCGCCCCGGCTCCCGCACGCCGAACTCGGTGCGCGTGCTCGAGGTACTCGACGACGGCCTCGTGGTCGAGGAGCGCTCGGTCGCGGGCGTCACCTGGTCGGAGCTGCCCATGGCAGTGGTGCCCGGCACCCCGCCGCCCGCCGGCCGGCAGAAGGACGCGATCCTCGAGTGGGCGCAGGAGCTGTCGAGCCTGTACCCCTTCGCGTGGCCGAAGAACCCCGGCATCGACATCCTGCGACGCACGCCCCCGCGCACGCGCACGCGCCCCGAGACCGACGGCCTCGCGCCGCTGAACGCCGAGCACGACTACGTCGCCGCGGCGGTCGCGTCACTGCGACGGCTCGACGACTCCTACCTCGCCGTGCAGGGCCCTCCCGGCACGGGCAAGACCTACGTCGCCTCGCACACCATCGCCCGGCTCGTCGCGCAGCACGGCTGGCGCATCGGCGTCGTCGCGCAGTCCCACGCGGTCGTCGAGAACGTGCTCGACGCCGTGGTCCGTGCGGGCCTTGCGCCCGACCTCGTCGCCAAGGCGCCGAAGGACCGCAACCAGCCCGGCGACCACGAGTACACGATCATCGCGAAGGACGGCGTGGCCGAGTACACGGGCGCGCACGCGGCATCCGGATTCGTGATCGGCGGTACCGCGTGGGACTTCGCTAACGCCGACCGCGTCCCCCGCCGCTCGCTCGACCTGCTCGTCATCGACGAGGCCGGCCAGTTCTCGTTGGCCGCGACGATCGCGTCGAGCGTGGCCGCCCGCAACCTGCTGCTGCTCGGCGACCCGCAGCAGCTGCCGCAGGTGAGCCAGGGCAACCACCCCGAGCCGGTCGACGAATCCGCGCTCGGATGGGTCGCCGACGGCCACGACGTGCTGCCCCCCGAGTTCGGCTACTTCCTCGCCGAGAGCCGACGCATGCACCCGGCGGTCTCCGATCCGGTGTCGCACCTGTCCTACGACGGCGCGTTGCACTCGCATGCCGTCGCGTCGATGCGCTCCCTCGAGGGCGTGGCACCCGGCCTCACCGCCGTGCCCGTCGAGCACGCGGGCAACGCCACCGAGTCGCCCGAGGAGGCCGCAGTGGTCGTCGGGCTCGTCCGCGAGCTCATCGGGCGACCCTGGGTCGACGCCTCCGATGCGGTCGCGGCCGCCGCCGCCCGGCCGCTCGCGCAGCGCGACCTCATCGTCGTCACTCCCTACAACGCCCAGCTGTCGGTCGTACGGGCGGCGCTCGACGCCGCCGGGTACCCCGACGTCCCCGTCGGCACGGTCGACAAGTTCCAGGGCCAGGAGGCCGCGGTGGCCATCGTGTCGCTCGCCGCGTCGTCCGCCGCAGCGGCACCACGCGGGATCGAGTTCCTGCTGCTGAAGAACCGGCTCAACGTGGCCATCTCCCGCGCGAAGTGGGCGGCCTATCTCGTCTACTCCCCCGGGCTGCTCGACGCGCTGCCCCGCACGCCCGAGGGCGTCGCCCAGTTGAGCGCGTTCGTGCGCCTGGTCGACGCCGACCTGCCGCGTGGTGCCGGCCTCGAGACGCCGCCCGAGCCGGCGCTCACGAGCACGAGCCCGTAGGCATTCGCCGGACTCGGCCCGAGACGCGACGGCTCTAGTGCGCCTCAGCCGGCGAGCTTCGCGACGATCGCGTCGACCCGGCGCTGCCGGGTCTCGGGGGCCTTCGCCGACTCCACATTGGTGACGTGCGCCTTCCTGGCGCTCGGCGACAACGCATCGAACGCCGCACGTGCGCCCGGCGTCCCATCGAGCGCGGCTGCGAGGTCCTCTGGTACCTCCACCGTGCGCGGCGCCGTGTCGACCTCCACGTCGACGACGATCGGGTCGCCGCCCTGGATGCCGGTGGCGGCCCGCTTGTCGGAGCTGAACGGGATGAGGTGCCGGCCGCCCATCACCGCGACCGTGCTGCGGTACTCGTAGCCGTTGACGCTCACCGTCACCGCCGGCTTGCGCCCGGCGCCGAGCGCCTCGATCACGTCGGGCGGCACCTCGATGCCGGTGTTGTTGCCGGTCAGGAGCATGGTGGTCTCGAACCGCATGCGCCGAGTCTGCCACCGGCACCGGCGCACCCGGAAGCGAAGCTGGGAATACCGCACAGGCGCGATGCGTAGGTTCTCGGTATGACCTCCCCTGCGAATCCCGACCTGAACCCTGCCCGCATCACGATGTACGGCGCCGAGTGGTGCATCGACTGCCGCCGCTCGAAGGCGCTGCTCGACCGGCGCGGCGTCGACTACGACTACGTCGACCTCGAGGTCGTCATCGACGGCGCCGACCGCGCGAAGGCCATCAGCGGCCGCACCCAGATCCCCGTCGTGGTCTTCCCCGACGGCACGCACTTCACCGAGCCGACCGACGCCGAGCTCTCCGAGAAGCTCGACGAGGCCATCGCGGCCTAGCCCGGCCGTCGTGTCGAGGTCGTCCCCGCGCTACTGCAGCGCGGGGATGACCTCCGACGCCCACAGCTCGAGCCCCGAGCGGTCGTAGGCCGCCTCGGGGAAGTACGAGATGACGTAGCCGAGCCCGAGCTCGCGTCGCTCCTCGAGCTTGGCGATCACCTGCTCGGGCGTGCCCACGGCGGCGTTCGGGCTGCGGAAGTCCGCGAGGTAGTCGGCGGTCTTCCGCGGGCCGAGGAACGGTGCGACCCGCTCCTCGATCGCGGCGAGGCGCCGCTCCACGTCCGCCTCGTCGACGCCGACGACGGTGTTGAAGTTCGACGACCGCGTGATCGCTTCGAACTCCGTGCCGAGCCGTTCGCAGTGCCCGCGGAGCACCTCGCTCTTGTGGGTGAACTCCTCGGGGCTGCCGGCGAAGTTCGTGTACGACGCGTACTTCGCCGCGATCTTCAGCGTCACCTTCTCACCGCCGCCCGCGACCCAGATCGGGATGCCGCCCTCCTGCAGCGGCAGCGGCCGCACGATCGCGCCGTCGACCTGGTAGTGCTCGCCGTCGAGCGTCGCCGTGCCCGTGGTCCACGCCTGGTGCATGATGTCGACGCCTTCGCGGAGCCGTGCGAGGCGCTCGGGCACGGGCGGGAATCCGTAGCCGTACGCGCGCCACTCGTGCTCGTACCAGCCGCCGCCGATGCCCATCTCGACGCGTCCGCCCGAGATGACGTCGACCGTCGCGGCCACCTTCGCGAGGTAGGCGGGGTTGCGGTAGCTCATGCAGGTGCACATCTGGCCGAGGCGCACGCGCGAGGTCGTTGCCGCGTAGGCGGACATCAGCGTCCATGCCTCGTGGGTCGCCTCGGTTTCGCTCGGCACGGGCACGGTGTGGAAGTGGTCGTACACCCAGATCGACTCCCACGGGCCGGCATCGGCGAACTCCGCGAGGCCGCGCATGGCCTCCCAGTGCTCGGCCGGCTCGATGCCGACGAGATCGTGACGCCAACCCTGGGGAACGAACATTCCGAATCGCATGCGGACCAGCCTAGGGCGACGCGCCCACCGTGGAAGGCGCTTGCCAACCGTGGCCGGGTGTGGTCAGCGAACCCGAGCGGATGCCGCGCGCCGCCGCCCGCGGCATCCGGATCTCAGCGTCAGCCCTGACGCCGACGCGGGCGACGCGGCCTAACGTCGCACGCATGACTGCGCCGAACCACTGCGATTTCTCTGCGGACGACTTCGAGGCCATCGCCATCGAGAGCTCTGAGGGCCGCCTCATCCGGGTGACCGGAAGCGGGCTGTGCCCCTCGGGCGGGTGGGAGCTGCGGCTCGTGGCCGCCAACCCGGGCGTGGTGCCCCACCCCGAGAGCCTCTGGCTGGAGCTCCGGGAGGACCCAGCGACCCGCGGTCCCCATGCCGTCACCGCGACCGGCGTCGAGGTGATGGTCGAGGACTCGCACGCCCAGGAGGTCCAGATCCGCTTCCGCTGGCGTGAGGGCTTCACCCTTCCGGTGGTGCCTGCGTCGGCACCCGCCCAGCACTCCGGCGGCGCCGCGCGACGCCGTGCGGACGCCGCGGTCGCAGCCGCCCGCTAGGCCAGCGCGAACCGCAGCTCGGCCATCGCCGGACCCGACCACACGTTGCCGTCGAGGTCGTCGCTGCGCACCGTGACCACCTTGCCGCCCTTCGCGATGACGAGGAGCGCCAGCTGGGGGAGCAGGTCACCGGCGTGCGTGCCGTCGTGCAGCGCGTCGCCCTCGCCGTTGCCGGTGGCGAACTCGATCGCGCCCGACTCCTGGTCGAGCGTGCCGTTGACCGAGGTGGTGAAGTCGAACCACAGCGTCTCGACGGCGCCGTCCGCGGCGAGGCGTCCGATCGCCGCGAGGTCGCGTTCGACGCGGCCGGCGCTGCCCTCGGCGAGCCCGTGCAGGGCCGCGTCGGCCTCGCTGATGTTCAGGGCGGCGAGCTGGTGCCGCACGGCCTCGTCGATCTCGGCGGCGCCGAGTCGGTCGGGCGCGCCCGGCACCGGGACGACCCGGCGGTGGTTGCGTGCGCGTTCGATGAACTGGCTGAGGGTCGGCTCGGCGGCGAACACGAACAGCGGAACCCGATCGCCCGGATCGTGCAGCTGGAGTTCCTGCTTCACGGCGTCGGCGACGCGCTTGGCGTAGATGTCGAGGGTCGACGCACGACGGTCGTCCTCGCTGGCGCCGCGGTCGCCGTGACCGCCCACCCGACGCGTGCCGGCATCGCCCGCCTCGCGGTTCGCCGCCTCGTCGGCATTCTTGGGCAGCGTCGGGTCGGTCGGCATCTGCGCGGCCCGGTCGGTGGGCGTGGCGTGCCAGAGCGCCCATTCATTGGCCGACACGGCCACGGCGTACGCCTCCTGGTCCTGGCTCGGTGCACGCAGCAGTTGCCCGAGGGTGAAGTGCGAGCCGACGTGCAGCGCGTCGTCGAGCTGGTTGGGCAGCACGAAGACCTCGGTGAAGTCGGGCGCCACGAAGATGGCCAGCGACCTGGCGAGTCCGGCCCAGAGATCCTGGTCGGCGATGATCCCGTCGCGGGCCCGGCGCAGCGCCTCGAGCTCGGCGGTCGATGCGCCCGACGCCTTCACCTGCTCGATGGCCTCGTCGAAGGCGCTCTTCACCGCGACCTCGGCGCGCTCCCGTTCGCTGACGACCGGTGACGTCGAGGCGTAGACGGTGATCGCCGGATGGTGCGGGCCCGCCAGCGCGGCGAAATCGGCGGTCGTGGGCAGTTCGTAGTGGACCGTCATGCGTTCCTCCCCCAGGTCTCGCGACAGCGACGTCGCTCGCACCCCAGCCTATGAAGGGCGGGGCACGAGCGACAGTCCCCGTGGACGACCCGGGACCGGATCAGCGATGCACGGGATGGTTGGAACGGATGAGCCGCGACGGATCCACCGCCTCCTTCACGGCACGCAGGCGCTGCACGCGGTCCCCGAAGAGCCGTTCGGCCGGCCGGGCGTGCTCAGCGAAGTTCGCGTAGTCGACCGGTGCCCGCCACGGCTCCATCCGGGAGAGCAGCCGGCCGAGGGATGCGGCGAGCGCCTCCTCCGTGCCCGGCCCGGCGATTCCGACGGCGAAGAGGAGGTACTCGGCGTCGAAGCCTGCCACGGCGCCGGGGGCCGGGGTGCGCCGCTCGGCGGCGGTATCGGCTGCGGCCTCGGGCGCGAGGGCGCCGCCGACATGACGGATCTCGGCCGACAGCAGGGCGGTGTCGGCTCCGGGCCCGACCGCCGCGAGGAACGCGCGCACCGCCGCGGGCGACAGGTCGGCGAGCAGCATGCCGTCGCCGCCGCCGGGCATCGGGCCGGGCGGGTCCATGTGCAGCTGGAGGAGCTCGGCGACGGGCTGCCGGTGCACCGTGTCGATCTCGGCTCCGAGTGCGCGGAGCGGCGCGAGCAGTTCATCGGCGCGCTCGGGCGTCTCCTGGACGGCCGTCTCGACCACCACGAACGACCGGCCCGACAGGAACGGCGGCAGGTCGGGCATCGGCGGGAAGCGGAGCACCCGGCCGACGGAGGTGACGCTCCGCGGCACCGTCGTGGTCCACGCCGCCCAGGCCTGCAGTACCTCGTCGGCCCGCTCGAGCGGGAAGAAGAGGGTGCCGGCCACGACCTCGGCGATCGGATAGAGGCGGAACTCGAGGGCGGTGACCACCCCGAAGTCGCCGCCGCCGCCGCGCACGGCCCAGAACAGCTCGGGGTCGTGCTCCGCGTCGACCCGCCTGCGCACGCCGTCGGCGGTGACGAGTTCGACGGCGAGCACCGAGTTCGCGGCAAGGCCGTGCGATCGGCCGAGCCAGCTCAGGCCGCCGCCGAGCGTGTAGCCCACCACGCCGACGTCGTGCGACGATCCGGCGAGCGCGGCCAGCCCGTGCGGGGTCACCGCGGCGACCACATCGCTCCAGAGCGCGCCGGGCTCGACGCGCGCGACGCGCAGGTCGGGGTCGACCAGCACGCCGCGCAGCTCAGAGGTGCGCAGCAGCAGCACGTCGGCGAGGCCGTCGCCCGCGGTGAGCGGTCCGGCGTTGTGGCCGGTCGCCTGCGGGGCCACGGCGAGCCCGAGCCGTGCCGCCGCGCGCACGGTCTCGGCGAGGTCGTCGACGGAACGCGCCACCACGACGGCGAGCGGCCGCTGGTCGACGGCGAGGTTCCAGGCGCGGCGGGCGTCGTCCCAGTCGCGGTCGCCGGGCAGGTACACGCGCCCGGCGATCCGGTCGTCGAGGAGGGCGAGGCCCTCCTGCAGCGAGAAGGTGGTGATCTCGTCGTCGGCGCGGGCCACGGTGGCGGCGGGCACAGGGGTGTTCACGGATGCTTCCTTTCGAGGTGGCGCGGTCGCGGGCCCTGCTCCTCGCTCGGGAGGGCGGCCCTCCAGAGGGCGGGCGGCCGCGGGGGATCCCGGCGGCTCGCACGAACGCAAGCTCCATTCCAGGGCGAGCGGATGCCGCGCGCGTCAGGGGTCGCCCTCCGAGCACCTCAGGGTTGTCCCGGAACACGGAATAGCGCGCCCCCGCCCTCCGTTGGCACCAGCGATGACTGACACGCTCCGACTCTCCGTGCTCGACCTCGTTCCCGTGCGGACCGGCCAGACGAGCGCGGGCGCCGTCGCGGCATCCGTGCGCCTGGCGCAACTCGCCGACCGCACCGGCTACACCCGTTACTGGTTCGCCGAGCACCACAACATGCCGGCCGTCGCCTCGACGACGCCTCCGGTGCTCATCGCGGCGACCGCGGCGCGCACCGAGCGCATCCGCGTCGGGTCGGGTGGCGTCATGCTGCCGAACCACGCGCCGCTCGTCGTGGCCGAGCAGTTCGCCGCGCTCGAGGCGCTCGCACCGGGGCGCATCGACCTCGGCATCGGCCGCGCGCCGGGCAGCGACCCGGTGATCACGCAGCTGCTGCGCATCTCGGGGCCGACCGCCGACGTCGACCGGTTCCCCGATCACATCGCCGACATCCTCAGCCTGCTCTCCCCCGACGGCGCCTCGCTGCGCCTCACGAGCGGGCGCGAGTACGCGATCACCGCAACGCCCGCGGCGGCCGACGTGCCGACGCTGTGGCTGCTCGGCTCGAGCGACTACTCGGCGAAGCTCGCCGCGTCGCTCGGCCTGCCCTACGTGTTCGCGAACCACTTCTCGGGCGAGGGGCTCGAGCGTGCGCTGGAGCTCTACCGCACCGAGTACCAGCCGAGCGAGGCGCACCCCATGCCCGAGACGTTCCTGACGGTGAACGCCTCCGTCGCTCCCACCGTCGAGGAGGCGCGGGCTCGCGCCCTGCCGCAGCTGCGGTCGATGGCGCGCCTGCGCACCAACCGCCCGATGCGTCCGCTCGAGACGATCGAGGAGGCGGCCGCGGCCCCCGCGGACTCCCTCGGCGACGAGCTCATCGCCGCGATGGAGCAGCGGTGGATCATCGCGGATGCCGCCGGCGCTGCCTCCGAACTGCGGCGCCTCGCCGCGCGGCACGGCATCGACGAGGTCATGGTCGCCCCGATCGCGGGCTCGCACGAGTCCGAGCCGACGGATGCCGCGCCCGGCCGCGAGCAGACGCTCGAGCTGCTGGCGGGCGAACTGCTCGGCTGACGCTGAGGGCGTGAGCCGCCGGGCATGAGTATGCCCCGGGCACTCGCCCGGGGCATCCGTCTGTCTGCTGCGGTTCCGCGTGCCGTACCGGCGCCGTCAGGCCGCGAGGCCGAGCCGGCGCAGGTCGTCGCCGGTCGCCCGGAACTCGTCGCCCTCGGCGACCGTCATCTCACGGGGGACCCGTGCGCCGTTCTGCACGCGCGCGTCGTCGCCGACGCTGGCGTAGGGACCGATGACGGCGTTGCGGCCGACCACGGCCCGACGGCCGACGTGGACGTTGACGCCCACCACGGCCCGCTCCGCGACGATGGCGTCGCGGTCGATCCAGGCGCCGTGCCCGATCTGGGCTCCGCGCTGCACCTCGGCACCGGGGTCGACGTAGGCGGTCGGGTCGACGAATGCCGTCGCGTCCACCTTCGCGGTCGTGGCCACGAGGCCGCGCCCGTTCGCGTGCTTGCGGTAGCGACGCAGGACTCCGGCTTCGTCTTCGAACTCGACGTAACTGATGCCCACGTTCTCCTCCTTCCGACGTGGTGGCTCCACGTCCGGACATTGATACAACCTCTGGGCTGATCTGGGCATTCCCGAGACTGCGCTCCAAAACCTACCGTCTGCTGCGAATCCGCTCGGTGCCAGCCCTGAACTTCGCCCGGGACAGCACCGAACGGGGCCCGAATCGCTTGCCGCGGCATCCGGACGCTCGTAGCTTCGCTGCACATGTCCACCTACCTGCTGTGCGCGAGCCCCATCCAGGGTCACGTCGCGCCCCTGCTCGCCATCGCCCGCGACCTCGTCTCGCGTGGCCACGACATCACCGTGCTCACCGGCTCCCGGTTCCACGACGCGGTCGTCGCGACCGGCGCCGCCCACCGCGCCCTGGGCGGCATCGCCGACCTCGACGACCGCCGCATGGCCGAGCACCTGCCCGACCGGGACCGTCACCGCGGCATCGGCAAGCTCCAGTACGACGTGCAGACCATCTTCGTGAAGACGGTGCCCGACCAGTTCCGCGGGGTCGAGGCCGCCCTGGCGGAGGTCGCTCCCGACGCGATCCTCGTCGACGCCGCGTTCGCGGGCATCCTGCCGCTGCTCCTCGACGATCCGGCGACCCGCCCGCCCGTGCTGGCTGTCGGGGTGGTACCCCTCAGCCAGTCGAGCCCGGATGTCGCGCCCTACGGGCTCGGCCTCGCGCCGATGCCGGGGCGTGTCGGGCGGCTCCGCAACCGCGTGCTGAACGTGCTCGTGCAGCGCGTGCTGTTCCGGGCCACGCAGCGGCTCGCGAACGAGACCATGCGCTCGCTCGGCCGGCCCGACCTCGACGCGTTCGTGCTCGACTTCTCGCGCCGGTTCGACCGGTTCCTGCAGCTCTCGCCCGCCGAGTTCGAGTATCCGCGCAGCGACCTGTCGCCCAACCTGCGCTTCGTCGGCACGGTGCTGCCCCCGGCGCCCGTGGCCGGCGCCCTTCCCGCGTGGTGGGACGAGCTCGACGGCGATCGACCGGTCGTGCACGTGACCCAGGGCACCATCGACAACGCCGACTTCGGCCGCCTCGTGCGTCCCACGCTCGACGCGCTCGACGGCGGCGACGTGCTCGTCGTCGTCGCCACCGGTGGGCGGCCGGTCGAGGAGGTCGGCCCGCTGCCGTCGAACGCGCGCGCCGCCGAGTTCCTGCCCTACGACCTGCTGATGCCGAAGGTCGACGTGTTCGTGACGAACGCCGGGTTCGGCGGCACCCAGTACGCGCTGAGCCACGGCGTGCCGATCGTCGCCGCCGGCGACACCGAGGACAAGCCCGAGGTCTCGACGCGCGTCGAGTGGGCCGGCGTCGGCGTGAACCTGAAGACGGGGACGCCGCCGGCCGCCGAGGTCCGTGCGGGCGTGGAGCGCGTGCTCGGCGACCCCGGATACCGGGAGCGGGCGCGGGCTCTCGCCCGCCGCATCCGGGACATGGACACGTTCGGGATGATCGCGGCGGAGCTCGAGGCGGCGGCAGCGAGAACTGTGGGCACGCGGGTCGGCTGACGCCCCACGGGTCGGTGCGCTCGCCGGCCGCCGATCGACCGTCGGTGCGGCAAGTTAGGCTGTCCTAAGCCGGCATCGTCGGCGATGTCTCCGCTCCGCCGGCCCCCGCCGGCTCCGAACCGGGAGCCGCTCCATGACCGCCCCGCTGCTCGAGCTCGATGCCGTGCGCATCCGGCACGAGGGCACCGCCCGCGCGACGCCCGACGGCGTGTCACTCGACATCCGGGCCGGCGAGGTCGTGCTCGTGCTCGGGCCGTCGGGATGCGGCAAGTCGACGCTCGCCCTCGCGCTCGACGGTCTCGTGCCGCACGCCGTGGCGGCCGAGCTCGAGGGGTCGGTGCGGGTCGGCGGCGCCGACACGCGCGAGCGCACGGTCGCGGAGCTCAGCGAGCACGTCGCCATGGTCTTCCAGGATCCCGACGCCCAGGTCGTGACGGGCACCCTGCTCGACGAGGTCGCGTTCGGCCCCGAGAACCGGCTCGTTCCCGCGGCCGAGGTGCTCGAACGTGCCGAGCGCGCCCTGAAGCTCGTCGGGCTGTGGGACCGCCGGGGCGACAACCCCGACGTGCTGTCGGGCGGCGGCCGGCAGCGACTCGCGATCGCGTGCGCCCTCGCCTTGGCCTCACCGGTGCTCGTGCTCGACGAGCCGACGGCGAACCTCGACCCGGCTGGAATCGACGAGGTGTACGCGGTGCTCCGCGAGCTCGCCGACGACCGCGACCACGCCATCGTGCTGATCGAGCACAACCTCGACGCGGCCGTCGACCTCGTCGACCGGGTGGTCGTGCTCGACGCGGCGGGCCGCCTCGTCATCGACGGAGCCGTGCGCGACGTGCTGCAGGGCCGGGCGGGCGAGCTGCTCGAACTCGGCGTGTGGCTGCCCGTCTCGACCCTCGCGGCCATGCGCCTGCGGTCGGCGGGAGTGGCGATCGATCCGCTTCCGCTCACGCCGTCCGAGCTCGCCGGTGCGCTCGAGGCGATCGACGTCTTGCCCGCACCCATCACGACGCCCGCGACCGCGCTCGCACCCTCTGCCGCACCCGCCATCACGGTGCGCGACGTGTCGGTGCGTCGGGGCGGCCGCCGCGGACCGGTCGTGGTGCACGGGGTCGACCTCGACGTGGCATCCGGCGACTTCCTCGCCATCGTCGGCACGAACGGCGCCGGCAAGACCACCCTGCTGCAGGCGATCGCGGGCGTGGCGCCCCGCACGGGCGGGCTCGTCGACGTGCTCGGCATGGACCCGCAACGGGCCGACGCGCGCGACCGCGCACAGCGCATCGGCTTCGTGTTCCAGAATCCCGAGCACCAGTTCGTGGCCGACACCGTCGCCGGTGAGCTCGACACCGGCCTCCGGTTCCAGGGCGTTCCCGAGGCGGAACGACACGATGAGATCGAGCGGATGCTGCGGCGCTTCGATCTCGTCGAGCACGCCGGCCGGCATCCGTTCCTCCTGTCGGGCGGGCAGAAGCGGCGACTCTCGGTCGGCACGGCCCTCGTCGCCGGAGCCCCCGTGCTCGCCCTCGACGAACCCACCTTCGGCCAGGACCGCGCCCGCGCGACCGAGCTCCTCGACCTGCTCCGCACGCTGAACGGCGAGGGCACGACGGTGCTCGTCGTCACGCACGACCTGCAGCTCGTGGCCGACTACGCGAACCGGGTCGCCGTGATGCAGGACGGCCGTGTGGTCGGCACCGGCACGACCGACGAGGTGCTCGCGGGTCCGCTCATCGAGGAGGCCGGGCTGCGGCATCCGCCCCTCGCACGTGCGATGCGGAGCCTCGTGCGCCATCCCGAGTGGCAGACGGTGACGCGGATGTCGCAGCTCCCCCGCTCGGATCGGGTCGCCCGATGAGCGCCCCGACCGCGCCGGTCACCGCCGCGCGCGACCCGTACGCGGCGGCGCGGCCGGCGCCGCCTGCGCGGTTCCTGCACGGACTGAACCCGATCGCCAAGATCGCCGCGCCCCTCCCGGCGATCATCGGGCTGCTCTTCACGCGAGGCCTCGCGATCCCGCTCGCCTTCGCGGTGCTCGGGCTGGTGCTGCTCCTCGTCGGCGCTCGCCTGTCCGGGCGCGTCGTGGCCGTGCTGCTCATCGCGACGCCGGTGGGCGTGGCGCTGCTCGGGCTGAGCCTCGGGCTGTGGGTGGACCCGGCCCGCGTGGACACCGCCGGCCCCGCGGCATCCGTGGTGCTGATCGAGGTCGGCGACTGGACGTTCACGCTCGGCGCCTACCTGATCGGCGTGGCGACCGCCCTGCGGATCGCCGCGATCCTCATGCTGACGCTCATCGCGGGCCTCACCACGACCGGGCCCGAGCTCGTGCGGGCGCTCGTGCAGAACCTGCGCGTGCCCTACCGGGTCGGATACACCGCGCTCGCGGCCCTGCGGTTCGTGCCGCGGTTCGGACACGAGCTCGAGGTCATCCGTGCCGCGCACCGGGTCCGCGGCGCCGACCGCGGACGCGGTCCGATCGCCGCGCTTCGGCGGGCGACCGGGTACGCGATCCCGCTGCTCGCGAGCGCCATCCGGCATGCCGAGCGGGTGGCGCTCGCGATGGATGCGCGCGCGTTCGGGGCGCATCCGACCCGCACCGAGCGCACGGTCAGCCGGTGGCGGGCACGTGACACCGTGTTCGTCGTGGCGTTCCAGCTCGCGTCGGCGGCGATCTTCGCGGTCGCGCTGGCCGCCGGCGCGCACTGACGCGAGCCCCGCCGCCGCGGCGCCACCGCGCCCCCACGCCTGCGCGCGGCGCTGCTGCGGCATCCGCGTCGCCGAAATGGAGGAAGAACCGGGCAGCCGGCGGTGTGTCGGGACGCCCGAGCCGGCGTGTCGGCTGGTCGTTCCTCCATCTCGGCGAAGAGCACGGCGCCGACGGGGTGGCGAGGACCGGCGCCGACGGGGTGGCGAGGACCGGCGCCGACGACGAAGGGCCCGGGCGATCACTCGCCCGGGCCCTTCGTCGTTCGGCTACTTCGCGTCGGTCGCCGGCGCGGTGTCCTGGATCTCCACGAGGAAGACCAGCGTCTGGCCCGAGAGCGGTGATTGCTCTGAAGCGGGCTCAGTGCCGTAGGCGTACTGCGGCGGGATGGTGACGATCAGCTTGGTGCCGACCTTCTGTCCCACGAGTGCTGCGCCGAAACCAGGGATCACTCCGTCGGTGGTGAACGTCGCAGCCTCGCCGCGCTCGTAGCTGCTATCGAAGACGTCGCCCGTCTCCCAGCTGGTGCCGAGGTACTGAACGGTGACACTGTCACCTTCCTCAACAACATCCCCGTCGCCCTCTTCGAGCACCTTCAACTGCAACTCAGTCGGCGGCGGGGTTGCCGGGAGGGTGACGGTGGGCATTTCGCCCTCGGCCGCGAACTTGACTTCCGGCACATTCTCCGTCCACGAAGAGGGCTTCAACGGCTTGGCAATCTCGACGACATCCATGACGATCACCAGGTTGTCACCAGGAGCGATCCCCACGCTTTCATTGCCGTCCTCGCCGTAGACGGTCGCCGCGGGTGCAACTGTCACTGTTCGCGAGCCCACAGCGACGCAATCGAAGCCCGCTGCAAATCCCTCAAGCATCGGCGAACCAACCGCAATACTTGCCTGATCTGAGAATGCCTGCTCCCCCGTAGTGCCAGAGTACGCAGTCACGACGACGTTGACTTTGTCGCCCTTCTTCGTGGTCTCGCCATCGCCCTCGATGACGACCGTGCGCTCGAGCTCGTCGGCCTCGAGCGGCGTGGTGAAGGTGGCGGTCGGCGACGTGCCGAAGTCACCCTCGACCGTCACGCCGTCGCTGAGGTCGCCCGACGACAGGTCCATGCATTCGGCCGCCTCGGCGGTCGGCGTCTTGGAGGCTTCGGGGCTGGTGCTGCCTGCACAGCCCGCGAGGAGCAGGGCGGCGGCGGAGACCAGCGCGACAGGCGCGGCGCGGCGCAGGGCACGGTTCATGTGAAGATGCTCGTTTCGATTTGGGAACACGAAGGTCCAAGTCTGCCCGTTCCACATCTCGATTGCCTGAATCTGCGATTTGCACCAGATCAGGGCGACAATGGGCAGATGGGGGACACGACGACCGTACCCGATTTCGCTGAGGAGTCCGCCGATGCGGTGGATTCGTCGGCGGAACTCGATGGGGTGCTCTGGGATCCGATCTCGACCGCGGCGGTCTCGCGCTCGCATCCACGCTTCGACGAACGCGTGCTCGACGCGTACTGCGGCGACGGGGCGTCGGCCCTGCCCACCGCGGAGCTCGTCGGCATCGGCGGCCTCGTCGACGCGGTCGATGACGACGAGTCGCGCGTCGCGCTGGCTCGCGAGCGAGCGGGCGAGCGGATGCCGCAGCTGCGGCTGCACGTCGACGACGTCGCCGCGTGGGAGCCGACCGGCTACGACGTCGTGCAGTGCGTGCTGGGCCTGGAACGGTTCGCCGAGCTCGACGCGGGCATGCGGCACCTGATCGAGCGGGCACGTCCCGGCGGGCGGGTGGCGATCACCGCGTGGGCGAAGGGCGCCCTCGAGCCGCTGCCGGGGCTGCTCGCGGCTGCGCTGTCCGAGGAGCACGGCGCCGACGCGGGCGATCACGACGACGACGAAACGGACGACCACACCGGAGACCCCGGCGACCACGACACCGGCGACGACAACGACGACCACGCCACCGCGATCCCCGACACCGCGGGCACCCTCGCGCACCGGCTCACCGAGCTCGGGCTCGTCGGGGTCCGCGCCGACGCGGTGCAGCGCCACGTCGACCTCACGCCCGACTTGGCGTGGAGGCTCGTGCAGGGCACCGGCATGCGCGCCATGCTCTCCGGCCTCGACGAGGCGGCGCAGGCAGACGTGCGCGAGCGGTTCCTCGCGGGCATCGTCGAGCACGACGTGCAGCGTGTCGACCTGGCGACGTTGATCGCGGTGGGTCACCGCCCCGAGTGACTCAGCCGGGTTCGGCGCCGGTCGCGACGGGCCGCTCGTCCTGGTTCGACCACTGGCTCCACGAGCCGGCGTAGAGCGCGGCGTCGATGCCGGCCAGCGCGAGCGCCGCGACCTCGTGCGCGGCGGTGACGCCCGAGCCGCAGTAGGCCGCGGCGGGGGTGCCGGCCGTGATCCCGACCTCGGCGAAGCGTGCGCGCAGCAGCTCGGGCGGCAGGAATCGCCCGTCGGCGTCGAGGTTGCCGGCGGTCGGCAGCGACCGCGCGCCGGGGACGTGGCCGGCCCGCGGATCGATCGGCTCGACCTCGCCGCGGTAGCGCTCGGCAGCCCGGGCGTCGAGCAGCACGCCGTTCGCGGGGAACTCCGCGGCTCCGTCGGCGTCGATCACCGGCATCGCGCCGAAGTGCGCGGTGGCGTCGCCCCGTTCGGGCACGTCGTCACCGGTGGCGAGCGGATGCCCCGCCGCGACCCAGGCGGCGAGGCCGCCGTCGAGCATCCGCACGTCGGCGAAGCCCGCGTGCCGCAGCAGCCACCAGGCGCGAGCGGCCGACTGGTTGCCGAGGTCGTCCATGACCACGGCGGTGTCGCCGTCGTGGAGGCCCCAGCGCCGCATCGCCGCGGTGAACGAGTCCTCCGACGGCAGCGGATGCCGCCCCTCCCCGATCGCGTCGTGGTCGGCGAGCTCGTGGTCGAGGTCGACGTAGACGGCGCCGGGAACGTGCGCGGCGCGGAACGCCGGGCGCCCGTCGGGCACCGCGAGGCTCCACCGCACGTCGAGCACCACGGTGCGGGAGGCGGAGTGCCCGTCGCGCTCCTCCTCGAGACGGTGGGCGAGCTCGTCGGCGGAGATGAGGATCGGCATGCCTCCATCCTGCCCGGGTCACGACCCCCGTCCGCTATGTCCCGCTCGCGGCATCCGTCAACCCTCTCGATTCCGCTCTCGGCATACGACTCGCCCCGGACGTCGCGGAACCCCCTCGGTAGACTTACAGGACGGAACGGTGCGAGCGCGAGGAGTGTGGATGATCGCCTGCCTCGCTGCGTTCGCGGCCGTCGCGTTGCTGACGCCGCTCGCCGCGAGGCTGCTCGGGCGCCGGGTCTTCGCGGTCATCGCGCTGGTGCCGGCCTCCGTGTTCGTGCTGCTGCTCACCTGGCTCCCGGGCGTGCTCGCGGGCGACCCGGTGGTCGAGTTCGTGCCCTGGGTGCCACAGCTCGACCTGGCCCTCTCGTTCCGACTCGACGCGCTCGCACTGCTGCTCGCGCTCATCGTCACCGGCGTCGGGGCACTGGTGCTCCTCTACTGCACGCACTACTTCGCCGACGACGAGCCGGCCCTCGGGCGGTTCGCCGGGCTGCTGCTTGCCTTCGCGGGCGTGATGCTCGGCCTCGTCACCGCCGACGACGTGTTCCTCCTCTTCATCTTCTGGGAGGCGACGAGCGTGCTCTCGTACCTCCTGATCGGGCACTACACCGGCCGAAAGGAGAGCCGCGGCGCGGCGTTGCAGGCGCTCACCGTGACCACGTTCGGCGGCCTCGCCATGCTCGTGGGGCTCGTCGTGCTCGTGGCCGCCGCAGGGACGAGCTCGCTGTCCGAGCTCGTCGCGCATCCCGTCACGGGCACGGCCGGGGAATGGGCGATCGCGCTCGTGCTCGTCGGAGCGATCTCGAAGAGCGCGCTGGTGCCCTTCCACTTCTGGCTGCCCGCCGCGATGGCCGCGCCCACGCCCGTGTCGGCCTACCTCCACGCCGCCGCCATGGTGAAGGCGGGCGTCTACCTCGTCGCCCGACTGGCCCCCGGCTACGCCGACCTCGAGGTGTGGCATCCGATCGTCATCGTGCTCGGCGTGCTCACGATGCTGGTGGGCGGATGGCGCGCCCTGCGCCAGTACGACCTGAAGCTGCTGCTCGCCTACGGCACCGTCAGCCAGCTCGGCTTCCTCGTGCTCGTGACCGGGTTCGGCACCCGCGACGCCGCGCTCGCGGGCGTCGCGCTGCTGCTCGCGCACGCGCTGTTCAAGGCCTCGCTCTTCCTCGTGGTGGGCATCGTCGACCACTCGGCCGGCACCCGCGACTGGCGCAAGCTCTCAGCGCTCGGGCGACGGATGCCGGTGATCGCGACCATCGCGATCGTCGCCGCCGCCTCCATGGCGGGCCTCCCGCCACTGCTCGGCTTCGTCGCGAAGGAGGCCGTCTTCACGGCGTTCCTCGAGGCCGTCGCCGCCTCGGAGCCGTGGGCGTGGATCGCCCTCGTGGGCGCGTTCCTCGGCTCGGTGCTCACCGTGGCCTACTCGGTGCGGTTCGTGTGGGGCGCGTTCTTCACCCGCGAGGGCCTCGACCCCACGCCGCTGCACGCACCGAGCCGGGCGATCGGCATCGCGCCGGGCATCCTCTCGGCCGCGAGCATCGTGCTCGCGTTCGCGATCGGGTTCATCGAACCGCTGCTCACCGCCTACGCCGACGAGCTGCCGGGCTCCGAGGCCTACCACCTCGCACTCTGGCACGGCCTCGAGCCGGCGCTGTACCTCTCGCTGGTGGTCTTCGCGCTCGGCGGCCTGCTCGTGTGGGAGCGCCGTCGGGTCGCACGCCTGCAGGCGGCGGTCTCCCCGGTGGTCGACTCGGCCCGGGGCTACCTCGGCATCGTGTCGGTCGTCGACCGGGTCGCGGCATCCGTCACGACCGCCATCCAGCACCGCGGGCTGCCCGGCTACCTCGCGATCATCATCACGGTGTTCATCGGCGGCCTCGGCGCCGCGTCGATCATGAACACCACGTGGCCCGACGAGCTGCGGCCCTGGGACTACCCGTCGCAGCCGTTCCTCGCCTTCGTGATGGCGATCGCCGCCGTCGCCGCGGCCACCGTGCGCCAGCGCATGACCGCGGTGCTGCTCGTCAGCGTCACGGGCTACGGGCTCGTGCTGCTGTTCGGCATGGCCGGCGCGCCAGACCTCGCGCTCACGCAGGCCTTGGTCGAGACCATCGTCGTCGTGGTCTTCGTGCTCGTGCTGCGCCGGCTGCCGAAGCAGATCGCCCAGCGCAACCCGCCCGTGCACAAGCTGGCGCGCGGCATCATCGGCGCGCTCGCGGGCATCGTGATGGGCATCGTCGGACTCATCGCACTCGGCGCGCGCATCCAGCCCACGATCGCCGGCGGCCTGCCGGCCCTCGCCCTCGAGGCGCACGGCAAGAACATCGTGAACGTCATGCTCGTCGACATCCGGGCCTGGGACACGCTCGGCGAGATCTCGGTGCTCGTCGCGGTGGCCACCGGCGTCGCGAGCCTCATCTTCGTGTCGGGCCGCACGGGCGGAGCGCCGCGCCTCGACGACCTCGACGACGACGTGACGCCCGTGAACCGCCGCGAGCGCCTGCAGCCCGTCCCCGAGCCCGCCTCGAGCATCCGCGCGCCCCGCACGAGCCTCGCCGACACCGACGGCGAGACGGATGCCGCAGCCGACGCGGCCTCGACCCGGCAGACGTGGCTCCTCGCGGGGCGCACCCTCTCGCCGCGCAACCGCTCGATCCTCATCGAGGTGCTCGTGCGCCTGCTCTTCCACCCGGCGATCATCGTGTCGGTCTACCTCCTCTTCGTCGGCCACAACGCACCGGGCGGCGGCTTCGCCGGCGGCCTGCTCGCCGGCCTCGCGCTCGTCGCGCGCTACCTCGCCGGCGGGCGGTACGAGCTCGGCGAGGCGGCCCCGGTCGACGCCGGCCGGCTGCTCGGCACGGGCCTGCTGCTCGCGGCCGGCACCGCGACGGCGTCGCTGTTCTTCGGCGGCATCCCGCTCGAGTCGGCGTGGTTCGAGGCCGAGGTGCCGGTGCTCGGCACCCTCTCGATCGGCACCTCCACGCTCTTCGACCTCGGCGTCTACCTCGTCGTCGTCGGGCTCGTGCTCGACATCCTCCGCTCGCTCGGCGGCGAGGTCGACCGGCAGGAGGAGCTCGCGGGCGACGAGGGCGAGGAGGGCGGCGACCTGGACTCGGGCGGCCGCGACGCGGCATCCGGCATCGACGCCGTCGAGCAGGGCGAGGGTCCCGAGCTCGCCGAGGAGCTGGCCCGATGACCGCATCGCTCACCCTCGTCGTGCTCATGGCCGTGCTGTTCGGCGCCGGCATCTCGATCATGCTCGAGCGCAGCCTCACGCGGGTGCTCATCGGCTTCCTGCTCGTCGGCAATGCCGTGAACATCCTCATCTTCCTGATGAGCGGCGCCCCGGGCCTCGCGCCGATCCTCGGCGAGGGGGTCGATCCCGACGAGATCTCCGACCCGCTGCCTCAGGCGTTCGTGCTCACGGCCATCGTCATCAACCTCGGCATCACCGCGTTCATGCTCGCGCTCATCTACCGGTCGTGGTGGCTGGCCCGACTCGGGGAGAAGGGTGATCTCGTCGACGACGTCTCGGAGGACATCGAGGACGCCGAGCAGGCCGCCGACCTCATCAGGTCGTCGGCCGCCGACGACCGCGCGATCCAGGACCTCATCGACGCCAGCGACGAGGAGCCCGAGGAGGTGCCCCGATGACCGCGACCGGCGTGCTCGTTCCGCTCGTCGTGCTGCTGCCGCTGCTCGGCGCCGCGACGGCGCTCATCCTCGGACGCCACCGGCGCGCGCAGATGGCGGTGAGCGCCACGGTGCTCGCGAGCGTCGCGGTGATCGCGGCGCTGCTGCTCGTGGCCGTCGACGCCGGCGAACCCACCGTGGTGGCGATCGGCGGCTGGGAACCGCCGTTCGGCATCGTGCTCGTCGTCGACCGGCTCTCGGCGATCATGCTGCTCATCTCGGCCATCGTGCTGCTCGTGGTGCTCGTGTACGCCGTCGGGCAGGGCGTCGCCGACCGGCATCGCGAGACCCCGGTGTCGATCTTCCACCCCAGCTACCTGGTCCTGTCGGCCGGCGTGTTCGACGCGTTCGTCGCCGGCGACCTGTTCAACCTCTACGTCGCGTTCGAGATCCTCCTGTCGGCCAGCTACGTGCTGCTGACCCTCGGCGGCACGGGCGAGCGCATCCGCGCCGGCGTCACGTACATCATCGTGAGCCTCGTCTCGTCGCTGTTCTTCCTCAGCGCGATCGCCCTGATCTACGGCGCGACCGGCACGGCGAACATGGCCCAGCTCTCGGTGCGCATCGCGGAGCTGCCCGAGAACGTGCAGCTCATCCTGCACCTGCTGCTGCTCATCGCGTTCGGCATCAAGGCGGCCATCTTCCCGCTGTCGTTCTGGCTGCCCGACTCGTATCCGACCGCTCCGGCTCCGGTCACCGCCGTGTTCGCCGGCCTGCTCACCAAGGTGGGGGTGTACGCGATCATCCGCACCGAGACCGTCATCTTCGCCGACAACGACCTGACGGTGCTGCTGCTGGTGGTCGGGGGACTCACGATGCTCATCGGCATCCTCGGCGCGCTCACCCAGGCCGACGTGAAGCGCCTGCTCTCGTTCACCCTCGTGAGCCACATCGGCTACATGATCTTCGGCATCGGAGTCGGCACCCAGCTCGGCTACTCGTCGACCATCTACTACGTGGTGCACCACATCACCGTGCAGACGACGCTGTTCCTCACGACGGGGCTCATCGAGCGGTTCGGCGGCGCCACATCCATCAACCGGCTCGCGGGGCTGCTGAAGGCGTCGCCGTACCTCGCCATCCTGTTCTTCATCCCGGCCCTGAACCTCGGCGGCATCCCGCCGTTCTCGGGCTTCCTCGGCAAGATCGGCCTGTTCCTGGCGGGCGCCGACGATGCGAATGCGACGGATGCCGCAGGGCCGGCCTGGCTCGTCTGGGCGGTGATCGCCGCCGGCGCGATCACCTCGCTCATCACCCTCTACGCCCTGACGCGCTTCTGGAACATGGCGTTCTGGCGCGGACGCGACGAGCTCGAGGGCTATGAATCGGTGCTGCTCGGGTCGGTGCAGGAGGCGCCCGAGGGGGCGACCGTCACCGCGACCCGCACGACGCCCGTGCTCATGGTCGCGGCGACGACCGCGCTCGTCGTGGTGACCCTGCTGCTCACCGTGTTCGCCGGACCCATCTTCGAGTTCACCGATCGGGCGGCGGCGAACCTCATCGACCCCGACGTGTACGTGTCGCTCGTGTTCCCGGGAGGCATCCGATGAGCCCGCGGCACGAGACGTCCGTGTCACGGTGGGGCTCGGTGTGGCGGCAGCTGCCCCTGCTCGTCGGTCTCGTGGCGCTGTGGCTGTTCCTGTGGGACCACATCGATGCGCTCACGATCGTCACGGGCGTCCTCCTCGCGATCGGCGTCACGCGCGTGCTCTACCTGCCGCCGGTGCTGCTCAGCGGGCGGTTCAACCCGTGGCGGGGGCTGCTGCTCGGCCTCCGGATGATGTTCGACGTCGTCGTCGCCTCGCTGCAGGTGGCGTTCCTCGCCGTGAACCCGCGCTGGCAGCCGATCAGCTCGATCATCGCGGTGCAGCTGCTCACGCGCTCCGACCTCGTGACGACGCTCACCGCCGAGGCGATCTCGGTGGTCCCCGGCACGGTCGTCGTCGACATCGACCGGGAGCGCGGGCTGCTCTACCTGCATGCCCTCGACACGCGCACCCACGCCGACATCGACCGGGTGCGGAACGCCGTGCTGGGCACCGAGGAGCGGATCGTGCTCGCCATCGGCACGCGAGCGCAGGCGGCATCCGTCCGCGAGGCGCGACGCGACCGCCGGGCAGCATCGGGGCAGCGCACCGCATCAGCGCCCGGCACCGCATCCCAGAAGGAGGAATCACGATGACCTTCCTCACCGTCGTCAGCGTCGCCGCCGGCATCATGTTCGGCATCGGCGCCCTCGCCGCGGTCTACCGGATCATCCGCGGGCCCTCGATCCTCGACCGCGCACTGGCCACCGACGTGCTGCTCGCCATCGCGATCTGCGCGCTCGGCGCCGAGATGGCGGTCAACAAGCACACCGACACGCTCGTGGTCATGCTCGTGCTGGCGATGTTCGCGGTCGTCGGTTCGATCTCGATCGCCCGGTTCATGGCGAAGCAGGATGCCTCGTGAGCGCCGCCGAGATCGCGGCTGTCGCGCCGCGCGCTGAGTCCGGGAGGCTTCGATGAGCGCCGCCGAGATCGCGGTCGGGCTGCTGATCCTGGTCAGCGGTTTCCTGTCGATGGCCGCGGGCATCGGCATCGTGCGGTTCCCCGACGTGCTGACCCGGCTGCACGCCGCGACCAAGCCGCAGGTGCTCGGCCTCGCCGCAGTGCTCGTCGCGATCGTGCTGCAGGTGCCGACGTGGGGCGTGCTGACCACGGCCGTGCTCGTGATGACGTTCCAGTTGCTCACCCAGCCGATGACGGCGCACATGCTCGGACGGTCGGCGTACCGCAGCGACCACGTGCGCTTCGACCTGCTCATCGAGGACGACCTCGGACACGACATCGAGGAGCACGACCAGGAGGAGGGCGCGGCACGCTGAGCCGGCCCCGGCATGCTGCGCCCGTCCCAGGACCGACCGCGGTCTCGGCGGCGTGCGTCCCCTGACCGTTGCGGGCGGCGCACGCCGCGAGGATGATGTGGGCTGACATCGCGGTCGCGCGAAGGTCTCGAAAGGGAGGCCGCCATCAGCGAGCGAGCACACCCGATCAGCCCGGAGGCGTTCCAGAGCCTCCAGCGGGACTACAGCGACGCCACCGAGCAGTTCGCCGCGATGAACGAGGTCCTCACCGCACTCGGCCGATCCTCGGCGGACCCCGATGCGGTGCTCGACACCGTGGTCGAGAGCGCACGGCGGTTGTGCCGAAGCGCCGCCGCCGCGATCTACCTCATCGAGGACGACCATTTCGTGCTCTCCTCCTCGGTCGGGCTCACGAGCGAGTTCGTGAGCTACATCGAGGCGAACCCCATGAAGCTGGACCGACGCACGCTCGTGGGCCGGGTGACCGAGGATCGCACGATGAGCCAGGTGGCCGACGTGCTCGTCGACCCCGAGTACGGGCGCCAGGACCTCCAGGAGATCGGCAGGTTCCGCACGCTCATCTCAGCGCCGATGCTGCTGGACGACGACGTCGTCGGCGCGCTCTCGCTGTTCCGCACCCACGTCGACCCGTTCGACGAACGGGCCATGGCCCTGCTCGAGGCGTTCGCCGCCCAGGCCGCGGTCGTCGTGCGCAACGTGCACCTCGTCCGCGCACTCGAGGAGCGCGGGCAGGAGCTCGCGCGACGGGTCGCGCAGCTCGAGGCGCTCAGCGAGGTCGGCGGCGTGGTGAGCTCGAGCCTGGTGCTCGACGAGGTGCTCTCGAACATCATCATGAACGCCGTGCGCTTCTCGGGCTGCGACGGCGGCTCGATCATGGAGTACGTCGAGGGGGACCGCAGCTTCTCGGTGCGAAGCGCCTACGCGACCAGCGCCGCACTCCTCGACCGGCTGCGCGGCATCCGAGTGGATCTCGACACGACCCTCGTCGGCCGCGCGGCACTCGAGGGGCATCCGCTGGCCGTCGCCGACCTCGACACGGTCGAACTCGACCCGCACCTGGAGCTCCTGCACGGCGACGGCTGGCGGTCGGTGCTCGCCGTGCCGGTGCTGCGGGGCGACCGGATCATCGGTGCGCTCGTCGTGCGCCGCAAGACCCCCGGCGGCTTCTCGCACGAGACCGTCGAATTCCTCGAGACGTTCGCGAGCCAGTCCGCGCTCGCCGTGTGGAACGCACGGCTGTTCCGCGAGCTCGAGACGAAGACGGCCGAGCTCGAGGTGGTGAGCCAGCACAAGTCCGAGTTCCTCGCGAGCATGTCGCACGAGCTCCGCACGCCGCTGAACGCCGTGATCGGCTTCTCCGAGGTGCTCCTGGAGCGGATGTTCGGCGAGCTCAACGAGCGGCAGGACGAGTACCTCCACGACATCCTCAGCTCCGGGCGGCACCTCCTCCAGCTGCTCAACGACATCCTGGACCTCTCGAAGGTGGAGGCGGGCCGGATGGAACTCGCCAACTCGACGTTCTCGGTGCGGGCGGTCCTCGAGTACGGCATCTCCATGGTGCGCGAGCGGGCCGCGCTGCATGGCATCACGATCACGCTCGAGGTCGATCCGACCATCGACGGGATCGTCTCCGACGAGCTCAGGCTGAAACAGGTGCTGCTCAACCTGCTGAGCAACGCCGTGAAGTTCACCGGCGACGGAGGGCATATCGCCGTGGCCGCCCGGCGCGTCGACGAGGACCTGGCGGTCACGGTGACGGACGACGGCGCCGGCATCCCGGCCGAGGACCGGGAACGCATCTTCGAGTCGTTCCAGCAGGGCCGCCGGGGAGCACAGCATGAGGAGGGCACCGGCCTCGGGCTCACGCTCTGCCGGCGCATCGTCTCGCTGCTGGGGGGACGGATGTGGCTGGAGTCGGAAATCGGCGTCGGCAGCAGCTTCGGGTTCACCGTGCCGATGCGCGGCCCCGCGCCCGAGCCTCCGCCGGCGCCGGCCGATGAGACGCACCTGCCCGTCGTCGTGGTCATCGATGACGACCGCGCGTCGCTCGACCTGATGACGGCGTACCTCGACGGCCTCGGCGTGCAGGTCGTGCACGCGCGCGACGGCGAGGAGGGGCTCGAACTCATCCACGCGCTCGGGCCCGCGGCGGTGGTGCTCGACATCCGGATGCCGGGACTCGACGGCTGGCAGGTGCTGACCCGGGTCCGCGAGGACGAGGCCACCAGTGCGGTGCCGGTGATCATCGTGTCGATCCTCGACGAGCGGTCGCGCGGCCTGACCCTCGGCGCCGCGGACTACCTGGTGAAGCCCGTCGGCCGGGAGGAGCTCGTCGGGGCCCTGCGCCGGGTGGGTGCCGTGCACGCGGGATCGCTGTCGGCGGCGAGCGCGCCCGTCGCGGCCCGACCGGAGGAGGCGCCCTGATGCCCGGCCGCCGCATCCTCGTCGTGGAGGACAACGCGCTCAACCTGAAGCTCGTCCGGGACGTGCTCACCGCATCGGGGTACGAGGTGGTCGAGGCGCAGACGGGCGAGGAGGGCGTCGCCCTCGCGGCGAGCTGCGATCCCGATCTCGTGCTGATGGACCTGCAGCTCCCGGGGATCGACGGCTACGAGGCACTCCACCTGCTCCGGCAGGACCCGCGCCTGGGCGACGTCCCGGTTGTCGCGGTCACGGCCTTCGCCATGCGCGAGGACCGAGAGCGCACGGCCCGAGAGGGCTTCGACGGGTACCTCGACAAGCCGATCAGCGTCCGGGCGCTCCCCGGTCAGGTGGACGACTTCCTGAACAACGGGCACGGCGATGGCCGTTGACGAGATCACCCTGCTCGCGGTGGACGACCTGCCGCAGAACCTCCGGCTCCTCGACGCGATCCTGAGCCCGCGCGGGTACCGCATGGTCACGGCGACCTCCGGGGAGGAGGCGCTCGCACTGCTCCCCTCGTCGGGTGCCGACCTCGTCCTCCTCGACATCGTGATGCCAGGCATCGACGGCTACGAGGTGTGCCGCCGCATCCGCAGCACGGCCGGGTTCGAGTTCCTCCCCGTGATCATGATCACGGCGAGCGGCGACCAGGAGAAGGTGCGGGCGATCGAGGCAGGCGCCGACGACTTCGTGACGAAGCCGCTGAACCAGGGCGAGCTGCTCGCCCGCGTCGCGTCGCTCGCTCGGGTCAAGCGATACCAGGACACGATCGAGCGGCAGGCCGCCGAGCTCGCCGCATGGAACACCGAGCTCGCGGCCCGCGTCGACGCGCAGGTGGCCGAGCTGCAGCGCGTCAATCGACTCCGACGCTTCCTGTCGCCCCAGCTGGTCGACCTCGTGATCGACTCGGGCGATGAGGGATTCCTCGGCAGTCACCGTCGCGAGATCGTGGTCGTCTTCTGCGATCTCCGCGGGTTCACCCGGTTCGCCGAGTCGAGCGAGCCGGAGGAGGTCATGGGCGTGCTCGCCGAGTACCACACGGCCCTCGGCGAGCTGATCTACCGCTTCGAGGGAACCCTGGAACGCTTCACGGGCGACGGCCTGATGGTGTTCTTCAACGATCCGCTGCCCTGCGACGACCCGGCCGGGCGGGCGGTCACGATGGCCGTGGCGATGCGCGACCGGGTCGGCGAGCTCGCCGAGGGGTGGACCAGGCAGGGCCACGACCTCGGGTTCGGCATCGGCATCGCCCAGGGCTTCGCCACGCTCGGCCGCATCGGCTTCGAAGGTCGCTTCGACTATGCGGCCATCGGCAGCGTGACGAACCTCGCCGCACGCCTGTGCGGTGAGGCCGGACCCTGGCAGATCCTCGTGGCTCCTCGCGTGCACTCCGCCACCGAGGGCCTGGCGTCCGGCGAACCGGTGGGCGAACTGGACCTGAAGGGCTTCAGCCGGCCGGTGCGGGCTTTCGCGGTCACCGGGATCGACGAGACGAAGGCCGAGGTGGCGACATGAGCGCGACGGAGACGCTTGCCGATCTCGACGACGAGGCCCGTGGCATCCGGTTCTCGAGGCTGCAGCAACGGATGCGGTCGGTCTGGGAGGCGATGAACCTCGATGTCGACGACGAGTCGGTCGTGATCATCCCGTCCGTGCCGGTGAGCCGCACGGTCGCGGGCAGCGGCAGCATGACGCAGGCGTTCGAGGAGCGGTTCCTCTTCCTCCTCCTGCTGCTGCGCCAGCCCCGGCTCCGGATGGTCTACGTGACCTCGATGCCCGTCGATCCGCGGATCATCGAGTACTACCTGGCGCTGCTGCCGGGCGTCATCCCGAGCCACGCGCTCGCCCGGCTCACCATGCTGTCGGTGGGTGACGCGTCGCCGCGGTCGCTCAGCCGCAAGGTGCTGGAGCGCCCGAGGCTGCTGGCGAAGATCGCCGCGCTCATCCCCAACCGCGCGCACAGCCACCTCGTGCCGTACAACACGACCGAGCTCGAACGGGACATCGCCCTGACGCTCGGGATCCCGATGTACGGAGCCGACCCGCGCCTGGCCGGTCTCGGCAGCAAGACCGGCTGCCGCAGGCTCTTCGCCGAGGTCGGCGTGAACCATCCGCTTGGGGCGGAGGACCTGCACGGCATCGGCGAGGTCGTCGATGCGCTCGACGAGCTTCTGGTCGTGAAGCCCGGCATGGGCGAGGTCATCGTGAAGCTCAACGAGGGCGTCTCGGGCTCGGGCAATGCCTTGGTCGACCTTCGTGGCGTCGCAGAACGGCCGACCTCCGAGCGGCGTGAGGCGATCGCGGAACGCGTGCGGGCGATGCAGCTGGAGGCGCCGGACACGCCGTTCGAGGTGTACGAGTCAGCGCTCGAGGCCGACGGCGGCATCGTCGAGGAGCGCATCGTCGGCGAGGAGCTCCTGAGCCCGAGCGTGCAGCTGCGGGCCCTTCCCGGCGGCACGGTGGAGCTGCTCTCCACGCACGACCAACTGCTCGGGGGTGTCACCGGGCAGAGCTACCTCGGCTGCGTCTTCCCCGCCGACCCCGCGTACTCACGGCTGATCAGCGAACCGGCCATGGCCATCGGCGAGCGACTGGCCGCCGAGGGCGTGCTCGGGCGCTTCGCCGTCGACTTCGTCGTGGTTCGGGATGCCGCGGGCGACTGGACGGCGCACGCGATCGAGATCAACCTGCGCAAGGGCGGCACGACGCATCCGTTCCTGACCCTGCAGTTCCTGACCGACGGGCGGTACGACGCCGAATCGGGGCGCTTCCTGACCCCGGAGGGCGTCGAGAAGCACCTGGTCGCGACCGACCACCTGGACGCCGATGAGCTCAAGGCGCTCTCGGTGGGCGACCTGTTCGACGTCATCGCGAGGAGCGGCTTGCACTACGACCAGTCGAGGCAGGCCGGCATCGTGTTCCACATGATCAGCGCGATCACGGAGCACGGCCGGGTCGGCATGACGGCAGTCGCCGACACCGCCGAGCAGGCGATGGAGCTCTACGAACGCGCCCGGCGGGTGCTGCTCGAGGAAGCGGCGTCCGCCGGCGAGCTCGCCCCGCTGCCCGAGTAGCCCGGGGGCGGGCATGGACGATTCGAGATCGCGCCGGCCTGCGACCGCTCAGCCGCGGCCGTTGAACGCCGGCCTGCGCTTCTGCTGGAACGCCGCGAACCCCTCGCGGTAGTCGGCCGTGTCGCACAGCGCCGCCTGCGCCCGGTTCTCCTGGTCCATCGACTGCCAGAGCCCGAGGCGGTCGTCGCGGAGTGCGGCGACCAGCGCCTTCGAGGCGATGAACGCCTGGGTGGCCCCGGATGCCGCGGCCCGGGCCGCCACGCGGGTGGCATCCGTCACCTCGTCGGCCGGGAACACCTGGGAGAACAGTCCACAGGTCACGGCCTCGGTGCCCGACATGAGCCGGCCGGTGACGATGAGGTCCATGGTCTTGTGGGCGCCGAGGCGCTCCACGAAGAGGGCGTGGCCGCCTGAGTCGAGGGTCGCGCCGAGGTTCGCGAACGGCGAGCCGATCTTCGCCGTGTCGGCGACGTAGACGATGTCGCTCGCGATGAGCAGTCCGAGTCCGACGCCGAGGCAGGCGCCGTGCGCCACGGCGAACGTGGGCACCGGCAGCGACGCCATGCGCTCGAGGAGCGGCTGCACCCGGCCGCCGAGGTAGCCCAGCACGTCGTCGTCGCGCGGGTCGACTCCCGAGATGTCGCGGCCGGCGCAGAACGCCCGGCCCTCGCCGCGCAGGACGAGCGCGCGCACGTCGCCGGCTGCGGCCAGCCGTTCGGCCTCGCCGTAGGCGTCCGAGAGTTCGGCGAGCGCCGCCGCGTCGAGCGCGTTGAGCTTCTCGGGGGCGTTCAGCACGACCTCGGCGACGCCGTCGGCCACGGTGAGTTCGATCATTGGGCTCCGTTCAGCGGGTCGCCGTCGACCCGCTCGCAGGCTACCCGCGTCAGACGTCGTAGTCGACGACGACGCGGTCGGACTTCGGATGCGACTGGCAGGTGAGCACGTAGCCGCGCTCGAGCTCGTCGGGTTCGAGCGCGTAGTTCTCGGTCATGTTCACGCTGCCCTCGACGACCCGCGCGCGGCAGGTGCCGCACACGCCGCCCGCGCAGGCGAACGGCACGTCGGGCCGCACGCGGAGCGCCGCGTTGAGGATCGACTCGTTCGCGGACACCGGGCTCTCCACGGTCGTCGACTGGCCGTCGAGCGTGAACTCGATCGCGACGGTCTGCTCGCCCTGCTGCACCTCGACGGGTCGGCCGTGGCGCGGCTCGACGCGGTCGGCGTCGGTCGTGAAGAGCTCGTAGCGCACGTGCTCGACCGGCACGCCCTTGCCGGCGAGGGTGTCACGGGCGAGCTGCACGAGTTCGAACGGGCCGCAGAGGAACCACTCGTCGACCGTCTCGGGACGGATGAGCACGTCGAGCATCTGATCGAGCTTCGACGCGTCGATGCGGCCCGAGAGCAGCGGTGCCGTGCGCTGCTCGCGCGAGAGCACGTGATGCAGCGCGAGGCGCGACGGGTAGCGGTCCTTCAGCTCGGCCAGCTCCTCGAGGAACATCACGTCGAGGGTCGACCGGTTCGTGTAGACGAGCTCGAACTCCGACGTCGCCGACCGCGAGAGCACCGTGTGCGCGAGCGCCATGAGGGGCGTGATGCCGCTGCCCGCGGCGATGCCCACGACGTGCTTGCCGTCGAGGGCGTCGAGCGTCGAGGTGAACGTGCCCTGCGGGCTCATCACGTCGAGCGTGTCGCCGGCCTTCAGTTCGGAGTTCGCCCACGTCGAGAAGACACCGCCGAGATCGCGCTTGATCGCGATCGAGAGGCTGCCGCGCTCGGGCGGGCGACAGATCGAGTAGCTGCGGCGGCGCTCGTGTCCATCGAGCTCGGCGCGCAGGGCGACGTACTGGCCGGGCAGGTAGGTGTAGTCATCGGCGAGCTCGTCGGGCACCGCGAACGTGACCTCCACGGCGTCGGCCGTGAGCGGCCGCACCTCGGCGACCTCCAACGTGTGGAAGCGGGCGCGGTGCCGCTTCGGCTGGTGCTCGCCACCGACTGTCGAGGAGAGGAACGCCGACGCCACCGCGGCATCCGCAGAACCGGCCACCGCGCGCGCGTCGGTGCGGGTCGTCATCGACCCGAGGTTGCGGGCCGCCATCAGAGCACCTTGAAGTAGTCGAAGGGCTCGAGGCAGTCGCGGCACTCGTAGAGCGCCTTGCACGACGTCGAGCCGAAGCGGGCGAGCTCCCGGGTGTTCAGCGAGTCGCAGCGGGGGCACTTCACCGCGAGCTGCAGCCGCACCGGGCCCGACCCGCGCGCCGGCGCGTTGCCGGTCGGCGCCTGGATGCCGTAGCGGCGGAGCTTCTGCTTGCCCGCCTCGCTCATCCAGTCGGTGGTCCACGCGGGCGCCAGCACGAGCTCGACGCGCACGTCGGCGTAGCCGGCATGCGTGAGGGCGAGCAGCACGTCGTCGCGCATGGCCTCCATGGCGGGGCATCCGCTGTACGTGGGGGTCAGCTGCACCCGCACAACGTCGTCGTCGCCGACCTCCACCGAGCGCAGCACGCCGAGGTCCTCGATGGTGAGCACCGGGATCTCGGGGTCGGTCACGGTCGCGGCGACGTCCCACGCGCGACGGGCGGCCGGGTCGTCGGGCAGCGGCCGGGCGACGGATGCCTCGCGCACGGCGCCACCTGCGACGGCCGCGCTCACCACGATGCCCCCGGGTGCTGGCGGGCCAGCACCTGCATCTCGGCGAGCAGCGGCCCGAGGTGCTCGGTGTGGCTGCCGCGACGTCCGCCGCCGGACGCCACGAACGCGGTGCGCCCCGTGGGCGGCTCCAGCTCGGCCTCGGCCATCACCGCGTCGATCACGGCGTCGAAGGTAGGTCGCAGCGACGACGGCAGCACCGCCACGCCCTCGGCAGCGAGCCGCTCGACGAGCTCGTCGTCGACGAACAGCTCGTCGATGTAGGGCCACGTGTCGGCGATCGCGACGCTCATGCGACGACGCGACTCCTCGGTGCCGCCGGCGAGCCGGAGCGTCCACTGGGTGGCGTGGTCGCGGTGGTAGTCGACCTCCTTGACGGCCTTGGCCGCGATCGCCGCGAGCGTCGGGTCGGTCGACTCGGCGAGCGCGGCGTAGAGCTCGACCAGGTAGGTGGCGGCCACGAGCTGCCGCGCGATCGTGTGCGCGAAGTCTCCGTTGGGCTGCTCGAAGAGCCAGGCGTTGCGCCACTCGGGCTCGTCGCGCCAGTACGCGAGGTCGTCCTCGCTGCGACCCGACGCGGTGCCCGCGTAGTGCAGGAGCGAGCGCGCATGCCCGATGAGGTCGAGGCCGATGTTGCCGAGGGCCACGTCCTCCTCGAGCTCGGGGGCGCGGGCGATCCACATGCCCAGCTGCTGGGCGAGCACGAGGGCGTCGTCGCCCAGCCGGAGCGCGTACTCCGCGGCATCCGCCGACGCCGTCGCACCCGTGCCGGTGATGCCGGCGCCCGCGAGCTCCTCGGCGAGCTCGACCTCGTCGACCGAGACCTGGCCGTGCACGTCGAGGTCCGCGCCGTGCGGGTCGAAGTCGGTGCCGCTCACAGGTGCTTCACCCCTTCGCTCTTCACGTAGTAGCGCGCGTGCCGGTAGTTCTTGCCGGCCGGGCTCTCGAAGAAGGCGCCCTTCGCGTCGGGGTCGCTCGTGGTGATCGCGTCGGCGGGCACCACCCAGATCGACACGCCCTCGTTGCGGCGCGTGTAGACGTCGCGGGCGTTGCGCACCGCCATGTCGGGGTCGGGGGCGTGCAGCGAGCCCACGTGCACGTGCGACAGGCCGCGGTTCGCGCGCACGAAGACCTCCCAGAGGGGCCAGGCCTCGGTTCCCATCTCACCGGGGGTCGACATCAGGCCACCGCCCCGGATGCCGCGAGCGCACGCTCGGCCTGCTTGCGCGCGTACTCGTGCGCGGCCTCGCGCACCCAGGCGCCCTCCTCGTGGGCCTCACGGCGACGGCGCAGGCGCTCGGCGTTCGCGGGACCGCGGCCGGCGAGCACCTCGTTGAACTCGGTCCAGTCGATCTCGCTCATGTCGTACTCGCCGGTCTCCTCGTTGAACCTGAGCTCGGGGTCGGGAAGCGTCACGCCGAGCACCTCGGCCTGCGGCACGAGCATGCCGACGAAGCGCTGGCGCAGCTCGTCGTTCGAGAAGCGCTTGATGTTCCACGCCATCGACTGGGCGGAGTTCGGCGACTGGTCGTCGGGCGGCCCGAACATCATGAGCGACGGCCAGTACCAGCGGTTCACGGCGTCCTGTGCCATCTCGCGCTGCGCGGGCGTGCCCTGCATCAGCTCGAGCAGGATCTCGAAACCCTGCCGCTGGTGGAACGACTCCTCCTTGCAGATGCGCACCATCGCCCGGCCGTAGGGGCCGTACGACGCCCGGCACAGCGGCACCTGGTTGCAGATCGCGGCGCCGTCGACGAGCCAGCCGATCGCGCCCATGTCGGCCCAGGTGGGCGTCGTGTAGTTGAAGATCGACGAGTAGCGCGCCTTCCCCTCGATGAGCTGCTGCATCATCTCCTCGCGCGAGATGCCGAGCGTCTGGGCGGCGGAGTAGAGGTAGAGCCCGTGGCCCGCCTCGTCCTGCACCTTGGCCATGAGGATCGCCTTGCGCTTGAGGCTCGGCGCGCGCGTGATCCAGTTGGACTCGGGCTGCATGCCGATGATCTCGGAGTGCGCGTGCTGGCTGATCTGGCGGATCAGCGTCTTGCGGTACGCGTCGGGCATCCAGTCGCGCGGCTCGATGCGCGAGTCCTTCGCGATGAGGTCGTCGAACTGCTCCTCCTCGGGGGAGAGCTCTCGTTCGACCACGCTGAGGTCAGCGGGAGAGGTCATCGTCGACTCCTGAGTCTTCGCGGCATCCGGACCCGCATCTGCTGCTGCGGCATCCGGTATTACTAACCGATCGTTCAGTTAGTATATAGTCAAGTCGAGCGCCGCAGCAACGGCGCCGGGAACTCGACGAGGAGCCTCGAATGACGGATGCCGCGACCGACGTCACCACCGCGAATCGCGCCATGATGCAGCGCGACCTCGCCTCGGCCGCCCTCGGCATGGTCGTCGAACGCGACGAACCGGGTCTCGCGGTCGTGTCGATGCGCGTGCGCGACGACATGACGAACGGCTTCCGCATCACCCACGGCGGGCTCGTCTTCACCCTGGCCGACACGGCCTTCGCGATCGCCTGCAACGAGGACGACACCGTCACCGTCGCGGCGGGCGCCGACATCACCTTCCTGAAGTCCACCGTCGCGGGGCAGACCCTCACCGCGACCGCTGTCCGCCGCACCCGGTCGGGCCGCACCGGACTCTACGACGTGTCGGTCGTCGACGAGCACGGCGACGCGGTCGCCGAGTTCCGCGGCCGGTCCATCTCCACGAACCGCACCATCTGACCACCCGGCCGCGCGCGGCCGCAAGCCTTCGGAGCCCCACGTGTCGACGACGACCATCTCCCCCACCGTCTCGGGCCTCGAGCCCGTGTCCGCCGCGGAACTCGACCCCGAAGAGCGGATGTCGCGAGCCGAGATCGAGGCCCTCCAGCTCGAGCGGCTCCAGCAGACCGTGCGGCACGCCTACGCGAACGTGCCCCTCTACACGCGCAAGTTCGACGAGGCGGGCGTGCACCCGAGCGACATCCGGTCGCTGTCGGATGTCGCGAAGCTGCCGTTCACGACCAAGGCGGACCTGCGCGAGACCTACCCGTTCGGCATGTTCGCCGTGCCGATGGAGCAGGTCGCCCGCATCCACGCGTCGAGCGGCACCACGGGCCGGCCCACCGTGGTCGGCTACACGACGGGCGACCTCGAGCGCTGGGCGACGCTCGTCGCGAGATCGCTGCGAGCCAGCGGCATCCGACCGGGCATGAGGGTGCACAACGCCTACGGCTACGGGCTCTTCACCGGCGGGCTCGGCGCCCACGCGGGCATCGAGCAGCTCGGGGCCACGGTCATCCCGATGTCGGGCGGCCAGACCGCGCGCCAGGTGCAGCTCATTCGCGACTTCGAGCCCGACGCGATCCTCTGCACCCCGAGCTACCTCCTCACGATCGCCGACGCGATGGTCGCGGCCGGCATCGACCCGCGCTCCACCTCGCTGAAGGTCGCCGTGCTCGGCGCCGAGCCGTGGACGAACGAGATGCGCCACGAGCTCGAGCAGCGCCTGGGCATCGACGCGCTCGACATCTACGGCCTCAGCGAGGTCATGGGCCCGGGCGTCGGCAACGAGTGCCTCGAGACGAAGGACGGCCCGCACCTCTGGGAAGACCACTTCCTGCCCGAGATCATCGACGGCGAGACGGGCGCGGTGCTGCCCGACGGCGAGCTCGGCGAGCTCGTCTTCACGTCGCTCACCAAGGAGGCGTTCCCCGTCATCCGATACCGCACGCGCGACCTCACCCGCCTGCTGCCCGGCACCGCCCGCCCCGGCATGCGGCGCATGGAGAAGATCACCGGCCGCAACGACGACATGATCATCCTGCGCGGCGTGAACCTCTTCCCCACCCAGATCGAGGAGCTCGTGCTCGGCATCGAGCAGCTCACCCCGCACTTCATCCTCGAGCTCACCCGTACGGGCACCATGGACGACCTCACCGTGCGCATCGAACGGCACCCCGACCTCGACGTCGAGGTGTGCCAGGCCGCCACGGTCGTGCTCGCCGGGCGCATCAAGGAGTTCATCGGGTCATCCGTCACCGTGCGCCTCGAGGAGCCCAGCACGCTGCCCCGCAGCGAGGGCAAGTACCAGCGGGTCTACGACCTGCGCGCGAAGTGAGCGGATGCCGCGGCGGCGAGTGCCAGACTGAGGGCGATGTCTGAGAACGCAACGAGCGGCGCGAACGGCGCGCTCCGGCGGGGACGCCCCGGGTACGACCAGCAGGGGATCCTCGACGTCGCCGTGGCCGCGTTCATCCAGTACGGCTACGACGCGACGTCGATGGGCGTGCTCGCCGACCGCCTGGGCCTCTCGAAGTCGGCGATCTACCATCACTTCACGTCGAAGGACGAGATCCTCGACCGCGCGCTCGACACCGCACTCGGCGCGCTCGAGGGCGTGCTCGAGCAGACGGATGCCGCGGGCGGCCGCGCCGCCGACCGGCTCGACCTCGTGCTGCGCGGCGCCGTGCACGTGCTCGTCGAGAAGCTGCCCTACGTCACCCTGCTGCTCCGGGTCCGCGGCAACACCGACGTGGAGCGACGCGCCCTCGCGCGCCGGCGCGCGTTCGACAAGCGGGTCACCGCACTCGTGTCCGAGGCGCAGTCCGAGGGGTCGCTCCGCAGCGACCTCGACGCGAGCGTCGTGTCGCGCCTCGCCTTCGGCATGATCAACTCGATCGTGGAGTGGTACCGCCCGGGCGGAGCCGAAGACGCCGACACGCTCGCCGACGACGTGGTCGCCGTCGCCCTCGACGGCCTGCGCATGCCGACCTCCAACCGGGTGCAGGAACTGCTCGGCTGACGCGGCGTCCCGGGCGGAGGCGCCGCCCGGCGGAAGGGGGAACCACATGCTCGAACCGCTCGAGCGCCTGCCCGCCGACGTGGTCGGCTTCCGCGCTGTCGGCACTATCGAGGCATCCGACTACCGGGACGTGCTCACGCCCGCGTTCGACGACGCGTTCGAAGAGTACGGCCGCATCAACTGCGTCGTCGTGATGGGCGACGACTTCGACCACGTCTCGCTCGGGGCGATGCTCGAGGACGCGAGGCTCATCAGCATGCCGCGCGACGCGTGGGGGCGGTCGGCGTTCGTGACGGACCACGACGGGCTGGCCGGCATCGCCACCGCGTTCGGCGGGCTGGTGCCGGGCGAGTTCCGGGTGTTCCCGCTCGCGAAGCAGGCCGAGGCCGTCGCGTGGGTCGCTGCGGCGGAGCAGCCGACGCCTCCGGCCTGATCCGGTCGCGTCAGCGGTCGAGCTGCAGGCGCGACCACGCCAGGGTGCACAACGCGCCGAACACGAGCGGCACGCTGGGCACGGTGAGGAGCGCTGCGGCGGGCTCCGTGTCGGGCGCGATGGCCCAGAGCGCCGGTGCCACGATCGGCACCCAGGTGCCGACGTCGGCGATGGCCAGCACCTGTGCGACGACGATGATCCCGATCGTGGTCGCGATCCCGGGGAGCAGGCCGCGCCCGAGAGTCGACGCCCATGCGGCGGGCACCGCGAGCAGCGCCGTGAGCACCACGAGCACCGGAAGGCGGGCGAGTTCGCCGAACCCCGCGGCATCCGTCGCCCCGTACCCCAGCACGAGGCCGACGCCCGCGACGACGATCGTGAGCAGCGCGGCGACCACGACCGACCAGACCGCGAAGACGATGAGCTTGCCGAGGGCGATCGCGGCACGCGGCACGGGCAGGGCGAACAGTGCGGCCACGGTGCCGTCGGCGAACTCGCGCCCGAACATCCAGCTGAGGGCCACGCCGAACGCCGCGAGTCCGCCGGCGGCGGTGACCTGCACGACGATGCCGACGAGGCCGGCCCAGCCGCCCACGCCCGCGAGCGGTCCGAGCTTGGCGATCACCTGCTCCTCACCGGCTGCCACTGCGGCGAGGATCCCGAGCGTCAGGGCGCCGATGCCGACGACGAGGAGCACGGTCGTCCAGAGCATCACGTGGGCCGACCGCGACTTGCGCGCCTCGACGGCGATCGCCGCGCGGAGCAGGCCACGCGGGGCGGCGCGGCCGGCGGTGCCCGCTGCTGCCGCGGCGGTCATGCCGCGCTCCTGGAGGTGTCGTCGCGGGCGGCGTCGTCGCTGAGCACCAGGTCGAAGAACGCGCGTTCGAGGTCGGCGCCGTCGGGGGCGAGCGCGCCGATCGCGCGGCCGTCGTTGATCACGGTGATCCGGTCGGCGACGCGGGCGACCTCGTCGAGATGGTGGCTCGAGACGAGGATGCCGGCGCCCGCGGCGGCCCGGCGCAGGAGCGACTCCCTCAGCAGGATCACGCCGGCGGGGTCGAGCGCGTTCGTCGGCTCGTCGAGCACGATAACATCGGGATCGTGCAGCAGGGCCGCCGCGAGGCCGACGCGCTGCCGGTTGCCGAGCGAGAGCCGGCTGGTGCGCACCGGGGCGTACCGCTCGAGGTCGAACTCGGCGATCGCGCGGTCCACGAGGCCGAGGACTCGGCTGGGGTCGATGCCGTGCAGGCGTGCCGCGATCTCGAGGTTGCCGCGGGCGGTGAGCTCGGCGTAGGCGAGCGGCTGCTCGACCAGGTGGCCGACGCGGGCCCACGTCGCGGCATCCGCCGATCGGATCGCGACGCCGTCGACGAACACCTCGCCGCGATCGGGCCGGAGCATGCCGAGCAGCACGCGCATGAGCGTCGTCTTGCCGGCACCGTTGAGGCCGACGATCGCGTGGATCTCGCCGGCGGCCACGGTGAGGTCGACGCCGCGAAGCCCCGCCCCGCCGCGGAACGTGCGTACGATGCCGCGGCCCTCGAGTCGCAGCACCGCCCCGGGCTGCGTGGTCATGCCGCCACCTCGACCACGTCGAGGGCCTGCTCGATGGCCTCCCCGAGCGATCGCCGCTCGTCCTCGGCCCAGATGAACAGGCCGGCCACGAGAGCCGCGAGCACGGATGCCGCGGCCACCCGCGCGACGTCGGGGGCGGCGCCGTCGGCGACGAGCTGGTCGATGATCGCCTGCTCGGTGTTGCCGGTCGAGCGCCAGACGGCCCCTCGGAGGGCGGGCGTGCTCGCCGCGATGCGCACCCGGCGCCGGATGACGGGTGCCTCGGGCTCGGGCAGCGAGCGCCACGACGCGCGGACGCCGCGCGCCGCGCGGAGGAACGGCGGGAGTTCCTTCGGCTGGGCGGCGATCGCCGCGGTGATCTGCGGATCGTACGGGTCGTCGAGGAGCAGGTGCTCCTTCGCGGGGAAGTAGCGGAAGAACGTCATTTCCGTCACGCCGGCGGCGTGCGCGATCTGGGCCACCGTGGTCTGGTCGTAGCCCTGCTGCTCGAACAGGTCGAGTCCTGCATCGAGGAGCGCAGCGAGGGTGCGCTCCCGCTTCGTGGGTCGCGTCCGCGCCGGCGCTGAGGTCATGCAGGAATGTTAGTCGCTAACATTCACTGCGGCAAGGGCGCGCCGAGTGTCGTCTCGTGGGTCACGGCGTGCCCACGCGGCATCCGCTCGCCTGATCGCTGCCACCAGGCGTGACGACGTCGCGTCGGCGACCCGGTCGTCGCGCCGGCCATGGCCGCCTCCTCGACCCGCTCCCGCGCGACGCGACGCCGCTCGAGCTCCTGCTCGAGGCGAGCGTCGTGGGCGGCCTGCAGGTGCGGGAAGGACTGCTCGGTGATCAGCATGGTTCGCTCCGGTTCGTGTTCGTACCGGTCACGTTCCTCGCTAAGGCGGGTGCCCGGGATCGGTCGGATGCCGTATCTTCGTGGGCACGACGGCCGTCGGGCCTCAGGCGAGGGGAATGAGCGGATGCCGCAGGGCGCTGTACCGGATGTGACGAAACGCATCGGATTCCTCTCATTCGGCCACTGGTCTGACACTCCCGGCTCCAAGACCCGCAACGCGTCCGACGTGCTGCTGCAGTCGATCGACCTGGCCGTCGCCGCAGAAGAGCTGGGGGCTGACGGCGCGTACTTCCGCGTGCACCACTACGCGAACCAGCTCGCGAGCCCGTTCCCGCTGCTCGCGGCCGCTGGGGCGAAGACGAACCGCATCGAGCTCGGCACGGGCGTGATCGACATGCGCTACGAGAACCCGCTCTACATGGCCGAGGACGCGGCCGCCGCCGACCTGATCGCGGGCGGCCGACTGCAGCTCGGCGTCAGCCGCGGCTCACCCGAGCAGGTCGTCGACGGGTACCGCTACTTCGGCTACGAGGCCCCCGAGGGCCAGACGATGGCGGATGTCGCGCGCAACAACACCGAGGTGTTCCTCAAGGTGATCGACGGCGCCAGGTTCGCCGAGCCGAATCCGCGCCCCATGTTCCCGAACGCGCATCCCGGCCCGCTCGGCATCCAGCCGCAGTCGCCGGGGCTCCGCGACCGGATCTGGTGGGGCGCCGCCTCCGATGCGACCGCCGTCTGGGCGGCGGAGCAGGGCATGAACCTCATGAGCTCGACGCTCAAGACCGACGAGACGGGCGAGCCGTTCCACGTGCAGCAGCGCAAGCAGATCGAGGCGTTCCGGCAGGCATGGACGGAGGCGGGACACGAGCGCGAGCCGCGCGTCTCGGTGAGCCGTTCGATCTTCGCGCTCGTGAGCGACGAGGACTTCGCCTACTTCGGCGGAGGCCGGCGCGAGGATTCCGACCAGTTCGGGGTCATCGACGACTACCGCGCCGTGTTCGGCCGAAGCTACGCCGCCGAGCCCGAGGCGCTGATCGAGGAGCTGCGCGAGGACGAGGCCATCGCCGCCGCCGACACCCTGCTGCTGACGGTTCCCAACCAGCTGGGCGTCGACTACAACGCGCACGTGCTCGAGGCGATCCTCACGCACGTCGCTCCCGAGCTCGGCTGGCGCTGAGCATGCGGCGACGGCTGACGGCGGGATGGACCAGAGTGGGGGCATGACCCCCGCCTCCACGCACGCCGACACGAGAGCCGCGGCGCTCGCCGCCCTGCGCGAACTCGTCGGCCGCGACGACGCCGAGTTCCACGACGGGCAGTTCGAGGCGATCGAGGCGCTCGTCGAGGAGCGGCGGCGCGCGCTCGTGGTGCAGCGCACAGGCTGGGGCAAGTCGGCGGTCTACTTCGTCGCGACGTTGCTGCTGCGCCGGCGCGGCGCCGGGCCGACGGTGCTCGTCTCGCCCCTGCTGGCGCTCATGCGCGACCAGATCGCCGCCGCCGAACGAGCCGGCGTGCGCGCGGTCGCGATCAACTCGACGAACGCCCACGAGTGGGCCGACGTGCTCGCACAGCTCGACCGCGACGAGGTCGACGTGCTGCTCGTGTCCCCCGAGCGGCTCAACAACCCCTCGTTCCGCGAGCAGCAGTTGCCGGCGCTCGTGCGGCGGATCGGCCTGCTCGTCGTCGACGAGGCGCACTGCATCAGCGATTGGGGGCACGACTTCCGGCCCGACTACCGGCGGCTCCGCGACCTCATCGCGCAGATGCCGGCCGGCGTGCCGGTGCTCGCCACGACCGCGACCGCCAACAGCCGCGTGGTGGCGGATGTCGCCGAGCAGCTCGGCGCGGCCGGCGAGGTGCTCACCATCCGCGGACCGCTCGCCCGCGCCTCGCTGCGACTCGGCGTGCTGCGCCTTCCGAACTCGCCGAGCCGCCTGGCCTGGCTCCTCAGCCACCTCGACGACCTGCCGGGGTCGGGCATCATCTACACGCTGACGGTCGCCGCGGCGAACGACACCGCCCGCCTGCTCCGCGAACGCGGGCACGAGGTGCGGGCCTACACGGGACAGACCGACACTGACGAGCGCACCGAGTCCGAGGGCATGCTGAAGCGCAACGAGGTGAAGGCGCTCATCGCCACGAGCGCGCTCGGCATGGGCTTCGACAAGCCCGACCTCGGCTTTGTGGTGCACCTGGGCGCGCCGTCGTCGCCCGTCGCGTACTACCAGCAGGTCGGCCGCGCGGGCCGGGCCAGCGAGAGCGCCGACGTGCTGCTGCTGCCCGGCACCGAGGACGGCGACATCTGGCACTACTTCGCGACCGCCTCGATGCCCGACCGTGAGCGGGCCGAGCGGGTCATCTCCGCGCTGTCCGACGCGCCCGTGTCGACGCCGGCGCTCGAGGCCATGGTCGACATCCGGCGCTCCCCGCTCGAGCTCCTGCTCAAGGTGCTCGACGTCGACGGTGCGGTGCGACGGGTGCAGGGCGGCTGGGTCGCGACCGGTGCGCCTTGGGTCTACGACGCCGAGCGCTACGCCCGCATCGCTGCCGAGCGCGAGGCGGAGCAGCAGCACATGATCGAGTACGAGCAGACCGACGGATGCCGCATGGAGTTCCTCCAGCGTTCCCTCGACGACGAGACGGCCGCACCGTGCGGACGCTGCGACAACTGCGCGGGAGTCTGGTTCCCCAGTGAGATCGAGGCATCTGCGACCGCCTCTGCCGCGGAATCCCTCGACCGGGTGGGCGTGCCCATCGAGCCCCGACGCGCCTGGCCCACCGGCGCCGACCGGCTCGGCGTGCCGGTGAAGGGCCGTATCGCACCGGCCGAGCAGGCCGGCGAGGGGCGGGCGCTCGCTCGGCTCACCGACCTCGGCTGGGGCGGCACCCTGCGCGAGCTGTTCGCCGCCGGCGCTCCCGATGCGGCCGTGCCCCCACAGGTGCTCGCGGCCTGCGTGCGGGTGCTGGCCGACTGGGGCTGGGCCGAACGGCCGGTCGCCGTCGTCTCGGTGCCGTCGCGCTCACGGCCACTGCTGGTCGACTCGCTGGCCCGCGGGCTCGCCGAGGTCGGGCGGCTCCCCTACCTCGGCGCCCTCGCCCCGGTCGACGGCGGCCCGACGGGGCAGCCCGGCGGCAACAGCGCCTTCCGCCTCGCGGGGCTCTGGAACCGGTTCACCGCCGACGGCATCGACGTGCCCGCCGGCGGCGTGCTCCTCGTCGACGACCAGGCCGACAGCCGCTGGACGCTCACGATCGCCGCACGAACCCTGCGCCAGGCGGGCGCCACCGAGGTGCTGCCGTTCGTGCTGGCGCTGCGCGGCTGACGGGCCGCCGCACCAGACCGAGCCGCGCCGCTCGACCGAGGGGCGCCTACGCCGCCTCGGGCGCCAGCTCCTTCGCCACGAGCGTCAGCACGTCGTAGGTCGCCACGAGCTCGTCGTCCTGGTTCTTCAGCACGGCGTCCCAGCGCACCTCGCCGTACTCGTCGGTCTCACGCGGCGTGATCTGCTTCGCCGTGAGCTCGACGCGGATCGTGTCACCGGGAGACACGGGCGTGATGAACCGCAGGTTCTCGAGCCCCGAGTTCGCGAGCACGGGACCGGGTGCCGCGTCCACGAAGAGCCCCGCCGCCCACGACACGAGCAGGTAGCCGTGCGCGACCCGGCCCGGGAAGAACGGGTTGGCGGCGGCGGCCTCCTCGTCCATGTGCGCGTAGAACGTGTCGCCGGTGAACGCGGCGAACGTCTCGATGTCCTCGAGCGTCACGGTGCGCGACGCCGACACGACCTGGTCGCCGATGCGCAGTTCCGCCAGCGACTTGCGGAACGGGTGCTCGCCACCGGGCTGCGACGCCGCGCCCTGGTGCCAGACGCCCGTGAGGGCGGTGAGCATCTCGGGCGACCCCTGCACCGCGGTGCGCTGCATGTGGTGCAGCACCGCACGGATGCCGCCGAGCTCCTCGCCGCCGCCGGCGCGACCCGGTCCGCCGTGCACGAGGTTCGGCAGCGGCGAGCCGTGACCCGTCGACGAGCGGGCGTCGTCGCGGTCGAGGAACAGCACGCGACCGTTGTAGGCGGCCATCCCCGTCGCCAGCGCGATCGCCACCTCCGGGTCGTGGGTCGCGACGCTCGTGACGAGCGATCCGCCGCCGCGCGCCACGAGCGCGGAGGCCTCGGCGAGCGAGTCGTAGCCGACGATCGACGCGACCGGCCCGAACGCCTCGACCTCGTGCAGGGCAGGGCTCGTGGCATCCGTGAACCGCAGCAGCATGGGGGCGACGAAGGCGCCGTCGGAGGTCGCACCGGTCGCGCCGTCGGCCTGCACGACGCTCGGGGCGTCCGTCGACCCGATCACGAGCTCGCCGCCCGACGCCTGCAGCTTCGCGACCTGGCGCAGCACCTCGTCGCGCTGCCCGGTCGACGCGAGCGGACCCATCGTGACGCCCTCGGCGCGAGGGTCGCCGAGCACCACGCGTTCGGCGATGCGCGCGCGCACGGCGTCGATCACCGAGTCGACGGATGCCGCGGGCACGATCGCCCGGCGGATGGCCGTGCACTTCTGGCCCGCCTTGCTCGTCATCTCGACGACGAGTTGCTTCACGTACGCGTCGAACTCGGGCGTTCCCGCAACCGCATCGGAGCCGAGCACGCTCGCGTTGATCGAGTCGGTCTCGACGGTGAACCGCACGCCGCCGGTCTGCACGGCCTCGTGCTGGCGCAGGCGCTCGGCGGTCGACGCCGAGCCCGTGAACGCCACGAGGTCGCCGAGGCGCAGGTGATCGAAGAGGTCGGGCACGCTGCCCGACACGAGCTGGAGCGAGCCCTCCGGCAGCAGCCCCGACTCGACGAGGATGCGCACGAACGCCTCGGCGACGTAGCCGGTCGGCGTCGCCGGCTTCACGAGCGTCGGCATGCCGGCGAGGAACGCGGGCGCGAACTTCTCGAGCGAGCCCCACACCGGGAAGTTGAACGCGTTGATCTGCACCGCCACGCCCGGCAGCCGCGTGTAGATGTGCCGGCCGAGGAACGAGCCGTCCTTCGACAGGTTCTCGACGTTGCCGTCGACGTAGACCTTCGAGTTCGGCATCTCGCGACGGCCCTTGCCCGAGTAGGTGAAGAGCACGCCGATGCCGCCGTCGATGTCGACCCACGAGTCCTGCTTCGTGGCGCCGGTGCGGCTCGACAGCTCGTACAGCTCGGCCTTGCGCTCGGTGAGGGCGAGGGCCATCTGCTTGAGGAGCACGGCCCGCTGATGGAACGTGAGCTCGCCGAGGGAGGCCTGTCCGACCGTGCGCGCGTACTCGAGCGCCCCGCCGAGGTCGAGGCCCTCGGTCGAGACGCGCGCGACGACGTCGCCGGTCGATGCGTCCCGCACCTCGGTCGCCCCGCCCGCGGCGTCGACGGCGGCCGCATCGGGGGACCACCACGCACCCTTCACGTAGCTCGGCAGGATCTCGTTCGTCTGGCTCATCGTTCGTTCCCCGTCTTCGTCGTCTTCGTCGTATTCGAGTGTCCGTGGATCACGGCGCATCCCACAGGTAGAAGCCCTCGCCCGACTTGCGGCCCAGCTTGCCCTCGTCGACCATGCGACGCAGCAGCGCGGGCGGCGCGAACCGCTCGCCGAGCGTCGACGACAGGTACTCGGCGATCCCGAGGCGCACGTCGAGCCCGACGATGTCCGTCAGCCGCAGCGGCCCGACCGGATGCTTGTAGCCGAGCGTCATGGCCGCGTCGATGTCCTCCGCCGAGGCCACGCCGTCCTCGAGCATGCGGATCGCCTCGAGCCCCAGCGCCACCCCGAGCCGCGACGACGCGAAGCCCGGGGCATCCGTCACGACGATCGGGGTCTTGCCGATCGCGTGCACCCACTCGCGCGCCTCCGCCACGAGCACGCCGTCGGATGCCGCGCCGCGCACGATCTCGACGAGCGTCGACGCGGGCACGGGGTTGAAGAAGTGCATCCCGAGGAACCGCGAGGGGCGTTCGAGCAGGGCGGCGAGCTGGTCGATCGAGATCGACGACGTGTTCGAGGCGAGCGCGGCCTCGGGCGGCAGCACCGCCTCGACGCGGGTGAGCGCGTCGATCTTCAGCTCGAGGTCCTCGGGCACGGCCTCGACGACGAGCCCGCAGCCGGCGAAGTCCCGCACCTCGGTGCTCGTGGCGAACCGGGCGGCGATGGCCGACTCCTCATCGTCGGCGGTTCCGCGGGCGACGGATGCCGCGACGGACTCGAGCACGCGCGTCGAAGCCGCGGCTGCGGCATCCGCGTCGCGCTCGACGACCGTGACGCGCGACCCGGCGAGCAGGAACGCGTGCGCGATGCCCGCGCCCATGCGTCCACCGCCGAGCACGCCGACGTCGGACGGGGCACCGGTCGCGGTCTCGGTCACGTGTACTTCCTCTCGGTGGCGCGTCGCTCCAGGAACTCGGTCATCCGACGGAACTTCTCGGGGCTCTCGAAGAGCGCGGCCTGCGTCTCGAGGTCGACGGCGGGGTGGTCGGCGCGCGGCGCGCGGAAGACCCGCTTCGTCGCGATCGTCGCCGCCGGGTCGTTCCGGGCGATGCGATCGGCGATCGCGTGCGCGGCGGGCAGGAGCTCGTCGACGGGATGCAGTTCGCTGACGAGCCCGATCTCGCGCGCCTCGTCGGCGTCGATCGCCCGCCCGGTGAGCAGCAGCTCGATCGCCCGGGCCTCGCCCACGATCTCCTTCAGGCGCCAGCTCGCACCGGCCGCCGCGATGATGCCGAGCCCGGTCTCGGGGTTGCCGATGCGCAGTCGCGGCGTCGCGATGCGGATGTCCGCCGCGTAGGCGAGCTCCGCGCCGCCGCCGAGGGCGTACCCGTCGAGGGCGGCGATGACGGGCATCGGCAGCTCGTGCACGCGCACGAACGCGTTCGCGTTGATGCCGCGGCGCGCGTCATCCGCTCGCCGTTCACGAAGCTCCGCGATGTCGGCGCCCGAGGCGAACACGCCGCCGACGCCCGTGAGGATCAGGATGCGCGGGATCGCCTCGAGCTCGGCGCAGAGCACGTGCAGCGCGTCGATCGTGGCCTGGTCGATCGCGTTCTTCTTCTCGGGCCGGTTGAGCGTGGCGACCACGCGGTCGTCGAACCGCTCGACCCGCAGCGGGCCGTCGGCGGCGTCGCCCTCGGGCAGGGGATGCGCCGCGCCCATCACACGCGCTCCACGATGAGCGCCGTGCCCTGCCCGACGCCCACGCACATGGTGGCGAGTCCGTAGCGCGAGTCCTCGCGCTCCATGCGGCCGAGCAGGGTCACGACGAGCCGCGAGCCCGACGAGCCGAGCGGATGCCCCAGGGCGATCGCCCCGCCGTCGGCGTTCACGCGCTCGGGGTCGAGGCCGAGGCGGCGGATGCACGCGAGCGACTGCGTGGCGAAGGCCTCGTTGAGCTCGACGGAGCCGATCTCGTCGAGGTCGAGGCCGGCGCGCTCGAGGGCCTTCTCGGTGGCGGGCACGGGGCCGAGGCCCATGATCTCGGGAGCGAGGCCGGCGCTCGTGCCGGTGACGACCCGGGCTCGCGGCGTGAGGCCCAGTCGCTCGACCGCGGCGCCGCTCGCCACGAGGATCGCGGAGGCTCCGTCGTTCAGCGCGCTCGAGTTGCCGGCCGTGACCACGGAACCACCGGCCACGACGGGCCGCAGACCGGCGAGCGCCTCGAGCGTGGTCTCGGGGCGCGGACCCTCGTCGACGAGGACCTCGCGCTTGTGCGTCGGCACGCCGACGATCTCGGCCTCGAACCGCCCCGCCGCGATGGCGGCGGCCGCCCGCTGCTGGCTGCGCAGGGCGAACGCGTCGGCGTCGGCGCGCGTGATGCCGTCGACGCGGGCGACCTCCTCGGCCGTCTCGGGCATGGCGTACGTGGCCTTGTCACGGGCCTGCAGCTTCGGGTTCGGGAAGCGCCAGCCGATCGACGTGTCGTAGGCCGCGCCCGGACGTGCCCACGCCTTGTCGGGCTTGGCCTGCACCCACGGCGCCCGCGTCATCGACTCGACGCCGCCCGCGATGATGAGGTCGGCGTCGCCCGCGCGGATGGCCTGCGCGGCCATCGTGATCGCGGACATGCCCGAGGCGCAGAGCCGGTTGAGCGTCACGCCGGGCACCTCGTCGGGAAGGCCGGCGAGCAGCACCGCCATGCGGGCGACGTTGCGGTTGTCCTCGCCGGCCTGGTTCGCGGCGCCGAGGATCACCTCGTCGATCGCGCCGAGCTCACCGGCCGTGTCGAGCCCGGTGCGCCGGACGAGCTCGCCGACCACGAGGGCCGCGAGGTCATCGGGTCGCACTCCCGCCAGGCCGCCGCCGTAGCGGCCGACCGGGGTGCGCACTCCGCCGACGAGGTAGGCCTCGGCCATGCCAACACTTCTGGACACAGAGTCTCCTGACCGCACTGTCTCGGATCGAACGCCGCGTTCCCAGCGTAGGCGGGCGGCGTCCCGGCATCCGGTCAAGAATTCCTGACCGACCGTTCAGGTAGTAATTATGGCAAACGGATGCCGCGTGCGCCAGTCGCCGACCGTGGTCCCGGTCGGACCGCCTGCTCCTTGGGGATGACGAAGGCCCGCCTCCACTCGGGAGACGGGCCTTCGCATGCTCAGTGCGAGCGGATGGGTCAGACGGCCGGTGCGGCGTCCTCGTCGGTCGCAACCTCGACGACCTCGACGGTCTCGACCTCGGCCACGAACTCGACCGACTCGCCCCAGACGTCGTCGCCGAGCGCGACGCGCTCGAAGTCGACGTCGATCTCGGCGCGACCGAGGAGGTCGGTCATGCGACGCTGGCGGTTGCCGGGGATGAGCGTGACGACGCGACCCTCCTTGCCGGCGCGGCCCGTGCGGCCCGAGCGGTGGAGGTACGTCTTGTACTCGTCGGGAGCATCGGCCTGGATCACGAGGTCGATGTCGTCGACGTGGATGCCGCGGGCCGCGACATCCGTCGCCACCAGCACGTTGACCCGGCCGCTCGTGAGCTGCTGCAGGTTGCGCGTGCGGCGCGACTGGTTCAGGTCGCCGTGGAGCGCGACGGCACGGATGCCGTAGTCCTCGAGGTGCTCGGTGAGGTCTTCGGCGAAGGCGCGGGTGCGCGAGAACACGAGGGTCTTGCCCTCGCGGTTGGCGAGCTGGGCGACCATGTCGCGCTTCTCGCGGTTCTCGATGATGAACACGCGGTGCTCGATTGTCGAGGAGGCCTGGTCTTCACCGGCGACCTCGTGCACGGCCGGCTCGACGAGGAACTCGTCGACGAGCGTCGCGACGCCCTTGTCGAGGGTGGCCGAGAAGAGCAGCTTCTGGCCGCCCTGGGCCGTGCGGCGGAGGATCCGCTGCACCGGCTCGAGGAAGCCGAGGTCGCACATGTGGTCGGCCTCGTCGATGACGGTGACGACGACCTCGGACAGGTCGAGTCGACGCTGCTCGATGAGGTCCTCGATGCGGCCCGGCGTGCCGATGACGATGTCGACGCCGCGCTGGAGGGCGCCCACCTGGCGGGCCTGGGGCACGCCGCCGTAGATCTGCGTGGTGAAGAGGCCGACGCTCTGCGCGATCGGCTGCACCGTGCGGTCGATCTGCAGGGCGAGCTCACGGGTCGGCGCGAGGATGAGGGCGCGGGGCTTGCGTCCCATCTGGCGCTTGCCGCCCGCCTTGCCCGACTCCGCCCAGAGCGTCATGAGGCGCTCGACGGTGGGGGCGCCGAAGGCGATCGTCTTGCCCGATCCGGTCTTGCCGCGGCCGAGGACGTCGCGGCCCTCGAGCACGGCGGGGATCGTCGCGGCCTGGATGGGGAACGGCGACTCGGCGCCGAGCTCCGCGAGCACGCGGACGACGTTGGCGCCCAGGCCCAGGTCGGCGAACGTCACGCCGTCGACCTCGGTCGCCTGGATGGCGTCGGCCTCGAGCCGCTCGAGCACGACGTCGTCGTTCGGCGAGAAGCGGTGACCCTGCTCCTTGGCCGGGTAGAAGCTCGACTCGCGACGACCGGAGTCCTTGAAGCCGGGGCGGTCGACGTCGCGGCGGGGCGCGCGGTCGTCGCGGTCGTATGACCGAGCCGGACGGTCGTTGCGATCGAACGAGCGGGCGGGACGCGCATCGCGGTCGAACGAGCGGGCGGGGCGGTCGTCGCGGTCGCGGCGAGGCGCACGGTCGTCACGATCGAAGGAACGCGCCGGGCGCGCGTCACGGTCGAACGAACGGGCCGGGCGCGCGTCACGGTCGAACGAACGCGCGGGGCGGTCGTCGCGGTCGCGGCCAGGCGCACGGTCGTCACGATCGAAGGAACGCGCCGGGCGCGCGTCACGGTCGAACGAGCGAGCCGGGCGGTCGTTGCGATCGAACTCGCGACGGGGCGCGCGGTCGTCGCGATCGAACGAACGAGCGGGGCGCGCATCGCGGTCGAACGAACGCGCAGGACGCGCGTCACGGTCGAACGAACGGGGAGCGCGGTCGTCGCGCCGAGGCGCGCGGTCGTCACGATCGAACGAACGGGCCGGACGGTCCTCGCGGTAGTGCGAGCGAGCCGGGCGGTCGTTGCGGTCGAACTCGCGACGGGGCGCATGGTCGTCGCGGTCGAACGAGCGAGCCGGACGTGCGTCGCGGTCGTCGCGGCGGGGGGCGCGGTCGTCGCGGTCGAACGAGCGGGGGGCGCGCTCGTCACGGCCGTCACGCACCGAGCGGTGGGGGGCGCGGCCGGTGGCGACGCGCTCGTCGCGCGACCAACGCTCCTTGCGGGGGGCGTCCTCCTCGGGGCGGTAGCCGCGGTGGCCCGCGCTGCGCGAGCCGGGCTTGGCCGATCCGGCGCGCGCCGGGCCGCCCTTGGAGCCGTCCTTCGCGTACGAGGGATCGAAGTTCTTGGCCGGTCGTCCGCCGGCGGGCTTCTTGTTCTTGGGCATGGGTGACACTTCCTGGGTTGTACTGAAGTACATGGCAGGCCCGCCGGGCGCACGAAGCGCGCAGCAGGTCTGAGAACCCGGAACATCGTCGACCGGGGCCGTTCACATACGGTGACTATCCGAGGGCCGTTCGCCTCGAAACCGGCCCTTTGGACTCACAAACCCATCCGCGCACAGCGCGGTGTCCAGAACCGACTCGGCAACGATACCGGAAATCGGCTGGGAAAGCGCCGAGCGGCACCCGCGATGTCGGATGCCGCTCGGTGACGTCGTTCCGCGAATCAGCCCTCCGGCGCGGGAGTGGGCTCCGCCGTCGGCTCCGTCGTGGCCGGCGGGTAGACCAGCGTCCACGCGCCCTCGCCGCACTGGTAGAACGAGACCGGCGCGGTCGCGGTGTCGATGTAGATGTCGCCGTCCGCCGTGCAGGCGTCGGCTTCCGGCTCGCCCTGTCCGAGCAGGATCTGCGTGCCGGGCGCGCCCGGTGCTCCGGCCTCGCCCGTCGCCCCGGTCTCGCCGGTGGCGCCGGTCTCGCCCGTGGCCCCGGTCGCACCGGTCGCCCCGGTGAGGTTCTCGGCCGCCGAGGTGCGGATGTTGCCGACGAGCGTCCATTCGCCGTCCTTGAAGAGGTAGACGTCGGAGTTCGAGATGTCGATGTAGACGTCGCCCTCGTAGCCCTTGCCCGCCGTGGGCACCCCGGTACCCGCACGCACGGCCGAACCCGCCGGCAGGATCTCCTTGATCGCCTCCTCGTAGGCGGCCTCGTCGAGCTGCGCCTCCGTCGCCGTGGGCGTGGGCGCGGCCTCGACCGTGTCGTTCGACCGCGCGAGCGAGGCGCCGAGGAACGAGGCGAGGAAGGAGAGCAGCACGATCGCGACGCCGACGCCGATGAGGAAGCCGCGGCTCACGCCGGACGAGCGCTTCGGCTCGGCGGCGGGACCGGTCTCTGCGGCGGAAGCCCCTGCCGGCGGTGGCGTGGAGGGGTTCGGCGTGGTCTGCGGGTCGTCGGTCATGTGGAGCCCCCTCGCGTTCTCGCGCTCCGGGTCGAACCGTCGATGTGCGGACCCCAGGCACGTCGCGCCCAGCGTAGTGAGCGGCCCGTAGGCCGACGCCACGCAGACTGCATGAAATCGCGAAGGTGAGATAGCATCACTGGCACCCCTGAACCCGGAGCCCGGTGTGACCTCGACCCGTATCGCAGGCGGTCGAGGCACCCGCTTCAGGCGGGCGGCCGCGGCCGCGCTGGCCGCCATCGCGGCCATCGTCGGCGTGGGAGCGCTCTCCGGGTTCCACACGCAGCTGCGCGAGATCGATCCATCAGGTCCGGATGCCGCGAGCGAAGTCGGCAGCGCCGAGATCATCGGCATCCGCACCTTCACGCCGCCCGCCGGCATCGACGTGCAGGCCGATCTCGAGTACGGCACCCGCGAGGACGGCACCCTGCTCACGCTCGACGTGTGCAGCCCCGCGCCCGACGCGCTCGTCGCCGCACGTCCGGCGGTCGTCTCGATCCACGGCGGCAGCTGGGCCCGCGGCGACAAGGCCAACGCCGACTGGCGGAACGTGTGCGAGTGGCTCGCGAGCGAGGGCTTCGTCGCGGCATCCGTCAACTATCGGCTCGTGCCCGACGCGCGCTTCCCCGCCGCGATCGACGACGTGGCGCTCGCGGTCGAGTGGCTGCGCGCCCCCGATCAGGTCGAGCGGTTCGGCATCGACCCGGCGCGCATCGGCGCGTTCGGCGGGTCGGCGGGCGGCAACCTCGCGGCACTGCTCGGGACCACGGGCGAGGGGCCGCTCGATGAAGGCTCGCGCGTCGCGGCGGTCGCGGAGCTGTCGGGCCCGGTCGGGCTCTCGGCGGCCGAGCTCGCCGCCGACGGCGGGTCGGCGTGGCTCAGCGGGATCGTGGGCGAGTACCTCGGCTGCGATCCGGGCTCGGGCCTCGAGGCCTGCCCGCAGCAGGCGGAGGCCTCGCCGGCGAACCGGGTCGACCCGACCGATCCGCCGTTCTTCATCGGGCACGCGCAGCAGGAGATCGTGCCGCTCGCGCAGTCGCAACGGTTCGCCGACACCCTCAACGCAGCGGGTGTGCCGGTGCGGCTCGAGGTGGTGCCGGGCGCCAACCACTCCATCGGCATCCTCGACGACGCGCTGCGCCCCCGCGTCGCAGCGTTCCTGCACGCGTATCTCGGCTGACCCGCCCCGGCAACCCCTGTCCGCCCCGCCGCGCCCGCCCGTAGGCTCGCGGGGGCCGGTCCATCAGGGAGGACACCATGTCCGACGACTCACCAGTGCAGCTCTCGACGGGCGACTGGCGCGTCATCCTGACCCGCACGTGGCATTCCTTCCGGATCAGCCAGGCCTATGACATCGCCGGGACCCTGACCTACTACGGCGTGCTGTCGATCTTCCCCGCGCTCCTCGCGACGCTGGCCGCGGTCGGGGTCTTCGGCAGCGCGGAGTCGGGCGCCAAGAACGTGCTGCAGGTGGTCGAGGACCTCGGCGGCAGCGAGTTCGCCGGCGCCATGCAGGAACCTCTCGCAGGACTCGTGGATGCCTCGCACGCGACCCTCGCCTTCATCACCGGCATCGTGGCGCTGCTCTGGGCGGCGTCGGGCTACCTCGGCTCGTTCGGCCGCGCGATGAACCGCATCTACGGCGTGGAGGAGGGCCGGCCGTTCTGGGAGATGCGGCCGAAGATGATCGCCACCTCCGCCGTGGTCGTCGTGCTCGTCGCGATCGCCGCCGTCGGACTGGTGCTCACCGGACCGGTCGCCGAGTCGGTCGCGCACGTGTTCGGCCTCGACGTGGGCGTCGTCTTCTGGTGGGACCTGCTGAAGCTGCCCGTGCTCGCCGGCATCGGCATCGTCGTGATGGCGCTGCTGTACTGGGCGACCCCCAACGTGCGCCGACGCCACCTCCGCTGGTTCAGCGTCGGTGCGGTCGCCGCGCTCCTGACCTGGGTGCTCGCGACCACGCTCTTCGGCGTGTACGTCTTCGGGCTCGGGCAGTACGAGCGCACCTACGGGGTCGTGGGCGGCGTGATCGCGTTCCTGCTCTGGCTCTGGATGTCGAACCTCGCGATGCTGTTCGGCGCCGTGCTCGACACCGAGGTGGAGCGAGCCCGCCAGTTGCGCGCCGGCGTGATCGCCGAGGAGCACGTGCAGCTCCCGCTGCGCGACGACCGGCTCATCGCGAAGAACCGCGAGCAGCTGGCCCGCGACGTCCGGGCGTCGGCGGCGATGCGGCCTCCCACGGCGGTCGACGGACTCGTGCCGTCGGCCGAGGAGTCGCAGCGGGGCTGAGGCGCCCCTGCCCCCTACTGCGGTACGGGCTGGGGTTCGCTCCGGCGAGGGATGCCACGGCCCCGCTCGCCGTGACAGGCTGCTGGCACCATGGACGACACCCAGCATCCTGCCGCACCTCCGATCGCACCCGATCCGCCGCACGCCGCGGGCCGGGCGACCGTGGGGTGGGCGCTCGCCGACGATCGGCGCCTGCGCGCCTGGCTCTGGCTCGCCACGTGCGTGCTGGCCGTGCTGCTCCTCGCCGTCTCGGTGCCGCTCGCCGCCACCCTCTACGGCGTGCACCTGCTCGCCGCCTTCGCGACCAGCCTCGCGCTGTCGGCCGCGATCCCGCTGGCCGTGCGCTTCCACTGGGTGGCGGCCGGACTCGCGACGGCCGGCATCCTCGCCTTCGCCGTGCTGTCCGCCCCGTCTGAGGGCGCCCCGTGGCCGTGGCCGGTCACGACGATCATCGGCCAGTTCGCACTGCTGCTGGTGCTGGGGCTCATGCGCGTGAGCTGGGCCGGCATGTTCGGCGTCTGGCTCGCGGGCGTGGTGGTCACGGTGCCGTTCGCCTTCGTCGACGTGGGCGCGGCAGCGAACGAGATCGCCGCGGCCGCGATCACGGCGATCGCCCTGCCGATCGCGCTGCTCATCACACAGCGCAGGGTCGTCACCGCGGAGCTCTTCCGCGAGCGGGCGCACTCGGCCTCCGAGCAGGAGCGGCGGGTGCTCGTGGAGGAACGCAACCGCATCGCCCGCGAGCTCCACGACGTGGTCGCGCACGGCCTGTCGATCATCCACGTGCAGGCGACGAGTGCGCCGTACCGAGTCGAGGGGCTGAGCGATGCGGCGAAGGCGGAGTTCGCCGAGATCGCGGCATCCGCCCGAAGTGCGATGACCGAGATGCGACAGCTCCTCGGGGTGCTGCGCAGCGCGGAGGCGGCTCCGGAGACCACCCCGCAGCCCGGGCTCGGCGAGCTCGGCGCGCTCGCGGCATCCGTCGAACGCGCCGGCGTGCCCGTGACGCTCGAGCTCGGCGAGCACCTGCCGCAGGACGGCCTCGCGTCGACGGCGGCGTACCGCATCGTGCAGGAGGCCTTGAGCAACGTGGTGCGCCACGCGCCCGGGGCGACGACGCACGTCGGCGTGGAGGTGCTCGCGGGCGACCTCGTCGTCTCGGTCGAGAACGATCCGGCCCCGGGCGCTCCGGATGCCTCGGGGTCGGATGACACGGCGCCCGACTCCGTCGGCGGCGGCCACGGGCTCGTCGGCATCGGCGAGCGCGCCACCCTGCTCGGCGGGCGTGCCGAGCACGGGGCGCTCCCTGGCGGCGGCTATCGTGTGCTCGCGACCCTGCCGCTCGGCGCGGACGGAGGAACGGCGTGACGATCTCGGTGCTCATCGCCGACGACCAGGCGATGGTGCGCGCCGGATTCGCGGCCGTCCTCGCCGCCCAACCGGGGATCGAGGTCGTCGGACAGGCCGCCGACGGCGCCGAGGCCGTCGCACTCGCGCGCGAGCTGCGCCCCGACGTCGTCGTGATGGACGTGCGGATGCCGCAGCTGAACGGCATCGAGGCGACGCGTGCGCTGCAGACGCCGCCACGCAGCAGCGACTACGTGCCGCGCGTGCTGATGCTGACGACGTTCGACATCGACGAGTACGTGTACGAGGCGTTGCGCGCCGGCGCGAGCGGGTTCCTGCTCAAGGACGCCATGCCCGAGGAGCTCGTGGCGGGGGTACGGATCGTCGCGGGCGGCGACGCGCTGCTCGCGCCGAGCGTGACCCGCCGGCTCATCGAGGACTTCGCCCGGTCTGCGCCCGCACCCAAGCCGTCGGGCAACCGGCTCGCCCAGCTCACCGACCGGGAGCGTGAAGTGCTCACGCTCGTCGGTCGCGGCATGTCGAACTCCGAGATCGCGTCGGCCCTGTTCATCGCCGAGCAGACCGTGAAGACGCACGTGTCGAAGATCCTCCAGAAGCTCGGCCTGCGCGACCGGGTGCACGCTGTCGTGCTCGCGTACGACACCGGCCTCGTGCAGCCGGGCGCATAGCGCCCCCCGCCCCGCACGGCACCGCGCCGCACGCGTCCGGCCCCTACGCCGGTAGGGGTGCGAGACGGCTCCGCCGGGTGATGCCCCGCTCATCGCCGCGTCCCTAACCTGCCCCGCGAGGGCGGACGGGCCGCCCGGGATGGGGCACCATGACCGACACGATCGAGCGCCGCGCTGCGGCATCCGCCCCGCCAGCGGCATCCGCTGCGCGAATCGCAGGGGGCACGCGGGTCGCCCGCGACCCGAGCGTCGACGCCGTCCGCATCGTGCTGCTCGTGGCGGTCTTCCTCCTGCACGCGATGATGTGCGGCGTCAGCGTGGGCGCGGCCGGCCCGGTGCTCGAGAACGCGCTCGAGGGCCAGGCGTGGTTCGGCCCGGTGAGCTGGGTCGTGCAGATCATGCCGCTGTTCTTCATCGCGGGCGGGTTCTCGAGCTTCCACCACTGGCGCTCCATGCGGGCGCGGGGCGCGACGCCGGCCGACTACGTGCGCTCCCGGCTCGAGCGGCTCGTGCGTCCGGCGGTCGCGCTCGTGGTGGTGGTGTCCGCAGCGCTCGCTGCGCTGGCGGTCGCCGGCCTGCCCGCCGACCTCGTCGCGACGGCCGGGTACCGCATCGGACAGCCGCTCTGGTTCCTCGGCGTGTACATCGCGATCTCCGCGCTCGTGCCGGTGATGCTGCGCGCCCACGAGCGTGCGCGGATCCTCACGCCGCTGGCACTCCTCGCGGCGGTCGTCGCCGTCGACATCGTGCGGATGGCGACCGGCGTCGAGGCGATCGGCTTCGCCAACCTCCTGCTCGTGTGGCTGCTCGTGCAGCAGCTCGGCTTCCACCTGGCCGACGGCACGCTCGACGGGCTCGCTCCCGGCAGGCTGCTCACGTTCGCGGGTGGCGCCGTGGCTGCCAACCTGGCGCTCACCGTTGCGGGCCCCTACCCCGTCGACATGCTGGTCAACCTCAACCCGCCCACCGTGTGCTTGGTCGTGCTGGGCGTCGCGCAGCTCGCGCTCTTCCAGCTCGCCCGCCCGCGCATCGCGGCGTGGGTCGAGCGAGCGGATGCCTCGCGGCTCATCTCGTCCGTCGGCGAACGCGCCATGACGGTCTACCTCTGGCACCTGCCCGTGCTCGTCGCGCTGGCGGGCCTCAGCCTGGTCGCGAACGCCCTCGTCGGGATGCCGCTGCCCGAGCCGCTCAGCATCGAGTGGTGGGCGACGCGGCCGCTGTGGCTGGGCGTCGCCGCGGCGGCCGTCGTGCCGGTCACGCTCGGCTTCGCGCGCTTCGAGCGGCCGCACGGCACGGTCGACGCATCGGCCGCGCGGGCCAGCACCGCGACGACGGCGATCGACGTCATCTGCGGGGTCGCGGGCGTGGCGGTGCTGCTCGTGGCGGGGTTCTGGCCGGTTCCCGCGGCGGTCGCGCTCCTGCTGCTGTGGGTCGCGTTGCGGGGCAGCCACCGGATCGTCGCCCGGCTCGGCGCGGCCCTCAGCCCGCGGCATCCGTTACCGCACTGAAACCGCGATGCGGTGGGATGGGTCCATGGCGACTGATCCGATCACCGTGTCGATCCGGCGCGAGGTCGACCCCGCGCACATCGCGGAGGCGACCGCGTGGGTGCAGACGGGCGTGAACCTCGCGAACAAGTACCCGGGCTTCCTCGGCTCGGGCTGGGTGCGCGCGGGCGAGCGCTCGCAGGTGTGGCACATGCTCTACCGCTTCGCGAGCGAGGAGACCCTCGAGGCGTGGGAGCGGTCGACCGAGCGCAGCTGGTGGCTGTCGATGGGCGAGGGCTTCGTGAAGTCGGAGCGAAGCCGGCGGCGCACGGGCATCGAGGGCTGGTTCGACGAGCCGGCGACCGGCTCGGTGCCCGCGGCGGATGCCACGACCGGCGCCGAGGGCGACCTCGAGCTGCCGCCCGCCCCGCCGCGCTGGAAGCAGGCGGTCACCATCTGGCTCGGCTTCTTCCCGGTGAACCTCGTGTTCACGCTGCTCGTCACCGCGTTCGTGCCGGGCTGGAACGAGCTCGCCGTGGTGTGGAAGGTGCTCGCGACGACGCTCGTGCTCACGCCGATCATGACGTACTGGGTGCTCCCGTTCGTCACGCGGACGTTGCGGCGCTGGCTCGCGCCGCACGCCTGAGGCCGCGGCGCTCGCGCGGCATCCGACCCCGGGGTGGGTTCATGGCGCGAGCACGAGCTTGTGGCCGGTGAGCCTCGCGTCGAGGCGGGCGTGACCGGCCCGAGCATCGCCCAGCGGCAGCACCTCCACCTCGGGAACGACGATCTCGCCGCGCGCCGCACGCTCGAGTTGCCCTGCGAGGAGTGCGCGATAGCGGCCCGGGCAGGTCGCGACGAACAGCGGCACCGAGACGACGCGCTCCGCGGGATGCGCGAAGGATCGACAGACCGCGCCAAGGCCGCCCCTGACCGTATCGCCTCGCTCGTGGCCGCGACGGCCCACGAACGAGAGCCGGACGACCTTGCCGTCCGGCGACACGGCCCGACGCACGGCAGGGTCGCCGGTGTGGTCGACGGCCGCGCTCACGCCGCCGGTGGCGGCGCGAAGCCGCTCGATCCACCCGGCCTCGCGATAGTCGATCCACGTCGCGCCGAGCGCCTCGATCGCGTCGCGGTTCGAGGCTGACGCGGTGCCGAACACCGGATGCCCCGCTGCGATCGCCTGCGCGGCGACCCGTCGGCCGACGGAGCCGCTCGCCCCCTGCACGAGCACGGCGCGACCGGCCTTCGGGTGCATCAGCGACCATGCCAGTGCGGCCGTGACCACGTCGATTGGAAGCGAAGCCGCCACCGCGGAGTCCAAGGCGTCGGGGCACGGGCACGAGCAGCCTCGCCGGCACGTCGATCAGGTTGGCGTGGGCACCCATGCGCGGCAGGCAGGCGGCGACGCGGGCGCCCTCGACGAGCCCGCGTGCCGCGGCATCCGCTGTCGTGCGTTCGATCACCCCGAGGAAGTCGTAGCCCGGGGTGAATCCCGCCCGCGGCTGCAGCAGATAGCCTCCCTGGCGGGCGAGTGCGTCGGTCGAGCCGAGCGAAGCGTGGGTGATGCGCACGCGCACGCGACCGCGCCGCGGCTCCCCGGCGTCGTCGGTCACGAGCTCGAGCACCTCGGGGCCGCCGAAGCGGGCGACGCGGATCCGGCGGCGCGGGCTTGTCATCTTGGCTCCTCATCGCGTGACGTGGGACCTCGAGAGTACTGGGCTCCTTGGAGTGCTGGCGGGGACTTCGAAGATGCGCCGGTCAGCGGATGCCGCGGATGCGCCGCGAGAGCGTCGCCGCTGCCTCCCGCACGCCTTCGACCGCGCGGTCCTGCAACTCGGGCGCCGCGTCGTCGGGGAACGTCGCCGCGATGGCGGCGGCCGGCCACCCCAGGTGGTCGACCACGGCGGCCCCCGCCGAGGCGAGCCCGGTGGTGACCTCGCCGTCCTCGTCCGCCCAGCCGCGCGCACGCACGTCGGCGAGCACGCGCTTCAGCCGCCCGTAGCTCCAGCCGGCGGCCTCCGCCTCGGCCGTCTCGCCCTGCGGATGCCGCACCGCGAACGCCGCCCGATCGGGATAGAGCGCGCGCAGCTGCGCCGGCGGAAGCTCGGCGAGCATTGCCCGGCCGGTCGCCGTGAGGTGCGCGGGGAGGCGCACGCCCACGTCGGTGACGAGCGACGGACGGCGGGGGGCGCGCTCCTCGACGAGGTACAGCACGTCGCGTCCGTGCAGCACGGCGAGGTGGCCCGACTCGCCCAGCCGGTCGACGAGCGAGGCGACGAGCGGGCGGCCGAGCCGCGCGAGGGGCTGCTGGCGGCTGAAGCCGCTCGACAGCTCGAAGGCGGCAATGCCGAGCCCGTAGCGCCGGTCCTCGGGCAGGTGCACGACGAAGCCGCGCTCCTGCATGACGGCGAGCAGGTGGTACACCGTCGAGCGCGGCAGGCCGAGCGCGTGCGCGATCGTCGCCGCGGGCACCGGGCCGCGCTGCGCGGCGAGGTGCGCGAGGATCGCGAGCGTCTGGTCGGCCGCAGGCACCTTCGAGCCGGACGACCCGCCGTCGCGCGCGCCGAGTGGTCGCGAATGGTCGCTCGGCGGCGTGGAATCCAGCACTTCGCGACCTCTCGACGACGCTTCGCCGGCGCGGCGTCGTGTCGGCGCACCCAATCTTACCCGCGCGTCCGGGATACCGGACGGATGCCGCGGCGGCAGCATTCCCGCGCGCGCGACGGCGGTGTGGAATCGGAGGCATGAGCACCATCGCGCCCGCCCAGCCCGCGACCGCCGCGGCATCCGTCACCGTCGGCACCGGCCCCCTCACGATCGGCGAGGTCGTCGCCGTGGCCCGGCACGGGGCATCCGTCGTGCTCGACCCGGCGGCGCTCGACGGCGTCGCCGCGAGCCGCGCGATCGTCGAGGGCCTCGCCGCCGATCCCGAGCCGCACTACGGCATCTCGACCGGGTTCGGCGCGCTCGCCACGACCTTCATCGCCGAGGACCGCCGCGCCCAGCTGCAGGCGAGCCTCGTGCGCTCGCACGCCGCGGGCTCGGGCGCCGAGGTCGAGCGCGAGGTCGTGCGCGCGCTCATGCTGCTGCGCCTCTCCACCCTCATGACCGGCCGCACCGGCGTGCGCCGCGTGACCGCCGAGACCTACGCGGCGATCCTCAACGCGGGTATCACCCCCGTCGTGCGCGAGTACGGCTCGCTCGGCTGCTCGGGCGACCTCGCGCCGCTGTCGCACTGCGCCCTCGTCGCGATGGGCGAGGGCGAGGTGCGCGACGCGCAGGGCGAGGCGACGGATGCCGCGAGCGCGCTGTCGGCGGCCGGCATCACGCCCCTCCGCCTCGCCGAGAAGGAGGGCCTCGCCCTCATCAACGGCACCGACGGCATGCTGGGCATGCTCGCCCTCGCGATCGACGACCTGCGGATGCTCCTCACGACCGCCGACGTGGCCGCCGCGATGAGCGTCGAGGGACTCATGGGCACCGACGCGGTGTTCGCCGCCGACCTGCACGCCCTGCGTCCCCAGCGCGGGCAGGCGGTGTCGGCGTCGAACCTCCGACGCCTGCTCGCCGGGTCGCCCATCGTCGCGAGCCACAAGGGCCCCGAGTGCACCCGAGTGCAGGACGCCTACTCCCTGCGCTGCGCGCCGCAGGTGCACGGTGCGGCCCGCGACACCCTCGCGCACGCGGCATCCGTCGCCGAGGCCGAGCTCGCGAGCGCCGTCGACAACCCCGTGCTGACCCTCGACGGCCGCGTCGAGTCGAACGGCAACTTCCACGGCGCCCCGGTCGGCTACGTGCTCGACTTCCTCGCGATCGCGGTGGCGGATGTCGCGTCGATGAGCGAACGGCGCACCGACCGGTTCCTCGACCGGGCGCGCAACCAGGGCCTGCCTCCCTTCCTCGCACACGAGGTCGGCGTGGACTCGGGCCTCATGATCGCGCAGTACACCGCGGCGGGCATCGTGTCGGAGCTGAAGCGGCTCGCCGTGCCGGCATCCGTCGACTCGATCCCGTCGTCGGCGATGCAGGAGGACCACGTGTCGATGGGCTGGGCCGCCGCGCGCAAGCTGCGCCGCGCGATCGACGGGCTCACCCGGGTGCTCGCGATCGAGGTCATGACCGCCGCCCGAGGGCTGGCGCTGCGCGCGCCGCTCGAGCCGGGCGACGCCACCGGTGGCGTCGTGGCGCTGGCCGCCGAGGTGGGTGCGGTGCCCGGCGCCGACCGCTTCCTCTCCCCCGAGATCGAGGCGCTCACGGCACTCGTGGCGTCGGGCGCGGTCGTCGCGCGGGCCTCGGAGGCGACCGGCGCGCTCGACTGAAACGTGCGAAAAGGTTCTTCCGGGGTGATCAGGACGTCCCCCCGACTGGGGCAGGCACGAAGGGGCAGAACGGTTGTCTCCCTCCCGCCTCGATGACAGACTGGACGGCAGCGGCCTCGGCCGTGACCCGAACGGAACCACATGACGCAACGCTGCACGGACTTCGGCGAGGATCGCCCCTGGTACGCCCGGGGCGCGCGTCGTGGTGGCGTCGCCCTCGCGGCGGCCACCGTCGTCGTCATGTTCGGCGCGTTCGGCGCGGCCCCCGCCTACGCGGAAGAGACCCCGCCCCCCGAGACCTCGGAGAGCACGTCGTCTGATGCCACGGCGACCGAGACGCCGGCGCCGACCCCGCCCGCGACCGACGAGGCCACCGACCCTCCGTCGACCGACGAGCCGAGCGACCCCGTAGCGACCGAGGAGCCCGCTCCGCCGACGGAGACGCCGGCGCCGACCCCCGATCCGACGCCCACTCCGACGCCCACTCCGGATCCGACGCCGACGCCCACGCCCGACCCGACGCCGACCCCTGAGCCCACCGAGCCTCCGGCCACCGGCGACCCGACGCCGCCGCCTGGCACGGAGGCGCCCGGCACTGAGGCGCCCGCACCCTCCGCCGGCTCGCCGCGCACGAGCTCGTCGTACCGTCCGACCACGCGCACCGTGTCGGCAGCGGCCCAGGCCCAGAACGCCGCACTGGTCGCCGCCCGCTCGGCGATCACGCGAGCCACGACCGAGCTGCGCGAGGCCGAGGCCGCCCTCGCCGACGCCCGCGCCACGCAAGAGGTGGCCCGCTCGGTCGCGCAGCGACTGCAGGACGTCGCCGACGCCGCCCAGCAGGACGTCGATGCGGCGAAGCGCGTCTACGTCGCCGCGGCACGCGGCGGCGACAGCGCCACGCTCTCCTCGATGCCCGCGGCGTTCGGTGCGGGCCATGACCTCCTCGCCGGACTCGGCGGGTTCGCCCGAGTCGAGCAGATCTCCGGCGATGCCGACAAGCTGCTCGCCATCGTCGAGAAGCGCACCGCCGAGGCCGAGACCGCGCAGGAGCGTGCCGACGCCGCCTGGACCGCCGTCGACGAGGTGCCGGTCGATGCCCTCGAAGACGATGTGGCGAACGCCGAGCAGGCCCTCGCCGATGCCCGACAGGACCTCGAGGACGTGCAGGCCAGGGCCGCGGAGGACAGCCGGGTCGCAGCCAGCAGCATCTCCCTCATCCAGTCGCTGCCGGCCGACGCCGGGCAGCTGAGCGACCAGGGCTGGGCGCTTCCCGTGGCCGGACACATCACCGACGGCTTCGGACTTCGCCCGGTCAAGCCGGTTCCCGGCGTCAACGACTTCCACCGCGGCACGGACCTCGCGGCCGCGTGCGAGACCCCGGTGTACGCGGCGACCGACGGCGTCGTGGCCGACGCCGCACCGAACGGCAGCCTCGGCAACTGGATCCTCATCGATCACGGCTCGGGCGTCGCCACGGGCTACGGCCACCTCGTCTCGGGCGGCACCTTCGTGGTACCGGGCCAGACGGTGACCGCCGGCCAGTTGATCGGCGCGGTGGGCAGCACGGGCGCCTCCACGGGATGCCACCTCCACTTCGAGGTGCACCTCGACGGGGTCGCCGTCGACGCGGTGCCCTTCATGGCGGCCCGCGGCATCCCGCTCGGCTGACCCGGGGCTCGCACCGTTCGTCTGGCATCCCAGACGGGCACCCCGTGGCATCCGTTGTCGCCGGATGCCGCGTGCGATGAGATCGAGGCATGACCGACGCACCCACCGCAGCCGTCACCGGCCCGCGCACCGTCCGCGCCGCCCGCGGCACCGAGCTGACCGCGAAGAGCTGGCAGACCGAGGCGCCCCTGCGCATGCTCATGAACAACCTCGACCCCGACGTCGCCGAGCGTCCCGAGGACCTGATCGTCTACGGCGGCACGGGCAAGGCGGCCCGCAACTGGGAGGCGTTCGACGCGATCGTGCGCACCCTCGAAGACCTCGAGGCCGACGAGACGCTCCTCGTGCAGTCCGGGAAGCCCGTCGGCGTGTTCCGCACGCACGAGTGGGCGCCGCGGGTGCTCATCGCCAACTCCAACCTCGTGGGCGACTGGGCGACGTGGCCCGAGTTCCGCCGGCTCGAGCAGCTCGGCCTCACCATGTACGGCCAGATGACCGCCGGCTCGTGGATCTACATCGGCACGCAGGGCATCCTGCAGGGCACGTACGAGACGTTCGGCGCGATCGCCCGGGCCAGGTTCGGGGGTAGCCTCGCCGGCACCCTGACGCTCACGGGCGGCTGCGGCGGCATGGGCGGCGCGCAACCGCTCGCCGTCACGATGAACGGCGGCGCCGTGCTGATCGTCGACGTCGACGAGTCGCGCCTCCGGCGCCGTGTGGAACACGGCTACCTCGACGAGTACCACACCGACCTCGACCAGGCGATCGCCCGGGTGGTCGCGGCGAAGGACGCCGGCGAGGCTCGCTCCGTCGGCGTGGTCGGCAATGCCGCCCTGGTGTTCCCCGAGCTGCTGCTGCGTCATCGCGCCGGTGCCATCGCCGTCGACATCGTGACCGACCAGACGAGCGCCCACGACCCGCTGTCGTACCTGCCCGTGGGGGTCCCCTTCGAGGACTGGCAGGCCGAGGCCGAGCGGGACCCCGAGGGGTTCACCGATCGCGCACGGGGGAGCATGGCCAAGCAGGTGGCCGCGATGGTCGGCTTCCAGGACGCGGGCGCCGAGGTGTTCGATTACGGCAACTCCATTCGTCGCGAGGCCGAGCTCGCCGGCTACGACCGCGCGTTCGAGTTCCCCGGCTTCGTGCCCGCCTACATCCGGCCGCTCTTCGCCGAGGGCAAGGGACCGTTCCGCTGGGCCGCGCTCTCGGGCGACCCGGCCGACATCGCCGCGACCGACCGCGCGATCCTCGAGCTCTTCCCCGAGGACGAGCACCTGCGCCGCTGGATCACCCAGGCCGGCGAGAAGGTGCACTTCGAGGGTTTGCCCGCACGCATCTGCTGGCTCGGCTACCAGGAACGGCACCTCGCCGGCCTGAAGTTCAACGAGATGGTGGCCTCGGGCGAGCTCAGCGCGCCCGTCGTGATCGGCCGCGACCACCTCGACTCGGGCTCGGTGGCGAGCCCGTACCGGGAGACCGAGTCGATGGCCGACGGCTCCGACGCGATCGCCGACTGGCCGCTGCTGAACGCCATGCTCAACACGGCGTCGGGGGCGACCTGGGTCTCGATCCACCACGGCGGCGGCGTCGGCATCGGCCGCTCGATCCACGCCGGCCAGGTCGTCGTGGCCGACGGCACCGACCTCGCCGCCGAGAAGATCGCCCGGGTGCTCGTGAACGACCCGGGCACCGGCGTCATGCGCCACGTCGACGCGGGCTACGACCGCGCCGTCGAGGTCGCTCGCGAGCGCGGGCTGCGCGTGCCTATGCTCGACGCATGAGCGACGGCGCCGCAGCGACACGCATGCTGCTGACGGGCGTCGCCGAGCTCGTGACGAACGACCCGGCACCCGACCGCGACGGCGGGCCGCTCGGCATCGTGCGCGACGCGGCCCTGCTCGTCGAGGACGGGCGCATCGCCTGGGTCGGCCACGCCCTGCACGCGCAGGCGCATCTCGCGGGCGGGGCGGGCCCCGCCGAGCGCGCCGACCGCCGCGAGGCCGAGGAGCACCGCACCCTCTGGGACGCCGACGTGGAGATCGTCGACGTCGGCGGCGGCGCGGTGATCCCCGGGTTCGTCGACAGCCACACGCACCTCGTGTTCGGCGGCGACCGGGCCCAGGAGTTCGCCGCGCGCATGGCGGGGCAGCGCTACGAGGCAGGCGGCATCCGCTCGACCGTCGCCGCCACCCGTGCTGCGAGCGACGACGAGCTGCGGGCGCGGCTCGCCGGCTTCGTGGCCGAGCTGCACGCCCAGGGCACGACCACGTTCGAGGTGAAGTCGGGCTACGGGCTCTCCGTCGCGTCCGAGGAGCGGATCGTGCGCCTCGCCCGCGAGGTCACCGACGAGGTGACCTTCCTCGGCGCGCACGTCGTGCCCGCGGAGTATGCCGACCGGCCCGACGCGTACGTCGACCTCGTCGTCGGCGAGATGCTCGACGCCTGCGCGCCCCATTCGCGTTGGGTCGACGCGTTCTGCGAGCGCGGCGCGTTCACGCCCGAGCAGTCCCGGCGGGTCCTCGAGGCGGGCGCCGCCGCGGGCCTCGGCGCGCGGGTGCACGGCAACCAGCTCGGCGAGGGCGGCGGTGTGCAGCTCGCGGTCGAGCTCGGTGCGGCATCCGTCGACCACTGCACCTACCTGAGCGACGCGGATGTCGCGGCGCTCGCGGCATCCGACACGGTCGCGACCCTGCTGCCGGGGGTGGAGTTCTCGACCCGGCAGCCCTACCCCGACGCGCGCCGGCTCATCGACGCGGGCGTCACCGTCGCGCTCGCGAGCGACTGCAATCCGGGGTCGAGCTTCACGAGCTCGTTGCCGTTCTGCATCGCCGTCGCCGTGCGGGACATGGGCATGACGCCGGCCGAGGCGCTCTGGGCGTCGACCGCCGGTGGTGCGGCGGCGCTGCGGCGCACGGATGTCGGGGCGATCCGCCCGGGCATGCGCGCAGACCTCACGCTGCTCGACGCGCCGAGCCACGTGCACCTCGCCTACCGTCCGGGGGTGCCGCTCGTGGCGCGGGTGTGGAAGGACGGCGCGGGCGTCGCCTGAGCCGTGCGCCGAGTGTGGCCGGCAGCATCGGCGCGCCCCGCGGCATCCGCTCAGTCGTCGTCGCTCTGCCGCAGCCGCCGGCGCGCCGAGAGCAGCGTGATCTCGGGACGGCCCGCCACGAGCCGCTCGGCGCGATCGAGGACCTCGGTCACCCGGTCGGCGCCCGACGCGACCACGCCGACGCCGACCTCGGCGCGCCGGTGCAGGTCCTGGTCGCCGACCTCGGCGACGCTCGCCTCCGTCGTGCGCCGCAGGTCGGCGAGGATCGGGCGGACGATCGCTCGCTTCTCCTTCAGCGTGTGCATGTCACCGAGGAGCACGTCGAACTCGATCCAGCCGATCCACATCGGCGCACCTCCCCGAAGCGCCCCGCGCGCAGCGGCGCGACACCTCAGCCTCGCGGAACCTCGATCGCGCTCACGCCGCTGAAGCCGATCCAGGCGCGGTCGCCCGCCTCGACGAGCGTCGCGAGCACGTGGTCGCACGACCCGCAGCGCACCACCGTGCCCGCACCACTGCGGTAGACCATCGCGCGGGCGAGCTCGGCGATCGTGCCGCAGCCGTTGCACCGGGCGGTCGCCATCGTGACATCGAACGAGAAGAACTCGGCGAGCGGGCCGGCGAGGGCGTTGCCGTCGACGTGCTGCATCAGGTGCCTCCGTAACGCTCGGTGCGGATCGACCTCGGGTCGTGGCCGAGGCCCACGAGCCAGTCGGCGACGAGCTCGACGAACCCGGTCGAGCCGCAGACATAGACCCGCGGATGCTCCGACGCGGGCAGCACCGCGGCCTCCAGCGCCTCGCGGGTGATGCGCCCCGGGGCACCCGCCCAGCCGTCGGGCGCCCTGCGCGTGTAGACGAAGTCGAGGTGGAGGGGCGCGGATGCCGCGGCGAGCGCGTCGAGCTCGTCCGCGAAGTACACGTCGTCGGGCGTGCGCACCGAGTAGAGCAGTCGGAACGGGGTGGGGTCGTCGGCCTCGGCGTGCGCGTGCGCCATCGCGTAGAGCGGCACCACGCCGGAGCCGCCCGCGATGAGCTGCACCGGCCGGGCGTCGCCGGTCTCGGCGGCGGGCGCCCAGACGAAGAACGCGCCGAGCGGGCCGTGCACCTCGAGCATGTCGCCCGCGCGCACCTCGTCGACGAGGTACGGCGAGACCTCGCCGTCGGGCAGCTTGTCGACCGCGAGCACGACGCGCGTCGAGGAGCCCGACGAGGCGATCGAGTACGAGCGCGTCGCGGTGTAGCCGTCGGGCGCAGTGAGCCGCACGTCGAGGTGCTGCCCCGCCGCATTGCCGGGCCAGCCGTCGACGTCGAGCTCGAGGCGCGAGGCGTTCGGCGTCTCACGATGCACGGCGGCGACCGTGGCGGCGTGCCAGCCCGAGCGGGGCACCGCACGCAGGGCGGCGCTGAGCGCGGCGGTCTGCGCCTGGGGCTGCCCCTGAGCCTGCGCGACCGGCGCCGTCGTGTCGCTCACCAGTAGCGCTCTTCCTTCCACGGGTCGCCGTGGATGTGGTAGCCGTTCTGCTCCCAGAAGCCGGGCTCGTCCTGGTCCATCATCGTGAGCCCACGCACCCACTTGGCGCTCTTCCAGAAGTAGAGGTGCGGCACGAGCAGCCGCGCGGGGCCGCCGTGCTCGGGGTCGAGCGGTTCGCCGTCGAACTCGAACGCGACCCACGCCTTGCCGTCAAGCAGTTCGTCGAGCGGCACGTTGGTCGTGTACCCCCCGTAGCTGTGCGCCATGACGTACTCCTGCTCGGTCTCGATGTCCTCGAAGAGGGTGTCGAGCGAGACGCCGCGCCAGCTCGTGCCGAGCTTCGACCAGTGCGTGACGCAGTGGATGTCGGTGTCGACGTCGTCGATCTTCAGCGCCATGAACTCGTCCCAGTTCCAGCGGTGCACGCCCGACTCGGTGCGGATCGCGAACTCCCACTCGTCGGTCTCGACCTCTGGCGTCGGCCCGGCCGAGAGCACTGGGAAGTCGCTGACGAGGGTCTGGCCGGGTGGCAGGCGATCGTCGCGTTCGCGACTTCGCCCGCTGAACCCTCGAGTGATGAACGACATGACGTCTCCTCCCGACTCGTCAACGATAGTGACCACGGCATCCGCTGTCATCGTTCCGGGGCCATCGGGCGCGACATGATCAGCAGATCGACATCGGCGCGAAACGTGGAAGCGCCTAGTGTGGAGGGCATGGCCGCCCTCTCCCTCGGCATGCCGGCCGCGCGCCGGCCGCCTTCGGCTGCGCCCTCGATCGAGGGGCGTCCGGATGCCGCGGGGCTGGTCGATCGCTTCGGCCGCGTCGCCCACGACCTACGGGTGTCGATCACCTCGGCCTGCTCGCTGCGCTGCACGTACTGCATGCCGGCCGAGGGCCTGCCGGTGATCCCCAACGACGAACTGCTGTCGGCATCCGAGATCGCCCGGCTCGTCGGCATCGCCGTGCACGACCTCGGCGTGCGCGAGGTGCGGTTCACGGGCGGCGAGCCGCTGACGCGGGCCGACCTCGTCGAGATCATCGCTCTGAGCTCCGCCGCAGCGCCGGGTATCCCGCTCGCCCTCACCACGAACGGCATCGGGCTCGACCGCAAGGCCCAGGCGCTCAAGGATGCCGGGCTCACCAGGGTCAACGTCTCGCTCGACACCCTGGATCGCGAGCACTTCACGCGGCTCACCCGCCGTGACCGCCTGCCGCGGGTGCTCGACGGCATCGCCGCGGCGCACCGGGCAGGCCTCGGTCCCCTCAAGGTCAACGCGGTCGCGATGCGCGAGACCCTGCACGACGCGCCCGCCCTGCTCGCCTGGGCGGTCGAGCACGGCTGCCGCCTGCGCTTCATCGAGCAGATGCCGCTCGACGCCGACGAGCAGTGGAAGCGCGACAACATGGTCGATGCCGACGAGCTGCTCGCGGTGCTCGGCGAGCACTTCGAACTCGAGGCCGTCGCCCGCGAGGACCCGTCGTCGCCCGCGGAGGAGTGGCTGGTCGACGGCGGTCCGGCCACGGTCGGCATCATCGCGTCGGTGACGCGCTCCTTCTGCGCCGCCTGCGACCGCACGCGGCTCACGGCCGAGGGCTCGGTGCGGTCGTGCCTGTTCAGCGACGACGAGACCGACCTGCGCGGGATGCTGCGGGCCGGCGCGTCCGACGCCGAGCTCGCCGACCGGTGGCGCGCGGCGATGTGGGGCAAGCAGGCCGGTCATGGCATCGACGCCGCGGACTTCCACCGCCCGGTGCGGTCGATGGGCGGGATCGGTGGCTGACGTGGCATCCGTCACGGTGCGGTACTTCGCTGCTGCCGCCGAGGCCGCGGGCATCGAACAGGAGACCCTCGCGGCATCCGAGGCCGGCACGACGGTCGGCGAGCTGCGCGAGCGCCTCGTCCAGCGCTACGGCCCGACGATGGCCCGGGTCGTGGCGAACGGGTCGTTCCTCGTCGACGGCGTCGTGCGACGTGACGCCGGGGCCGCGCTGGGCTCGAACGTCGACGTGCTGCCGCCGTTCGCCGGCGGCTGATCGCACCCGCCGGCCGCCCGGCGCCGCCGAACCCCTTCCGGCCGGCGCGCCACGGCGCTACCGTGCCGGCATGGGCAAGGTCATCGCGAACGCCTCCATGTCGCTCGACGGATTCATCGCCTTCGACGACAACGGCATCGGCGAGCTGTTCGAGTGGTACGAGAACGGCGACGTCGAGATCGTGAACGAGGGCGAGCTGCCGCCGTTCCACGTCACGCAGGCCAGCGCCGACTACTGGCGGTCATGGGTCGACTCGATCGGCGCGCTCGTCGTCGGCCGCGAGTTGTTCGACGTCACCGACGGCTGGCACGGGAAGCATCCCATCGGCGTGCCGATCGTGGTGCTCACGCACGAGCCGCCCCACGACTGGTCGTACCCGGGCTCCGAGGACTTCCACTTCGTCACCCAGGGCATCACCGCGGCGGTCGACCGGGCGAGGGAGATCGCCGGCGAGCGCAACGTGGCCCTCGCCGCCGGCACGATCGCAGGTCAGGCGCTCGACGCCGGACTCGTCGATGAGGTGGCCATCGACCTCGTGCCGGTCGTGATGGGATCGGGCAAGCGGTACTTCGGCGACGCGGGCCCGGCGCGGCTCGGCGACCCGACGGCCGTCGTGCAGGGCCGGCGCGTGCTGCACCTGCGGTACCCGGTCGAGCGCGGTTGAGCCCCGGCGCTGTTGGACGCACATCTCCCTCACGGAAACCGACACATGCTTCCGTTACGGAAGTCGACCCACGTTCCCCCGCACGGCGACGGACGCACATCTCCCTCACGGAAACCGACACCTGCTTCCCTCACGGAAACCGGTGCCGAAGTGCCGAAGTGCCGCCACGTCCTGGAAGGAGGACTCGTTCAGCTCGTCCTCGGCCTCGCCACGACCACGAGGGTCCGAGCTCGACGCGAAGCCAGGGCGCGAGCCCAGGTCAGAGGACGCAGGTCAGAGATTCACCCACTCGGTGGTGCCGCCCTCGAGGTGCTGGCGCTTCCAGATGGGCGTGCGCTCCTTGATGCGGTCGACGAGCAGGGCGCAGGCCGCGAAGGCCTCGGCGCGGTGCGGTGCCGCGACGGATGCCACGAGCGCGACGTCCCCGATGGCCAGGGTGCCGATGCGGTGGGCGGCGGCGACCCGCAGGCCGGTCTCGAGGGCGACCTCGACGCACGTCTCCCGCAGGAAGCGCTCCGCCTCGGGATGCGCCTCGTACTCGAGCAGGGTCACGGATGCGCCGTGGTCGTGATCGCGGATGACGCCCTCGAAGGTGACGAGCGCGCCGTCCTGCCGCGACTGCACGAACGCCTCGATCGCCGTGCGGTCGAGCGGCTCCGTCGTGACGACCGCGAGCACGTCGGGGCCAGGCATGCGCGCCTCAGGCATCCGAACCTCGCGGCGCATGGTCGCCTCCGGCGACCTGGTCGAGGAGGTGGGGGAGCAGCTCGTCGAGCACGCGGAGGCCGTCGGCGACTCCGCCGCGCGATCCGGGGAGGTTGACGACGACGGTCCGCCCGGCCACGCCGGCGAGCGCCCGGCTCAGGGCGGCGGTCGGCGTGGCGACGCGTCCGGCGGCCCGGATCGCCTCGGCCACCCCCGGCAGCTCGCGGTCGAGCACGGCAAGTGTCGCCTCGGGAGTACGGTCGCCGGGGTTCACGCCGGTGCCGCCCGTCGTGATGAGCACGGAGGGCGATCCCGCGACCGCCCCGCGGACCGCGTCGGAGACGTCGGCGTCGGCGACCACGACGGGCTCGTCGACGTCGAAGCCGCGTTCCCGGAGCCACGCCACGATCACGGGCCCGGTCGTGTCGTCGGCGGTGCCGGCCGCCGCCCGGGTGGACGCCACGAGCACCGTGGCCACGCCGGGGTGGTGGGCCGGGTCGGCGAGGCCGCCGGCGTCGGCCGCGGCATCCGCTCGCCAGACGCCGCGCTTGCCGCCACGCTTCTCGACCAGGTGGATGCCGCCGAGCTGCGCGGCCGGGTCGACGGCCTTCACCATGTCGTGCAGGGTGAGTCCGGCGATGGCGACGGCGGTGAGTGCCTCCATCTCGATGCCGGTGCGGGCCGTGGTCGAGACGGTGGCACGGATCGTGACGGCGGCCTCCTCGAAGCCGAAGTCGATCGACACGGCGTCGAGCGGCACGATGTGCGCGAGCGGGATGAGCTCGCTCGTGCGCTTCGCCCCCGAGATGCCCGCGATGCGCGCGGTGGACAGCACGTCGGCCTTCTTCAGCCCGTCGCTGCGCACGAGCGCCACGACCTCGGCGGTAGTGTCGAGGCGGCCCTCGGCGATCGCGATCCGGCGGGTGACCGGCTTGCCGCCGACGTCGACCATGCGAGCACGGCCGTCGTCGTCGAGATGGGTGAGCGAGGTCATAGGAACACGGTATCGACCACGGCGCCGGCGTCGAGTGACGTGACGTCCTCGGGAACCACGATGAGCAGCTCGGATGCCGCGAGCGCCGCCACGAGGTGCGATCCCGGTCCGCCCACGACCTCCGCGCTTCCGCCGTCGGCGCGGCGGCCGCGCAGGAACTGCCGCTTGCCCGCCACGGAGGTGAGCGGCGCCGCGAGCGGGAGGCGCTCGGTGCGCGCCGGCGGCAGTCCCGCGATGGCGCGGAGCGTGGGCGCCACGAACAGCTCGAACGAGAGCTGGGCGCTCACGGGGTTGCCGGGGAATCCGATGACGGGCATACCGCGGTAGGCGCCCGTCGCCTGCGGACCGCCCGGCTGCATCGCCACGCTGCCCACCCAGCCGCCGAGCGGTTCGAGGGTCTCGCGCACCACCTCGTAGGCGCCCATCGAGACGCCGCCGCTCGTGAGCACGAGCTCGGCGCCGGCGTCGCGGGCGGCATCGAGCTCGGCGAGCAGCCGTGAGACGTCGTCGCGCACGCGACCCTCGTGCACCACGACGGCGCCCACGGCGCGCACGGCCGCGGCGAGCGCGACGCCGTTCGCGTCGGGGATCTCGCCCGGTTGAAGCGCGGACCCCGGCGGCACGAGTTCGCTGCCCGTGCTCACGACGGCGACGCGCACGCGTTCGCGCACCAGCAGCTCAGTGAGTCCGGATGCCGCGGCGGCGGCGAGGTGCCGCGACGCGAGCTTGAGCCCCGGCGGCAGCACGTCGTCGCCTGCGGCGAGGTCGGCGCCCGCCTCGCGCACGTACTCGCCGGCCGCGCGCGGGCGCAGGATGCGGATGCGCGTGCCGTCGGATTCGGTGTCCTCGACGGGCACGATCGCGTCGGCGCCCTCCGGCACCGCCGCGCCCGTCATGATGCGCACCGCGGTGCCGGGCGCCAGCGGGCCGGGTGCGCCGGCCGCCGCGGCGACCTCTCCGGTGATCGGCAGCGACACCGGGGCATCCGTCACGTCGACGGCACGGACGGCGAACCCATCCATCTGCGAGTTGCGGAACGGCGGCAGGGCGATGGGCGACTCGACGGGCGAGGCGGTGATGCGACCGAGCGCGTCGGCGAGGGCCACTCGCTCGGTCGGCCTGGCGCCGAGGCCGGTGAGCAGCGACCGCACGAATGCCGCGTGCTCGTCGACCGGGATGCGGCCGGCCATCAGTACCGCACCACGCTTGGGTCGACGGTGCGCGACCAGGCGTCGATGCCGCCGGCCAGGTTGCGCACGCTCGCGAAGCCCGCGCGGGCCAGCGATCGCGCGGCGTACTCGGACCGAACGCCGAGGTGGCAGTAGACGACGACGGATGCCGCGGGGTCGAGCTCCGCCGTTCGGGCATCGAGCTCCCCGAGCGGGATCAGCGTGGAGCCGGGAATGGTGGCGATGTCGGCCTCCCAGGGTTCGCGCACGTCGAGGAGCACCGGTGGGGCCTCCGAGTGGAGCTCGCCCGAGAGGGTGCCGGCGTCGACCTCGCCGGGCACGGCCGTCGGCGTGGGCACAGGCGCAGGCACAGGCACTGATGCCGGCACGGCCGCGGCCGGCCTGGCCGCCGCATCCGCCGACCGTCGGTAGACGATCTCGCGCGTGCGGCCCGACAGCGCCTCGAACACCACGACCCGGCCGAGCAGCGGCTCGCCGATGCCGGTGAGCAGCTTCAGCGCCTCGCCGGCCATGAGCCCGCCCGTGACCGTGCACACCGTCGGCAGGATGCCGTCGATCTCGCAGCTGAGGCCGGCGTCGGCGGGAGGCTCGGGGAAGAGGTCGCGGTAAGAGACGCCGCGCGCGTCCCACGAGACGCCGACCTGGCCCGAGAACTTCGCCGCCGAACCCCACACGAGCGGGATGCCGGCGCGCGCGGCCGCGTCGTCGGCGACGTAGCGCGTGAGGAGGTCGTCGGTGCCGTCGATGACGAGGTCGGCGTCGGCGAGGAGCTCGTCGGCGTTGCGCGCGTCGAAGGCGTGCGGCACGGGGAGCACGATCGTCTCATCCGAGAGCGCCGCCGCGGCATCCGCTGCCGATGCGACCTTGTCGCGGCCGACGTCGGCCGGCGTGTGCAGGGTCTGGCGGTGCAGGTTGGTGACCTCGACGCGGTCGTGGTCGACGATGCTGAGTCGACCGACTCCGGCCGCGACGAGCGCGGGCACGACGGCGCTGCCGAGTCCGCCGGCGCCGAGCACGACGACGTGCGCGTCGGCGAGGCGCTGCTGCGCATCGATGCCCCACCCCGGGAGCACGCGCTGCCGGGCGTAGCGGGGATCAGCGGGATCGAGGGCCATTCCTCGATTCTCGCAGGCGCGGACGGCGGCGCGTCCAGCGGGCCGCCGTCGGCGCCGCGGCAATCCGGGGCGCCCCGGGTGACGAACCACCCCTGCGAGCGCACCCGCGCCCGGGATGCGGAGGCGGCGGCATGGCGACGACGAGCCCGAGGCGCACCCCCCGTCCCTGGCGATGGTGGGGATGGGCCGCCGTCGCCGGGATCGTGAGCGCCGGGGTGTTCCTCGCCCTCGCCGAGCTGTTCGCGCTGCTGGTCGCCCGCGACGGCAGCCCGATCCTCGCGGTCGGGTCGTTCGTGATCGACATCGTGCCGCAGCCGTTCAAGGAGTTCGCGATCGCGACCTTCGGCGCGTACGACAAGGTCGCGCTCCTCATCGGGTTGGCGCTCGCGGTGCTTGTCGCGGCGGCGGTCATCGGGGTGCTGCAGTTCGTGCGGCCGCCCCTCGGCGTGGTCGCGCTCGGCATCGCGGGTGCGCTCTCCGTCGCGGCGGTCGTCACGCGTGCCGGGGCGACGCCGTTCGGGGCGGTGCCACCCATCGCCGGCACGGTCGTCGGCAGCGTCGTGCTCGTGCTGCTCGTGCTCCGGCTCCGCGCCTGGCAGTTCGAACTGGGGGCCGAGCGCAGGCGCGCGGATGCCGCGGCGGCGGGTGCCGGGTCGGAGGCTGATCCCGGCGACCCTGCCGAGCCCGCTGCCGCCGCCGCCTTCCCCTCGGAGCCGCCGCGCTCAGCCGTGGACCGGCGCGGGTTCTTCCTGCTCGCGGGTGCCGCCGCGGCATCCGCCATCGTCGTCGGCCTCGGTGCGCGAGTCGCGGGGGCGACCACGTCCTCGATCGCCGCCGTGCGGCGCGCTCTCCGCCTGCCGGCGCCCCGCACGACCGTGGCCGTGCCCGCGGGTGCCGAGCTCGACATCCCGGGGATCTCGCCGCTGTTCACCGCGAACCGAGACTTCTACCGCGTCGACACGGCGCTCACGGTGCCCGAGGTCGACCCCGCCGGCTGGCGGCTCGTCATCGACGGCCTCGTCGACCGCCGGGTGGAGTTGGGCTTCGACGAGCTCGTCGGCATGGGGCTCGACGAGTACGCGATCACGATGACGTGCGTGTCGAACGAGGTCGGCGGGGGACTCCTCGGCACCGCGAACTGGCTGGGCATCCCCGTGCGCGACGTGCTGAAGCTCGCGGGGCCCCGCTCGGGCGCCGACATGGTGCTCTCGCGCAGCGTCGACGGGTTCACTGCGGGCACCCCGCTCGAGGCGCTCACCGACGCCGGCCTCGACGCGATCCTCGCGGTCGGCATGAACGGCGAGCCGCTGCCGCTCGAGCACGGCTTCCCGGTGCGGATGGTCGTGCCGGGCCTCTACGGCTACGTCTCGGCGACGAAGTGGCTCACCGAGCTGAAGGTCACGACGTTCGCCGACGACGAGGCGTACTGGACGCCCCGCGGGTACAGCGCGACGGCGCCCATCAAGCTGTCGTCACGTATTGACACGCCCCGGTCGGGCACGCCGATCGTCGCGGGCCCCACGAAGATCGCGGGGGTGGCGTGGGCGCAGCCGGTGGGCGTCGACCTCGTCGAGGTGCGCATCGACGATGAGCCGTGGCATCCGGCGACCCTGTCCACCCCGCTCAACGGCAGCACCTGGGTGCAGTGGTTCGTCGACTGGGAGGCGACGCCCGGCACGCATTACGTCACCGTGCGGGCGACGGATGCCGCGGGCACGCGCCAGGCGGAGGAGCGCACCGCGATCGCCCCCGACGGATCCACGGGCTGGCAGCGCACGCTGCTCACGGTCACGTCGTAGCGCGATGCGGAGGTACGCCTCGCCCATCGCCGTGTTCGCGGCTACAGTGAGGGTGTGGCGCCGCAGTTGAGGATCCGCTCGTGACCCAGTTCCGCGTCAGCGAGGCGGCCGCGCTGCTCGGCGTGAGCGACGACACCGTGCGACGGTGGGGCGAGCACGGCCGCCTCACGCTGCGGAAGGCGGCGAACGGCATGCAGGTGGTCGACGGGGTCGACCTCGTGCCGCTCATGGAGGAGGCCGCGTCGGGCGGAGCGCTCGCCGAGGCGTTCCCACTGGCTCGCGCGTCCGCCCGCAATCGCTTCGTCGGCCTCGTGACCCGCGTGCAGCGCGACGGCGTGATGGCGCAGGTCGACCTGCAGGCGGGGCCGTTCCGCATCGTGTCGCTCATGAGCCGCGAGGCCGCCGACGAGCTCGGGCTGGAGCCGGGCATGCTCGCCGCGGCGAGCGCGAAGGCCACGAACGTGACGATCGAGCTGCCCCCGCGAGGCGAGGCATGAGCTTCCGGATGCCGCGTGCCGCCGTTCCGGCGTTGGGCCTGGCCGTCGCCGTTGCGCTGGCGGTCTCCGTCACGGGCTGCGCCGCGGGCGGCGGGTCGGCTGCATCGAGGTCGACCATCCCCCAGACGGATGCCGCACCGACGACCCTCACCGTCTTCGCCGCCGCGTCGCTCACCGAGGCGTTCGACGCACTCGCCGCGGACTTCGAGGCGGAGCATCCGGCCATCGAGGTCTCGCTGAGCTACGGCGGAAGCGCCGCGCTCGCGCAGCAGATCGTGGAGGGCGCTCCGGTCGACGTGTTCGCCTCGGCGGCCGAGCCGCCGATGGCGGTCGTGGTGAAGGCCGGGCTCGCCGACGACCCGGTCGTGTTCGCGACGAACACGCTCGAGCTGGTCACCCCCGCCGACAATGCGGCCGGGATCACGGGGCTCGCGGACCTCGCCGACCCCGACCTGCGCATCGCGCTCTGCGATCCGACGGTGCCGTGTGGTGCGGCATCCGACGCCCTGCTCGGCCAGGAGGGCGTGACGGCCTCCCCCGACACCCTCGAGTCCGAGGTGAAGTCCGTGCTCACGAAGGTGGTGCTCGGCGAGGTCGACGCCGCCCTCGTCTACCGCACCGACGCGCGCGCCGCCGGCGACGCCGTCGTGGGCATCGAGGTGCCCGGCGCGGCATCCGTGGTGAACCGCTACCCGATCGCCGCGGTCGGCGCGGCGGCGGATCCGGATGCGGGGCGAGGCGAGGCCGCGGCCGACTTCGTGGCGTTCGTGACCGGCGAGGCCGGTCGGGCCGTGCTCGCCGACGCCGGGTTCGGAGCCCCCTAGGTGGGCAGGACGGGCCGGCTCGCCTGGCCGGTCGCCGTGGTGGCGGGCGTCGCGCTCGCCGTGCTCATGCTGCCGCTCGTGGCGCTGGTCGTGCGCGCCCCGTGGGGCGATCTCGCCGACCTGATGACACGCGAGTCGGTGCTGCAGGCGCTCGTGCTCTCCTTCGCCACGGCGACCCTCGCCACGGGCGTGTGCCTCGTGCTCGGGGTTCCGCTCGCCGCGCTCCTCGCGCGGGCCGCCGACTGGCCGACCCTTCCCCGTCGGGCGCTTCGCGCGGCGGTCACCGTGCCGCTGGTACTGCCGCCGGTGGTGGGCGGCATCGCCCTGTTACTGCTCCTCGGACGGCGAGGCCTCATCGGCGGTGCGCTCGACGAGTGGTTCGGCATCACGGTGCCCTTCACGACCGGAGCCGTCGTGCTCGCGCAGGTGTTCGTGGCGCTGCCGTTCCTCGTCTTCGCCGTCGAGGGCGCGCTCCGCTCGGCCGACCGGCGCACCGAGCTGGCTGCGGCGACGCTTGGCGCGTCCCGCTGGCAGGTGTTCCGGTTCGTCACCCTCCCGCTCGTCGCGCCCGGTGTCGCGGCGGGCGCGGTGCTCTGCTTCACCCGGGCGCTCGGCGAGTTCGGTGCCACGATCACGTTCGCCGGATCCCTTCCGGGCGTGACGCGCACGCTGCCCATCGCGAGCTACCTCGCCATGCAGTCGGACCCCGACGAGGCCATCGCGCTCGCGCTGCTGCTGCTCGCCGTATCGGTCATCGTGCTGCTCGGACTCCGTGACCGCTGGCTGCCGGGGGTGCGGGCGTGACCGACCGCGGGGATCCCGAGCGCGGGCGCGGCCGGCGCGATGCCGCTGGGCGGGATGCTGCTGGACCGGATGCCACGGCGCCGGACGCCGCTCGGCCGGACGCCGCTGGGCCGGATGCCACTCGGCCGGCGCTGCATGTCGACGTGGCCCTGCTGCGTGGCGAGGTAGCGATCGCGGCGCGGTTCGACGTGCGCCCGGGGGATCCGCTCGCGCTGATCGGACCGAACGGCGCGGGCAAGTCGAGCATCCTGGCGGCGATCGCCGGCCTTGTTCCACTGCGGTCAGGGCGGATCGTGATCGGGAGCCGCACCGTCGACGCAATGCCGCCCGAGCGTCGGCGCATCGGGGTCGTGTTCCAGGACTACGTGCTGTTCCCTCATCTCACGGTGCACGACAACGTGGCGTTCGCCACCCGGATGCGAGGTTCGCGCGCCGCGGCGCGATCGGCGGCCGAGCCGTGGCTCGAACGGTACGGGCTCACACCGCTGGCCGGGCGGTTTCCCGCGGAGCTCTCGGGCGGCCAGTCGCAGCGCGTCGCACTCGCGCGGACGCTCGCCGCCGAGCCCGAGGTACTTCTGCTCGACGAGCCGATGTCGGCGCTCGACGTCGAGGTTCGCGCCGAGATGCGCATGGAGCTCGCCACCCATGTGCGTGAGTTCGGCGGTGCCACGGTGCTCGTCACCCACAGTCCGGCGGATGCCGCGGCGCTCGCCGACCAGGTCATGGTGCTCGAGTCGGGACGCGTCACCCAGCGCGGCACGCTCGACGAGCTGCGGGCCGCGCCGGCGACGCCCTACGTGCGGCGGATGCTCGCGGCATCCGCCGACTGACCGGCACCCCCAACGTCGGATCATGCCGCTGGGACCGCGCCCGCAGCGCGGGATCCAGGTCGATGCGCGGCCCACGGCGGTTCAGCGTCCCCGTCGAAGAGCAGCGCAGCGTCGACGCCCTCTCGCTCCCACGTGTGCTGCGGCGCCCGCGACTCCCCCACGTCGGGCGGCGCAAACGGCCGGTCGGGTGTCGACACGTGCGCACGACCAGCCGGAGACGTCCACCGGATGTCTCCGTCGGGCAGCTGCGACACGCGCCATCCGGTGTGGTGCTTCAGTCGATGGTGCTTGCGGCAGAGATGGGCGAGGTTGTCGTGGCGGGTGGTGCCGCCCGCCGCCCAGTCGCGAGTGTGGTCGATGTCGGTGCCTGCGGCGCGACGGGAGCAGCCGGGGAATCGGCATCCCCCATCGCGGACGCGAAGGTATCCGGCGAGGTCGGCGGGAACACGGTAGCGGGTGCGGCCGTAGGAGAGGTAGGCACCGGTTTCGGGGTGCGTGAGGATGCGATGGAAGGACGGCGCGTGCGCCGCCAACCGGCGGGCCGTCTCGGCGGGGATGGGTCCGTGCCCATCAAGCTCGGCGGGCTCGTCGCTGTGTCCGAGCAGCGTGAGCACCGGCACGGTGACGTAGACGCGCGGCCTGACCACGCCGAGCGGGGACGGGTCGGGTCCCTCGGCGCCCGGCATTCGCGCGATGCCCACTGCGGCCCCGATGGGGCGGCCGAGCAGGAGATCGCCCGCCAGGTCGACCAGGCGCTGCCGATGGGTGCGAGCATCTCCATCCGAGTCGGATGCGGCACCAGCGAGCGCATCGAGGTGAGCCATGATCGCCACGCCGCGCTCGGCCTCGAGGTGCATGCTCAGCCACGCCATGCCATCGTCGGCGGGCTCGAGGATGACGCGACGCTCGTCGCGAGCGTGCTCGTGGCGCATGTCAGGCGGCTCGGGATGCATGCGCTCTCGAAGCCGGCGAATGCGGCGACGGAAGGCCGACGGCGTCTCTCGAGCCGCGCCCACGAGCGCGGCAGCCTCGAAGGCCCCGGCATGATCCGCAGGCAGGCCACTCGCGACCTCGAGCAGGGATCGCACCTGCGGAACGCCGATCGTGCCGGCCGACAGGGCATCGAGCGTGGCGGCGAACGTGCCGCACAGCTGTGTGGCATCGGCGATCAGCCGGCCAGCCGTCGCCTCGTGCACGACGAGCGTCGTCGCCAGCTCGGCGACGAAGGAACGCGTCGCGAACTCGCGATCCCCGAATGACGAGTCATCCGTCACGCCCTCGACCTCGGCGGCGAACTGCCGGGCGGTCTCGATGCGGCGTAACTGCTCGGCCTGCGCCGAGCGCACAGCGCGCTCGAGTTCGACGATGCGGTCGAGCTCGACACGCAATCGAGCTCGCGCGTCGAGGTCGGGCGGGGTGTCCATGAGATGAGTCAAGCACCGGCCACTGACATTGCCGGGCCGGGAAATCGCAGGTCAGTCGATGTTTCTCTGTGGATATCTCGGCTCCGTCAGCGGCTGTGGAGGACGAGTCGCGTGACCCGCTCACCGAGGGGTGTCGAACCGGCTCTCCACCGGATCCGCCTCGACGGCCTCCGCCCAGCTTCCGACGTCGAACGTGAATTCCGCGACCGCGCACGTCGGCATGTGCTCGATCGTGCCCGACAGCGCGAAGGCGAGGTCGGAGAGTCCCGGGTCATGGGCCACGACCATCGCCGTGTCGGCGGCGTCGTCGAAGTCGCGGACGACGTCGAGGATCTCCTCGGGCATGGCGCCGTAGAGCCGTTCGTCGAGCTCCACGCGGTCGGCGCCGACGCCGAGCGCCTGCGCCAGCAGCTTCGCCGTGGTGCGGGCGCGAATGGCCGTGCTCGAGCGGATGATGTCGGGCACCAGTCCCCGCTCGGCGAGGCGCCGCCCCATCTCGGGCGCATCGCGCAGGCCGCGCTCAGCCAAGGGCCGCTCGTGATCGTCGAGGCCCGGCGCATCCCAGGCCGACTTCGCGTGTCGCACGAGCACCAGCGTCTTCATGCGGCGAGTCTGCCACCGTCGGCAGCGGTCCGCGAGGGCGAGCGCGAGCCGCGAGCCGCCGCCTACACGCCCCGCGCCGCGAGCCCCGCCGCGAACTCGAGCACGCACAGCGCCGCCAGCCGCACCGTGCGGCCGTCTGCGGCATCCGTCGTCGCATCGATCTCGACCAGGTCGGCGCTGCGCACGCGGGCATCGGATGCCGCAGCACGCACGAGCTCGCGCAGTTCCCACGCCGCGAGGCCACCCGGCACCGACGCCGGGCAGGCTGGCGCGACCGAGCGGTCGCAGGCATCGACGTCGACGTCGAGGTGAACTGGACCGCCGGCGGCACCCGCGATCTCGAGCGCCTCGGCCATGACGTCGGCGGGTCGCCGGCCGTGCAGCTCGTCGCGGTGGATGACGGTGATGCCGAGCTCGGCCGCGCGCCGCGCATAGGCGGCGGAGTTCGCGAAGTCGGCGATGCCGATCTGCACGATGCGGCGCGGATCGAGGCCCGCCTCGACGAGACGGCGCACCGGGGATCCGTTCGAGACGCCGTCGCGCAGGTCGTAGTGCGCGTCGATCGTGACGAGGCCGGCCCGGCCGAGGTCGTGGCCCCACGCGCCGAGCGCGGTCGCCACGGTCACCGAGTTGTCGCCGCCGAGCGCCACGAGCGCGGTCGTGCGTTCGAGCGCGGCCGCCGTCGCGGCGATCGTGCGCGCCTCGCCCTCGGCGCCGTCGGGCTCGTCGATGTCGCCGGCATCCGCGAACCGCAGCTCGCCGAGATCCCGGCCGACGCGTGCCGCCGCCCCCTCGGGCGCACGCCGGTCGGGCATCAGCGCGGGACTGTACCGCCGCAGCGCCTCGCGGATCGCGGCGGGCGTGGCGTGCGCGTTCGTGGGCGACAGCGACGTGCGCCACGCGGGAACGCCGAGCAGCACGAGATCCACGGATGCCGCGGGCTCGAGCTCCGCGAGTGCGGGCCATCCGCCCGCGCGGGGCCAGAGGGGGTCGTGCGCGAGGGTCGCCATGGCACGACGCTAGCAATCGCGGATGCCGCCGGCCGAGGCATCCGTCGGCTGCGATGTCTGCGATCCCGGACGCGACGCCGGCGCGAGCCGGGCTCAGCCCCGCAGCGCCGCCAGCAGCTCCCGCTCGCGGTCAGCCGACAATCCGGCGCCACGCTCGCGGTCGAGGCCCTGGCTCCGTTCCCACTCGAGGATCTCGGCGAGGAGCTGCTCGAGCGGCCGCAACTGCAGGCCGGCCGCCTTCGCCGCCGCGTTCGACCGATCGAGGAACGCCTGCCACTCGGGATCGATGATCCAGAGCGGCAGCGACTCGGGACCCGACCACTCGGCGACGCCCTGCTCGGCGAGCCACTCGGGCGAGACGGCGACGACCTCACCCTCGTGGCCCGCGGCGGCGCGCGACAGCTCCAGCCAGTCCTCGAAGGTGACACGATCGCCGACGGCGTTGAACGCGCCGGTGAGACGCCGCTCGATCGCGTCGAGCGTGAATCGCACGAGGTCGTCGACGTGGATGGCCTGCATCGGCGAGTCGAGGATGTCGGGCACGAGCATCGGCTCGTCGTCGCGAGCCGCCCTCGCGACCCAGTAGCCGCCCCGACCCGAGGGGTCGCCCGGACCCACGATGAGGCCCGGGCGGATGACGAGCAGCCGGTCGCCCACCGCATCGCGGTATGCCTGCTCGATCGCGGACTTCGCCTCGCCGTACGTCTCGGGGTCGGACTCGTCGGACTCCAGCGGCGGCATGAGCTCCGCCGTCTCCTCGGCGCCGGGCTGGTCATGCCGGGCGTACACGTTGCCCGACGAGATGAAAGTCCAGTGCGCGGCCGACGGACCGAGCTCGGCGGCCGCTCGACGCGCGAACCCCGGCTGGCGCGTCACGTCGACGATGGCGTCCCATCGACGCCCTGCGACCTCGTCGTAGGCACCGGAGGCCGAGCGGTCGGCGCGCACGAGCTCGGCGCCCGCGGCCACCTCGCCCGCCTCGCCGCGGGCCAGGCACGTCACCCGATGCCCGCGAGCGAGCGCCTCCTCGGCGAGCGTGCGTCCGAGCCATTGCGTGCCGCCGAGGATGAGCAGGTCCATCCCGCCATCCCAGCACGCGACGGATGCCGCCGTCACGCGTGTTCTCGCAGCGCGAACCGGCGCGCGCGGGGCGAGGGGCCGCAGTGGAGGGGACGTTTCCCGCTCGGGAATGCGTCGACGATTCCGACCGTTGACGTGACAGATACCCCATGGGGGTATGCTGATCTCGAACCGGTGAAGGGAAGATCGATGAGTATGACGCGCGACGAGCCGCACGAGCACGCGCACGACCACGCGGAGCACGCAGGGCACGACATGCACGCGTGCCACGAGGCGCACGCTGGGCACGACATGCACGCCGGCCACGACCACGCCGACCACGACGCTCACGCTGGCCACGACCACGCCGGCCACGACATGCACGCTGGCCATGACCATGCCGGGCACGACGCTCACGCCGCTCACGCGGGGCACGGCGGCCACGGCGACCACGTCGGCCAGTTCCGCCGCCTGTTCTGGGTCATGCTCGTCATCGCGATCCCGACGATCGCGTTCAGTCCGATGTTCGCGTCGATCCTGGGGTACTCGCTGCCCGACAACCCGATCGTCCCGTGGATCTCCCCCGTGCTCGGCACCGTCATGTTCTTCTGGGGCGGCCGACCCTTCCTGACGGGCGCCTGGTCGGAGCTGAAGGCGCGCCAGCCCGGCATGATGCTGCTCATCGGGCTCGCCATCACCGTCGCCTACGTCGCGTCGCTCGGCGCGAGCCTCATGCTGCTCGACCACGAGCTCGACTTCTGGTGGGAGCTCGCCCTCCTCATCGTCATCATGCTGCTCGGCCACTGGATCGAGATGCGCTCGATCATGCAGGCGTCCAGCGCCCTCGACGCACTGGCGGCACTGCTGCCCGACGAGGCCGAGCGCGTGACGGATGCCGCTGACGGCGGGGCCGCGACCGCCAGCACCACCGAGATCGTCGCCCCCTCCGACCTCCGAGTCGGCGACGTCGTGATCGTGCGCCCAGGCGGCCGCGTGCCAGCCGACGGCGACGTGGTCGACGGCACGGCGGCGATGGACGAGTCGATGATCACCGGCGAGTCCACCACCGTGAGCCGTGGCCCCGGCGAGCACGTCGTGGCCGGCACGGTCGCGACCGACACCGCGATCCGCGTGCGGGTCTCCGCGGTCGGCGACGACACGGCGCTTGCGGGCATCCAGCGCCTCGTCGCGAAGGCGCAGGCGTCGAGCTCGCGCGCCCAGCGCCTCGCCGATCGCGCGGCCGGCTGGCTGTTCTGGTTCGCGCTCGGCGCCGCCGTGATCACCGCGATCACGTGGACGATGCTCGGCAACCCCGACGACGCGGTCGTGCGCACCATCACCGTGCTCGTGATCGCGTGCCCCCACGCCCTCGGCCTCGCCATCCCACTCGTGGTGTCGATCGCCACCGAGCGTGCCGCGCGCGGCGGCGTGCTCGTCACGGACCGCCTCGCCCTCGAGACGATGCGCACGGTCGGCGCCGTGCTGTTCGACAAGACCGGCACCCTGACGAAGGGCGAGCCGGCGGTCACCGACGCGCTCGCGGCATCCGGATTCGACCCCGACCAGGTCATGGCGCTCGCCGCCGCGGCCGAGACCGACTCCGAGCACCCGCTCGCCAAGGCGATCGTGACGGATGCCGCGCGCCGCGGCCTCACCATCCCGGTCGCGTCGGGCTTCACGGCGTCGGCCGCGGTCGGCGTGCACGCCACGGTCGGCGGACGCACCGTGCAGGTCGGCGGCCCCGGGCTGCTCGCCCGTGAGGGCACCGCGCCGCTTGCGGCATCCGCCGGCTGGAGCGAACGCGGCCAGACCGTGCTGCACGTGCTCGTCGACGGCGAGATCGCGGGAGCCATCGCCCTGGCCGACGAGGTGCGGCCCGAGTCGAAGCAGGCCGTCGACGCGCTGCACGCGCTCGGCGTGCAGGTCGTGATGATCACCGGTGACGCCGAGCCCGTCGCCCGCACGGTCGCCGCACAGCTCGGTATCGACCGGGTCTACGCGGGCGTGCGCCCCGAGGACAAGGCCGCCAAGGTGCAGGAGCTCCAGGCCGAGGGCCTCAGCGTCGCGATGGTCGGCGACGGCGTGAACGATGCGCCCGCGCTCGCGCAGGCCGACGTCGGCATCGCGATCGGCGCCGGCACGGATGTCGCGATCGCGTCGGCCGGGGTCATCCTCGCGTCATCCGACCCGCGTTCGGTGATCTCGGTCATCGAGCTGTCGCGGGCGAGCTACCGCAAGATGCAGCAGAACCTCTGGTGGGCGGCCGGCTACAACCTCGTCTCGGTGCCGCTCGCGGCGGGCGTGCTCGCGCCCATCGGCTTCGTCATGCCGATGTCGGTCGGTGCGATCCTCATGTCGCTGTCGACGGTGATCGTGGCGGCCAACGCGCAGCTGCTGCGCCGGCTCGACCTGCGCCCCGAGGCGTCGACCCGTGCGGTGCTCGGGCGATCGGGCGGTGCTCCGGATGCCGCGCCGGCGCCGCGCACGACCGTCGCCGCCTAGGCCGGCGGCTCAGCTCGGCCAGGGGAGTCGCAGCGCCTCGGCAACCCCGCCGATCGCGACACCCGACTCGGGAACGACGAGCACCGCGTCGGCCTCGGCGATGCCCCGCAGCATCGCCGAGCCGGCGTGCGGGGTCGGGGTCGCGACGCCGTCGCCCACGGTCACGGGAACGAGGCGGGTGGTTCCCGCCCGCCCCTCCAGCCGCTCCGACACCGTGACGGTCGCCGTGCCCGGGTCGCGGCCGGTCCAGGCCTCGAGCAGCGGACCGCCGACGGCGAGCAGGCCGAGCAACGCGGCGAGGGGATTGCCCGGAAGCCCCAGCACGAGGCGGTCTACGCCCCGCGCGAGGAACGTCGGTCCGCCCGGACGCATCGCGACCGACGGCACCACGAACTCGGCGCCGAGCCGTTCGACGGCCCGACGCACCTGGTCGGCGTGCGAGCCGCCGGTGCCGCCGGTGGTCACGACGAGGTCGACCGCGTCGGCGGTGAGCGCGGCGAAGGTCGCCTCGGTGTCGTCGCCGACGCGGTGGATCGCGACGACCTCGGCCCCGAGCTCGTCGAGCACCGCCGGCACCGCGACGCGGAAGCTGTCGCGCACGAAGCCGGGCGCCGGCACGCCGGCCTCGACGACCTCGTCGCCCGTGAGCACCAGTGCGACGCGCGGGCGGCGTCGCACCCCGATCGCGTCGGCGCCCGTGGCGGCGATGAGCGCCACCCGCGGCGGCGTCAGGAGGGCGCCCGCGGCGAGCAGCGTGTCGCCGGCCTCGGCCTCCGTTCCGGCCGGGCGGATGTGGCGATGCTCGGCCACGTCGCGGCGCCCGGTCTCGCCGACGGGTTCGAGCGCGTCGCCGTCGACGCGGCCGGCCTCGGCACGGAGGATCGCCTCGGCACCGGCGGGCACGAGGCCGCCGGTCACGATCGCGACGGCCTCCCCCGGCCCAGGCTCCGGGCGGTCGACGATCCGCCACGGCGGCGTGCCGGCCACGGCCCAGCCGTCCATCGCCGACGAGGCATAGTGCGGCAGCGGGATCGGCGTGTGCACATCCTCGGCGAGCACGCGTCCCAGGGCGTCGGCGAGTCCGACGAGCTCGGCGCGAGCCGTCGGTGCCGCGCGGGCGGCGGCGGCCCTGGCCTGCCGCCAGTCGACTCCTCGGCTCACTTGGCGGCGGCGGCGAGGCGGCGCACGCGGTCGAGCACGTCGCGAGCCGCGGCCTCGGGGTCGGCACCGCCGGCTGCGGCCACGCCGGCCGCGTACCCGGCCAGGTAGGTCGTGATCGGGGCGGCCGGGCGCATCACCGCGTGCGCGGCCACGCCGGCGACCCCGAGCACCTGCTGGAGGTCGAGCGGCGCATCGGGAATGGCGAGCTCGGCGCGCACCTTCACGGCCCACGCCTCGAGCACCCGGTCGAACTCCTCGTCGGAGACGCTCATGATCCCTCTCCTCCCGTCGCGCCGACCGCCTTCGCGTCGGCCCACGTGTCGACATCCATGGTGGCAGCCTCGGGCACCTCGACGTCGAGCAGCCGCAGCGGTTCGAGCAGCCGGCGCATCGCCACGCCGTCGAGCGAGGCAGCAGCACCGGCACCGGCATCGCCTGCCGCCGTGATCGCGGCGACCAGGGCCGACCGGCGGATGACGCTCGTGAGGTGCTGCGCCCGGCCCGCGGCATCCACCGCTCGCACGCCGTCGTGCACGTTCTCGTGCGCGCTGTCGTCGTCGAGCGCCGCCAGCAGGAGCGGCACGGCTTCGGCCACGAACGGCTGGTCCCCGGCGAGGAGCAGCACGGCATCGGCATCGGTCGGCAGCGCCGCCACGCCCGCGGCGACCGCCGCCGCGGGACCGCCGAACCGCGGCTCCTCCCGCACGACCCGCACGCCGGTCGGCAGCACGGACACGCCCGGCTCCCCGACGACGACGCGGTTCCGGGCGACCGCCGCCGCGTCCACCACCCGCTCGAGCAGGGTGCGCCCGCCGACGCGCAGCTCGCCCTTCGCGACGCCGTCGAGGCGGGTCGCGCGACCGCCCATGAGGATCACCGCGTCCACGACCAGCACGGCTTCACTGTAGAGCGCATCCGTCGCGGCCGAACGGGCGCGCGTCACGGAACGAACCCATCCCGCGCACGGCCGTCCGTGATAGGCAGGACGCATGGGCAGGATCACGACGAGGACGCGGGTCACACGCATCACGGTGGGCGGGCCGACCTCGCGCCGGGAGGACCTCCTGGCCGTCGAGGAGCCCCTCGAGATCCGGGTCGGCCGCGAACCCCTCGCCGTCACGATGCGCACGCCGGGGCACGACGTCGACCTCGCCGTCGGCTTCCTCGTCTCCGAGGGCGTCATCGCGCGCGGCGACCAGGTCGCGGCCGCCATCCACTGCGCGGGGCCCGACGGCGAGAACACCTACAACGTGCTCGACCTGACGCTCGCGCCCGGCGTCGCGGCTCCGGATGCCTCGACCCGGCGCAGCACGTACATGACGAGCTCGTGCGGGGTGTGCGGCAAGGCGAGCATCGAGGCGGTGCGCACCCGATCGGCCCATCCCATCGACGACGACCTGCGCGTCGACCCGGCACTCCTCGTCACCTTCCCCGAACGGCTCCGCGCCGGGCAGGACGTCTTCGAGAAGACCGGCGGACTGCACGCGGCGGCCCTGTTCGACGGCCGCACCGGCGAGCTGCTCGTGCTCCGCGAGGACGTCGGACGGCACAACGCGGTCGACAAGGTCATCGGCTGGGCCGCCCGCGAGGGCCTGCTGCCCCTGCGTGGCATGGTGCTGCAGGTGTCGGGCCGCACGAGCTTCGAGCTCGCGCAGAAGGCGTCGATGGCCGGCATCCCGGTGCTGGCCGCGGTCTCGGCGCCGTCGTCGCTCGCGGTCGAGCAGGCGAAGGACGCCGGGCTGACGCTCGTCGGGTTCCTCCGCGGCGACTCGATGGTGGTCTACGCGGGCGCCGAGCGCATCGCGGCGCCCGTCGGCGCGGCCCAGGGAGGCGCCGCGTGAGCGAGCGCGAGCGTGAGCCGTACCCCGACCTCGAGGTGCATCCGGCCAAGCAGTGGGCGGTCGGCGTGCCCGGCATCCTGCACTCGATGGAACCGGCGCTCGCCACCATGGGGCCCGCGCGCACGGCACGACTCGCGCTCGCCATCAACCAGAAGAACGGCTTCGACTGCATGAGCTGCGCGTGGCCCGATCCCGGCCACCGCAACGTGCTCGAGTTCTGCGAGAACGGCATGAAGGCCACGACCTGGGAGGCGACGCCGATCACCGTGCCCACCTCGTTCTGGGCCGAGCACTCGCTCACCTCGCTCCTCGAGAAGGACGAATACTGGCTGGGCCAGCAGGGCCGGCTCACCGAGCCGGTCCACAAGGCCGCGGCATCCGATCACTACGAGCCGATCTCGTGGGATGCCGCGTTCCGCCTCATCGCCGACCGCCTCAACGCGCTCGACTCCCCCGACCGAGCGGCGTTCTACACGAGCGGCCGCACCTCGAACGAGGCGGCGTTCGTCTACCAGCTCTTCGTGCGGGCGTTCGGCACGAACAACCTGCCCGACTGCTCGAACATGTGCCACGAGTCGACGGGCACGGCGCTCACCGCGACGATCGGGATCGGCAAGTCCACCGTGGCGTACGACGACTTCGCCAAGGCCGACCTCGTCATCGTGATGGGGCAGAACCCCGGCACCAACCACCCGCGCATGCTCACCGCGCTCGAGGAGACGAAGCGCAACGGCGGCCGGGTCGTCTCGGTGAACGTGCTGCCCGAGGCGGGGCTCATCCGCTACAAGAACCCGCAGCGGGTGCGGGGCATCGTCGGGAAGGGCACGGCCATCGCCGACCGCTTCCTGCAGATCCGCTCGGGCGGCGACATGGCGCTGCTGCAGGCGGTGTCGAAGCGGGTGCTCGACGCCGAGGACGCCGCACCCGGCACCGTGCTCGACCACGCGTTCCTTGCCGAGCACACCGTCGGCCTCGAGGCGCTTCGCACGCACCTCGCCGACCTCGACGAGGCCGCCGTGCTCGCCGCCACCGGCCTCGCCTCGCACGAGATCGACGACCTCGCCGCCGAGTACCTCGCCGCCGATCGCGTCATCATCACCTGGGCGATGGGGCTCACCCAGCACAGGAAGGCCGTGCCGACGATCAAGGAGATCGTCAACCTGCTGCTCCTGCGCGGCAACATCGGCAAGCCCGGTGCCGGCGCCTCGCCGATCCGCGGCCACAGCAACGTGCAGGGCGACCGCACGATGGGCATCTGGGAGCGGATGCCCGAACGGTTCCTCTCGGCGCTCGAAGCCGAGTTCGGCTTCCCGGTGCCGCGCGCCCACGGGGCCGACGCCGTGCGCACGGTGCGGGGACTGCGCGACGGCGAGATCGACGTGTTCTTCGCGCTCGGCGGGAACTTCGTCGGCGCCATCTCCGACACCGCCGTCGCCGAGGCCGCCATGCGCGGCGCGAAGCTCACCGTGCAAGTGTCGACGAAGCTCAACCGCTCCCATGTCGTGACCGGCGAGGAGGCGCTCATCCTGCCGACGCTCGGCCGCACCGAGGTCGACCTGCAGCAGGGGCATCCGCAGTTCGTCTCGGTCGAGGACAGCGTCTGCGCGGTGCACGCGAGCCACGGCGCGATCCCGCCCGTGGCCCCGGGACTGCTCTCGGAGGTGGCGATCGTCTGCCGGCTCGCGCGGGCGACCCTCGGCGAGCGCGACGGCGGCGACCTGCCCTGGCAGGACTTCGAGGACGACTACGACGTCATCCGCGACCGGATCTCGCGGGTCGTGCCGGGATTCGAGTCGTTCAACGAGGACGTGCGGCGGAAGGACGGCTTCGTGCTGCCGAACGGACCGCGCGACGAGCGCCGCTTCGACACCGCATCGGGCAGGGCGGTGCTCACCGTCAACGAGCTCGAGCACCTCGAGCGGCCGGCGGGCCGGCTCATCCTGCAGACGCTGCGGGCGCACGACCAGTTCAACACGACGATCTACAGCCTCAACGACCGGTACCGCGGCATCCGGAAGGGACGCGACGTCGTCTTCGTGAACCCCGACGACCTCGCCGAGCTCGGGCTGGCCGACGGCCAGCGGGTCGACGTGCACAGCGAGTGGCGAGGGCACGCCGACCGGGTGCTGCACAACCAGCGGATCGTCGCGTATCCGACCGCCCGCGGCTGCGCGGCCGCGTACTACCCCGAGGCGAACGTGCTCGTGCCCCTCGAGAGCGCGGCGGAGGAGAGCAACACGCCCGTGTCGAAAGCCGTCATCGTGCGCCTCGTGCCGCACGCGGCATCCTGAGGTCGACGCCGTCCTCGTCGCGTCGGCGGGTGCGTGCAACCATGTCGGAGAAAACCTTCGCGCCGATGTCGATCCGGCACCACGGCCGTTCGACGCAAGGGTGAGGCGGGCACCACGGCCCGCCACGATCCACACCATCAAGGAGAGACGACCATGAAGTACATGCTGATCATGCGGGCCGACGACGAGGGCATCGCCAACTACGAGCAGATGGATTTCGCCGAGGTCATCGCGGCGATGGGCGCGTACAACGAGTCGCTCATCAAGGCCGGCGTGCTGCTCGCCGGCGAGGGCCTCGCCGACGCGAAGGAGGGCTTCGTCGTCGACTTCGACGCGACCCCGCCGGTCGTCACCGACGGCCCGTACGCCGAGGCCAAGGAGCTCTTCAACGGCTTCTGGATCATCGGCGTCTCGAGCAAGGAGGAGGCCGTCGAGTGGGCGAAGCGCTGCCCGCTCGGCCCCGGCGCCCGACTCGAAGTGCGCCGGGTGAATGAGCTCGAGGACTTCCCGCAGGACAACGAGTGGATCCAGAAGGAGGCCGGCTGGCGCGCCGAGGCCGAGGCCAAGGCGGCGGGCACGGCGAGCTGACATGAGCGCGACGGATGCCCCGGGCGCGGCGCGTCCCGCGGATGGCGTGGGGGCGGACGCTGCGGCGGGCGCCGACGCCGACCACGCCCGCCGCGCCCTGGCCGCCGTCTGGCGCATCGAGTCCGCGCGCATCGTCGCCACGCTCACCCGCTTCGTCGGCGACGTCGGCCAGGCCGAGGACCTCGCCCAGGAGGCGATGCTCGAGGCGCTGCGGCAGTGGCCGTCCGAGGGCGTGCCCCGCAACGGCGGCGCGTGGCTCACGGCGGTCGCGAAGCGCCGCGCGATCGACGGGTGGCGTCGGCGGGAGCGGCTCGACGAGCGGTACGCCGCGATGGCCCGCGACCTCGAGCAGCAGGACGGCGAGGCATCCGGCACCTTCTGGGACCCCGACACCATCGACGACGACGTGCTGCGGCTCGTGTTCGTGGCGTGCCACCCCGTGCTCTCACGCGAGGCGCAGATCGCGCTCACGCTCCGCATCGTCGGCGGCCTCAGCTCTGAGGAGATCGCGCGGGCGTTCCTCGTGCCGGTCGCCACGATCCAGCAGCGCATCGTGCGGGCGAAGAAGACCCTCGCCGCGGCCAACGTGCCGTTCGAGGTGCCCGAGCCGCAGGAGTACGCTGCGCGGCTCGGGTCGGTGCTGAGCGTGCTCTACCTCGTCTTCAACGAGGGGTACCTGCCCGCGGCGGGCGAGCACTGGGTGCGACCGGATGTCTCCGCCGAGGCGCTGCGGCTCGCGCGCATGGTGGCCGAGCTCATGCCGCGGGAGCCCGAGGCGCACGCGCTGGTGGCCCTGATGGAGTTCCAGGCGTCACGCTTCGGAGCCAGGGTCGGCCGGGACGGCACGCCGATCCCCCTCGACCGGCAGGACCGCAGCCGCTGGGACCGGGCGCAGATCGAGCGCGGCCGCGCCGCCCTGGCGCGCGCCGACCGGATCGGCCGCGGCCGCGCCTCGTACGGGCTGCAGGCCGCGATCGCGGAGTGCCACGCGGTCGCGCCCTCGGCGGACGACACCGACTGGTCCCGCATCGTGCTGCTCTACGAGGCGCTCGGACGCATCGCGCCGTCGCCCGTGGTCGAGCTCAACCGCGCCGTGGCCGTGGCGATGGCGACGGGTCCGGCGAGCGCACTGCGCGTCGTCGACGAGCTGGAGCGGTCGGGCCGCCTCGCCGGGTATCCGGGGCTGCCCGCCGTGCGCGGCGAGCTGCTCGCCCGCCTCGGCCGCGACCAGGAGGCGCGCGGCGAGCTCGAGGCCGCCGCCCGCCTCACGGGCAACGAGCGGGAGCGGGCCGCGCTGCTCGCGAAGGCGGCGGCGCTCCCGCGCTGAGCCGCGTCGCCGCCACCGCCGCGCCACATTCCACCGCGCAAGCTCCGCGAGTGGGCGATCCTGGCGACGCGGCGACCGCGACCTCGCCAACTTCGCCCGCTCGACGCTCACCGCGGGCACGACCTGCCGCGCTGAGCCGCGCGGCGCGGGGGCGCCCACGCCCGGACGAGCGACCTGAGGATTCGTCGGCATCCATTGAAGTCGCCCGGCTCGCGGCAGAGAATGGCGGGGTGGCTCGCGGCCGGTCCCATCGGGAGTGACCCCGCGTCACCATCGATGGGAGGGGGACCCATGGCCGACGTCGCGTTCAGCACGGTCTGGCAGCCGGGGGACGGCACGCAGTGGGTGAAGTGGGGGATGACCGACGACGACTTCATCGCCGCCGACAACGAGTACTTCCCGCAGGGCCTGCGCATCACGTCGCTCGAGTTCCACGAGGGGCGCATCGCCGCGGTCTGGCGACCCGGCGAAGGCACCCAGTGGGTCAAGTGGGGGATGACCGACGACGACTTCATCGCCGCCGACAACGAGTACTTCCCGCAGGGCCTTCGCATCACGTCCCTCGACATCGCCGACGGGCGCATCGCCGCCGTCTGGCGGCCCGGCGAGGGCACCCAGTGGGTCAAGTGGGGCATGACCGACGACGACTTCATCGCCGCCGACAACGAGTACTTCCCGCAGGGCCTGCGCGTCACGTCCCTCGAGGTCGAGAACGGGCGCATCGCCGCCGTCTGGCGACCCGGCGAGGGCACCCAGTGGGTCAAGTGGGGCATGAGCGCCGACGAGTTCGGCGCGGCGGATGCCACGTACTTCGCCGACGGGCTGCGCATCACCTCGCTCGTGGTGGACCACGGTCGCTTCGCGGCGGTCTGGCGACCGGGCGAGGGCACCCAGTGGTGGAGCGCGGGGCGCGGGGGCGTCGACTTCTCGACGGAGGACGGCGCGTACTTCGCCCGGGGCCTCCGGATCGCCTGCCTCGTCCTGCACGACGACCCGGTCGGGGCGTACCGCTACCCGTGGAGGGGCGGCGATTCGTACACGGTCGGCCAGGGCAACAACTCGCCGGCGGGCGGGTCACACACGGGCGTGCAGGCCTGGGCGTTCGACTTCGACATGCCCGCGGGCACCGAGATCCGAGCCGCGCGCGCGGGCACCGTGGAGTGGTTGCAGGAGAACCTCACGGGGACCTTCAACCCGACGAAGGACGTCGGCCCCGACAACACGCCGTTCCCCGACGGGGACCTGCGCAACTGGGGCAACGCCGTGCGCCTCCGGCACGCCGGCGGGTTCACGACCTGGTACTTCCACATCCAGAACGACGGCGTCCTCGTCGCGGTCGGCGACGAGGTGCGCCAGGGCCAGGCGATCGCACGCTCGGGGAACACCGGGCGCACGGCGGGTCCGCACCTGCACTTCCAGGTGCAGGCGGACTCCGTGGACTGGGGGCCGTCGGTGCCGCACACCTTCGGGGACGCCTGCGAGCAGCCGGCGACCGGCGCGACCGCCACCTCCGACAACGCGCCCTGACCCGGGCAGCTAGGCGTTCTCGGGCACCGGAAGGGGCTCGGGCGCCGGTGCGTCGGGGCCATCCGCGGGGCCGTCCACGGGGCTGCCCCCGGCAGGGCCGCCGCCCGCGTCATCCGTGCCCGCCGCCTTCGCCGCGCGCCGCGCCCGACGACGCTCGCGTCCGCCCTCGACGAGGTCGTAGAGCACCGGCAGCACAATGAGCGTGAGCGCGGTCGACGACACGAGGCCGCCGATCACGACGAGCGCGAGCGGCTGGGAGATGAACCCGCCGTGGCCCGTGAGGCCGATCGCCATGGGCAGGAGCGCGAAGATCGTGGCCAGCGCGGTCATGAGGATCGGCCGCAGACGTCGCGACGACCCGTGCAGCAGCGCGTCGCGCACATTCATGCCGCGATCGCGGTACTGGTTCACGAGGTCGACGAGCACGATCGCGTTCGTCACGACGATGCCGACGAGCATGAGCACGCCGACGAGCGATGCGACGCCGAGCGGGATGCCGGTGATGACCTGCAGCGCGATCGCACCGGTCGCCGCGAACGGCACCGACACGAGCAGCAGCAGGGGCTGCAGCAGCGAGCGGAAGGTCGCCACCATCACGATGTAGACGATGAGGATCGCGGCGAGCAGCGCCAGCCCGAGCTGCGAGAACGACTCCTGCTGGTCGGCCGAGACGCCGCCGATCGACGCCGTCGCGCCGGCCGGCAGGTCGGCGGTCTCGACCGCCGCGGACACCTCGGCGCTCGCGGTGCCGAGGTCGTCGTCGTTCGGCGTCGCGGAGACCGTGGCGCTGCGGAGGCCCTGTACCGTCGTGACCGACGAAGGCCCCTCGACCTGCTCGACGGTCGCGAGCGAGTCGAGGCGCACGAGCCCGGTCGGCGTCGGCACCTCGAGCGCCGAGAGCTCCTCCACCGACACGGGCGGGTTGTCGGAGGCGAGGTAGATCGTGAGCGTCTTCTCGTCGATGACGACCGAACCCGCCGACTGCGGCTGCATCGCGGCCGAGACGAAGCCGCCGAGGGCGACCTCCGAGTAGCCCGCGGCCGCGGCATCCGCCCGGTTCACCTCGACGGCGACGTACTCGCGCGACTCCGACAGGTTCGACGAGGTCTGCGCGAGCGAGTCGAGCCCGTCGAGCTCCTGCTGCACGGCCTCGGTGGCGGCCTGCAGGTCCTCCGCGTTGGACGCGGTGACGTCGACCGCGATGTCGTTCGAGGCGCCGAAGCCGCTCGAGGCGGCCAGCGTGATGTCGCCCACGCCGTCGAGGTCGTCGAGCTCCTCGCGCACGTCGGCCTGCAGCGCGTCCTGGTCGGCGTCCTCGTCGGTGGTGATCGAGTAGGTGATCGTCGCGCCGTTGCCGCCGCCGAGCGCCGCGGCGAGCCCGCGCCCGCCCGAGCCGATCGACGTCTGCACCGTCTCGACGCCCTCGGTCTCGCGGATGACCTGCTCGACCGGCTGCGACGCCGCGGCGAGCGCGTCGAGGCTGGTGCCCACCGGCAGTTCCTGCGTGACGCGGAACGTGTTCTGCCCGGAGGACCCGAGGAAGTTCGTCTTCATGAGCGGCGTGAGCGCCAGGGTCCCCACGAGCACCAGGCCGGCGATCACGAGCGTCACCACGCCGTGCTTCAGCGTCCACGCGATGATCGGCAGGTAGCCGCGCTGCAGGCGCGACGGGTGCTCGAGCTCGTCGACGGCCTGCTTGGGGTTCTCCTCGTCGACGAACGCCGCCGCGGCGACCTCGCTGTCCTCCTCGTGCTTGTGCAGCTTCGCGGGCTTCAGGAACCAGTACGCGAGCACCGGCACGATCGTGAGCGACACGAGCAGCGACGCGGCGAGCGCGATCGTGACCGTCAGCGCGAACGGCCGGAACAGCTCGCCGGTGACCCCCTCGACGAGCGCGAGCGGCAGGAACACCGCGACGGTGGTGATGGTCGACGCCGTGATGGCGCCGGCGACCTCGCGCACCGCGCGCACGATGGTGGTGTCCTTCGGCGCCCCGGCGACGAGATGCCGCTTGATGTTCTCGATGACGACGATGGAGTCGTCGACGACCCGGCCGATGGCGATCGTGAGCGCGCCGAGCGTGAGGATGTTCAACGTGTAGTCGGACGCCTGCAGGCCGATGAACGTGATGAGTACCGACGTCGGGATCGAGATCGCCGTGACGAGCGTCGCGCGCACCGACATCAGGAACACGAGGATCACGATCACCGCGAAGAGCAGGCCGAGCAGGCCCTCGGTCGCGAGGGACTCGATCGACTGCTGGATGTAGGGCGCCTGGTCGAACACGACGGTGAAGGTGGCGCCCGGGTTCGTGGTGTCGAGCGACGACTCGAGGTCGGGCAGGATCTCGCGCACCGCGTTCGACACCTCGACGGTGTTGGCCGCCGGCAGCTTCGTCACCGCGATGGTGAGCGCGGGCTCCCCGTTCACTCGCGAGATGCTGGTCACCGGGTTGTCGGTGAGCTCCACGGATGCCACGTCGCCGATGGTCGTCGCGACGGGCACGCCGGCCGTGGCCGGGCCGGCTGCCCCGGCACCCGCCTGGGCACCGGGGAACGCCGCTCCGCCGTCGGACCCGCCGCCCGCGGCATCCGGAGCCGGCTGCTGCTCGGTCGCACCGAGCACCGGAAGCCCGGCGATGTCCTCGACGCTGCCGAGGGTCACGCCGGTCTGCACGGCGAACGTGGAGTCGCCCTCGGTGATCGTGCCGGCCGGCACGAGGAGGCCGTTCTGCTGGAGCGCGTCGCGGATGGCCTGCTGCGAGATGCCGCGGACGGCGAGCTCCTCGGGGTTCGGCGTGATCGTGACACGCTGCCCGACGTCGCCGATGAGGGTGGCCTCGCGAACGCCGTCGAGGTCGTTGAGCTCGCCGAGCGTCGTGCGCGAGATCTCGTCGGAGAGGGCGCTGATGTCGTCGGCGCCGGTGACGGCGACTTGGATGACCGGGAAGTCGTCGAGGCTGAGGGCGAGCACCTGCGGGTCGACGTCCTCGGGGAGCTGGCCCGCGATGCGGTTCACGGCCGAGAGCAGCTTCTGCTCGGCGAAGGCGAGGTCGGTGCCGTAGGTGAAGCTCGCCGCGACCCGCGACAGCCCGGTCGAGCTCGTCGTCGAGGTCGACTCGAGGCCCGTGATGCCCTGGATGGCGGTCTCGATCGGGGTCGAGACATCCGTGTTCACGACGTCGGGCGACGCGCCCGGGTACGACGTGACGATGGAGAGCTGCGGGAACTCGATCGACGGCGCGAGCTCCTGCTTGAGGCTCGACAGCGCGAGGCCGCCGAAGATCGCGACGACGATGGTGACGAGCGCGATGAGCGCTCGGTTCTTCATGCTGAGCGCGGCAAGCAGGTGCATCCCCCGATTCTCGCAGGGGCATGCGTACGAGAACGTCACGGGAAGCTGGGAATACATCCATGGCAACCCCCCGAACGGGGGCCGGGCTGGAAAGAGTTTTCACGGTAGCGTCGGAGGGCGGGGGTGAGAGACCGATGATCGAAGTGGATCGCACACGGCAGGTGCCGTGGCTCCGCTACGCCCTCCTGGGCACGATCATCGCCGCCCTCTGGCTCGCCGTGAGCCTGTTCGCGAGCGCCTCGGGCGCCTCGGCCGACGAGAACCAGCCGAACGGCCAGGGCAAGGGACTGCTCGGCGCCGTCGGCGCCGTGGTCGGGGCGGTCTCGCAGACCACCGCGGCCGTGGGCGACACCGTCGGCACCGTCGTCGAGACGGTCGTCGAGCCGGTCAACACCGTCACCCAGCCCGTCGTCGAGGCGATTCCCGAGCCGGTCGCTCCGGTCGTCCAGCCCGTCGTCGAGGCGGTTCCGACCGTCACCACGGCGGTCACCGGCACCGCGAACGCGGTCGTCGGCACGGCCAACACGGCCGTCGGCACCGTCGGCAACGCGGTCTCCGCGACCGCGAAGGCCGCCGCCGGCAGCGGTGCGGTCGGCAAGGTCCTGCACCCGGTCGGCAAGGGCGTCGGGCACGCGGTCGACTCGACCGTCGGTGCGGTCCCCGTGGTCGGCGCCGTGGTGCCCAAGGGCCTCATCGGCAAGACGGTGGGCGGCGTCGCCGACACCGTCGACGGCACCCTCGAGGCGGTCGTCGGCTCGATGGGGCCGCTTCCCACCGACCGCTCCGGCATCCTCCCCCAGCTCCCGTCGATCCCGCTCCTCCCGGGCGGGCCCGGCGGCATCGGAGTGCCCGGCTCGCCCGTGATTCCGGGCCTCGGCGACCCGCTCGGTGCCACCGCGCCGTCGGCCACCGCCGCCGCGCCGCCCGCGAACGGGCCGTCCGCGCTGCACTCCAGCGCGCTGTCCACGACGTCGCAGCCGGGCGCCGACACCACTTCTGTGCCCGCCGACCTGTCGGGCACGATCGCGCCTGCCGACGGCGTTCCGAGCGGCGGCAACGCTCCCGGTTCCCCCGCCTCCGGCGGCGGAACCGGTGGAGCCGGAGCCGGCGGTGCCAGCGGTGCATCCGGAACTTCCGACGCGGCGTTCGCCGCGCTCGGCGCCGACGCCCTCGCGTCGATGGTGCTGAACTCGGTCGACGACGAACTTCCGTCGTCGCCGGTGTTCGACACCGACACCACCCCTGACTGATCGGGGTCCGCTCCGCCTGTCCGCAGGCGGAAACGGTCATTGCTCCCTGCCTCGGGAGCAGACATCCCACATCAGTCAGGAGTTACATCATGAAGCGATTGGCCTTGAGGGCGCTGTATGCGACCCTCTTCGCCGGGGGGCTCACGCTCCTCGGAGCCGGGGTCGCCCACGCGTCGGAGACGAGTGGCGACGACGGCATCCTGTCGGGTTCCCAGGTCGGGATCTCGATCGACCTCCCGGTCACCGTGAACGGCAACGGGATCTCCCTCATCGGGGATTCGCAGTCGTCGGATGCGTCGACCGAGGTCGCCTCCGAGCCCGCGTCCGCACCGGTCGCCGTCACCTCCGGTGACGACGGCATCGGCTCCGGCACGCAGGCGCTGGTCGACATCTCGGTGCCGGTCACGGTGGGCGGCAACGCCATCTCCGTCATCGGCGACAGCGAGTCGAGCGACGCCGCCACGACCGTGGCGCCGGAGCCGGCAGCACCCGACACCGCCGCGGCCGACGTGCCGGTGGCCCAGACGAGCGGCGACGACTCGCTGCTCGGCGGCACGCAGGCGCTCCTCGGCATCTCGGTGCCGGTCACGGTCGGCGGCAACGCCATCTCCGTCATCGGCGACAGCGAGTCGAGCGGCGCCGGCACCGCCGTGGCGACCGGATCCGCGCCCGGTTCCGACGGCGGCAACGCCGCCTGGACGTCGGGCGAGGACTCGATCCTCGGTGGCACGCAGGGCCTGATCGGCCTGTCGCTGCCCGTGACGCTGGGCGGCAACGCCATCTCCGTCATCGGCGACTCGTCGAGTGACGGCGCATGGACCGAGGTCGCCTCCGGCGGCTCCGGTGCCGACACCGGCTCGGGCACCGACGCTTGGACCTCCGGCGAGGACTCGATCCTCGGCGGCACCCAGGTGCTCGGCGACCTCGGCCTGCCGATCACGCTCGGCGGCAACGCCATCTCGGGCATCGGCGACAGCGAATCCAGGGATGCCACGACGGTCGTGGCACCCGGAACCGGGGGCGGTTCCGCCACGACGAACGGATCGGACGGGCTGCTCGGGGGAACACAGCTCATCGCCGACCTGGTCGCACCGATCACCGCGGGCGGCAACGCCATCTCGGTGATCGGCGACAGCGAGTCGACGGATGCCACGACGGTCGTGGCTCCGGGAACCGGGGGCGGTTCCGCGACGACGGACGGATCGGACGGGCTGCTCGGGGGAACACAGCTCATTCCTGACCTCGCCCTGCCCATCACGATCGGCGGCAACGCGATCTCGGTGATCGGCGACAGCCGGACGGACGGAGCGACGACCATCGTCGACCCGACCGACCCGACCGACCCGACGGACCCGACCGATCCCACGGACCCGACCGATCCCACGGACCCGACGGATCCCACGGACCCGACGGACCCGACGGACCCCACGGACCCGACGGACCCGACGACTCCGGTGGACCCGGGAACGCCGGGTGACGGCGGTTCGACCACCGTCGCCTCCAACGGGACGACCCGCGTCGTGGCAGCGTCGACGACGCTCGCCTCGACCGGTGCCGACCTCACGGGCCTGGTGCTGGCGGCGTTCGCGATGCTGGCGGGCCTCGTGCTCGTCGGATTCAGGAGGTTCGCGATCCGACGGTGATGACCACGGGGATCGGCGCGGCCCCTCAGCGCCGATCCCCCCGAGAGCCTGTGCCGCCACCCGATGCGGCGCAGTGGGCCACGGTGTTCGATCCCGTGGTCCGGGGGCGGCGGTCGAAATACCCAGGGGGGCGACCGCCGCCCCGCAACCCTGCTACCGCGAGGTGAAGACGTCGGATGCCGCACCGAGACGGAGGAACACCGTCTCGCCCGTGGCATCCTTCAGCCCGTCGTTGTCGGTGACGGCGTAGACCTGGCCGTCGCCGCCGATGGCGAGCCCCTCGAGCTTCTCCTGCGTCCATCCGTTCCCGGCCCGCAGCGCCGGCAGCACGTCGACCGCGAGCCCCTTGTCGAGCACGGGCAGTTCGCCCGGCGCGCCGAGGCCCGTGATGCCCGCGGCGTCACCGAGCTCGACGGTGTACACGCGCTTCACCGCGGCCACCGGGCCGTTGAGCTTGTCACGCTCGATGACCGCGAGCGTGTCGGCGTCGACCGCCGTGATCTCGGAGAGCCCCATCCAGTCGCCGGGTGCCGTCGTGCCCTCGAGCCGGTAGCCGAACCAGGTCCACGCACCGGTCGCCACGTCGTAGCGGCCGATGCGGGTCACGCCGTCGCCGTCGATGGGGCCGGATGCCGCAGCCGGGTCGGTCCACAGCGGTCGCTGCAGCGCGACGAAGACGCGCTCGGCGCCCGTGGCATCCGTCGACGCCGTGACCCCCTCGAGGCCCCACTTGCCGATGTGCGCCGTGATCTCGGCCGGCAGGGCGATGGTCTGCTGCACCGCGCCCGCGGGATCCGTGCGCACGAGCGCGTTGCCGGCGCCGTCGGCGCCCTCGGCCGCGAGCCAGAAGCCGCCCTGCGGGCGGGCGAACAGCCCTTCGATGTCGAGGTTCGCCGGCACACCCGCGTTCGTCACCGCGAAGGAGCGGGTGATGCGGGCGGGGGCGCCGGTCACGTCGACCGAGTAGATCGTGCTCGGCTTCACGGCGGAGTCGCTCGCGGCGAAGAGCGAACCGGTGTCGGCGGGGTCCGCCGAGAGGGCGCCGAGGGCCTGCCAGCCGATGGCCTTGCCGTCGACCGAGTCCGAGACGATGCCGGTCTGGTCGTCGACGCCGGGCCCGAACTCATAGACGTTCACGCTGGCGCGCACGCCGACGGACGCGTCGTCGACCTCGCTCGAGACGACGAGAAGGTCACGGCCGGGGATCGGCAGCACGCCCTCGGGACCGTTGGTCGCGAAGAGCGTCTGCACGAACTCGGGCTCCCTCGGGTCCGTCAGGTCGTAGACGGCGATGAAGTTCGAGCGCTCGCTCGCCACGAAGGCGTACCTCGTGCCGTCGAACTCGGCGATGGCGAGCCCCTCGGGCTCTGGGCCCTTCTTCGCCGCGCGGTCGTCGTTGTAGACGCCATGGGAGATGGCGAGCTGCTCGAAGGTGTTGCCGGCGTCCCACACGGGGGCGCCCGTGACCACGTCGAAGATCGACCAGCCGCGCGTGCCGCCCACGAGGTCGCCCTCGTTCGCGACGGCGACGTGGCGCCGGTCGACCCAGGCGATCGCGTCGGGCTCGCGGGGCACGTCGACGAGCGAGCCGCTCGCGTCGATGACCTTGTCCTTCTTCGTGTCGAAGCCGTCGGCGGTGACCGTTCCGGCCGAGAACGCCCGCACGAGCAGGCCGGTGCGCGGCTCGACGATGGCGATGCCGTTGTTCTCCTGGAGCGTCACGGCGAGCAGGCCGTCGGGCGAGAACGCGACGTACTCGGGCTCGGGGTCGCCGGGCGCGGTGATGCCGGCGTGCTGCAGGATGCCGGTGGCGAGCTTCGAGCCGAACGAGACTGGCTTGGCCTTCCAGTTCGCCGGCTTCGCGCCGGTGAGCTTCACGACCTGCACGAAGCCGCCCGGAGCCTGGGGCAGGCCGCCCTCGACGCCGCCCACCTCGAGGTCCTCGTCCCGCTGGTTCTCGATCGCGATGGCCGCGTACTTCTGGTCGGGCGAGATCGCGATCGAGTCGGGCTGCCCGCCGAGGTCGATGCTCGCGACCCGCTGCCGGTCGGAGAGCCGCAGCACGTCGAGGCGGCCCTTGGGCGCGGTGAAGTCGCCGCCGGTCTCGTCGATCACGACGAGGACGTACTGGCCCACGATCGACACCGAGGTCGGCTGGTCGTCGGCGTGCCCGAGCTCGGCGAGCGACACCGTGCCGAGGCCGACCGGCGCGGCGGGATCGGTGAGGTCGAGGAATCCGATGCGCTTGCCGAGTGCATCGGTCGAGACGACGGTGCGGCCGTCCTTCGACACCGCCGAGATCTCCGCGACGGTCGGCGCGGCCGGGTCGACCCCGGCGGGCACGTTCTGGAAGACGGGGTAGGTGGCGGTGCGGTGGAAGCTCGAGGCCTCGTCGGCCGCGAGGGCCGGCATCGCGCCCACGACACCGAGGGCGACGACGGATGCCGCGGCCACGGCCGTGCAGCGCGCGAGTGTTGCTCGCTTCATGCGGGTGTGCTCCTGTCGGGGGAAGGGATGATTCCCCGCAACAGTGCTCCGGATGGGCGACGTCCCGGTGACCGGAGGGTGAACGGCCGGATGCGATCGGCCGCCGCTGGTCGACCTAGATTGTGCGCGCCTCGGGCGAGATCCCGGCGGCCGGCAGGATGACGTGGTCGATGAGCGACGTCAGGTACTCGGCGTCGAGCGGCTGCTGCTCGACGAGCATGCGGAACGCCGCCATGCCCGAGGCCACCCTCGCCAGCAGCTCGATGTCGCGGTCTGCGGAGATCTCGCCCCGGTCGACGGCCCGCCGCAGGAAGAGCCGATTCACCGCCAGCCTGGGCTCGAGGATCGCCTCGTGCACGGCGGTGGCGAGTTCGGGCGACGTGGAGATCAGGCCGAACAGCCCGCCCATGATGCGCAGCTTGCGCTCGCCCTCCTCGATGGAGCGCGGGCGGATCATCGCGACGAGATCGCCCCGCAGCGTGCCCGTGTCGGGCAACCGCTCGGGATCGAGGTCGGCGGCCTTCATGCACGCGACGGCGTCGAGCACGAGGTCGGCCTTCGAGGGCCATCGGCGATAGATGGTGGCCTTGCCGGCCTTCGCCCGGGCGGCGACCATGTCGATCGTCATGCCGTCGAACCCGGACTCGGCGAGCACGTCGATGGCCGCGTCGAGGATCTCGGGGTCGCGGGTGTGGTCGCGCTTGCGGCCGAGCCGGGGAGCGGGCGCGTCGGACTCGAGCTGGGCGGTGGAGTCGGACTGCGCCATTGCGGTCTTCTCCCCTTCTCGCGTGGCGGTCGTGTTGCTGCCATGTTACTTCAGGAACTGTTCATATCCGAAACCGCCCAGTCTCGTATAGAGTGGCGCCCATGACCTCCGCTCCGACCACGACTCCCACGCCCGTCGCGGCGTCCTCCCGCCGTTGGTGGACCCTCGCGACCGTCGCGCTGGCCCAGCTCATGGTGGTGCTCGACGCCACCGTGGTGAACATCGCACTTCCGGCCGCACAGGCCGACCTCGGCTTCTCCGACGGCGACCGCCAGTGGGTCGTCACGGCCTACTCGCTCGCCTTCGGCAGCCTGCTGCTGCTCGGCGGCCGGCTCTCCGACCTCTGGGGCCGCAAGCGCACCTTCATCATCGGCCTCATCGGCTTCGCGCTCGCCTCGGCCCTCGCGGGCGCCGCACCGACCTTCGGCGTGCTCGTCACCGGCCGCGCGCTGCAGGGCGCCTTCGCCGCGCTCCTCGCGCCCACGGCCCTGGCGGTGCTCACGACGACGTTCACGATCCCCAAGGAACGCGCCCGGGCGTTCGGCGTCTTCGGCGCGATCGCGGGAGCGGGCGGCGCCATCGGCCTGCTCCTCGGCGGCTTCCTCACCGAGCAGTTCAACTGGCGCTGGAACCTCTACATCAACGTGTTCATCGCGGCCGTCGCGATCGTCGGCGCCGCCCTGTTCGTGCGCCACGTGGCACGCACCGGCCCGCGTCCGAAGCTCGACCTGCCCGGCACGATCCTCATCTCGGGCGCGCTGTTCCTCCTCGTCTACGGGTTCTCGAACGCCGAGACCGAGGGCTGGGACTCGCCGATGACGTGGGGCATGCTCGCGGCATCCGCAGTGCTGCTCGTGGCGTTCGTGCTCTGGCAGCGCCGGGCGACCCACCCGCTGCTCCCGCTGCAGATCGTGCTCGACCGCAACCGAGGCGCCGCCTACCTGTCGGTCTTCATCGCGGGCGCCGGCATGTTCGGCATCTTCCTCTTCGTCACGTACTACCTGCAGACGTCGCTCGGCTACTCGCCGATCCAGACGGGGCTGGCGTTCCTGCCGATGATCCTGATGCTCGTGCTCGCCGCGCAGCTGTCGACCAACCTCTTCGTGCCCAGGTTCGGCCCGAAGGTCATGGTGCCGATCGGCATGGTCATCGCCGCGACCGGCATGGTCATCCTCACCCACCTCGACGCGCAGAGCACCTACGTCGCCGACGTGCTCGCGCCGCTCATGATCCTCGGCTTCGGCATGGGCTCGATCATGCCCGCGTCCATGCAGACGGCCACGTTCGGCGTCGAGCGGTCGTTCGCGGGCGTCGCGTCGGCCATGGTGAACACCAGCCAGCAGGTGGGCGGATCCATCGGCACCGCGTTGCTGAACACCCTTGCGGCGACCGCGGCCACCGACTACATCGCGTCGCACACGCCGCCGACCGAGGCCGTGCTGTCGGATGCCGCGATCCACAGCTACGCGGTCGCGTACTGGTGGGGCGCCGGCCTGTTCGCGGTGGGCGCGGTGATCGCGGCGCTCCTGTTCCGACGTCGCACGGACGGCCCCTCCATCGCGGCGCCCCGCGGCGAGCGCACCGAGACCGCGCCGGCCGACGACGAGCCGGTCATCGCGACGGGCGTCTGACCCTCAGACCACCGAGGCCAGCAGCTCGGGTTCGGGCTCGGTCACGGGGGTGCGGGCGAGCGACCGCCAGGCGCGCGCGAGCGCCAGCACCGCGGCATCCGTCGTCTCGGGGCTGTAGCAGATGGGCAGCCGGAGGAACCGCTCGAACGCCCCGTCGACCCCGAACCTCGGGCCGGCGGCCACGATGAGTCCCTCGCGGCGGGCGCCGAGCGCGAGCTGCGAGCTCACCGGCGCACCGAGGCCGGCCCAGGTGACGATGCCGCCGGTGACGCGCGGCACGTCCCACTCGGGCAGGTGCCGGGCGACGAGGTGCTCGAGGCGGTCCCGGCCGGCGCGGAGCTGTTCGCGCCGCAGCTCGAGGATCTCGTCCATGCGGCCGAGCAGCCGGGTGACGATGAGCTGCTCGAGGATGGGCGTGCCGAGGTCGCCCGGCGAGCGCACGGCGAGCAGCCGGCGGATCAGCGGCCGCTCGGCACGGATCCAGCCCACGCGGATGCCGCCCCACGCGGTCTTGCCGACCGAGCCGATCAGCACGGCCGGCCCATCGGCCGCCATGGGCGGGAAGTGGCCCGGTCGGTCGATGGACAGCTCGGCGGTGGTCTCGTCGGCGATGACGACGGTGCCCTGCCGTGCGGCCGCGTCGAGCACGTGGGCGCGGGTCTCGCGGCTCATGGTGCGCCCGGTGGGGTTCTGGAAGTCGGGGATGAGGTACGCCGCGACCGGATTCGAGTGCCGGATCGCCTGCACCAGGCCGGCGGCCTGCTCGCGGTCGTCGTCGCCCTCGGTGCCGGCCGGCACGACGGGCACGGTCACGAGTCGAGCGCCGGCCGCGCGCAACGCCTCGTAGGCATGCGGGTAGATCGGCACCTCGGTGAGGGCGCGGTCGCCACGACCCACGAGCGCCCGGGCGAGCAGGCCGATGGCGTGCTGCGCACCGATGGTGACCATGATCTGGTCGGGCGTGGTGGGCAGTCCGCGAACGGCATAGCGGTCGGCGATGGCCTGGCGCAGCGCCGGCGTGCCGATGGGATCGAAGCCCGAATCGGCGAGGTGCGCGGGAAGGTCGTCGACGGCCTGTCGAGCGACGTCCGCGAGCCAGGGCAGGGCGGGCGGCGCCGCCTTCGAGAAGTCGATGTACTCGCTCTCGAGCGGTGCGGGCAGGATCGCGGGCGCACCGGGCAGGCGCGCCACGCTGCCCGACCCGCGCACGCTGTGCAGCATGCCCTGCTCGCGCAGGTGCCGGTAGGCCGCGGTGACGGTCGTGCGGCTCAGGGAGAGCCGCTCCGCGAGGTCGCGCTCGGCCGGCAGCCGCGTGTCGACCCCGATGCGGCCGTCGACGATGAGCAGGCGGATGCGTTCGGCGAGCCCCTCGTACGCGCTGCCAGGTCCGCGCCAGTCGCCGAGGAGGAGTTCGAGCGAGCGCGCACTGAGCGACAGATCAGCCATCAGGCCACTTTAGGCCGATTGGCTCTTTGTGAACAGGCCAATCATGGAATTGGATTGCATCATGCTTCGCCGTCCGACCGACCCCGCGCCCGTGCTCGTCCGCCGCTTCGTGCAGCTCTTCCTCGGGCTGTTCCTCTACGGCATCGCCATCGCGCTCATCGTGCGCGGCGAGCTCGGCGTCGCCCCGTGGGACGTGCTGACGCAGGGCATCGCGAAGCAGACCGGGCTGAACTTCGGGCTCATCACCGTCATCACGAGCGGCATCGTCCTGCTCCTGTGGATCCCCATCCGCCAGAAGCCCGGCTTCGGCACGATCATGAACGCGCTGCTGGTCGGGCCGTTCGCCGACCTCGGCCTCTGGCTCATCCCGTCGGGCCTCGACCTCTGGGCGCGCATCCTCCTGCTCGGCGCGGGCATCGTCGTGCTCGCGATCGCGACCGGCCTCTACATCGGCGCGCACTTCGGCCCGGGCCCCCGCGACGGCCTGATGACCGGCCTGCACCGGGTCACCGGATGGCGCATCTGGATCGTCCGCACCAGCATCGAGGTCGTCGTGCTGGCCATCGGCTGGGCGCTCGGCGGCGACGTCGGCATCGGCACCGTGGCGTTCGCCGTCCTGATCGGACCGCTGTGCGGCTACGCGATCCCGCTGTTCGCCATCCGGCGTTCGGGGGCGACGCCCACGCAGGGCCGCCCCCTCGTCCGGCGTACTCGCGCGGCATCCGCCACCTCATGACCGGCGATCGCCCCCGAGGCGGGACACCTCGGGGGCGATGACGCCCGCCCGCTACAGGTTGCGGTCGGCGTAGACGGTCATCGCGTCCCGCACGAACTCGGCGCCGGCCTGGCCGCCGTAGTTCGCGCCGAAGCGCTCGTCGGCCACGTACATCTCGCCGAGCCCGACGAAGTACTCCTTCGTGGGTCCGGCTGCGCCGCCGCCGGGCGTGCCCGGGATGCCGCGCAGCCAGTCGAACTGGCGCTGTGCGAGCGCCTGCGCCTCGTCACCAGCGGGGTCGATGCCCCGCTCGTGGGCCGAGATCCAGTCGCTGGCGAGTTGGGCCACGCGCTGCTGCCACACCGCCTTCTCGTCGGCGCTCATTGAGCGCCACCACGCGTCGCTCCTCGCGTACGCGTCCTTGCCCCAGCGCTCCTCGACCTCCTCCTTGTACTGGGTGTGGTCGAAGCCGTCGAACATCTGCTCTGCCATGAGTCGTTCACCTCCTTCCAATGCTCCGATGGTGCGTTCGACCGACGCGATCTGCCGCGTCAGCCGGTCCTGCTCCTGCTGCAGCCACTCGAGATGGCTGCGCAGGGCGTGCGGGGCGCTCTCCTCTCGGTCGAGCACCTCGCCGATGGCGGGGAGGCCGAGGCCGAGCTCGCGCAGCAGCATGATGCGCTGCAGTCGCACGAGCGCCCCGTCGTCGTAGTAGCGGTAGCCGTTGCCGCCGATGCGGCTCGGCGGCAGCAGCCCGATGTCGTCGTAGTGGCGAAGCGTGCGGCTCGTGGTGCCGGCCAGCTTCGCGATCTCCTGGATGGACCAGTCCATCGCGATCCTCCCTTCCTTCTCGTCTTCCGTCGATGGATTCCACGCTAGAGGTTGACGCAGCGTCAAGGTCAAGCACGCGGCATCCGCCGCACTTGCAGTCGGCGGAAACGCGATATATCGTGTTGCAGGACAAGACGCGATATATCGCGATAGAGAACGCGCACGAGACGGATGCCGCGGCATCCCGATTCGGCGCAGAGGGAGAAGCACCATGGCCATCGAGAAGTGGGTCATCGCCCCCGGAGACTCCCGGGTCATCGACCTGGAACTCGTGCGCAAGCTCAAGGTGAGCCTCATCGGCGGCAAGGTCGACATCATCGCGCACGACGAGCCCGGCGCACGCATCGAGATCTCGAGCGTCACCGGCAAGGACCTGCTCGTGCAGATCGACGGCGACTCGCTCGAGATCGACCACCCGCAGCTGCGCTGGGACAACTTCATCGACGCCTTCAAGGGTTTCGTCGGCAGCGCCAAGGCGGAGGTGTCGATCCTCGCCCCGCGCCACGTCGCCATCAAGCTCGGCGTCGTGTCGGGTGACGCGCTGATCTCGGGCTTCGCGACCGACGCGAGGTTCAACACCGTGTCGGGCGACCTGGTGATCGACAACCACGAGGGCGACGTCGAGCTGTCCAGCGTCTCGGGCGAGGTCTCGGCCGGCAACCACACGGGCCGCATCACGGCGCACTCGGTCTCGGGCGACATCGTCGCGACGGGCGACATCGTGTCGTTCAACGCCGACACCGTGTCGGGCAACATGATCGTCGACGCCGAGGGCACGCCGCACCGCATCGACACCAACACGGTCTCGGGCGACCTCACCGTGCGCTTCGAGCCCGGCACCGGCGCTCGCTACCGCGTCAACACGGTCGGCGGCACGGTGCTGCTCGACGACTCCACCATCAAGGGGATGCTCGGCAAGGGCTTCGAGCGCACCGTCGGCGAGCTCGCCGGCCGCTGGCTCGAGCTCGGCGCGAACAGCGTGTCGGGCAACATCTCGATCATGCGCCGCGAGGCGTCGGCGAAGGCGGGCACGGCGGATGCCGCAGCCGGCACCGGCGCGGGCGACGCCGGGGCCTCGGCATGACTCCCCCCGTCTTCGCCCACGGCAACCTGCGCCTCTACCTGCTCGCCCTGCTCGACGAGCGGCCCCGGCACGGCTACGAGCTGATCCAGGCACTGTCGGATCGCTTCGGCGGCACCTACAGCCCGAGCGCCGGCACCATCTATCCCCGCCTCTCCAAGCTCGAGGAGGAGGGCCTCGTCACGAAGTCGACGGACGGCCGCAAGACCGTCTACGAGATCACGGATGCCGGTCGAGCCGAGCTCGAGGCACGCCGCCACGACCTCGACGCCATCGAGGACGACCTCACCGACTCGGTGCGCCGTCTCGCCGACGGCGTGCGCGCCGAGGTGAACGACGCGATGCGCACGCTGCGGGCCGAGCTGGCCAGCGCCGCCCGTGAGGCGAAGCGTGCCGCGTCGAGCGCGCCGGCCGGCAGCGGCACGGGAGCGGGCGGTGCGACCGGCGGCACGGGCGGCACGGGCTCGTCGGCCCCGCACGCCGACTCGAACCGCGCCGTGCACGAGGCCGACCTGGTGCTCAACGAGTTCCGCCAGCAGCTGCGCACCGACCTGCGCACCCGGGCGCACGGCGGCCGCGTGTCGTCCGAGGCCGTGACGCTCCTGCGCGCCCGCCTCGCCGAGGTGCGCGCCGACGTGCTGGCGACCCTCACCGACCACTGACCCCCGCCTGAGACCCCCGGCACCCGTCATCCGGCGGGTGTCGGGGGTCGGTGGTTGTCTGGGGGCATGACGGATGTCGCACTGCAGCCCTGGTCCGACGACGACCTCGACCTGCTGCGCCGGGCGAACACCCCCGAGCTCATGGACCAGATGGGCGGCGTCGAGACCGACGAGCAGGTCATCGAGCGTCACGAGCGATACCTACGGCTGTGGCGCGAGGGCGCGGGCTTCCAGTTCCGCATCATGATCCCCGGCCACCCCGAGGGCGTCGGCATCGTGGGCTACTGGCATCGCGACGAAGACGGCGAGCCGGTGCTCGAGGCCGGCTGGTCGGTCGAGGCCGAGTACCGCGGGCAGGGCATCGCCCCCGCGGCGGTGATCGCCATGCTCGAGGTCGCGCGCGCTCATGGCGACACGCTGCCGGTGCACGCCTTTCCGCGCGTCGACAATCCCGCCTCCAACGCGGTGTGCCGCAAGGCGGGCTTCACGCTGCTCGGTGAGAAGGACTTCGAGGTCACGCCGGGCCGCGTGCTGCACACGAACGACTGGGTCTTCGAGCCTGCCCCCGCCACGGCGTAGCCTCGAGGGGTGCTCGCCTACCTCGCCGTCGCCCTCGGCGGCCTCGTCGGCACGGGCCTGCGCCTCGCCTGCGACCTCGCGTTCCCGCACGCCGACGGCGAGTTCCCCATCGAGACCCTCGTCGTCAACCTCGTCGGAGCGTTCGCGCTCGGCTGGCTGGTCGGCGGGGTGTGGACCCGACCGGCCACGCCGTTCTGGCTCAAGGCGGGCCTGGGATCGGGCGTGCTCGGGTCGTTCACCACGCTGTCGGCGGTGATGGCCTCGCTCCTCCTGCTCACCGCCGGCGGCGACGCCGGGGTCGCGGTCGCCTACCTGCTGGCCTCGGTGATCGGCGGGCTCGGCCTCGCCGCGGCCGGCCTCCGCATCGGCTCGCTCATCGCCCACCGCCCCATGCCGACCGAGATCACCGATGCCGGGGAGACCCTGTGACCGCCGCGCTCGCGCCGCTCGTCGTGGTCTCCGTGCTCGTGGCGGGCGCCGTGGGCGCCGTGCTGCGCTACGCGCTGTCGCGGGCGCTGCCGGTGCGGCCCGGACACCTGCCCGGCGGCATCCTCATCGTGAACGTGGTCGGCTCGGGCGTCGCCGGTGCGCTGATCGGACTCGCGGAGCGCGCGGCCCTCGACGGCGACCTGCGCCTCGTGCTGGTCACGGGGTTCTGCGGCGGGCTCACGACGTTCAGCACGTGGACGGTCGAGACGGTCGAGCTCATCGACGGCGGCCGCTGGCGGGCCGCCATCCTCAACGTCGTGGTCACCCTCGCGCTCGGGCTCGCCGCAGCGGCGGGCATGTACGTCCTCGTCCTGACCTGACTCTCGAGCCGGCTGACTTGACTCTCGACCGGTCGGGTGTAGTGTCGTCCGCCGTGACGAATGAAGTCGGCGAGCCGCCGGCAGAACTGAAGTCGCCGAAGAACTGGATCATCGGCGACCCCCTCCCGACCGAGAAACTCGAGGGGCAGCTGCTCCCGAAGCACCTGGCGCTCCCGATCTTCGCGAGCGACCCGCTGTCCTCCGTGGCGTACGCCCCGCAGGAGCTGCTCATGATCCTCATGGTGGGCGGCCTCGCCTTCCTGAGCTTCGCGCCGTGGGTGGCCGTCGCGGTGGTGGTGCTCCTCGTCACGGTCGTGGCGTCGTACCGGCAGCTCATCCGGGCATACCCCTCGGGCGGCGGCGACTACGAGGTGGCGCACCGCAACCTCGGCGAGAAGGCCGGCCTGGTCGTGGCATCCGCCCTGCTCGTCGACTACGTGATGACCGTCGTCGTGTCCGTCGCGTCGGGCGTCGACAACATCATCTCCGCGATCCCCGAGCTCAACGGGTTCCGGGTCGAGCTGGCCGTGCTCTTCGTCATCCTGCTCGCCGCCGTGAACCTCCGCGGCGTCAGCGAGTCGTCGAAGGCGTTCGCCGTGCCCACCTACCTCTTCATCGGCAGCGTGTTCGTCATGGTCGTGGTCGGCCTCACCCGCACGCTGCTCGGCGATCCGCCCGTGGCCGAGTCGTCGATCTACGGCGTCGACCCCGAGTCGCTGACGCAGGCGGGCATCATCCTCCTGCTGCTGCGCTCCTTCGCGAGCGGATGCTCCGCCCTGACGGGCGTGGAGGCCATCTCGAACGGCGTGCCCGCGTTCCGCCGCCCCAAGGTCCGCAACGCGCAGCGCACCCTCGTGCTCATGGGCGGCATCGCGATCGTGCTCTTCGCCGGGCTCACGGCGCTCGCGCTCATCTCGAACGTGCACTACGCCGAGAATCCGTGCAACCTGATCGGCTGGACGGAGTGCGCCACCGAGCCGCAGAAGAGCCTCATCGCGCAGGTCGCGGGCGCCACCTTCGGCGACAACTCCGTCTTCTTCTACCTGATCCAGGCGACGACCGCGCTCGTGCTGCTCCTCGCGGCCAACACGGCGTTCAACGGGTTCCCGCTGCTCGGCTCGGTGCTCGCGCAGGACGGCTACGCGCCCAAGTCGCTCTCCACCCGCGGCGACCGTCTCATCTACTCGAACGGCGTCGTGATCCTCGCGCTCGCGGCCTCGTTCATCCTCGTGGTGTTCCAGGCGAACCTGACGGTGCTGATCCAGCTCTACATCATCGGCGTGTTCGTGTCGTTCACGCTCGGGCAGACCGGCATGGTGCGGCACTGGCTGCGCGAGCTCTCGCTGCGGCGGCACCCGTCGTCGAAGGCGAAGCAGCAGCGAACGGCGGCGGCGGCGGATGCCGATGCGAAGCCGCTCTCCCAGGGCGCCGTGATGCGCGCCCTCGTGATCAACGCCATCGGCGCGGGCATGACCGCAGTCGTGCTCATCGTCGTGACCATCACGAAGTTCACCCACGGCGCGTGGATCGTGTTCGTGATGATGCCCATCCTCTTCTTCCTCATGATGGGCGTGAACCGGTACTACCGCGACGTCGAGAAGGAGATCGAGGTCGACCCGACCACGACGTTCGGCGCGACGGGCGACCACGCGATCGTGCTCGTCGGCCGCATGCAGAAGCCCACCCTGAAGGCGCTCGACTACGCGATCGCGGCGCGCCACGACTCCCTCGAGGCCGTGCACGTGTCGATCGACGACGAGTCGACGAAGCGCCTGAAGAAGGACTGGGTGAAGCAGAACATCCACGTGAAGCTGCGCATCCTGTCGTCGCCGTACCGCGACCTCAGCCATCCGCTGATCCAGTACATCAAGAACCGGAGGGCCGAGCACGGCTCCGAGGTCGTGACCGTGTACATGCCGCAGTTCATCGTGGGCCACTGGTGGGAGAACATCCTGCACAACCACAAGGCCCGGCGCATCCGGCAGAAGCTGCTGCTGGTGCACGGCGTCACCGTGGCGCTCGTGCCGTGGCTGCTCGACTCCTCCGACCTCATCTACGGCCGCCGTTCGCGCCCGCTGCCCGGTCAGGACCGCCGCGGCGAGCCGGTACGCCCGCTGCCGCGCCGGCCGATCGCCGAAGCGCCGCATCCGACCACGACGGGATCCAAGCGCGGTCGCTAGGCTGCCGCCCATGGTGGTCGACGACGACGTGCGGGGGTTGATCGACTCGATCGAGCCGGCGGTGCGCCGGCGGGACGCCGAGACGCTCGTCGAGCTCATGTCACGCGTCACCGGCGAGCCGCCCCGCATCGCGTATCGGGGCATCATCGGCTTCGGCACGTACCACTACCACTACGAGAGCGGGCGGCAGGGCGATGCGGCCGCCGCGGCCTTCGCCCCGCGCAGGCCGTCGACGACGATCTACCTGCCCGACGGCGTCGCGGCCCACTCCGACGCGCTCGGGCGCCTCGGCCCGCACACCACGGGCGTCGGATGCCTCTACGTGAAGGACCTCGCGAAGATCGACCTCGACGTGCTGGAGCGGGTGGTGGCGGCGTCGTATGCGACGGTCACCGCCGGGACGTTCGGACAGCGGGCGCGCGACGGCGGGAGCTCGTCGGACTGAGCGCCGCGGCATCCGCTCGCTAGAGCATCGCCATGATCTGGCGGGCGATCATGCGGCCCGCCCGGTTGGCGCCGATGGTGGAGGCCTGCGGGCCGTACCCGGCGAGGAAGATGCGCGGGTCGTTCCACGAGGCGCCCTGGCCCACCGTGATGCCGCCGGCCTTCTCGCGCAGCTTGAGCGGCGACAGGTGCCGCAGGTCGGGCCGGAAGCCCGTGGCCCAGATGATCGCGTCGGCGCGCGCCATGCCGCCGTCGTCGCCGTCCCAGACCACGCGATCGGGTTCGATCCGATCGAACATGGGCCGCGCGACGAGCAGGCCCCGCTCGATCCCCGCCGCGATCCTGCGGCTCCTCGGCACGCCCGTGCCGCTGACGACCGAGGGAAGCGCGCGGCCCGACCTGGCGGCCTCGTCCTGCAGGGCGACCGCGGCCGAGGCGCCCTCGAGGTCGAGTTCCTGGCGATCGAGCCAGTCGATCGGGCGTCGGGAGACCCAGGTGAGCCCGGCGGCGACCTCCTCGAGCTCGAGCATGAAGCCGATCGCCGACGTGCCGCCCCCGACGACCACGACGTGCTGGCCGCGGAAGTCCGCCGCGTCGACGTAGTCGGAGGTGTGCAGGTGCCGGCCCGCGAAGTCGGCCATGCCGGGGTAGTAGGGCACGAAGGGAGAGCCCCAGGTGCCCGTGGCGTTCACGAGGAACTGCGTCGCGAGCTGGTGCTGCGGAGCCGACGGGGCAGGAGGCTCCTCGAACGTCTTGCGCCGGCGGCCGAAGAGGCCCTTGGCCTTGGCCTCCTCGACGGGCTGCGGGGTGAGGCCCTCGTACTGCACGAGCAGGTCGACGCCCTCGTTCGCGACGGTGCGCACGTTCATGGGGCGACGCACCCGCAGGTCGAAGTGCTGCTCGAACCGCCCGTAGTAGTCGGCGACGACCTCCTTCGCCGGAAGCGTGCGGTCGGCGGTGTCGAAGCTGACGCCGAGCTCGGCCATTCCGGGCAGGTCGTTGACGCGGTGCGCGGTGCCGAGGCGGAGCGACGACCAGCGGTGCTGCCACGCGCCGCCCGGTCCGGGGGCGCGGTCGAGCATGACGAAATCGTCGTCGGCGACGAGCTCGAACCGGCGCAGGTAGTAGGCGACGGAGAGCCCGGCCTGACCGGCTCCGATCACCACGACCTTCACGCGTTCAGGGCTCGTCATCACCCGACAATCTCAGCACGACTTGCTGGGCTCGCGCACAACGACGGTGCGGCGGGCAGGGCGGTTGCATACTCGCTGTGGAAGGCTCCGACCGGCCCCGATTCGCGGTGCTAAACTGGCAGCCGGACGAATTTCTTCTATCAGAGCGCGCCGGGTGAAGACCATCCCACCCGGCCAGATGTCGTAAGGGGGTCACGCATGGGGCGCGGCCGTCAGAAAGCCAAGCACACCAAGGTCGCTCGGGAGCTGAAGTACTTCAGTCCGAACACCGACTACACGGCGCTTGAGCGCGAACTCACGGGTTCGCAGCATGACGAATACAACGAAGAGGCGTCGAAGTGGTCGGAGTACGCTGCCGACGACGACGACACCTACGTCACTGGAGACGAGCAACAGCGCGCCTAGTCGCGACTGACGTTCAACGCTCGGCGCTGACGACGGGTCCGAGACCGCCTAAGCGAGCGTGCGCCAGCGCGCGGTCTCCTCGACGAACCGTTCGAGCTCGGCGAGCGAGTTGGTCGGCGTGATCGCCCGCAGCACGAGCTCGTCGACGACGTCGAACGCGGCGAGCCCCGCGGCATCCGTCACCGTCGCGTCGGCCGCGGCGATGCCGAGGCGTTCGAAGTTCGCGGCGTACGACGGCACCGACTCGTAGCGGGTGATCTCTTGCTCGAGCGCGGGCCGCGCCTGCTGCTCGGCGATCGTGCGCACGTAGAGCACGACCCGCGGGCGGAGCGCCTCGGCGGCGCTCGCCGTAGCGCGGGCTTCCTCGGCCGCCGCCCGCGCCGCGTCCGGCGTGAGCCAGTTGAGCAGCACGCCGTCGGCCTGTTCGGCGGCCAGCCGGCGCATCCGCGGGCCGAGCGCACCCACGACGATCGACGCGGTCGTCGACGCACGCAACGTCTGGACGCCCTCGCTGACCAGGCGAACCGGATGCTCGGCCCGACCCGAGCCGATCCCCAGGGTCGTACGCGCCGCGGGGAGTTCACGCAGGTCGAGCGTGTCGGCGGGCCGACGGTCGAGGGGGATGACACCGGTCGCGAGGCGGAGCGTGTCGGTCACGGATGCAGCAGCGCGGAGCCCGTCGAGGGAGTCGCCGCCGGGCACGTCGTTGATCCAGAGCGCCGAGAAGCCGAGCCGCTCGACGCGCGGGGCCAGCTCGCGGACCACCTCGGCACTCGTCGTGCCGATGATCCCGATCGAGACGCCCGCGTGCATCGGCTCAGTCCCGGTAGCCGCCCACGAGGCGAACGGCGCCGCCGTCGACGCCCTTCGCGCCCTGCTCGAATCCGTCGAGGTCGCGATCGCCGATGGCCACGGTGCCCGCCTGCCACGAGGGCAGGCCGAGCGCGTCGAGCTCGTCGATCACGGCGGCCGCGTCCTCCGCGGCGACCACGGCGAAGAAGCCGATGCCGAGGTTCCAGGTGCCCTCGGTGGACTCGAGCGTCGTGCCCGCGAGGTCGTTGAGCACCCGGAAGACGGGGGCGGGCGACCAGGTCGACCGGTCGAGCTCCACCCACGAGCCGCGGGGCAGCACGCGGGCGAGGTTCGCCGCGATGCCGCCGCCCGTCACGTGCGACAGCGAGTGCACGGATGCCGCGAGCCGGTCGTGCTCGAGGAGGCGCACGAGCGGCCCGGCGTAGAGCCGCGTCGGCTCGAGGAGCGCCTCGCCCCACGTGGTGCCGAGCTCTGCGGCGGCATCCGTGTACGACAGCCCCGCGTTCGCGAGGATGTGCCGGACGAGGGAGAAGCCGTTGGAGTGCAGGCCGCTCGAGGCGATCGCGATCACCGCGTCGCCGTCGCGCACCCGCTCGGCGCCGAGCAGCCGGTCGGCCTCGACCACGCCGACCGCGGCGCCGGCCACGTCGTAGTCGTCGGCGCCCATGAGCCCGGGGTGCTCGGCGGTCTCGCCGCCGACGAGCGCGGTGCCCGTCTCGGCGCAGGCCTTCGCGATGCCCGTGACGATCGCGGCGATGCGCTCGGGCACGACCTTGCCGCAGGCGATGTAGTCGGTCATGAAGAGCGGCTTCGCCCCGACCACGACGATGTCGTCGACGACCATGCCCACGAGGTCCTGCCCGATGGTGTCGTGACGGTCGAGCGCCTGCGCGATCGCGATCTTCGTGCCGACGCCGTCGGTCGAGGTCGCGAGGAGCGGCCGGGCGTAGTCCTTCGCGAACGAGAGGTCGAAGAGACCGGCGAAACCGCCGACCCCGCCGAGCACGTTGGAGCCGTGCGTCGCGGCGACGGCCTCCTTCATGAGCTCGACGGCGAGATCGCCCGCCCGGGTGTCGACTCCGGCGGCGGCGTAGGACGAGTTCGAGGTCACCTGTCAAGCGTACCCGCGGCCCGCGCGCCGATCCGTGCCGCGGCGGGCAGCGCACCCTAAAATGGACGCATGCACGCGGGCGGAACTCCGTCGTGGGTGATTCGCGAGAACGCGAGTCGCTCGGTCCTCCTCGCCCTCTACCTGCGCGAAGTGCTCGCGATCGCGTCGCCGGTGGAGTTGCCGAGGCTCCGCGACGTCGGCGCCATCGGTGACCGGCTCGAGATCGACCAGCACGACCTGCTCGAGCGGCAGTGGCGGGCCTGGTGGGCGATGACGGTCGAGCCCGAGGCGCATCCGTCGGCGGTGCCGCTCGAACTCGTCGAGGCGTACGACACCGAGGTGGCGCTGCCCGTCTCCGAAGCGGAGATCCTGGCCGCGGCGATCGTGCCGCACGCCGAGGCCGCGCGGGCCTGGGCCGAGTGGGCGCATCAGGGCTACCGCACCGCCTCGGCCGCACGCCGCGGCGACTCCTACCGCGCCTACGCCGGCACGATCGCCGAGCACGAGCGCGAAGTGGGGCGCCGGGCGCACTCCTTCGAGCTCAACGTCGAGGTGGTGCCGTTCACGCAGCCGGGCGTCTGGTGGATCGGTGCGATGACCGTCGCGGTCACCGACTCGCTGCGATCGGATGCCTCGGCGTTCGACGACGCCATCCATCCGATCATCGCCGAGCTGGCCTGACGGCGCCGGTGCACGGGGCGCGCGGCATGGCCGGCGCGGACGTGTGGCCGGCGCGCATGCCAGACTCGATCGCATGAGCATCTGGTTCGGCGAGCCGTCCCTCGACTGGGCGAACTCGCGTCGCGACGGCACCCTCCTGAACGAGCTCGGCATCGAGATGACCGAACTCACCGACGGTTCGCTCAAGGGCCGGATGCCGGTCGACGGCCGCACGCGCCAGCCTGGCGGGGTACTGCACGGCGGGGCATCCGTCGCCTTCGCCGAGACCCTCGCGAGCTGGGGCTCCACGTTCACGGTCGACCCGGCCACGAGCTACTGCGTCGGCATGGAGATCAATGCGAACCACGTTCGCCCGGTCGCCGAGGGCTGGGTCTACGGCGAGGCCACGCCGATCACGCGCGGCCGCACGACCCAGGTATGGGACATCAGGATCACGGATGCCGCTGGCAAGCTGGTGTGCGTCTCGCGCTGCACGATGGCCGTGCTGCCCAAGCCGTCGGAGTACTGAGGCCCCGCGCCGCGGGCCTCGGGAATATCGTGGGCGTGTGAAGCCCTTCGTCCTCCTCGCGACGCGCGCCGAGGACCAGCCCGCCGACGAGGAGTACGCGCTGTTCCTCCGCCACTCGGGCCTCGACGAGCGCGACCTGATCCGGGTGCGGCTCGAGGCGGGGCCAATGCCCGACCTCGACCTGGACGGGCTCTCGGGCATCTTCGTCGGCGGCGGCCCGTTCAACGCGTCCGATCCTGCCGAGCGGAAGTCGACGGTGCAGCGACGGGTCGAGGCCGAGTTCGACGCGCTCCTCGACGAGGTCGTGGCCCGGGACTTCCCGTTCCTCGGCGCCTGCTACGGCGTCGGCACCCTCGGCGTGCACCAGGGCGCGCCGATCGACCGCACCTACGCCGAGCCGATCAGCGTCGTGCCGGTCACGCTGACCGACGCCGGGGCATCCGACCCGATCCTCGCCGGGATGCCGGCGACGTTCAACGCGTTCGTGGGGCACAAGGAGGCGATCCGCTCGCTGCCGGCCTCGGCGACCCTGCTCGGGTCGTCGCCGACCTGCCCGGTGCAGATGTTCCGGGTGGGGACGAACGTGTACGCGACGCAGTTCCACCCCGAGCTCGACGTCGAGGCGATCACCGTGCGCATCCACGCCTATGCGAACCACGGGTACTTCGCGGCGGACGAGCTCGAGCCGACGCTCGCCGCGGTGCGTCGTGCGGAGGTGTCGCATCCGAGCCGGATGCTGCGGGCCTTCGTCGAGCGTCACGCCCGGTAGCGGCATCCGCTCAGCTGAGCAGGAGGTGCCGTTCAGGCGGCTCACACGCGCGCGTGTGGGAGGATGGATCGTCCTGCTCGGACGCTCAACCCACCCCCACGAGGAGCCCTAGCTCGCATGTGCGGCATCGTCGGCATCGTCTCCACCGAGCCCGTCAACCAGCAGATCTACGACAGCCTCCTGCTGCTGCAGCACCGGGGGCAGGACTCCACCGGCATCGCGACCGCGGACGGACCGGTCTTCCACATGACGAAGCAGCGCGGCCAGGTGCGTGAGGCCTTCCGCACGCGCGACATGCGCTCGCTGCTCGGCAACATGGGCCTCGGCCACGTTCGCTACACCACGAAGGGCGCGGCAGAGCGCGAGGAGGAGGCGCAGCCGTTCTACGTGAACGCGCCGTACGGCATCATCCTCGTGCACAACGGCAACCTCACGAACACGCGTGAGCTCTCGAGCGACCTGTTCAACATCGACCGCCGCCACGTGAACTCCACGAGCGACACCGAGATGCTGCTCAACGTGCTCGCGACCGAGCTGCAGGGGCAGATCACCGGGCTCGACCTCGACCCCGACCAGGTGTTCGCCGCCGTCGAGCAGGTGCACGAGCGCGTCGAGGGCTCCTACGCGGTCATCTCGCTCATCGCGGGCTACGGCCTGCTCGCGTTCCGCGACCCCTACGGCATCCGCCCGCTCATCCTCGGCAAGCGCGTGACCGAGGCCGGCAAGGACGAGTGGATCGTGGCCTCCGAATCGCTCGTGCTCGAGAACGGCGACTACGAGATCGTGCGCGACGTGCTCCCCGGCGAGGCGATCTTCATCACCCTCGACGGGCGGATGATCTCGCGCCAGTGCGCGAAGAACCCCCGGCTCGTGCCGTGCTCGTTCGAGTACGTCTACCTCGCCCGCCCCGACTCCGTCATGAACGGCATCTCGGTGTACGAGGCGCGCCTGCGCATGGGCGACCGGCTCGCGACCACCATCGAGACCCACATGGACAAGGGCGACATCGACGTCGTCATGCCGATCCCCGACTCGTCGCGACCCGCGGCGATGCAGGTCGCCCAGAAGCTCGGCATCGAGTACCGCGAGGGGTTCTACAAGAACCGCTACGTGGGCCGCACGTTCATCATGCCCGGGCAGGCGCAGCGCCGCCGCTCGGTGCGCCAGAAGCTCAACGCCATGGGCACCGAGTTCAAGGGCAAGAACATCCTCATCGTCGACGACTCGATCGTGCGCGGCACGACCTCGAAGGAGATCGTCGAGATGGCCCGCGCGGCCGGCGCCAACAAGGTCACGTTCACGTCGGCCGCTCCCCCGGTGCGCTACCCGCACGTGTACGGCATCAACATGCCGAGCCGCCAGGAGCTCGTCGCGCACGGGCGCAAGATCCCCGAGATCGCCCGCGAGCTGAACGCCGACCACATGATCTACCAGGAGGTCGCCGACCTGCAGGCCGCGATCACCCAGGGCACCTCGATCGACCAGCTCGACCTCTCGTGCTTCACCGGCGAGTACGTCACCGGCACGGTCACCGAGGAGTACCTCGAGTGGGTGGAGAAGACCCAGCTCAGCTGAGCGGATGCCGCGGGCGGCGTGTCATCGGCCATCGCGTCGCGGCGCGGCGCGGCCGAGCCGGGCATGACGTCGGTGGCCTGCGCCACACTGGCCGCATGGGATTCACTCGCCGCGGCAGCGTGCGCACCCCGGTGCTCGAGATCGCCTACGAGGAGGCGGGTCCGCCCGACGGGCCGGTCGCGGTGCTCTCGCACGGGTTCCCCTACGACGTGCGCGCCTACGACGAGGTCGCCGGCCTGCTCGCGGCATCCGGCATGCGCGTGATCGCGCCCTACCTGCGCGGCTACGGCCCGACGCGGTTCACGGATGCCGCGACGATGCGTTCGGGCGAGCAGGCGGCCCTCGCCCAGGACCTCCTCGACCTGATCGACGCGCTCGGCGTCGACCGGCCGATCGTCGGCGGCTACGACTGGGGCGGCCGCGCGTCGTGCATCATCGCGGCAGTGCACCCCGACCGTGTCGGCGGCCTCGTCACGGTCGGCGGCTACAACGTGTTCGGCGCCGGCTTCGGCCAGGAGCCGGCCCTGCCCGAGTGGGAGCGCACGTACTGGTACCAGTACTACTTCCATTCCGAGCGCGGGCGTCGCGGGCTCGAACGGTACCGGCGCGAACTCTGCGAGCTGCTGTGGACGACGTGGTCGCCCCAGTGGGCCGGCGCGTCGGCGGCGTTCGCCGCGAGCGCGCCCAGTCTCGACAACCCCGACTTCGTCGATGTCGTGATCCACTCCTACCGGCACCGGTACGGGCTCACCGAGGGCGATCCGCGCTACGCCGACCTCGAGGCGGCGGCCTCCGCCGAGCCGCCCATCACGGTGCCGACCGTCGTGCTCGAGAGCGGAGCCGACGGCGTCGGCGGGCCCGGCGGCGAGAGCGACCGCGAGCAGTTCACGGGCGCCCACGCGTTCCGCGAGCTTCCCGGCATCGGCCACGACCTGCCGCAGGAGGCGCCGCGCGAGTTCGCCGACGCCGTGCTCAGCCTCCGGCGCTAGCGACCGGTCTCGTGCGGCCGGGCGTGGGGCGGTCGAGGGCGTTCAGCTGTCTCGTGAAGCCAGCGACCGAGGCGCCGAGCGGCGCGAAGTAGGCCCGGTCGGCGCGCTCGACGGCGGCGTTCGCCCGGTTGGCCAGCGCGATCCCCGTCGCCCTGGGCTCGAGCGCGAAGGCGCGTCCGTCGGAGGGATGCCGTGCACGCTCGACCAGCCCCTTGCCCTCGAGCGCACGCAGCACCTGCGACGTCATCATGATGTCGATGCCGACGTGGTCGGCGAGCTCGCGCTGCGTCACTGGAGAGGAACGGTCGATCCACGTCAGCGAAGCGAGCAGCACGAATTGCATATGGGTGAGCTCGAACGGCTCGAGGGCGTCGCGGATCGCCCGCTGCCAACTGTGGGTGACCCGCCAGAGCGCCAGCCCGGGGCTGTCGGACGCATCCGGGAACTCCGTCTGCAGCTCGTGCGTCACGCGGCCCGCTGCTCGGCGGCGGCGAGGAGCTCGGCCATCGCGTCGGGGAAGTCGCCGCTGATCTGCGGTCCGAGCTCCGGCCCGGCCGCGTCCGCGTCGTCGCCGGTGATCTCGAGGGTGTGCGAGACCGCCGTGCCTCCGCCGGGCGCCGGAGCGAGCCGATGACGGAACGTCAGCACGAGTCCGCCGAACACCGTCTGGTCGGCGTAGACGCGCTCGGGCTCGAGTTCGGTGATCACCGACTCCATCGCGTCCTGCCCCTGGGGCGTCACGGTCAGCCGCGTTCCGACGGCGAGCGGACCGTGCAGCTCGAAGTCGTCGGAGCCGGGGCCCAGCCTCGTGCCGGAATGCAAGGCGGCCAATGCCGCCCAGACGGCCCCGGCATCGGCCGAGGTCGAGGCCTCATACGTCGTCGTCCACATCACGCGCCCCGATCTACTAAGTACGCTTACTATATGCCCGGCACAGGACGCGCGCCAGTCCCGAACGTGCGACTAGTCGTCCGCGCGGTAGGTCGACTCGTGCAGCGCCGTCACCGACTTCGCCTTCCTGGCGGAGGCACGGTCGATCACGAGGGCGACCAGGGCGCCCAGCATCGCGCCGATCGCCGCGCAGCCCAGCAGCAGGAAGCCGAACACCTGGCCCTTGTCGAAGCCGGGGGACGCCACCCCGTCGACCGGCTGGCCCGAGAAGGCGAACGTGAGGATGAGCGCGACCACGGCACCGAGGAGCGCGCCGAGCGTGATGAACCGTCCATACCGGGGGGCGCGCCGCACGGTCACGACGTCATCGGTGACCTCGGTCTCGGTGGGCTCGTCGATCTCCATGTGCTCCACGCGCCGGGCGGGTGCAGCGTCGGCCTCGGGTGCGGCCCCGGTCTCGGGGTCACGCTCGGGCTCGTACGGCTGCGGAAGGTTCTGAGGGTCGCTCACCCCTCCATTGTCCCATCCGGCGGATGCCGCTCGGCCCGCCCGCCGGCCTGCGCTCGGCGGCGCCCTTGGTGCCGCTACGCCGGAAGCACCGGGAGATGACCCGTCAGGTCGGCCCGCTGCCCCGAGGCGTGCACCCGCCCCGACGCCTTGGCGTCGGCCCACGAGAGCGTGCCCCTGGCGAGCGCGATCCAGGTGCCGGCATCCGTCTCGATCACGTTCGGAGGCGTGCCCCGGGTGTGCTTCGGACCCTCGACGCACTGCACCGCCGCATAGGGGGGCACGCGCACCTCGACCGTGCCGCCGGGCGCCTGCTCGGCCAGCAGCTGCAGGGTGTAGCGCACGACGAGCGCGAGGGTCGAGCGGTCGACGGATGCCGCGAGCGCGGGCCCGTCGGCCTGGTCGATGCCGTTCGCCTCGGCGATGGCCAGCATCGTGGTCAGTGCCGCGCGTCCGAGGTCGTCGTCGATCCGTGCTCGTGCCATGCCCCCATCCTCCCGCACGGCACCGTCAGGCAACCCGTCCGTCGCGCCGTCACGGGGCGCCCCGGGCCCGAGGCGCCCGAGCCCCATCGGGTAGCCTGAACCGGTGAGAATCCTCGTCCTCGGCTCGGGCGCGCGCGAGCACGCCATCATCCTCGCGCTCCTCGACGAGGAGGCCGGTCACGAGCTCATCGCCGCTCCGGGCAACGCCGGCATCGCGGCATCCGCCACCTCGTCGGGCCGGGGCAGCGTGACCACCATCGCGCTCGACCCGACCGACCCCGTCATCGTCGCCGACTACGCGATCGACAACGACATCGAGCTCGTCGTGATCGGGCCCGAGGCCCCGCTCGTCGCGGGCGTCGCCGACGCGCTGCGCACCCGCGGCATCGCCGTGTTCGGTCCGGGCAAGGCGGCCGCGGCACTCGAGGGCTCGAAGACGTTCGCCAAGCGCATCATGGAGTCGGCGGGCGTCCCGACCGGCCGCGCCCGCCTCGCCGACACGCTCGCCGACGTGCAGGCGACGCTCGACGAGTTCGGCGAGCCCTACGTGGTGAAGGCCGACGGCCTCGCGGCCGGCAAGGGCGTGCTCGTCACCACCGACCGCGACGCCGCGCTCGCGCACGCCACCCACTACCTGCAGCAGGGCCCCGTGCTCGTCGAGGAGTTCCTCGACGGCCAGGAGGTGTCCCTCTTCTTCCTGGCCGACGGCACCAACGTGCTGCCGCTCTCCCCCGCGCAGGACTACAAGCGCCTGCGCGACGGCGACCAGGGACCGAACACGGGCGGCATGGGCGCCTACTCGCCGCTGCCGTGGCTGGCGAACGACTTCGGCAGCGAGCAGGCCTTCGTCGACGAGGTCATCGAGACCATCGCGCTGCCCACCGTGAAGCAGCTCGCGGTCGAGCAGACCCCGTTCATCGGGCTGCTCTACGCGGGCCTCATCCTCACGCCCCGGGGCATCCGCGTCATCGAGTTCAACGCCCGCTTCGGCGACCCCGAGACGCAGGTCGTGCTGCCGCGTCTCGCGACGCCGCTGTCGGGCCTGCTGTTCGCGGCGGCCACCGGCGGGCTCGGCGAGCTGCCCCGGCCCGAGTTCCGGGCGGATGCCGCGGTCACGGTCGTGCTCGCGAGCGAGGGGTATCCCGAGGCCCCCGAGACCGGCCGCGTGATCGAGGGACTCGACGCCGCGGCATCCGTGGCGGGAGTGCACGTGGCCCACGCCGCCACGGCGATCGGCGCAACGGACGACACGGGGTCGGCGCCGCTCGTCGCCACGGGCGGCCGGGTGCTCAACGTGGTCGCCGTCGGATCGGACTTCGCCGATGCCCGACGCCGTGCCTACGAGGCGCTCGGACACCTGCGCCTCGAGGGCGGCCAGTACCGCACCGACATCGCCGCGCGCGTCGCGGAGTGACCGCGGCGCGCCCCTCGCGCGCCGCACAGTGAAGGAGCCGAACGCATGGACGACGCGATGGAACTGCCGGGCTGGACGCATGTCTACTCGGGCAAGGTGCGCGACCTCTACGTACCGACGGCCGCGATGGACGACGACGACTCCTGGACCGGCGACCCGCTGCGCGCCTCGCGGGTGGTGCTGGTCGTGGCCAGTGACCGCGTGAGCGCCTACGACCGGGTGCTCGAACCCGCGATCCCCGGCAAGGGCGCCATGCTCACCTCGCTCACGCGCTGGTGGTTCGACCAGCTGCCCGACGTGCCGAACCACCTCGCCTATGCCGAGGACGACCGCCTGCAGGTGCCGGCGATCCCCGACGAGGTGGCCGACCGCGCGACGCTCTGCCGCACGCTCGACATGTTCCCCATCGAGTGCGTCGTGCGCGGGTTCATCACCGGCGGCGGGTGGAAGGAATACCAGGCGACGGGCGCGATCGGCGGCATCGCGCTGCCCGAGGGGCTCTCGAACGGCGACCGCCTGCCCGAGCCGCTCTTCACCCCTGCCTGGAAGGCGCCCATGGGCTCGCACGACGAGAACATCTCGTACGAGCGCACGGCCGAGATCGTCGGCGAGACCGTCGCGGCACAGCTGCGCGAGCTGTCGATCGAGATCTTCGAGCGCGCGTCTGCCGTCGCCGAGGCGCGGGGGCTGATCCTCGCCGACACGAAGTTCGAGTTCGGCGCCGATCGCGACACCGGCATCGTGACCCTGGCCGACGAGGTGCTCACGAGCGACTCGAGCCGGTACTGGGATGCGGCGGCGTACGAGTCCGGCGCGACGCCCGAGCAGCGCATGGCGAGCTTCGACAAGCAGATCGTGCGCGACTGGCTGACGGTCAACTGGGACCAGGCCGCGTTCGAGGCGCCGCCGACGCTCCCGCGCGAGATCGTGGAGCAGACGGCGGGCCGCTACCGCGAGCTGCTCGAGCGCCTCACCGCCCGAGGCTGAGCCGGCGACGGCCGCGGCGCATCGCACGGAGTGTCGTTCTCGGCGGCATCCGTTCGTCGTCCCTGTGACGGCGCCACCCGGGCGCCAGGGGAGGCCTCATGCGAACGACGCCGGAACTCACTGAATCGGCCGTGGACTCCGCCGAGGTCGCCTGGCTCGTGAGCAAGCGCGCTGCGGCGATCCGTTCCCGTGACGCCGAGTACCTGGCGTCGCGCTACGCGCCCGACGCGGTGACGTTCGGCGTGGCACCGCCCCTGAGCCCGTTCGCCGACGAGGCACGGCGGGTCGCGTGGATCCGCGCCTGGTTCCGCCGCTTCCCGGATCCCATCGACCACCGCGTGCTCGACCTCACCGTGAGCGTCGCCGGCGACCTCGCGTTCTGCCGCAGCCTCGATGCGCTCGTGACTGGACCGCTGTCACGGCGGCGAACCGTGCGCTTCGAGACGGTGCTCGGCCTGCGCCGGGTGGACGGCGTCTGGCTGGTGGAGTGCGAGCGGATCGCGCCGGCGACCCAGGCCGCCGGCGCGACATCCGGTCGGGCTAGGAGGCGATGGCCTTGGCGATCTTGTCGCCGCCCTCGTTGATGGCCTTCTGGAGCTCCTCGTAGTCGTCGCGGTCGATGGCCTTGTTCACCTTCTTGACGGCCTTGCCCAGGGCCGCGTCGATGCGGTCGAGGTAGCGGTCGTCGATCACGGCGATGATCGCGGAGGAGCCCTTCGGCAGGTACTCCTCGAGCTCGAGGCCGACCTTCTTCTCGTCGCGCTTCTTCGCGATCTTGCCGGCGATCGCGCCCACGCCCGCGCCGACGGCAGTCGCCGCCAGCAGGGGAGGAGCGAAGAGGCCGAGCACGAGTCCCGCGGCGCCGCCGATCCACGCGCCCTTCGCAACCTGTCCGGTGCCGTGCTCGTCGACGCTGACCCGCCCTTCGTCGTCGTGGTGCATCACGACCGACGACACGACCTCGAGATCGGAGTCGGATTCGGCCGCCTTCAGCGACTTGTAGTCCTCGGTGGCCGCGTCGGCGGTGTCGTAGGTCGCCACGTACAGCGCCAGGTTGTCCATTCCCATGAGTCGTCCCCTCGTTGAGCGCTCCCCAGTCGACTGCCCCCGGGAGCGGCGATGCGTCCACGATAGGAGCGTGAGGCAGGGGGCGACAAGGCTCGCACCGTGACCTGGCGGAATATGCCTCGCGAACACGGGGTTATCATTAGTTGTGACTACAACCAATGGCGCGGCGCCGAACGCCGGACTCCTCGCGGCCGACACCGGCATGGGTGCCGTGACGCTGCGCGTGGGCGACCTCGACGGCATGATCCGCTACTACCGCGACGGCGTGACCCTCGAACTCCTGAGCCATGACGGTCCCGTCGCCGTGCTCGGCCGGGGCACCACGCCGGTGGTGATCCTGCAGCACGCGCCAGAGCTGCGGCACGCTTCGCCGCGGGAGGCCGGCCTGTTCCACACCGCGATCCTCTTCGACACCCGCGAGGCGCTCGCCACCGCGATCTTCTCCGTCGCCTCCAAGTACCCGGGCACCTTCACGGGCAGCGCCGACCACCTCGTGAGCGAGGCCTTCTACTTCACCGACCCCGAGGGCAACGGCGTCGAGCTCTACTTCGACCGCGACCGCTCCACGTGGAGCTGGACCCACGGGCAGATCGAGATGGCCACGATCTTCCTCGACCCCAACGCGTATCTGCGCGACCACCTCACCGAGGGGGCAGCGGATGCCGCGGCATCCGGCCTGGGCGTCGGCGACGCCGTCGTGGGGCACGTGCATCTCTCGGTCGGAGACATCCCGAGCGCTCGCGAGTTCTACGTGCACCGGCTGGGCTTCGAGACCACCGCCGACGGATGGCCCGGGGCGCTGTTCGTCTCAGCCGGCGGCTACCACCACCACATGGCCATGAACACGTGGAACAGTGCCGGCGCCGGCCGACGTGGCCTCGCGCTCGGGCTCGGGAAGGTCGAGATCGTCGTCCCCGGCGGCGACGACCTCGGCGAGCTCGGCGAGCGGATGACGCACTACGGCGTCCCGGTGCGCCACGACGGTCGCGTGCTCGCCTTCGACGACCCGTGGGCCAACCTCGTCGAGGTGCGGGCCGCCGCGGCATCCGGCGCCTGAGGCCCCCTGGCCCCGCACCAGCATCCGCACGCGCACGCGCACGCGACCCGCGCGCCGGAAGTGCACGCATCAGCGGATATACGATCGGGCGCGCCCCGGTTCGCGCGGATCACTCGGGGTGGCGGATCATATATCCGCCAAGACGTGCAGGAGGCGGGTCGGCGCAGGCAGGAAGTGCGTCGGGCCGTGCGTCACTCGCGAGGCGCCGAGCGCGGACCCTTCGCGTGCGACATGTCGTGGAACTCGCCGAACGCCTGGCCGTCGCCCGGCAGCGGCGTGAGGTCGGGACGCGCGCGCAGGCCGTCGAGCACCACGGCGAGCTGCCGGCGCCAGTAGGGCAGGTAGGCGCCGCCGTACTGTCCGACCGAGCCGAGCATGTCGACGAGCACGCTGATGTCGACTGCGGTGACGTCGGGGCGCAGCGCGCCCTCCGCCTTGGCCCGTGCGACGATCCCGTCGATCACGTCGGCGAACTCCGCGCCGGGCTGATGGCCGGGGTCGAGTTCGGCGACGCGCCGCATCACACCGGGTAGGTACGGCGATTCGGCCACCCACGAGCCGAGCCGCTCGAGCCAGAGCTCGATCGAGCGCCATCCGGTCTCGGCGCCGAGGATCTCGGGCGCGAAGTCGTGCAGCTCGCCGATGGCCGTGTCGTAGAGCTCGCGGATGAGGGCATCGCGGTTGGGGAAGTGCCGGTAGACGGTGCCCGCGCCGACGCCGGCCCGCGTGGCCAGCTCGTCGAGCGGGGCGTCGATGCCGCGCTCCGAGAAGAGGATCCGGGCCTCGGCGAGGAGTCGTTCGTGGTTGCGTCGCGCGTCGCGACGCGGCGACGCCGTCGGGTTCACGAGTTCACTGTACGCCCTGGGTGGGCTATCATTCGGAGAGTCAACTCCGTTTCCTTGCGGTTCGGAGTCGGCTCCTCTTGGGGGAGAGGGATGCGGCGCGGCGGGCGATGGGCCGGTCTGACCGGCGGGGCTGCCCGCCGCGCCCGCTCCCGCCCGCTCCCGCCCGCTCCCGCCCGCTCCCGCCCGCTGGCATGATGTCGGAATGGACCAGGACGAGATCTGGGATGCCGACACGGCGCGCCGCTACGACACACCCGGCGTGGGAATGTTCGCACCTGAGGTGCTCGATCCGGCGGTCCACCGCCTGGCGGCCCTGGCCGAGGGCGGCACGGTCGTGGAGTTCGCGGTCGGCACGGGTCGCGTGGCGATCCCACTCGCCGAGCGCGGCATCCGCGTGGCCGGCATCGAGCTCTCCACGGCGATGATCGAGCGACTCCGCGAGAAGGCCGACGAGCAGACCGTACCCGTGATGCAGGGCGACATGACGACGGCGCGCGTCCCGGGCGAGCACGCCCTCGTCTACCTCGTCTTCAACACGATCTCGAACCTGTTGACGCAGGACGAGCAGGTCGAGTGCTTCCGGAACGCGGCGCGCCACCTGTCGCCGGGTGGCCGGTTCGTCATCGAGCTGTGGGTGCCGCAGCTGCGCGTGCTGCCGCCGGGACAGCGCGCCTCCGTGTTCGCGGTCGAGCCGGGCTACATCGGCCTCGACACCATCGACGTGCTCGAGCAGCGCGTCGTTTCGCACCACTTCCACTTCGGAGACGGCCGCGAGGCGCGCGTCGAGCGCAGTCCGCACCGGTACATCTGGCCATCGGAGCTCGACCTGATGGCACGCCTCGCCGGCTTCGAGCTCGAGGCACGTCACTCCGACTGGGCGGGATCCCCCTTCACGGCGGACTCGACCTCGCACGTGTCGGTCTACCTCCTTGCGCACCGCGTATGAGTGAGTGTACAGTCACTCATATGCGAACGAAGCTCTCCACCGCCGACGAACGGCGCCCCCTCGTCACGAATGCAGCCGTGGCCGCGTTCGCGCGGACGGGCTACCGCGGCACCACCGTCGCGGATGTCGCGCGCGAGGCGGGCATCTCGTCGGCCTACGTCTTCAAGCTCTTCCCGAGCAAGGAGCAGCTCTTCGTCGGAGCGCTCGACGCCTGCTTCGACGACGTGGTCGACGCCCTGGGCCGCGGCGCACAGGCGACGTCCGACCACACTCCCGAGGGCGTGCTCGACGCAATGGGCCTCGCCTACGCAGAGCTCATCGCCGATCGGTCGCTCCTCATGCTGCAGGTGCACGCGCAGTCGGCCGCCGAGGTGCCCGAGATCGGCGCGGCCCTGCGCCGCGGCTACGCCCGGGTCACCGAGTTCGCCGCCACGCGATCCGGTGCCTCGGATGCCGCGGTGCAGCGCTTCATCGCATTCGGGCAGCTCTGCCACCTCGTCGTGACGCTCGACCTCGACGACGCACCCGAGCCCTGGGCTCGCACGCTCGCGCTCGGCATCCGTCACCCCGAGTTCGGCGCCGTCACGCCCGCCGAGATCACGGAAGGAGGCGACTCGTGAGACCGTCGGGCCTCGTGCCCTGACGCCGCCGCCGGCCGCCTCGGTCGGCGATTCTTTGGCCTGCCAAGTGACTGACCACTCACTCACCCACCGCGCGACAACGACCGCGCAGAAGAGGAACAACGCTCATGACTCCCGTCTCCGTCTCCACTGCCCCGACGCCCACCGGATCGGCGCCCGCTGCACCGACCGCACCGCCCTCCCGGCGCTGGTGGGCGCTCGCCGCGCTCGCCCTCGCCCAGTTCCTCGTGGTGCTCGACGCCTCGATCGTGAACATCGCCATTCCCACTCTCGGCGCCGACCTCGGGCTCGGCCCGGGCGCGCTCGCCTGGGTGATCACGGCGTACGTGCTGCCGTTCGGCAGCCTGCTCCTGTTCGGCGGCCGCCTGGCCGACCGGTTCGGGCACCGCCGCATCTTCCTGATCGGCACCGGATCGTTCATCGCCGCATCCGCCCTCGCCGGCCTGGCGGTGTCGGGAGAGATGCTCCTCACCGCCCGCGCGCTGCAGGGGGCGTCCGCCGCATTGCTCGCCCCGGCGTCGCTCGCCCTCGTCACCCGCCTCTTCACGTCGACCCGCGACCGGGCTCGGGCGCTCGGCATCTGGGGTGCCGTCGCCGGCGCCGGCAGCGCTGCCGGAGTGCTGCTCGGCGGCGTGCTCACCGCCGCCTTCGGCTGGCAGGCCGTGTTCTTCGTGAACCTGCCGGTGGGCGTCATCGTGCTCGTCGCCATCCCGTTCCTCATCCGCCGCGACCAGCCGGGCGCAGGCATGCGAGTCGACCTCGCCGGCGCCGCGACCGTCACCGGGGCGCTCGTCGCCCTCGTCGCAGGCCTCACGAGCGCCGAGCAGCTCGGCTTCGCGAACCCCGTGGTGCTCGGCCTGCTGGGTGCGGCGGTCGTGCTCGGTGCCGCCTTCGTGGTCGTCGAACGACGCGCGGCGGAGCCGCTCCTGCCGCTGTCGACCTTCGCGAACCGCTCGGTCAGCGCGGGCAACGTCGTGATGCTCCTGCTCGGCGGCGCGATGGTGGCGCTCTTCTTCGCCCTCTCGGTGTACCTGCAGGAGGTCATGCACCTCGACTCCCTCGGCGCCGGGCTCACCCAGCTGCCGCTCGCGATCGCGCTCGTGGTCGTCGCCGCGGCCGTGCCGCCCCTCGTCGCCCGGTTCGGCGTGCGCCCGACCCTTGCTGTCTCGCTGCTGGTGTTCGCGGGCGGGCTGGGCTGGCTCGCCGCCGCGCCGGCCGGCGCCGTCTTCCTCGTGCACGTGCTCGGCCCGACCCTGCTCATCGGCATCGGACTCGGCGGCGCCTTCGTCACCGCGACGCAGCTCGCCGTGCACGGGGTCGAGGGCGGCGAAGCCGGCCTCGCCGGCGGACTCGTCAACACGAGCCAGCAGGTCGGCGGCGCGCTGGGCATGGCGGTGCTCGCCACGCTCGCCGCCTCCCGCACCGAGTCACTCGCCGCCGGTGGCGCCACGACCGAGGCGGCCCTCGCCGGCGGGTTCTCGCTCGTGTACCTCGGCGCGGCCGGGCTCGCCGTCGTCGCCGCGGTGATCGCGCTGGTGCTCCGAGGACGTGGCGGCGCCGACGCCGGCGCCGGCACGACGCACTGACGCGCAGTCGCGGCATCCGTCCCGCATCCACCCCTCACTGCGCCTCGCTCGTCCCATCCGGAACGAGCGGGGCGCAGGCGCGCGGCTAGGCTGGCTGCGTGGCCGAATCCGCCGAGAACGCCGAACCCGAGCAGCCCGTCGCGGCGAACACCCGCCGCATCGAGGCATCCGTCGTCACCGACTTCAGCGACCGCATGAGCTACGGCGGGTACCTCGACCTGCCCACGCTGCTCTCGGCGCAGCGGCCTATCTCGCGGCCCGAGCACCACGACGAGCTGCTGTTCATCATCCAGCACCAGACCACCGAGCTGTGGCTGAAGCTCGTGCTGCACGAGCTCGAGACCGCGCGCGACCTGCTGCGGGCCGACGAGCTCGCCCCGGCCCTCAAGTGCGTCGCCCGGGTCAAGCACATCCAGCGCACGCTCACCGAGCAGTGGTCGGTGCTCGCGACGCTCACGCCCACCGAGTACGGACAGTTCCGCGGCGTGCTCGGCAACGCGAGCGGGTTCCAGTCCTACCAGTACCGCGCGGTCGAGTTCGTGCTCGGCAACAAGAACGCGAAGATGATGCAGGTCTTCGAGTCGGATGCCGCGGCGAGCGCCATCCTGCGCCACGCACTCGACTCGCCCAGCATCTACGACGAGTTCCTCCGGCTGCTCGCCCGCGCCGGGTACCCGATCCCCGCGGCGATCCTGGAGCGGGACGTGACCCTCGCGTGGACGTTCCAGCCCGAGCTGGTGCCCGTGTTCGCCGCGATCTACGCGAACCCCGAGGAGCACTGGGCCGCCTACGAGACGTGCGAGGAACTCGTCGACCTCGAGGACAACTTCCAGCTCTGGCGGTTCCGGCACCTGAAGACCGTCGAGCGCATCATCGGCTCGAAGACCGGCACGGGTGGATCGAGCGGCGCGCCCTTCCTGCGCCGCGCCCTCGAGCTCACGTTCTTCCCCGAGCTGTACGCCGTGCGCACGGAGATCCCTGGTTGACGGATGCCACGACCCGATGACACCCGCACCGAGGCCGTGCTCGACCTGGGCCCACTGGCGTCGGCGGTGCGTCGTTCGCTGAACGGCGACCACCCCGGCGAGACGGGCACGATGCTGCCGCCGCTCGTCGACCACCACGTGCACCTGATGATCATCGGCGAGGACGCGTTGGCCGACACGGCGATCGCCGGGTTCGTCGACCTCGGCGCGCCGCCCGACCTGGTCGCCGCGCGACGCCATCGGGGCGGCCTGCCGCGGGCCGACTTCGCCGGGGCGTTCCTCACCGCTCCCGGCGGGTATCCGGTGGGGCGGGCGTGGGCCGCGCCCGGCTGCGCGCGCGAGATCGCGGCCGAGCACGGCGACGGACGGTCGGCGCTGCCGTCGGCCGCCGAGACGGCGGTGAGCGAGCAGCACGCGTTCGGGGCATCCGTCATCAAGGTGGCCCTCAACGCGGCTGCGGGACCGGTGTTCGACCGGCCGACGCTCGACGCGATCGTCGCGGCCGCCCGTCGGCTCGGCCTGCCCGTCGTCGCCCACGTCGAGGGCGACGGGATGACCCGGCTCGCCGTCGACGCCGGCGTCGACACGCTGGCGCACACGCCCTTCACCGAGGTGATCGACGACGGGCTCGTCGCCCGGGCGGTCGCCATCGGGCAGCGCTGGATCTCGACGCTGTACGTCGCCGGCTACGGCGAGCCGACGCCCGACGCCGAGCGGGCCGCCGACAACCTGCGCCGCTTCGCCTCGGCGGGCGGCCGGGTGCTGTACGGCACCGACCTCGGCAACGGCGACCAGCCGCTCGGCGTGAACCCGGCCGAGCTCGCCCTGCTGGCGTCCGCCGGGCTCGACGCCGCCCACGTGATCGCCGCGATCACCGATCCCTGGCCGCGCGAGGCCCGCGCCGAGGGCATCGCGACCTTCGTGCCCGGGGCGCCGCCCGCGACCATCCACGAACTGCCCGAGTGGCTCTCGACCGCGTGCGTCGTGCCCACCGAAGACCTGGAGCTCCTGTGACCCTCGACCCGCATCTCGCGTACGCCCGCCGCATGGACCGCGCCGACGGTCTCGCCCATTACCGCAAGCGCTTCGCCGGCACAGACACCGACCTCGTGTACTTCGACGGCAACTCCCTCGGCCGCCCGCCGGTGTCGGCCATCGAACGCGTCGAGCGCTTCCTGCGCGAGGACTGGGGCGGCCGGCTCATCCGCGGCTGGGACGAGTCATGGATGCAGCTGCCGTTCGAGATCGGCGACCGCATCGGCCGCGCCGTCATCGAGGCCAAGCCCGGGCAGACCGTCATCGGCGACTCCACGACCGTGCTCCTCTACAAGCTCTGCCGCGCCGCCGTCGACGCGCAGCTCGCCCGCGACCCCGCACGACGCGAGATCATCGTCGACAGCGACAACTTCCCGACCGACCGCTACGTGCTCGAGGGCATCGCGGCCGAGCGCGGCATGCGACTGCGCTGGATCGAGGTCGACCCCGCGTCGGGCGTGACGCCCGAGCAGCTCGCCGAGGCGGCCGGCCCCGAGACGGCACTCGTCGTGCTCAGCCACGTCGCCTACCGCTCGGCCTACCTCGCCGACGCGCCCGAGCTCACGCGCATCGCGCACGACGCCGGGGCGCTCATCCTCTGGGACCTGTGCCACTCGGCCGGATCGGTGCCGATCAAGTCCGACCTCTGGGGCTTCGACCTCGCAGTGGGCTGCACGTACAAGTACCTGAACGGCGGTCCGGGATCCCCGGCCTTCGCCTACGTGCGCGACGACCTGCAGGGCGTCCTCAGCCAGCCGATCCAGGGCTGGATGGGCACGGCCGACGTGTTCAGGATGGGTCCCGGCTACACGCCCGCCACCGGCATCCGTCGCTTCATCAGCGGCACGCCGCCCATCGTCGGCATGATCGCCATGGAGGAGACCCTCGCGATGATCGAGGAGGCCGGCATGCCGGCGGTGCGCGCGAAGTCGGTCGCGCTCACCTCGTTCGCCATCACGGTCGCCGACGAGTGGCTCGGCCCGCTGGGCGTCACGCTCGCCTCACCGCTCGACCCCGAGGAGCGCGGCGGGCACGTGACGCTCAACCACCCCGCGATGCGGGAGGTGACCGCGCGGCTCTGGCAGCAGGACGTCATCCCCGACTACCGCGACCCCGGCGGCCTGCGGCTCGGCCTCTCGCCACTGTCGACGAGCTTCGAAGAGGTGCACCGTGGCCTCGAGGCGACGCGCGACACGCTGAGGACGGTGCTCACCGAGCGGGCCGGACTGGCCTGAGCGGGACGGGTTCTACTCGCCGCGTTCGGGGCTGTCAATCGGCTCGACCGCGACGGCGGCCCCTCGCATGCTGGCCCCAGGAGCCGTCGAGCCCGTCGACGGCGGAGAGGGGCGACATGCCACGGCAGATCCGAACGACCATGATCATCCTCGGGGTCGTCAGCATCGTGGCCGCGCTCGGCCGGCGGTTCGCACCGCGGCTGCGGGAGTACTCGGCGGCGAGCGAGGCGTTCTGGACGAACCCGAAGGTCATCAAGGCCCGCGAGAAGGCCTGGGCCCAGGCCCGGCGCCAGGTCCGCGCCCAGACGGCTGGGGGTCGCGCATGAGCGAGACGACCGGCACGACCGCGACGGCCGACGCGGAAGCGCACGGCGGTCCGACCATGAGCCAGATGGCCGCGGGCGGCACCGGCACCAGCGGCAGCGGCAGCAGCGGCACCGCGAGGAGCGGCGGCCGGCAGGAGTCCCCCGCCGGCCCGGGCCGGACCGGCGACGAGCGCCGCGACGCCGTCGACTCGGTCGGCGGGTCGGAGGGGCTCCCGGGCCGCGTGCTCGGGATGCTCCGCGAGCGGCCCGTCGCGGTGGGCACCGCAGTCCTCGCGTGCCTCGCCGTCCTCGTGATCGTGGTCGTCCGCGCGCTGCGGCGGACCTAGCGCCGCCGACCGATCACGACGAGCGGGGCGGATGCCGCGGCGCGACGCCGCGGCATCCGCTCGGCTACTCGGCTCGGGCCGCCTCGTCGGCCGGCTGGCCCATCGCCTCGCCGGACCGAACCGCGGCACCCCAGTCGACCGTCAGCTTCGGCTTGGCGTAGAACAGCACGACGATCGCACCGACCGCGAAGCCGATGATCGGCAGCCACATCGACTGCGACATCGCGGCCGTGAAGCCCTCGAGCACCTGCGGCGGCATGCCGCTCGAGCCCGCGCTCGCCTGCTCGGCGGCCTGCGTGTCGAACCCGGGCAGCTCTGCCGCGAGGCGTGCGTTCAGCAGGGCGGCGATGGCCGCGCTCCCGAGCACCGAGCCGACCTGGCGGGTGGTGTTGTAGACGCCCGATCCGGCTCCGGCCTGCGACGGCGGCAGGTTGCGGGTCGCCGACGAGGCGAGCGGCGCCCAGATGCCCGAGAGGCCGAGGCCGAGCAGGCCCGACGGGATGAGGAGCACCCACAGCTCCTGGTCGGGGGTGAGGAGCGTCGACGTCCACCAGAGCGCGAGCGCGGTGACCACGAACCCGCTGAACGCGATCCACTTGGGGTCGACGCGGTCGATGAGGCGGCCGACGAAGGGGGCGGCGACACCGGTCACGAGGGCCATCGGCACCAGCATCAGCGCGGCCTGCGTCGGCGTGAGCCCACGGGCGACCTGGTAGTAGAAGGCGAGCGGCAGGGGCATGGCCACGATGGCGAAGCCGACGAGCGAGATCGCGACGTTGGAGAGCGAGAAGTTGCGGTCGCGGAACAGCGGCAGCGGCAGCAGCGGCTCGGCGGGGTTGAACCTCTGCCACACCACGAACCCGACGAGCACGACGATGCCGGTGATGATGAGGCCCCACACCGTGATGGGGCCGACGATCGTGCCCCAGTCGTAGGTCTCGCCCTCCTGGATGCCGAAGACGACGAGGAACATGCCGACCGCGCTGAGCGCGACGCCCAGCCAATCGAAGCGGTGCGAATGGGTCTCGAGGTTCGGCACGAGCCGCCAGGCGAGCACGAACGCGATGATGCCGACGGGCACGTTGACGAAGAAGATCCACTCCCAGCCGAGCGAGTCGACGAGCACGCCGCCGAGGATCGGCCCGACGAGCGTCGCCACGCCCGCCACGGCACCCCAGAGGCCCATGGCGGCGCCGCGCTGGTTGGGCGGGAAGATCCGGGTGATCACGGCCATCGTCTGCGGCGTCATGAGCGCCGCGCCGAGGCCCTGCACGGCCCGGGCCGCGATGAGCATGGTGATGTCGCCCGAGAACCCGCACCAGAGCGACGCCAGCGTGAAGACCACGAGGCCGATCATGTAGACGCGCTTGGGCCCGAACCGGTCGCCGAGGCGGCCGGTGATGAGCAGGGGCACTGCGTAGGCGAGCAGGTAGGCGCTCGTGACCCAGAGCACGGCGGTGATGTCGGCGTCGAGGTCGCGCAGGATCGCCGGGTTGGCGATCGAGACGATCGTCGAGTCGACGAGGATCATGAAGAAGCCGATGACGAGCGCCCAGAGGGCGGGCCAGGGCTTGCGTTGCGGTTCCATCGTGTCTTCGTTTCCGTTCAGTTGTCGTCAGTCGGTCGCGGCCGTCAGGCGGCGCGCGGGTCAGTCGGTCGAGGCGGTCCAGTGCAGCCGGCCGCTGCGGAGCTCGTCGATCGTGTGCTCGAGCCAGTCGAGCTCGGCCGTGAGCATGGCGCGGGTGTAGTGCACGTTGAGCACGTAGTGCCGCGCGACGCCCTTCTCGGCGATGTGCGCGAGGCCGGCGTCGATGAACGCGGTGAACTCCCGGATGCGCGCGGCGCGTTCGGCGAGCAGCTCGGCGACCCGCTCGGGCGGCAGGTTGTGGGCCTCGCCGACCGCCACGGGGAACTCGGGGAACTCGTTGACGAACTCGCCGAGCATCTGCTCGAGGGTCGAGCGCACGGCGTCGCGTCCGGCGTCGGTGATGGCGTAGACCGTGCGCTCGGGGCGGTTGCCCTCGCGCTCCACGCCGGTCTCGGCGATGTACCCGTCAGCCGCGAGGCGTTCCACGGCCCGGTAGAGCGAACCGGCGCTCACCTTCACGACGCGGTCCTCCCGACGCTGGAGCATCAGCTGGTACATCTCGTAGGGGTGCATCGGGCGCTCGGTGAGCAGCGCGAGTGTCGAGAGCGCCAATGGGGTGAGTCGAGACATCCGCGCTCCCTTCGCTCGATCGCGGCACATATTCCGTGCGGAATAGTACGCGCGGAATTCCATGCCCGCAACCTCGGCCCGGGGCATCCGTGCACGCGACGGCGGAGGCCACCAGCCAGTAGCACCCGCCTCGCCGCGTTGCAACCCCGGCCCCCCTTTCGGCCCGCCCCGAGGTGGCGCGCGTAGCATGACGGCATCGCAACGACGGAAGGTGGAACCATGACTGACACGGACCGCAACATCGCCGACGCGACGACGGCAGGCAGCGCAGCAGACCACACGGCCAACCTGGCGGCCGGCACGGCGGAGGACCTCGCCGGCGGCGTGCGCGACACCACGCGCGACGCCGCGGAGGCGGCTGACGACGCGAAGGAGCAGGTGGCCGGCGCCGTCAACGACGTGATCGACAGCGCCAAGGCCAAGGCCGCGGATGTCGCGGAGAAGGCCGCCGACGCCGCCGAGACCGTCACCGCACAGGCCAAGGACGCCTACGCGAACGCCAGGAGCGCCGCGGACGAGGGCGTCGGCTACGTGAAGGCGCGCTACCGCGAGAACCCCGGCCTCGTCATCGGCGTGGCCGTGGCCGCGCTCGTGGCCGTCGGCATCATCGTGCGGGCGATCTCGCGACGCTGACACGGCGCCTGACCACCCGGCGACGGCACGGCGCTGATCGTCCGGGCTGACGCCCGGCGAGGGGCATCCGCGGTCTCCCGATAGAATCGAGGCATCCACACCCTCGACACCGGACGGAGAACCGCGGTGCCCACCATCGTCGTCGAAGTGATGCCCAAGGCCGAGTTGCTCGACCCCCAGGGGAAGGCCGTCGCCGGCGCCCTCGCCCGCACGGGCCGCAGCGGGTTCTCGGGCGTGCGCATCGGCAAGCGCTTCGAGCTCACCGTCGACGGCCCCGTCGACGACGCCCTCAAGGCCAGCGTGCAGCAGATCGCGGAGGAGATCCTCTCGAACTCGGTCATCGAGGACGTCGTGGGCATCCACTACGAGCAGTCCAACGCCGAGCTCGCCGAGGAGGCCGCGCACGAGTCCGCCGAGCACTCCGACTCGGGATACGTCGCCCCCGCGGGCGAGACGCACTGAGGCGGGCTGACATGCGCATCGGCGTCATCACGTTCCCCGGCTCGCTCGACGACCGCGACGCGCAGCGCGCCGTGCGGCTCGCGGGCGCCGAGCCCGTCGCCCTCTGGCACGGCTCCCACGACCTCGACGGCGTCGACGCGCTCATCCTGCCCGGCGGCTTCAGCTACGGCGACTACCTGCGCTGCGGCGCGATCGCCTCGCTCAGCCCGATCATGACCGAGGTCGTGGATGCCGCGAACGCCGGCATGCCCGTGCTCGGCATCTGCAACGGCTTCCAGATGCTCACCGAGGCGCACCTGCTCGAGGGCGGCCTGATCCGCAACGACCACGGCGCGTTCATCTGCCGCGACCAGGTGCTGCGCGTCGAGAACACCTCCACCGACTGGACGAGCGGCTTCGACGCAGGCCAGGAGATCACCATCCCCCTGAAGAACGGCGAGGGCGGCTTCATCGCCGACGACGACACCCTCGACCGGCTCGAGGGCGAGGGTCGCGTGGTGTTCCGCTACGTCGACGTCAACCCGAACGGCTCGCTCCGTGACATCGCGGGCATCTCGAACGCTCGCGGCAACGTGGTCGGCCTCATGCCGCACCCCGAGCACGCGGTCGAGCCCGGGTTCGGCCCCGACACCGCCGCCGCGATGCGGTCGGGGGTCGACGGCCTCGGGTTCTTCACCAGCGTCGTGCGCCGGGCACTCGTCGAGGCGTAGTCGCGGCTCGCGGGCGGGTGGCCCCGGGCGCGATTCCGAGCGGATTCATGGACTGCTGAGCGGACCCGCATAGGCTCGGGTCGCATCCTGCGGTGAGGTGCGGGGACCACGCCCCGCCTCGTCACGGAGGATTCCCCATGAGTGCCACCGCCCCAACGCAGCCCGTCGCACCTCGGCCCTTCGAACCCGGTACGCCGCCTCCCGCCGGCTCCGCGAGCGTGCCGCCGAACGCGCCCTCCGCGGACGCCCACCACGTGCCGTGGTACCGGCGCGCGTGGGTGCTCGCCGTCGGCGCGGTGCTGCTCGCCCTGCTGTGCTTCGCGAGCGGGTTCGTCGCCGGGACCGCGGCGGCGCTCTTCGACGGGTTCGGCGGCGGCCCCGGCCGCGGCATGGTGCAGGACGGGCGGGGCTTCCCCGACGACGGCTTCCGGCCGGGCGACGGTTCGCGGGGCGACGGGGGATTCCCGCTCATGCCCGGCGATGGCGACTCCGGCTCGCAGCAGGGCTGACTCCGGGCCGCACAGCGCGGCAGGATGGGACGATGACCGACGCGCATCGACCCGAACCACTGACCCCCGAGCTCGAGGCGACCATCGCCGAGATCTTCGCGGCTCGCGATCGCGAGCACATGCAGCCGACGATCGACGCGTTCCTCGCCCTGCTGGCCGAGCATCCCGACCAGCCCGAGGTGCTCTACGAAGTCGGCGGCGCCTACGACACCGCGGGCGAGGAGGAGACCGCCGCCGGCTACTACGAGTCCGCGCTCGCCGCCGGGCTCGGCGGGGACACGCTGCGCAAGTGCCTGCTGCAGTACGGCAGCACGCTTCGCCTGCTGGGCCGGCTCGACGAATCCGTCGCGGTGCTCGACCGGGCCCTCGCCGGCTGGCCGGAGTCGCCGTCGGTGCGGGCGTTCCACGCGCTCGGCCTCCATGCAGCCGGTCGGAGCGACGGCGCCGTCGGCGAGCTGCTCGCGCTGGTGGCGGACGCGGTGCGCACCGCCGACGTGGTGCGCTACGAAGCGGCGCTGCGGGGGAACGCGGCCTACCTCACGGGCCTCGACGCCGAGTGGCGGATGACCGCGGGCTCGAGCCGCGACTGACGGGGGGTCGGATGCCGCGGCGGGCCCCTGCCCGCTGCGGGCCGCCCGCGGCATCCGCTCAGTACTGCAGCAGCGAGAAGACCTCGTAGCGGTCGCCGAGCGCCTCGCGGCCGCCGAGCCCCTCGAGCTCGAGGGCGACCGCGATGCCCGCGACCTGCCAGCCGGCACGTTCCACGAGGCGTGCCGCGGCACCGACCGTGCCGCCCGTCGCGAGCACGTCGTCGACGATGAGCACCCTCGCGCCGGGCGGGAGCTCGCCTTCGTGCACCTCGAGCGCGGCGCTGCCGTATTCGAGGGAGTACTCCTCGCGCAGGACCGCGCGCGGGAGCTTGCCGGCCTTGCGGACGGTCAGCACGCCGGCGCCGCAGATGGCCGACGCAGCACCGGCGATGAGGAACCCGCGCGCCTCCACCCCGCCGATGTCGTCGAACCGGCCGGCGAAGGGCTCGGTGAGGCTGGTGCCGAGCGCGTGCAGCGCCGGACCGCTGGCGAAGACGGGCGTGAGGTCGCGGAACGTGACGCCCGGCTCGGGGAAGTCGGGGATCGATCGGATGAGGCTCGAGACGAGCTCGCGGGCGGATGGCTCGGTGGGCTCGGTCGGCTCGGTCACCCGCAACAGGCTACCCGCGTTCATCCGTTCGTTCGATGCGTCCCCGCTGCTGCGACTGCGAGCATGGAAGCATCCCGACCCTTGGAGCCTCCCCCGTGTCACCGAAACGCCTCTTCCGCACGCTCGCCTTCGCCGAGGCGGTGACCTGGACGATCCTCATCGTCGCCATGATCCTGAAGTACGCGGGCGGCATCGAGGCGGCCGTGCTCGTCGGCGGGTCGATCCACGGGTTCGTGTTCCTGGCCTACGCGTTCCAGGCGGTGCTCGTCGGCGTGAACCAGCGCTGGAGCATCGGGCTCATCGCGTTGGCCGTGGTCACCGCGATCGTGCCGTACGCCACCGTCCCGTTCGAGATGTGGCTCATGCGGCACGGACGCCTCGACGGCGACTGGCGCCGCGAGTCGAGCGAGCACCCGGCCGACGGCAGCTGGGTGAACCGGATGCTGCGCTGGTTCCTCGCGCGACCGGTGCTGCTCACCGGGCTCGCCGTCGTCGGCGTGGCCGCGGTGTTCGCGGCCCTGCTGGTGGTCGGGCCGCCCGGAGGCCGCGAGGCCTGAGCCGGCTGCGGCCGCGGCCTGCGCGGCAGTCGGCTCCGCGCGAGCGCCCGCGCGCGGCATCCGGCACCATTGAGGGCATGCCCATCCTCAACAAGGACATGTCGGTCTGCATCTCGCTCGCGGCCCGGCCGTCGAACCTCGGCACGCGCTTCCACAACTTCCTCTACGACGAGCTGGGCCTCAACTTCATCTACAAGGCCTTCACGACCGACGACATCGAGGGCGCCGTACGCGGCATCCGTGCCCTCGGCATCCGCGGGTGCTCGGTGTCGATGCCGTTCAAGGAGGCGGTGATCCCCCTCGTCGACGTGCTCGAGGAGTCGGCCGCGGCGATCGAGTCGGTGAACACGATCGTGAACGACGGCGGCGTGCTCACCGCGTCGAACACCGACTACGAGGCCATCGCGATGCTCATCGCCGAGTACGGCATCGACCCCGGCGAGCGGGTGCTCGTGCGCGGCTCGGGCGGCATGGCGAAGGCGGTCGTGGCGGCGTTCCGCGGGGCCGGCTTCGGCGAGGTCACAGTCGTGGCGCGCAACGAGGCCGCGGGCTCGGCGCTCGCCGCGAAGTACGGCTACGCCTGGGTGGCGGAGGACCCCGCGCCCGCGTTCGACGTCATCGTGAACGTCACTCCGCTCGGCATGCACGGGGCGGATGCCGCGGCGCTGGCGTTCCCGCCCGCGTTCATCGAACGGGCGACCACGGTGTTCGACGTGGTGGCGTTCCCCGCCGAGACGCCGCTCGTGGCGGCCGGCCGCGCGGCCGGGAAGCGCGTGATCTCGGGAGCCGAGGTGATCGCGCTGCAGGCCGCGCGGCAGTTCGAGCGCTACACCGGCGTGCCGCTCACCCGCGATCAGGTGGAGCGGGCGTCGGCGTTCTCGCGGGCGGAGTAGGGGCGGCTGGCGGCATCCGCTCTCGGGCAGCGGGCGTGCCGGGCGGCGGTCGTGCCGGGCGGCCGGGCGGCCGGGCGCGCCGCGCTCAGTGCACGAGCGAGCCGAGCCAGATGACGAGCAGCCCGAGGCTCCCGGTGACCACGGCGCTGACGACGCGCAGGTACCAGGGGCTGCCCCGGCGGGCGGAGGCGAGGTAGCCGAGCACCGCGAGCACGGCCACGCCGACCCAGAGCGCGGCGTAGTACGCCACGTACTCGTCGACCCACCCGACGACGGCGAGCAGCAGGAACACGGCGGGCAGCACCATGGCCAACAGCAGTCCGGCGGTGTGCCGGATGGCATCGCGAGCGGCGATCAGGACGGCGCGCAGCCGCGGCTCCGTGTCGTCCTCACGCGCGAGCACGCCCGAGTAGATGTGCGCGAGCCAGAACACGCCGACCGATCCGAGCACGAACAGCAGCACCTCGAGGTCGGTGTCGTCCTCCCACCCCACGGCGATCACGGAACTGACGAGCACGGTGCCGTAGATCGCGTACTCCGTGCGGTAGGCCGAGAGCGCCCTCCGCACGGGAGTCCACACGGCGTGCATGGCGGTTCCTTCCACCGGGCGCAGGGGATCCTGCGTGCGACGGACTCTACTCGCGACGGCCGGGGCGCACCACGCACCCCGGCCGTCGTGGGTCATGCAGCGGCGTCGTCGACGGAGGCGGCGGCGATCAGCTGCGCGCCGAGTCCCGCGTCGACGTTGGTCCAGTACGCGAAGAACCGCGCCCGGATCTCGTCGACCGTGATCGCGGCCGCCTGGCCGGCGAGCGTCTGGACGAGCCGCTCCTTCGCCGCGGCCGAGAACACGTCACGGTAGAGGGTGCCGGCCTGGCCGAAGTCGCTGTCATCGGCGTGCAGCGTCGCCGCCGACCGCACCAGCTCGCCGTCGCTCTCCCAGCTACCCTCGCCCGCCGCCGCCGCATCGGCGACCGGACCGCCGAACGAGTTCGGCGCGTACACCGGCGTCGTCGGCGCGTTGTACGCGTGGCGCTGGGCGCCGTCCTGCGAGTAGTTCTGCACGGATGCCGCGTGCGGCGCGTTCACGGGAATCTGGTTGTAGTTCGTGCCGACCCGGTAGCGCTGCGCGTCGGGATAGCTGAAGACGCGGGCCATGAGCATCTTGTCGGGGCTGATGCCGATGCCCGGCACCGTGTTCGCCGGCGAGAACGCGGCCTGCTCGATCTCGGCGAAGAAGTTCTGCGGGTTGCGGTCCAGGGTGAGCGTGCCCACCGGGATCAGCGGGTAGTCCGCGTGCGGCCACACCTTGGTGAGGTCGAACGGGTTGAAGCGGTAGGTCTTCGCGTCCTCGTAGGGCATGACCTGCACGTGCAGGTCCCACTTGGGGAACTCGCCCCGCTCGATCGCGTCGAAGAGGTCGCGGCGGTAGTGGTCGGCGTCGGCGCCGGCGATCGCCTCGGCCGTCTCGGCGTCGAGGTGCAGGTCGCCCTGTCGCGAACGGAAGTGGTACTTCACCCAGAAGCGCTCGCCCTCGGCGTTGATCCACTGGTACGTGTGCGAACCGAAGCCGTGCATCTCGCGCCACGACTTCGGCAGGCCGCGGTCACCCATGAGGTACGTGACCTGGTGCGCGGACTCGGGCGACAGGGTCCAGAAGTCCCACTGCATGTCCGCGTCGCGCAGGCCCGAGCCGGGCAGGCGCTTCTGCGAGTGGATGAAGTCGGGGAACTTGATCGCGTCGCGGATGAAGAACACCGGCGTGTTGTTGCCGACGATGTCGTAGTTGCCCTCGGTCGTGTAGAACTTCACCGAGAAGCCGCGCACGTCGCGCCAGGTGTCGGGCGAACCCTGCTCGCCGGCGACGCTGGAGAAGCGCAGGAGGGTCTCGGACTCGACGCCCGGCTGGAACACCGCGGCCCGCGTGTACGCGGTGACATCCGCCGTGACCTCGAAGCGGCCGAAGGCGCCGCCGCCCTTCGCGTGCACGATGCGCTCGGGGATGCGCTCGCGGTTGAACTGGGCGAGCTTCTCGACCAGGTACCGGTCGTGCAGCACGGTGGCGCCGTCGGCGCCGGCCGTGAGGGAGTGCGCGTCGCTCGCGACCGGGGTTCCGGTCTGCGTCGTCGTGGGTTCCGACATGTGTCGTCCTTCTCTCTCTGAGGTGGTGGTGCGGGATCGGTGGTGCGGGGGTCGTGGCGCGGGGTCGGGGAAGGCGCGCCGAACTCCGCCTCGACGAGGCGAGGGCGCTGCCGGCTCGGCGGGCGGTGAGGGCCGTGCGGATGCCGCGGGCTAGCCGGACTCGGCCGGAGCGTGTCGCTCGAGCTCGGCGACGGCCTGCCGGCAGTCGGCGCAGAGCCCCCAGAAGGTGACCTCCGCCGTGTGGATGGCGAAGCCGCCGGTGTCGGCCGGCACGAGGCAGGGCGGCTCGCCGATCACGCAGTCGACGTCGGCCACGGCGTGGCAGCGGGTGCAGACGACGTGGTGGTGGTTGTCGCCGATGCGGCTCTCGTAGAGCGCGGGCGAGCCCGCGGGCGCGATGCGGCGCAGCAGCCCGGCGTTCGAGAGGTCTCCGAGCACGTTGTAGATCGATTGCAGCGACACGCTCGGGTGATCGGCGGCGACGCGCGCGTGCACGGCGTCGGCATCGAGGTGGCCATGTCCCGTGACCGCGTCGAGCACCGCGATGCGTGGCACCGTGACCTTGAGCCCCGCCGTGCGCAGGTGCGCCTCGGCCTGCTCACGGTCGGATGCGCTGCTCATGTCCTCGACCGTAACAGTTGTTTTGAATGAGTCAAAACAACACGCGGTGCCGGTCGGCAGGGCTCAGACCCGTTGCAGCACGTTCCCCACGTCGGCGATCCCCCGGCTCGCTCGCTCTCGCGAGGCGATGGCCCGAAGCTCGAGTGCCGTGGCGCCCTGCGTCCGAGCGACCGTCACAGCCTCGGTGAAGACCTCCGCGGCCGCCCTCCGCAACGCACCGCGGTGCGCCATCGACTCGCCGATGGCGGAGTGGAGCATCGACTCCCCCAGCAGGCGCAGGAGCTCGGCGAGGTACCACCGGTCGCCGGTCGCCTCGACGGCCTGCAGGCCCTCGTCGATCGCGGCGCGCGCGGCCTCGCCGTCGCCGCCCGCCGTCGCGGCCTCAGCGAGCAGCGCGAGGTGGTACGGCGTGCCGAAACCCAGGCTGCCGACCAGGCCGTCGAGGCACGCGCGCACCTGGAGCGCGTGCGACCGGCCGTCGGCGTCGTCGCCGGTGGCCGAGGCCCACCCCTCGAACACGCCACCGACGAGACGCCAATGCGAGCGGCCGTCCGGCTCCGCTGCACGACGGATCTCCTCGACCGTCCACGTCACCCGTCGCCGTTCACCACGCAGCTGGTGGACCGCGGCGACCGGCCACAGGCTCGCGCAGAGCAGTCGCGCCTCGCCGAGTTCGCGGGCGATCCGCAGGCCGTCGTGGGCGAGGCGACGGGCGTCGTCGGGACGGCCGACGAGCCAGCTCGCCAGTGCCACGCTCCACCGGTTGAGCATCGCGATCTCGCGCCACGTGCGGCTGGCGTCGCCGGGCGCCTCGAAGCCGGCCTCCAGCTCGTGCAGCGGCGACGCCTGCTCGAGCGCCACCACTGGCGCCCCCGACGCGAAACTCGTCACCGACCTGGCGCTCGCGAGCTGGTGCGCGAGCAGGCCTCCGCCGGCGGTCGCCACCGCGGCCTCGAGGGGGCGGATGCGAGCACCGGCGACCGAGATCTCACCGGCCATGAACGCGATGCTCCAGAAGAGGTACCGCGCCTGGCCGACCAGGCCGGGGTCCGCACCGGCTGCCGCGTCGACGGCATCCTCGGCGTCATCGACCGCCGCCGCGAGCTCGCTCGAGCCGACCCCGTGCACCGCGAGCGTCGCGCCCACGAGGCTGAGCTGCAGGCCCAACCGCACATCGGGGCCGACCGCGGAGGGCGACGCGGCGGCGAGCGCCACCCCGCGGCGAGCGAGGTCGAGCGCCTCCGACGGCGCGAGGCCGTTCCACGCCACGGCCGCCGCACGGGCGTAGTTGACCGCCGCACGAGCGGGATCGTGACCCAGCTCGAAGTGCGTCGCGATGCTCGCGGCCGCGCGGGCATCCGGTGCGGCCGCCTCGAGCATGGCTCCGATCGCGCGATGCACCAGCACGCGCTTCGCGCCCCCCAGCTGCTCGTGGAGCACCTCGCGGACGAGGACATGCCGGAACCTGAATCTCGTGGAGACCCGCCCATCGGCCGACGGGGCCGGCTCGACCTCGGCGAGGAGGCCGGACCGCATCGCGAGCGCGGACAGTCGTCGTTCGACATTCCCGAGGTCGTCGGGGCGACCGACGGATTCCGTCAGGGGGCCGACTCCGGCGGCCGCCTCCACGGCGGTGAACTCCACACCGGCGGCGGCCGCGGCGAGCAGGAGCACGCGGTCCGCCTCGTCGAAGGCGGCCACCTGCTGCGCGACGAGCTGCCGGACGTCGCGAGGAATCGCGGATTCGGCGATCGGCAGGCGCGGCCGGACCGAGCCCTCGACCACGGCGAGCGCGTCATCGGCGATCAGGCCGTCGATCAATGCCGTCGCGAACAGCGCGTTCCCCTCGGTGCGCTCGAGCACCTGCCGAACCAGCTGCCCCTCGGGCACCGCCGGGGCCAACCGCAGTTCGAGCAGCGCCGCGATCGCGACCTCGTCGAGCGGAGCCAGCTCGCGGTGCTCGCATCGGCGGAGCGCGCGGAGATCGCCGACGACATCGCCGAGTCCGCGGCCCGGCCAGCGGACATCGCCGCGCCGGTAGGTGGCCAGGACGAGAAGACGGGCAGAGGTGGGACGCTGCGCGAGGTAGGCGAGCATCTCCGCCGTCGCGGGGTCGGCGACGTGAAGGTCCTCGAGCACCACCAGCACGGGCATCGCCGACGAGAGCGCGTCCAGCGCATCGGCCAGCTCGTGCAGCCTCCGGTCCGGGAAGCGGTCCGATCGCCGCTGCAATTCCTCGGCCATCGCGCCGTCGACGAGCCCGGGGAGCCGAACCAGCCAGGACGGCGCGAGGTCCCTGAGCAGCTCGCGGAACCGGGAGCCGCCGTTGCGTCCGCGACACAGCGAGACGAGCACGTCCAGGATCGGGAGGTCGGGCTCGCCGCCGTCGCGCTCGACGCAGCGGCCCTCTCCGATCGCGGCCGGTTCCCCCCGCTGCACGTCGGCGAGGAACGTCCGCACGAGTGCCGTGCGGCCGGCCCCGGCCTCAGCGGCCACGAAGCCGAGCGTGCGCGAGCCGGATCGGGCGGACCGCCACCATTCCGTCAGCTCTGCGAGATCGGCCTCCCTGCCGATGAGGTCGGGCGGTGGTGGCGGCTCCGCCGGCTGCGGCGAGGTCGACACCGCGGCGATGAAGCAGTACCCCCGGCGGTGGACCGTGGCGAGGAGCCGCGGCCTTCTGGGATCGTCATGCAGCGCGCGGCGGAGTTCCGCGACGCAGACCGCGAGCGAATCATCGCCGGCCGCGCCGCCCCAGACCAGGTCGACGAGCTCCGCCTTCGTCACCAGGTCGCCCGCTCGATCGAGCAGCGCCGACAGCACGCCGGCGGTCTTCGGGCGCAGGCGAAGCTGCCCTCCGCCGACGGCGAGGATGCCCGTGTGCGGCTCGAAACGGCCGCCGTCGAAGTAGTAGGCCGCGGGCAGGGGGAACGGCACGAAATCGCTCGGTTGACCGAACATGCGCCATCCGTTCATCGGCTCGGGTAATCGCCGCACGGTGCTGCCCCGTGAGGGGCCGGGTGCTTGAAGGATATTTGAAGAACTCCGTCAGGACACGGCACCCGTTCTGGGGTCGGATGGGCGTGGCGCCTTCGCATCGACGAGGATCGGCGAGTCGACGAGGCCCCCAACGACGGAGGCACCATGTCGAAGCGGCGGATCATCCTGCAGACGACCGCGGTCGTGGCCGCGCTCGGGCTCATCGCCACCGGCGCCGTTGCGGTGACGGGTGGGTTCGGTCCCAGCGTGGATCCCGGCGAGGTGCTGGCGCGCGAATCGCTGCTCACGCCAGACGATCTCGGCGACGGCTCCTTCGACGGGCTCCAGTACGCCGACCCGGCCGAGGGCCTCGCGCTCATCGACGCGCCCGAGGCATCCAGCGACGGCAGTGCCCAGTTGTCGTACCCGATCATCGTCCCGCAGGGGCGGGGCATGACGCCCGAGATCTCGCTCGAGTACACCTCGGCGACCGAATCGAGCTGGGCGGGTCTCGGCTGGGATCTCGGCGTCGGCACCGTCGAGGTCGACACGAGCTACGGCGTGCCGTACTTCGACGCCACGAAGGAGTCGGAGTCGTACTCGCTCGACGGAGCGATGCTCGTGCCGAACGCGCTCGGCGACGTGTGGCAGGACCGCATCGCCGACCGGCAGGACTTCACGCGCCAGGTCGAGACCGAGTACGAGCAGATCATCCGCCACGGCGACAGCCCGAAGAACTACTGGTGGGAGGTCCGCGACAAGATGGGGGCCATCCGCTGGTACGGCGCCAAGCCCGACGCGGGCGGGCCGATGGGGGGGCCGCTCGGGGTCACCCGCGGCTTCGTGGAGCCGGGTCCGAACACCGGCGCGCTCGACCCGGACTCGATCGTCAAGGACGATGACGGCAACATCGTCAAGTGGCTGCTCTCCGCCCAGCGCGACGTCGGCGTCAACATGTTCCGGTACGAGTACGACACCCTGCGGTACCGCTACGACCCCTCGGTCGACGGCGGTTGGGTCGCAGACGCCACGTGCCAGGACGACGCCGACACGCTCTGCTCGCGCCACACCTACCTGCGCAGCATCTTCTACACCGAGGCCGCCGAGGCCTCCGACGAGAACCACCCGGTCCCGGGCTACCACGAGCAGCCGCCCTACGAGATCCGCTTCGTGCGGCGGACCGAACGCGTCGATCCCGCGACCAACGCGCTCTACGGGCTGCGCGCCGACAGCACCCTCGACGGAACCGGACGTTACCTCGACCTGCTGGCCGAGCAGCTCGCGAGCGTCGAGGTCTGGTACGGCGACCTCGAGGTGGACGGCGGACGCGTCTACGACCGGCTCGCGACGCAGTACGACCTCGACTACGCGACCGGACCGTTCGGCAAGACCCTGCTGTCGAGCGTCACCCAGGGCGCGGGCACGGCGGCGGCCGTCACCCACACGTTCGAGTACTACAACGACGTCGACTACTCCGGCACCGGCTACGCCGGGTTCGCGACCGATCCGACCTGGGACTCGGGCGACGTCGACGACCCGTCCACGTCCCTCATCAACGAGGACGACATGGGCGACCGTGCGTTCCTGGACGAGAACGTCACGGCGGGCGCGCTCGGCGGCGCGGAGTCGAACTCGGGCGAGGGCCACGTGTACATCGGCTTCAACCCGGCGATTCCCCAGAAGGTCGGCTCGTTCGGCGGTTCGATCCAGATCGGCGGCGGCCAGACCGATGGCATCGCCGAGTTCATCGACCTCAACGGCGACGGCCTGCCCGACAAGGTCTTCAAGAAGGACGGGCAGGCGACCGCGAGCACGGTCTCGTACCGCCTGAACCTCGGCGGACCCCGCGGCGAGCCGAAGTTCGGCGAGCGGATCGAGCTCACCACCCTCAGCGGCAAGGGGCTCTCGCGCGACCACGAGTTCCAACTGCAGATCGCCGCCGAATCGCACATCGTCGTCACCGCCTCGTTCGGCGTCGGCGGCGCCGTGGCCTGGAGCGATGTGTACTTCACCGACGTGAACGCCGACGGCCTGCCCGACCTCGTGCACGAGGGGAACGTGTACTTCAACCGTCTGAAGGCCGGCGTGCCGAGCTTCGAGGCCGGAAGCACCGGCACCCCGGTGCCGCTCGCGACGGGCGGGCAGACCCCGCAGGTCGACAGCACCGAACTCGATGCGCTACAGCAGCGCCTGCAGTCGGCCTCGCCGCCGGTCGACACGGTCAGGCGCTGGATCGCCCCGTTCGACGGCACCGTCTCGATCGAGGGCGCGGCCCGGCTCGACTCCCCTGAGGCCGCCGCGAGTGACGACGGCGTGCGCGTCGCGATCCAGCTGAACGAGGCGAGCGAGGTCTTCGAAGCCCTCGTCGCCGACGTCCCGGCCACGCCCGACGACGAGTCGGTCGCGTTCGACGCGCCCACCGTGCTCGAGGTGCACGCGGGCGACCGCGTCTACTTCCGCGTCGGCTCGATCGACGACGGCGCGCACGACGAGGTCGCCTGGTCGCCGACCGTCACCTACACCGCGATCGGCGGCGACGCGGTCGTCGACGAGGGTTCGGTCGACCCCGTGCCCGACGACACCACCGAGGTGCCGCTCGACGTCAACGGACTCTCGCAGACGATCTACGCGATCGCCGACGACTTCACGCTCGCCGGCCGCCCGAACACGCGCGTCGTGATGCCGTACGACGGCACCGTGCGCTTCACCGCGACCGTCGTGAAGTCGCGGGCGACGAGCGACGACCTGCGGGTCGCGCTGGACCGCACGGATGCCGACCCCGAGACCGTGCTGCCCGTTGCGATCCCCGACACGATCGGCACGCCCGACGACGGCTCGGCCGACGTCACGATCACCGACGGGGTGATCCCCGGGGACTTCGTCGGCACCATCGCCTTCGCGGCGGAGGTGCCGGTGTCGGGTCCGGTGGCGGCCGACCCGGACGTCGCAGACGACCAGCCCGAGACCGACACGCTGCACGCGCACCTGGCGGTGGACTCGTCGATCGACCTCACCGCGATCTCGTGGAACCCGGCGATCCACTACACCGACGCGACCGACGTGAACGGCGACCCGATCGAGGTGCAGCAGGAGATCGACGGCGTGCTCACCGACACCAAGCGCGTCGACCTCACGCCCGAGATCGAGCAGTACCCGAACCGCTCGACCGCCGAGGCGCTCGAGCCGTGGACGGCCGACGACACGGAGGATTACGGCGAGCTGCGGATCGAGCACGCCGTGCTCTCGTCGATCGCCGACGAACTGCCGAATCGCGACGTCATGCTCAGCATCAAGAGCCGTGACGGCCTGGTCTGGAAGAAGCAGGTGACGCTCGGCGCCTCGGTCGACCAGACCTCGGTGGACCTCACCGATCCGACCGCGACGCCGCCCGACCAGTCGTTCGGCCTCGTCGACGGCGAGGAGTACTGGTTCGAGCTCAGCGTGCGCGAGCCGGCGCTCGCCGACGCGCTCTCGTCCGACGACTTCTCGGTGACCCTCCGCACCGCCGAGGCCGTGCCCGAGGAGGTCACGCCCCCGGTCGTGCGCACCTGGACGGGCCGGCAGGGCATCTACCCGCTCGCGTACCGCGGCTGGGGCGTCGCCGGCTACACGGCGAGCGGCGACAAGGCGACCGCGCCCATCGACGAGGACGCGTTCGTGATCGACGAGGCCGCCGCGCAGGCCGCGGAGCCCGCCGACGGCTTCGACGACCTGTGCACCGGTCCGGTGACCGAATGCGAGGCCGAGCCCGACATCGACCCCGCCTACGCGTACGTGCCGCTGCTCGACCCCGACTCGCTCGGCGCCGAGGCGTCGCCGCTCGACGCCCCGCAGTGGCGCGGCACGCGCGACAACCTCGCCGCGTCGGCCGAACGGATGCGCTCGTCGCGCCTCTCGAGCGACACGGTCTCGCTCGGCATCGACGACGGCGCCTCGAAGAGCGGCGTGACCCGCATCTCGGTCACCGGCCCGAGCCTCTCGCTCGCCTTCGGCTTCGGCCCCCTCGGCGGCTCGGTCGGCGTCGGCCCGAGCTGGAGCCTCGTCGACTACGAAGACCTCAACGGCGACGGCTACCCCGACGTGATCACCCCCGGCGACGTGCAGTACACGAGCCAGCGCGGCATCTTCCAGAAGACCGTCGACGATCCGGATCCGAGGAAGGGGCTCGTCAACCAGGACTTCACGGTGAACGCCTCGGGCGGCCTCGACGCCGGCCTCGTGGACATCGCCGCGAACAACAAGGGCAAGACGAACACGACGCAGGGCAATGCGGCATCGAAGGGCGGCAAGGCCGCCGACAGCGACCCGGGCCTCGGCGCCGGCTTCGGCGTGAGCATCGGCGGCGGGTTCGACCTGTCGTTCACGAACCCGAACGAGTCCGGTCCGTCGGGCGGACCGCTCTCGGCCGACTACGGCCCGCCCGACGAGCTCTCCGACGTGCCGACGAGCGGCGGCGACACGGCGCAGATGTCGCAGGAGCTCGCCGACGTCAACGGCGACGGCCTGCCCGACGTCGTGTACACGAACCCGAGCGGGGTCTTCGTGCGCTACAACCTCGGCTACGCGTTCGCCGAGGCGGTGCTGCCGCTCGCGACCGGCGGCTTCAACACCCAGGAGTCGATCGGCGGCCACGCCTCGGCCGGCTTCGCCACCCCGTGGGGCGAGTTCTCGGGCGGCCTCTCGTTCAACTGGAACTACGACATGGCCCGCTTCGCCTGGGTCGACGTGAACGGCGACGGGATCCCCGACCGCCTGCACAAGCCGTCCGCGGGCGAGCAGCCCACGGTCGAGTTCGGCACCGGCTCGGGCCTGGCCCCGGCCGTCCACTTCGGCGACTTCGCGACGGCCGCGGGCGTCGGCGCGGCCAACCTCGGCAACGCGCCGCAGGTGTCGTACGACCGTTCGCAGGGCATCGGCGGGGGCGTCGACTTCACCGTCTACGCCGGGCCGCTGTGCCTCGTCGCGTGCTACCTCGTCATCAACCCGGGCGCCTCGTACCAGAACTCGGTGAGCTTCTCCGAGGTCACGCTCGAGGACATCGACGGCGACGGATTCGTCGACTCGCTCGCCTCGACCGACGACGACGAGGTGCGGGTGCAGCGCAACACGACGGGCCGGACCAACTTGCTCTCTTCGTACACGAACCCGCTCGGCGGCAACGTCAGCCTCGACTACGAGCGCTACGGCAACACGGTCGCCCACCCCGGCTCGGCCTGGGCGCTCAGCCGCGTCGCCGTCGACGACGGCAGGCCCGGCGACGGCGCGGACGTCTCGGTGTCGACGTTCTCGTACGACGACCTGCGGTTCGACCGGCTGTTCCGCCAGTCGCTCGGCTTCGCGAAGGTCACCGAGCAGGAGCTCGACCCGCAGGGCATCGCCAAGCGCACGACCGAGACCGAGTACCTCAACGACGACGTGTTCGTCGCGGGCCTGCAGACGTCGATGGTCGTCCGTGACGCCCTGAACGGCAAGGCGCTCCGTGCGGCGAGCCTGGACTGGGGCATCCGCGACGTGCAGGGCGTCCCCGCCGGCTTCGACCCGCTCGCCGAGGCCGACCTGGTCGACGTGCAGACGGCGATCCCCGCGCTCACCGGAACCGAGTCGCTCACCTGGTCGTACGCGCCGCTCGTGGTCGACAGCGAGGAGCGCTACTTCACCCCCGATGGCATCGGAGCCGGCAACGAGACGCGCGTGAGCTTCACCTACGACGGCCTCGGCAACGTGCTCGAGCAGCTCGACCAGGGCGAGCTCGAGACCGACGCCGACGACGTGCGCACGGTCACCGACTACTCGGACTGCCTCATCTCGGCGTCCGAGGTCGAGCTGGACGCCGACGGCGACTACGACACGGGTGTCGGATGCTTCGGCGACACCCCGTACTACCCGATGCCGAGCGACGAACAGGCCTCGCCGATCTTCTCCGCCGACCTCTGCCCGACGTGGGTGAGCGTGCCGGCCGTCGTCACGGTGTACGGCGCGGACGGCACGGTCCTGCGGCAGCGCGACGGTCGCGACGCGGTCTGCGACAACCAGTCGGTGACGCTCCTCAAGGAGCGCATCAGCGATTCGGAGGTCGCGGTGACCGAACTGCAGTACGACTCGTGGGGCAGCTACAACCGCATCGTCTACCCCGAGGGCGAGGGGGGCGTGCGCTACGCGGTCGAGTACGTCTACGACACGAACGTGGGCCACGCCAACATCGCGGAGGTGACCGAGTACGACTTCGACAGCCAGGACGAGGTCGATGTCTTCCTCGACTACGAGGCCGACACCGATCCGGCGCCGCTGCGCACGGGCCTGACGTCGACCGCCACCTTCGACTGGGCGTCCGGCGAAGTGGAGAGCCGCACCGACGCGAACCACAACACGACCTCGTACACGTACGACGCCCTCGGCAGGCTCACCTCGATCAGCAACCCGCTGCAGGCCGACGCAGTGACGTTCGAGTACCACCCGAGCGCGCCCGACTACGGCTATGCGATCGCGAGGCACGCGGATGCGTTCAATGCCGACCCGATCGAGACCGTGCAGTTCGCCGACGGCATCGGGCGCATCACGCAGCAGAAGCGCGACGCCCGGGTCGTGAACGCGCAGGGCGTGCCGGCCGACGGCCGAGTGGTCAGCGGTGCGGTCGTGTACGACGTCTTCGGCCACGAGGTCGAGACGTACCGGCCGACGTTCGACACGGTCGCGCAGACCGCGTACGAGACGGCGACCTCGGATGCCGCGACGAAGTCGGTCTTCGCATTCGACCTGCTCGATCACGAGATCTCGCAGACCGAGCCCGGCGCACGCACCACGACATCCGCGTACGGCTTCGGCGCTGCCGCGGTGGGCGGCGACCCGGCAACCGTGATGAAGGCCGTCAGCACCGATCCGCGGGGTCGGGTGACGACGACGTTCACCGACATCCGCGGCAACGAGGTGCGGATGGACGACCAGCCGCTGGATCCGGCGACGCCGAACCCGGCCGACCTGCTGGCGCCCAAGACGGCGCGCTACGAGTACAGCCCGCTCGGCGAGCTGCTGCGGGTCGTCGACGTCGCCGGCAACACGACCACGCACACGTACGACGGGGTCGGCAACAAGCTGAGCACGGACACGCCCGACGGCGGCCTGCTCGAGACCTGGTACGACGCCGAGGGCAAGGTGATCAAGGAGGTCTCGGCGACCCTGCGCGAGGAGGACGTCGAGACGACCTACCACTACGAACTGCAGAACCTCGTGAAGATCGTGTACCCCGAGGACACTCCCGACGTGACGTACACGTACGGCGCTGCCGGCGCGCCCGACAACGGCGCCGGGCGGATCGTGCAGATCGACGACGCCTCGCGGGTGGTGTCCCTGGGATACGACCCGCTCGGCAACACCACGAGCCAGCTCAGCGAGATCAAGCTGCACAACTGGGTGCCCGGCGATCCCAGGTTCCAGTGGACCACCGAGTGGGAGTACGACGGGCTCAGCCGTGTGAAGGCGATGACGTACCCCGACGGCGAGGTGCTGACCTACGACTACGACGCGGGCGGCCTCACGAAGTCGGTCGTGGGCGACGAACCGGGCCTCAAGAAGGTGCCCGTGCTCGATGCCAATGGGAACCCGGTGCTCGGCGCCGACGGGAAGCCCACGTTCACCGACGAGCCGACCACGTGGCACTACGACTACGTGAACGACCGGCGCTACGACGAGTTCCTCGTGCCCGCGGCGATCGACTACGGCAACGGCGCGACGACCACCTGGCGCTACGACGAGCTCACCCGGTGGATGGACAACGTGCGGACCGTCTCGGCCAACCGGCCGCTCAAGGGCAACCCGGCGCACTACTCCGAGGTGCAGGACCAGTCGTACACCTACGACGTCGTCGGCAACCCGAAGACCTACGCGAACGACGTGCCCTCGACGGTGACGAACCTGTTCGGCAGCCCGGTCTCGATGACCTTCGACTACGACCCGTACGACCGGCTCGTCGGTTCCACGGGCTCCGCCAAGGTGTGGAAGAACACGCGCACCTACTCGTTCGGCCTCGACTTCGACGACGCCGGCAACGTCGAGACGAAGGCGCAGGTGGACAAGCTCGGCGGCAAGGTGCAGTCGGCCACGTCGTACTCGTTCAGCCGCACCTTCGACGCCGATGGACCGCACCAGGTGAGCGCGCAGGGGCAGGACACGTTCCACTACGACGCCGACGGCGAGCTGGTGCAGATCGTCAACGGCACCGGCAAGAAGGCGAAGATCGCCCGCGAACTCACGTGGGACTGGGCCGGTCACATGGTCCTCGTCGACGAGTACGGCGCGACGACCGAGTACGCCTACGACGACGAGGGCCGCCGGGTCATCGAACGCGGGCCGAACGGCGAGACCGCGTTCATCAACCCGTGGGTCACGGTGCGCAACGGCAACGAGCTGACGAAGCAGATCTGGGTCGACGACGAGCTGATCGCTCAGCAGCGCGATCCCGGTGACGACCCGTACACCGCCGAGGGGCAGCGGTACTTCCTGCACAAGGACCTGCAGGGCAGTACCAACGTCGTCACCGACGCCCAGGGGCAGACGTTCCAGCACCAGGAGTACTTCCCGACGGGCGAGGTGTGGATCGACGAGCACTCGACCGTGTATCGCACGCCGTACCAGTACGCGGGCGCCTACACCGACGAGCGGCGGAGCCTGATGGACTTCGGCGAGCGATGGTACGACGCGCGGCGTGAGCTGTTCCTCACGGTCGACCCGGCGTTGAACGACCCGTACAGCCTGGTCGGATCCCCCGAGTTGCAGGCGTCCTACGCCTACGCGGGTTCCAATGCCATCAGGTACACCGATCCGAGCGGCGCGCTGTTCACCATCGCGAAGGCGAACGACATCGTGCGGGCGGCCTGGGACGCGAGTGACGCGGCGAACAAGATGTCGGGATTCTCAGCGCTCGGCGCCGCCGGCCAGGCGATGGATGCCGGCAAGGCCAATCACCTGCCCAAGGCGTTCGTGCGGCTCGGGGTGGGCATGGACCGCGATGCGGCCAAGAAGTGGCAGGACGCCGCCGAGGTCGCCGACCCGAACCCGATCCTCGACATCGACCCGGCTGCCGGCACCGTGAAGCTCGGTGCGCCCTACGGCAAGCGGGCGAAGTTCGGCGGCGAGAAGGCGGCGGCCACGACCACCTCGCAACCTGCGGGCGGCGGAACCGGCAACGCGACGGCGGGCGGCACTCCGGCGGTGAACAGCAGCCAGGCCTCGAATGCGACGAGCACCTCGGGCGGCGCCGGAGGCACCGCGAAGGCGACCGGCACGTCCAAGCCACTGCCGCCGACCCCCACCAAGGCGAAGTCGAGCGGCCAGGCCGCGAAGCCCCTCCCGACACCTCCGTCGAAGAACGGTACGCAGTCCGCCGGAACGAACAGCACCGGCAGCTGAGTCCACCGGGCGCGGTCACCTGAGCAGGCGGCCCCGCCTGCTCAGGTGAGCGAGCCGGGTAGACTTGCACGGTCAGGCATCCGCCCCGCGGCATCCGCTCGCCGCCGTTCTCTGGAGCTCGCCACTCGTGACCATCGAAGCCCCCGCCACGACCGCTGCCCCGACGACCCAGACGCCGGTGCTCGACACCGTCGAGGTCGCGCAGGCCACGCCCGAGAAGGAGCAGCCGTACGCCGCGCTCGGGCTCAAGCCCGACGAGTACGAGCGCATCCGCAACATCCTCGGCCGGCGCCCCACGAGCGCCGAGCTCGCGATGTACTCGGTGATGTGGAGCGAGCACTGCTCCTACAAGTCGTCGAAGATCTACCTGCGCCAGTTCGGCAAGAAGGTCACGCCGGCGATGAAGCAGCACCTCATGGTGGGCATGGGCGAGAACGCCGGCGTGCTCGACATCGGCGAGGGCTGGGCGGTCACCTTCAAGATCGAGTCGCACAACCACCCGAGCTACATCGAGCCGTTCCAGGGCGCCGCAACCGGCGTCGGCGGCATCGTCCGCGACATCATCTCGATGGGCGCGCGCCCCGTCGCGGTCATGGACGCGCTGCGGTTCGGCGCGATCGACCACCCCGACACCGCCCGCGTCGTGCACGGCGTCGTGTCGGGCATCAGCTTCTACGGCAACTGCCTCGGCCTGCCGAACATCGGCGGCGAGACCTGGTTCGACCCCACCTACCAGGCGAACCCGCTCGTGAACGCGCTCGCCGTCGGCGTCATGCGCCACGAGGACCTGCACCTCGCCAACGCGAAGGGCGCCGGCAACAAGGTCGTGCTCTTCGGCGCCCGCACCGGCGGCGACGGCATCGGCGGCGCGTCGATCCTCGCCTCTGACACGTTCGCCGAGGGGGGCCCCACCAAGCGCCCCGCGGTGCAGGTGGGCGACCCGTTCGCCGAGAAGGTGCTCATCGAGTGCTGCCTCGAGCTCTTCGCCGGCGACCTCGTCGAGGGCATCCAGGACCTGGGGGCGGCGGGCATCTCGTGCGCGACCTCCGAGCTCGCCTCGAACGGTGACGGCGGCATGGCCATCGTGCTCGACGACGTGCTGCTGCGCGACCCCTCGCTCACTCCCGAGGAGATCCTCATGAGCGAGAGCCAGGAGCGCATGATGGCCATCGTGCGGCCCGAGAAGCTCGACGGCTTCCTCGAGGTCGTGAAGAAGTGGGACGTCGAGACGAGCGTGCTCGGCGAGGTCACCGAGACCGGCCGCCTCTCGATCATGTGGCACGGCCAGGAGATCGTGAACGTCGACCCGCGCACCGTCGCCGTCGACGGCCCGGTCTACGAGCGCCCCGTCGCGTACCCGTCGTACCTCGACGCGCTGCAGGCCGACGGGGCATCCGCCCTCGAGCGTCCCTCGACGCCCGAGGCGCTGCGCGAGCAGTTCGTGCAGCTGGTCGGCTCGGCGAACCAGGCGGATGCCGCATGGGTCACGAACCAGTACGACAAGTACGTGCTCGGCAACACGGCCCTCAGCTACCCCGACGACGCGGGCATGGTGCGCGTCGACGAGGAGTCGGGCCTCGGCGTCTCGGTCGCGACCGACGCGAACGGCCGCTACTCGCAGCTGGACCCGCGCCAGGGCGCGAAGCTCGCGCTCGCCGAGGCGTACCGCAACGTCGCCGTATCGGGCGCGAAGCCCATGGGCGTCAGCGACTGCCTGAACTTCGGCTCCCCCGAGAACCCCGAGGTCATGTGGCAGTTCTCCGAGACGGTCGAGGGCCTGAGCGACGGATGCCTCGAGCTCGGCATTCCCGTTACGGGCGGCAACGTGTCGTTCTACAACCAGACCGGCGACGTGCCGATCCACCCGACGCCGGTCATCGCCGTGCTCGGCGTGATCGACGACGTCGCCCGCCGCATCCCGTCGGGCTGGCAGGACGACGGCCACAACATCTACCTGCTCGGCGACACGGCGGCCGAACTCGACGGCTCGGCCTGGGCGGGCGTCGTGCACGACCACCTCGGCGGCCGTCCCCCGGCCGTCGACCTGGGCCGCGAGAAGGCGCTCGCCGAGCTGCTCGCCGCGGCCGCGCTCGAGGGGCTCATCGACTCGGCCCACGACCTCAGCGACGGCGGTCTCGCGATCGCCCTCGCCGAGGCGGTCGGCCGCTTCGGCGTCGGCGCACGCGTGGTGCTCGACGAGGTGATCCAGGACGCCGGCATCGACGCGGCGACCGCACTCTTCTCCGAATCGACCGGGCGAGTCATCGTGTCGGTCCCCCGCGAGGACGACGTGAAGTTCCGCGGGCTCTGCGAGGGCCGCGACTACCCGGTGCGCCGCATCGGCGTGACGGATGCCGCGTCGGGCTCGCTCGAGGTGCAGGGCCTGTTCACCGTGGCGGTCGAGGAGCTCCGCAGCGTGAACCGCGCACCGCTCGCCGACGCATTCGGCCCGATCGTCGGGTACTGACACCGACTCGACCGGGTCGACGACGGAGGCGAACGACGCGATGGACGACGAGCGGCAGGCGTACTCCGACGAATACGCCGCCGAGCACGGCCGCTTCGCGCTGATCCCCGCCGCCTACGTGTTCCTGCTCGACGGGGAGCGCGGCGACGCCGGCGAGCGGGTGCTCCTCCAGCGGCGAGCGGGCACCGGCTACTACGACGACTGGTGGGCTGCCGCGGCCGCCGGGCACGTGGAGCAGGGCGAGACCGTGTTCGCGGCCGGCGTGCGCGAGACGGCGGAGGAGCTCGGCGTCGACGTCGTCGAGGCGGCCCTCGAGCCGCTCACGGCCATGCACCGCACCGGAGGCACCGGCCGGCCCGTCGACGAGCGCCTCGACGTGTTCTTCGCCTGTCGCTCCTGGCGGGGCACGCCGTCGCTCATGGAGCAGAAGGCGACCGGGCTCGAGTGGTTCCGGCTCGACGCGCTGCCCGGGCACGTGGTGCACCACGAGCGATTCGTGCTCGAGGGCTACCGCGACGGCACGCTGCTGCCCCTCACGGCCTACGGGTTCGGCGGCGAGCCGGGCATCGCGGATGCCGTCGCCGGTGTCGACGCCACTGACGGCGCCGGCGGCCCCGCGGCATCCGGAACCGACGCCGGCCGGTCGCTGTGGTCGTCGCTCGGCTTCACCGAGCAACCCGCCTGGCGACGGTGGGTGAGAACGCCATGGAGCTCGTGATCGGGGCCCTCGCCGCGCTGTTCGCGCTCGCCATCGTCGTGGGCATGACGGTGCGCGCCATCCGGGCGCCGAGCGGGCAGCGGGCGCGGGCGGCGTTCGGCCCGCTGATGGGCGCCGGCGAGACGTACCAGGAGCTGCACACCGGCCAGAAGGGCCTGCATGACTCGGTCATCGAGTCGATCCAGGAGTCCGAGGTGCGCCCGTCGCGCACCGATGGCGACGACTAGAAGAGCCGGAAGCCCGACGCCCCGACGGTCATCACGAGCGCGGCGGATCCGACGGCGGCGACCGCGATCATCGACAGCCGTTGCACGAGGGGGCGCGACGCCATCGGGAGCAGGTACGTGAGCGAGACGCCGAGGGACGCTGCCGCGAGCACCAGGACGCCGCCGGTCATCGCCGTCGAGCTGCGCGCGCCCGTCACGCACGCCGCCCCGGCGCCGGTCGGGCCGACGATCGCGCAGACCTCGGGCATGAGCGCGGCGACGACGAGCAGCACCCAGAACACCGATGCCGTGGCGACCGTGGGAACCCACGCGCGGTCGGTCGACGTGATCGACGCCATGTGCCCGTCCTCCCCCGCTGCGGTCACCGAACGGCCGACGAATGCGCCGACCGCAAGAGACATGATTCCGCCTCATTCCCGGGAGACACCCCGAACGGGGCACATCGTTGCCGGAGCGATGCCGGATCGTTGCCGAAGCGAGATCGACGGCGTGTGCTTCACTGATCGGATGCCGCAGACGACCCCGCCCGCCGAGACCCGGCGGCTCCGCGTGCTCGCCGTCGTCGCGGCATCCGGATGCCTCGTGCTGGGCCTCGCCCTGCAGCTGCTCGCCCGCACGCCCCTCATCGACGTGCTCGGCAGCATGCTCTACGTCGTCTTCTTCGGCCTGCTGATCGTGCTCGCGTGGCCGAGGCTCTCGGCACTGACGGCGACCGGCATCGCCCTGGCGCTCGCCGTGGCGATCGAGCTGCTGCAGCTCACCCCCGTGCCGGCGGCGATCGTCGGCGCCGTGCCGGTGTCCAGGCTCCTCTTCGGCAGCGCGTTCGACCCGATGGACCTCGCGGCCTACGTCGCAGGTGCGGTGCTGCTGTGGGCGCTGCTCGCGCTGCTCCGGGCGGGCGCTCGGCGCCCTGCGGCGGGCGGGCGCTAGGCGCCCTGCGGCGGGTGCGCCAGCAGGTCGACGCGGTCGGCGAGGTAGCGATCGAGCGGCATGAGCGCGTCGGGCTGGGCGTGGCTCCAGCGCACGAGCACCTCGCCGTCGCGCAGCACGAGCGGGCCGGATGCCCCGGCGCGGCCGAGCTCGTCGAAGTCGATCGGTCGCGCGTCGAACGCCACCGTCTCGCCCTCGTGGATGCCGCCCTTGACCGCCGCGGCCCGGAGGGCGCGCTGCTCGGCGACCGCCGCGGCGGTGATGCTCTTGCGCGCCGCCCGCTCGGCTCGCACGACCCGGCCGGTGTCCCAGGCGCCGCCCGACTCGTCGAGCAGCAGCACACCGAGCCGCCACACCCGTCCGAGCGGGGTCATGCGTGCGGCGCGCGGGATTCCGAGCACACGTCGTTCGGGCACGAGCTCCGCGAGCACCTCCTGGCGGGCCCCTGCATCCCGCAGTGCGGCGACGGCGTCGGCCACGAGCCGCCTGGCGCGGGCGACGGAGGCCGCGGCCGCGGCATCCGTCATCTCGACCTGCCGATGAGCTCGAGCAGTGCCAGCCCGTACGCCTCGGCCACGTCGGGGTGCTCGAACCGCATGCGCGAGCCGGCGACCTCGACCTCGACCTCGAACGCGTCGTCGAGGCGGGTCAGCGACCGGAACGTCGCCCGCAGCAGCTCGCGCAGCTGGTCCTCACGGGGCAGCCACACCGCATCGGCGAGCGCGACCGAGTCGAGCGCCCACTCGGTCGTTCCGTTGAACGCGAGGATCGTGCCCGTCGGGTACCGCCGCGCCTCGATCGTCATCTCGCTCACCGTGAAGACATCGGCCTCGACCTCGGCCTCGACGTTCTCGGCCAGGTCGAGCTGGAAGCGGTCGCCGGACTCCGGATGCCAGGTGAGGCCCGCTTCCCGGAGCGCGAGCGCCAGCTCCCTGCTGATCATCACCCCATGCTGCCCTGAACCGGACGCGGCGTCACGCCCCCGTATGGCGCGGCGTGGGACCGCTCACACGGCTCGTCGTCCCGGCGCGACGCCGACCCGCACGTACCGGCCCGTCGCGGCCTCCGCGAGTGCCTCGTCGAGTTCGACCAGCGGATGCGTGGCGCCCACGAGCTCGTCGAACGGCACACGCCGCCACGAGCGCTCGAGGAAGTCGACGGCGCGCCGCAGCTGCGACCCCGTGTAGTCGTGCACGGCGGTGACCGTCACGAGGCGTCGAACGAGCGAGTCGGGGTCGAGGCACACCTCGGATCCGGGCGGCACGCTGCCGACGAGCACGGCCGTGCCGCCCGCACCGAGGGAGCCGATCGCGGTGCGCACCGCCGACGGCGCGCCCGACGTCTCGACGGCGGCCAGCACCTCGGGCAGCCCGCGCCGTTCGAAGTCGGCGAGCGCCTGGTCCAGCCGCTCGGGCGAGGCCGACCGGGCCGTCGGGTCGACCGAGACGGCGCCGATCAGGCGCGCGAACGCCCGCCGCGAGGCATCCGGCTCGGAGACGATCACCTCGGCGCCCGCCTCGATCGCGAGCGCGGCCACCGTGAGCCCGACGAGCCCCCCGCCGGTCACGAGCACGAGGCGGCCGTCGAGGTCGAGCCGAGCGGATGCCGCGTCGAACGCCGCGACCGCCGTCGCCGTCGCGCACGACACCGGTGCGAGCACCCGGCTCGGGATGTCCTCGCCCACCCGCACGATGTCGGTGCCGACGCGCAGCTGCACGTGGGTGGCGAAGGAGCCCGAGAGCTCCCAGCCGCGGTGCACGCGTTCGTGCCCGTAGCGGGCGAGCTCGCGGCACCGCTGCGGCAGGCCGCGCGCGCAGCGGTCGCAGGTGCCGCAGGCGACGAGCACCGACCACACCACCCGGTCGCCGAGTTCGAGCGGCACGCCGTCGGCCCGGCGGGCGCCCTCGCCCACGGCGACGACCCGCCCCACCTGCTCGTGCCCGAGCACCAGCGGACGGTGCGCCGGACGCTCGCCGCGCACGGTGCGCACGTCGGACGGGCAGATGGTCGCGAGCTCCACCTCGACGAGCGCCTCACCCGGCGAGAGCCGTACGCCCGGCGCCGCGATCGCGTCGTGCGGGCGACCGGGGTCGTTCCAGACCATGGCGACGGGGGAGGGCTTCACGATGACGTCGAGCTCGCCGACGTGCTGCACGGTGTGCACGCGCGTGCCCTAGCGCCGGCCGAGGCCGAGCAGGTCGACCAGCAGGTCGATGTCGTGCTCGTCGGCGCTGTCGAGCTGCTCGAACAGGTCGACGAGCATGGTGTGCCTGGACATGGCTGGGCCTCCTCAGACGGCCCCGGTTGGGTGAGGCCGCTCCGCCGCGCGGAACTCCGCCCGCGATACCTTGCCCCGACGCTATGCAGCGGCCGCCAACGCCACCCGACGTGCGGGTTGCGCGCAGGTGAACCGCGCCCGTCCGGCGGCTGCGGCGCGGCTCAGGAGCGGCGGCGTGCCGGGCTCATCGCGGCGCCAAGGCCCACGACGATGACCGCGACGAACAGCAGCCCCCACCGGGCCGTGACGAGCGCGAGCAGCGCGATCACCACGCCGACGACCACGACGACGCGGGCCAGCAGCATCCGCACGCGCGGGGTGAACCACCGGGCGCCCGCACGCCGCTCCGCCGTCACGCGCCGACCACGAACGGGCGACCCGTCGCCTGCTCGGCCAACGCCCACACCCGCGCGGCGACGGCCGGGTCGGACGACACCCGGGTCGGCTCCTGCAGCGTCGGCTCGCCCCGCGTCAGGAAGCGGGGTCCCCAGAACTGGCCGCCCTCCACGTCAGCGGCGGTCAGTGCGTGCAGCACGACCTCGGCGCCCCGGTGCTTGCCCTGCGCCCATGCGGCCTGCAGCGCGTCGCCGAAGCGTCCGCCGCGGCTCGGCTCGTTGACGCCCGGCACCGTGGGCGTGCGTCCGCTCACCGAGTAGCCCGGATGCGCGACCACGCTCGCCACGGAGCTCCCGACCGCCCGCAGTCGCCGATCGAGCTCGAACCCGACGGACTGCGCCGCGATCTTCGACTGCGCGTACGCTCGCCACCCGTCGTACCCGCGCTCGAGCTGCAGGTCGTCGACCCGGAACGTCGACAGCCTCGTCGCCAGGGACCCGAGCGACACCACCCGGCGTCCCGGCGCCAGATGCGGCACCAGCCTGCCCAGCAGCGCGAAGTGCCCGAGCACGTTCGTCGCGAGCACGAGCTCGTTGCCGTCGACCGACTCCTCGCGGTGGCGCGGCGGGTGCACGATGCCGGCGTTGGCCACGATCCCGTCGAGGGGCGCCTCGGCCAGCAGCCGGCCGGTTGCATCCGTCACAGATTCAAGCGACGACACGTCCATCACGAGCGTGTCGACGGATGCCGCTGGCCGGGCGCCGCGGATCGCCGCCGCCGCGGCATCCAGCCGCTCGGGGCTGCGCCCGCCCAGCACGACGTGGGCTCCCGCACCGGCGAGCCGTGCCGCCGTGAAGAACCCGAGGCCGGCGTTCGCGCCGGTGACGAGATACCGCCGCCCGGTCTGCGACGGGAGCGGGAGCGGGTACCAGGTCACAGGCCGTCGCCGGCGCCGCCGTTGCCGGCGAGCTCCTCGTGGTGCTGGATGACCTCGGCGACCACGAAGTTGAACCACTTCTCGGCGAACGCCGGGTCGAGGTGCGCATCCACCGCGAGCGCCCGCAGCCGAGCGATCTGCCGGCGCTCGCGTTCGGGATCGCTCGGCGGCAGTCCGTGCTCGGCCTTCAGCCGCCCGACCTGCTGCGTGAACTTGAAGCGCTCCGCGAGCAGGTGGATGAGGGCCGCGTCGATGTTGTCGATGCTCGAGCGGATGCCGAGCAGCTCGCTCATCGCGGCATCCCGTTCGTCGATCGCCCCGTCAGTCATGCATCGAGCGTACCCGCGCGACCGGCCCGCGGATCACCCTGTTGCGGCACGCACGAGCACCGGTCGCGTGGACAGCAGCCCCAGCCAGACGATGCCGATCCCGATGGCGAGCACGCCCGCGATGACGAGCAGTGACGCGGGCGCGACGATGAGGGTGATGCCCGTCAGCGGCAGCATCACGACGGCGGCGGTGACGGCCGAGCCGATCGCCGTGATGCGCAGCGGCGACATCACCGAACGGCGGCGCGCGGCATCCATCGTGCCGATCGGCATGCCGAGCATGTCGAGGCTGCGGTAGAGCTCGCCTCGGTCGAGGATGCCGGCGGCCTGGTTGACGCCCACCGAGCACGCGACCATGAGGAACGAGCCGATCACCGTGATGAGGATGCCGGTGCGGATGTCGGCCATCAGCACGTCGGAGTCGGCGTCGCCGCCGGTGCCGAGCGCGTCGAGCACCGCGACGCCGGTGCCGGCGAAGACCGCCATGAAGCTCGTCATGGCCACGCCGCCGACCTGGCGCCAGGCGCCCTTCGGCGACTCGAGCACCGTGCGTGCGGCGAGCAGCCGGCCCGGCGACTTCGCCCGCTTCGCCTGCCCCTTCGCGACGAGCCGGATCGCCCATGGGCCGACCAGGTTCAGCACCGCGAGGGAGGCGCCGAACCCGAACGCGAGCATGGCGAGGATCACCATCACGCTGCCCGCGACCTGCAGCACCGACATCACGCCGAACGCGAGCGCGACCACGACCACGGCGACGACCGCGCGCACCCAGTGCATCCGCGGGGCCTCCTGACGGGTGCGCACGCCGAGCGGCGAGATGACCACCTGCCGTAGCCCGAGCACGGCGCTCAGCGCGGCGAGCGCGGCGATCCCGAACGGCACGGCGACGAGCACCCACCACGGCAGCAGCACACCGGATGCCCCGAGCGGCTCGCCGCGGAACTCGATGAGCCCGAGCAGCGGCACGATGGCGAGGTACACGGCCACGCCCGCGACCGCGCCGACGAGCGCCAGCACCGACGACTCGATCACGGCGAGCGCCGAGACGGTCGCCGGAGTCGCCCCGAGCAGCCGCAGGGTGGCGAGCCGGTCATCGCGCCGTCGGGCCGACAGCCGCGCGGCCGCTCCGCCGAGCGAGACGAGCGGCACGACGAGCAGCACGAGGGCGATGACCGCGAGCGCCTGGTAGAGGATGCCGTCGTCGTCGGTCCAGGTCCAGAAGGTCTGCGCGCCGCCGATCACGGTGAGCAGCAGCGCCGTGACGATGCCGAACGCGGTGACGGGCAGCACGGATGCCGCGGCGCCCGCCGAGCCCGGACGTGCGAGGAGCCACGCGACCCGGGCGATCATGCGGGCACCCGCTCGCCCACGATGCGGCCGTCACGCACGTCGACGATGCGCGAGCAGCGCGCGGCGACCTCGGCGTCGTGCGTCACGACGACGAGCGTGCGGCCCTGGCCGGTCGTCGAGTCGAGCAGCGCCCGCATCACCTCGGCCGATGTGGTCGAGTCGAGGGCGCCGGTCGGCTCGTCCGCGAAGATGACGGATGCCCCGGTGACCTGCGCCCTGGCGATGGCGACGCGCTGCGCCTGCCCGCCCGAGAGCTGCCCGATGCGACGGCCCTCCATGCCTGCCAGGCCGAGGGCGGCGAGCCAGCCGCGCCCGTACTCCTCGGCGCGGGCGCGCGGCATCCCGTTCAGCATGAGCGCGAGCGCGACGTTCTCGACGGCGGTGAGCTCGGGGATGAGGAGCCCCTGCTGGAACACGAACCCGAACGCCTCGCGCCGCAGCCTCGAGCGCTCGCGCTCGCTGAGGGCGGTCACCTCGACGCGCCCGGCGCCCGAGTGGAACCCGACCGTCCCCGCGTCGGGGCGGGTGATGCCCGCGAGGCAGTGCAGCAGCGTCGTCTTGCCTGAGCCCGAGGCGCCCATGATGGCGACGGACTCGCCGGTACGCACCGAGAGGTCGACGCCGGCGAGGGCGTGGGTGGACCCGAAGGTCTTGCTGAGGCCGGCGGCCTCGATCACGAAGGAACTCATGCTCCGAGCCTCGCGCCGCCGGGTCTCCGCTCGCGTCGCACCCGAGGTGGATTGAGGCGGCTCGGCGTCATCCTCGGGGATGACCCCGGCGGGTCAGCGGGGCGTGGCCCGCCGGATCACCAAGTAGCCGCCGATCGCGCACACGAGGGCGGCCCCGAGCACGACGGTGAACACCCCCACGACGCCGATCCCCCCGAACCACTCGAAGATCGCCGGCCAACTCTCGGTGAAGGTCGCGATGGCGACTCCGCCGAGGAGGAGCGCGACCGCGCCCGAAGCGAGGGTCAGCATCCCGCGCATCCGCCACCGCAGGTACACGGTCGTGACGCTCGCCCCGATGAAGAGCACGAACAGCTGGAGTGCGAGCGTCGTGTAGAAGTCGACCAGCCAGCCGTTCTGCCCATACCAGAGCGCGTCGAACATCGAGACGTTCAGCCACCAGCCGTTCGTGGCCTTCTCGACCTGCACGAGGGTGGCGATGGCGATGGCGTTCAGCAGCGAGACGATGCCGAACATCGCGCTCGTCCCGAGCCAGAAGTCGCGTCGCGTCGCGCCGAATCCCAGAGCGAACGACATCGTGAGGCCGATGGCCTGGACGCCGACGACGACGAGGTACCACTGCGGCGACAGCACCGCCCAGCTGTAGCGCATGCCCTCGCCCATCTTCTCGGTGTCCGCGCCCGCGGCACCGGCGATGATGCCGATGACGATCATCACCAGCCATGCGGCGCCGAGGATGATCCACGGGATGCCGAAGAACACCGACGGCGTGAGGGCGTGCAGGCGCACGACGCGCCACACCTCGGTGAATCGCGTCCGCGGCTCCGTGCGGACGGACGGCTGTTCGATCACGGCGGTCATGCTGCGACCTCCTGTTCGGTCGAGTCGGTGCGGAGGTCGGCGCCGGTCATGTGGACGATGAGCTGCTGCAGCGAGACCGGTGCGAGCTCGAGGCCGAGCTCCGCGGCTCGGATGCGGTCGGCCTGGTCGAGCCGGCCGTCGATCGTGACGGACGCCAGTCCGCCGAGGCTCTCGCGACCGATCACCGCGCGATCGGCGACGAACGACTCGACCGCGGCACGGCCGCCCGCCACCGTGGTGGCCGAACCGCGCACCTCGTCGGCGTCGCGGTCGAGCAGGATGCGTCCCTGGTCGATGATCAGCAGGTGCTCGAGGAGGTTGGCCACCTCGTCGATCAGGTGCGTCGAGAGCACGATCGTGCGGGGGTGCGCGAGATAGTCAGCGAGGAGCCGATCGTAGAAGATCTGCCGCGCGACGGCATCGAGGCCCAGGTAGGGCTCGTCGAAGAACGTCAGCGGTGCGCGTGAGGCGAGGCCGACGATGACCCCCACCGCAGAGAGCTGGCCGCGCGAGAGCTTCTTGACGGGGCGATTGAGCGGGAGCCGGAAGTCGTCCACGAGTCGCGCGGCGAACTCGGCATCCCAGTTCTCGAAGAACCACGGTGCCGCCTTCAGCACGTGCGAGGCGTGGAAGGCGTCGGGGTATCGCTGCGACTCCGCGATGAAGCAGAGTCGTCGCAGCACGTCGGCGTGCTCGGCCGGCGTGCGGCCGAACACCTCGAGCTCGCCGTCGTTCGGGAAGATCTGGCCGGTCAGCATCTGCATCACGGTGGTCTTGCCTGCGCCGTTCCGGCCGAGGAGGCCGTAGATGCGGTTCTCCTCGAGCGTGAAGTCGACGGCGTCCACCGCCGTGAACGAGCCGTAGCGCTTGGTGAGTCCGCTCGCGCGGACCACGGTGCGGGTCATGAGTCGATCCTTTCCGCGCGGAGCAGCCCCGCGAGTTCGTCGATGTCGATGCCGAGCTTCTCGGCCTCGATGATGAGCGGCCGGAGGTACTCGGCGGCGAAGTCGGCCCTGCGACGTTCGATGAGCCGTGCCCGCGCGCCCTGGGTCACGAACATGCCGATCCCCCGTCGCTTCTCCACGATTCCGTCGTCGACAAGGCGATTCACCCCTTTCAGTGCCGTGGCCGGGTTGACGCGCAGGAAGGTCGCGAACTCGTTCGTCGACGGGATCTGGCCACCCTCGGGCAGCGATCCCTCGATGATGTCGTTCTCGACCTGTTCAGCGATCTGGATGAAGATCGGGCGTGATTCGTCCAATGCCGGCCTATCTGGTCGTGCGTTCTGGTGTTGTGCGCGAACCTCGTTGGTTCATTACTTGTGTAACTAACCAACCATGCACGGATGCCGCTGTCAAGACCTTCGGGGTACGCGGCGGTTGGCGAGGGCGTTGCCGTCAGGCCGCTGAGGCGGCGGTGGCGCGCCGCGGGAGGCGGAGGCGCCCCTGCGTCAGCAGGATGCCGACCAGCACGAGCACCGCGCCGACCGGCTCGTGCCAGCTGAAGCGCTCGCCGAGCAGCAGCACGCCCAGGGCGACGCCGACGACCGGAGTCACGTACGTGACCGTCGAGGTGCCGGTCGGCCCCCAGGCGCGCAGCACGTTGATGTTCCAGATGTAGGCCAGGCCGGTGCCGAGCACGCCGAGGGCCAGCAGCGAGCCGACGATGGTCCAGTCGAGGTCGACCGGGGTCAGCGCGATGAACGGCGTGAGGGCGAGCATCACGACGGCCGAGACGCCGATCGAGAGGAACGCGAAGGTCGCCGGCGCGATCGGCCGCTGGCTGAGGAACCGGCGCTGGTAGCCGAACGTGAACCCGTAGCAGAGCGTGGCCACGAGGCAGGCGAGCTGCCCGGCGAGGCTGCCCGTGAGCGCCTGGTACTGCCACGGTCCGATGATGACGAGCACGCCCACGATGCCGACCCCGACGCCGACCCAGCGGCTCAGGCCGAGCCGCTCGACGCGGAAGACCAGGGTGGCCATGAGGGCGGTCATGATCGGCGTCGTCGCGTTGTAGATCGACGCGAGGCTCGACGATACGTACTGCTCGGCCCACGCGAAGCACAGGTAGGGGATGACGCAGGTCGTGAGCGACACGACGAGGAAGTGCAGCCACACCACCCGCTCGCGCGGCAGCACCGGGCCCGGCGTGCCGTCGGCCCGCGGCACCCGCGGTCGCGTGACGAGCACGATCGTGCCGAGCGCGAGGGCGCCGAGCAGCGTGCGCGTCCACGCGACCTGCCCGAACGACACCCCCTCGAGCGCGACCTTCATGAAGAGGAAGCTCGCCCCCCACACGACCCCCATCGCGAGGAACTGCACCCACGTCGACAGCCGTCCCGATGGCCTGGGCCCGGATGCCGCGACGGCGGACTTCGCGCTGGTGCTCGTGCTCACCGGTCGAGCGTACGCCCGGCCGCCGACGGCGGTCGCGCCTCCGGAAGGTGCTTGTCCGGAATCCGCCGGAGGTCGGCAGGATGCTTCCGCCGCCCGACCCGTGCCCGACCTGATGACCGCCCGGGCAGCGCGGGAGTAGCCTGCTTCCGTATCGGTTCCGGGCCAGTCTCCCCGGAACCGCCCGGGAGCCGCTGGTGAGCGCGATCATCGAGCTGGAGATCGGACCCGGCGAGGAGCCGGGCACGTGGGCCGTTCGCGTGCTCCGATCGGCCGGGGCGGACGCGGCATCCGCGTCGTTCCGGCTGGACGTCGACACCCTCATCACCCGATTGCCGTTCATGGACTCCACGGTGCTCGCCTCTGCGGTTCCCGCGCGGCGGGTGCTGACCGCGGGCGAGACCGAGATCCAGCGCGTGGGCACGGAGCTGTTCTCCGCCGTCTTCACCGGCGAGGTCGAGGAGGCGTATCGCACGAGCCGTGCCGTCGCCAAGGAGCACGGGGAGAGCCTCCAGGTGCGCCTGCGGCTCATCGCGCCGACGCTCGCCGCCCTCCCGTGGGAGTCGCTGTTCGACCCCCAGGCAGGCGTGTACGTCTGCCGCAAGGAGCCGCTGATCCGTCAGATCCCGACGACGGACGCGATGGAACCGTTGAACCTCGACCCGCCGCTGCGGGTGCTCGCGATGGTCGCCGCGCCCAGCGACCTGCCGGCGATCGACGCCGCGGGTGAGCGGATGCGCCTCGAGACGGCGCTCGGGCCCCATATCGCCCGCGGCCGGATCCTCGTCGAGTGGCTCGACGACGTCACGTGGACCAACGTGCACGAGAAGCTGCTCTCGGCGCCGTGGCACGTGCTCCACTTCGTCGGGCACGGTTCGTACGACCCCTCCTCCGAGGAGGGCGTGCTCGCGTTCGTCGGCCCCGACGGGCGGGCGGAGTACGTCGACGCGTCGGCGCTGGCCGACCTGCTCGACGAGGCCGAGCCGACCCCCCGACTGGTCGTGATCAACTCGTGCATGTCGGGCGCCGGGAGCACGAACGAGCTGTACTCCGGCACGGCCGCCGCGCTCGTCAACAGCGGCATCAACGCCGTCGCCGCGATGCAGTTCACGATCAGCGACGCGGCGGCGGTCGCGTTCTCGCAGGGCTTCTACTCGGCGCTCGCCTACGGCCGTCGCATCGACGAGGCCGTGGTCAGCGGCCGGATCGCGATCCTCGGCCTCGGTCGGGACACGCTCGAGTGGGTGACGCCGGTGCTCTGCCTGCGCGGCGACGACACCCGCCTGTTCATCCTGCCGAAGTCCGCGGACGACCCGGATGACGCGGCGGACATCCCGGGAATCCCCGGCGCCCCGCCCGGGCCCATGCCGACGCCGACGCCGAAGCCCGACCCGCGCCGGGTCCGGCTGGTCGCCGCCGCCGCGGCCGGCGCCGCGCTCCTCCTCGGGATCGGCGGCACCGTCGCGGTGATGGCGGCGCTGAGCGGGGCCGGCGGCGACGCCGGCGGCGACGGCGGCGGCGCGGCCGATGTCGGGGCGGTGACGCTCCCCGCCGAGATCGAGGTCCGAGGAGACACGGCGTGGACGCCGACCGGTCTCGAGTGCACCGGCGGCCGTCGTCTCCTCCTCAACGCCACCGGCGAGGTCGACGTCGAGGACCTCGGGGGCATCGCGCTGACGCCCGAGGGCGCCCAGCAGCAGTACTCCGCGATCGACCCGCAACCGTACGCGTCGCACGCCTCGCTCATCGGGCGCGTGAGCGACAGCGGACTGCCGTTCGTCGTCGGCTCACGGCTGGCGATGGAGTGCCCCGTCGACGGCGACCTCCAGCTCGGCTTCAACGACTCGGATCCCGGCGGCAACGTGGGATCCTTCACGGTGACGGCCTCGGATGTCACCGAGGACGCGACCATCACGCTCGACGCTCTCACGCCCATCACCGTCGACGTGCCGGCCAGTGCCGGCGACTGGGTGCCCACCGGGATCACGTGCCTCCCGGGCGCCACCTACTCCGTCTGGGGGAACGGCGTGATCATGTGGGGCGAGGACCAGGAGCTCACGTCGGTGGACGCCGACGGGGCGGAGGTGTTCACGCAGCAGGCGAACGACCCGCGCGACAACGTGCCGGGCCTCGAGGACGCCGAGCACGGCTCCCTGATCGGAGCCATCGACGGCCTGCCGCCCTATGTGGGACTCGGCACCGAGTCGTACTTCGACTGCTACGGCGGCGGCGGTCGGATCGGCCAGGTCGTGCTGGGCGTGAACGATCTCGCCCGCGACGACAACACGGGCCAGTTCACCGTGATCATGTCCCGCATCACCCCTCCGTCGGGCTGATCACCGGCGGGGTCGCATCCCACCCGTGACGCGGGAGCGCTCCCGACCTAGGCTGGCCCGCATGAGCGATTTCGACGTCATCGTCCTCGGCGCGGGCCCCGGCGGCTACGTTGCCGCGATCCGCGCCGCGCAGCTCGGCCTGAAGGTGGCCGTCATCGAGGAGAGGTACTGGGGCGGAGTGTGCCTCAACGTGGGATGCATCCCCTCGAAGGCGCTGCTGCGAAATGCCGAGCTGGCGCACATCTTCCACGACCAGGCCACGACCTTCGGCATCTCGGGCGAGGCGCACTTCGACTTCGGTGCCGCGTTCGACCGAAGCCGCCAGGTGTCCGAGAAGCACGTCAAGGGCGTGCACTTCCTGATGAAGAAGAACGGCATCACCGAGGTCGACGGCCGCGGCACCTTCCGGGACGCGAACACGCTCGACGTCACGAAGGCGGACGGGTCGGTCGAGACGATCGGGTTCCGCACCGCGATCATCGCGACCGGCTCGCGGGTGCGGTTGCTCCCCGGCGTCCAGCTGTCGCAGAACGTCGTCACCTACGAGGAGCAGATCCTCACCCGCGACCTGCCGCGTTCGATCGCGATCGTCGGCGCCGGCGCCATCGGCATGGAGTTCGCCTACGTGCTGCGCAACTACGGCGTCCAGGTCACGGTCATCGAGTTCCTCGATCGGGCCCTTCCCAACGAGGACGTGGAGGTCTCGAAGGAGATCACGCGGCAGTACCGCAACCTCGGCATCCCGATCCTCGCCTCGACCAAGGTAGAGACGGTCGTCGACCACGGGGCATCCGTCACCGTCTCGTACACGGGGGCCGACGGGCAGCCCGGCGTGCTCGAGGTCGACAAGGCCCTCATCTCGGTGGGCTTCGCCCCGAACGTCGAGGGCTTCGGCCTCGAGAACACGGGCGTGCAGCTCACCGAACGGGGCGCGATCGCGATCGACGAGCGGATGCGCACGAACGTGCCGCACATCTTCGCGATCGGCGACGTCACCGCCAAGCTCATGCTCGCCCACGTGGCCGAGGCGCAGGGCGTCGTCGCGGCCGAGACCATCGGCGACGCCGAGACCCTGGAGCTCGGGGACTACCGGATGATGCCACGGGCGACGTTCTGCTCGCCGCAGGTGGCGAGCTTCGGGCTCACCGAGCAGCAGGCCCGCGACGAGGGCTACGACGTGGTCGTCGCCAAGTTCCCGTTCACCGCGAACGGCAAGGCGAACGGCCTCGGCGACCCGGTCGGCTTCGTGAAGCTCGTCGCCGATGCGAAGTACCTCGAGCTGCTCGGCGGCCACCTCATCGGACCGGATGTCTCGGAGCTGCTGCCCGAGCTCACCCTCGCCCAGAAGTGGGACCTCGGCGCGCTCGAGCTCGCCCGCAACGTGCACACGCACCCGACCCTCTCCGAAGCCCTGCAGGAGGCGTTCCACGGCCTGACTGGCCACATGATCAACATGTAGGCGCACACGCGAAGCGGGGCGGATGCTGCGACGCGAGGTTGCGGCATCCGCCCCTGGTGTTCCATCGACGCGGCCGGGCAGGCGTTCCTGCCGCGTCGAATGACGCCCCGGCGGCGGAACTTCCCAGCCCGCCGCCGGAACCCTCTAGTGCTGCACCGCCTTCTCGGCGCCGACGCCCGTGAGCGAGCGCACCTCCATCTCGGACTGCTTGGCCGGGTCCTCCGTGCCCTTGTCGAGCACGGTGCCGAGCGAGCCGAGGAAGAAGGCCAGCGGGATCGAGATGATGCCCGGGTTGGACAGCGGCACGATGTCGAAGTCGGCGCCCGGGATCATCGAGGTGGGGGTGCCCGACACGACGGGCGAGAGCGCGATGAGCACGATCGCCGACCCGAGGCCGCCGTACATGCTCCAGAGTGCGCCCTGGGTCGTGAACCGCTTCCAGAAGAGCGAGTACACGATGGTGGGCAGGTTGGCGGATGCCGCGACGGCGAAGGCCAGGGCCACGAGGAACGCCACGTTCTGGCCGTTCGCGCCGATGCCGCCGATGATCGCGATGATGCCGATCACGACCACCGTGCGACGGGCGACCTTGACCTCGGCACCCGGCTCGGGCTTGCCCTTCTTCACCACGCTCGCGTAGATGTCGTGCGCGAACGACGCGGCGGCGGTGATCGTGAGCCCGGCGACGACCGCGAGGATCGTGGCGAACGCGATCGCGGCGATGAGGCCGAGCAGCACCGGGCCGCCGAGCTCGAACGCGAGCAGCGGGGCCGCCGAGTTCGCGCCGCCCGGGGCCGCGGCGATGGCCTCGGGGCCGATGAGGGCCGCAGCGCCATAGCCGAGCACGAGCGTGAACACGTAGAAGATGCCGATGAGCCAGATCGCCCAGACGACCGACTTGCGCGCCTCCTTCGCCGTGGGAACGGTGTAGAACCGCATCAGCACGTGCGGCAGGGCCGCGGTGCCGAGCACGAGCGCGAGGCCGAGCGAGAGGAAGTCGAGCTTCGCGACCTCGGAGACGCCGTACTTCAGGCCCGGGTCGAGGATCGCCGGGTTGCCGGCGGTCGCGACCGCGTTGTCGAGCAGCGTCGAGAAGCTGAAGCCGTTGATCGCGAGCACCCACACCGTCATCACCGCGGCGCCCGCGATGAGCAGGCCCGCCTTGATGATCTGCACCCAGGTCGTGCCCTTCATGCCGCCGATGAGCACGTAGAGGATCATGAGCGCGCCGACGACCGTGATGACCACGGCCTGGCCGAGCTTGTCGCCGATGCCGAGCAGCAGGGAGACGAGCCCGCCCGCGCCGGCCATCTGCGCCAGCAGGTAGAAGAAGCACACGACGAGCGTGGTCGTGGCCGCGGCGATCCGTACAGGGCGCTGCTTGAGCCGGAACGAGAGCACGTCGGCCATCGTGAAGCGGCCGGTGTTGCGCAGCAGTTCGGCGACGAGCAGCAGCGCGACGAGCCACGCCACGAGGAAGCCGATCGAGTAGAGGAACCCGTCGTAGCCGGTCACCGCGATGGCACCGACGATCCCGAGGAACGAGGCCGCCGACAGGTAGTCGCCCGCGATCGCGGCGCCGTTCTGCCCACCCGTGAACGAGCGGCCCGCGGCGTAGTAGTCGGAGGCGGTCTTGTTGTTGCGGCTGGCGCGGAAGACGATCACCAGCGTGATCGCGACGAACGCGCCGAAGATGGCGATGTTGAGCCAGGGGTCGCCGGGCGAGGCGGCGGCGGCCTCGGCGGCGAGGTGCGTGTGGGTCTGCGTGTGCGTCATCAGCGGTTCGCCCCTTCGGTGTCGGATGCCGCGGCGGCATCCGCTTCGATGCCCTCACGGATCTCGGTGGCGAGCGGGTCGAGGCGCCGGTTGGCGAAGGCCACGTACCAGGTCGTCACGGCGAACGTCGTGAGCACCTGTGCGATGCCGAGCACCATGGCCACGTTGACGCTGCCGAACACCGGCGTCGACATGAAGTCGTGCGCGTAGCTGGCGAGCAGCACGTAGGCGAAGTACCAGACGAGGCAGGCGGCCAGCACCGGGAACACGAAGCCCCGGTGCGTGCGGCGAAGGGTCTGGAACTCCGGTGATTGCTGGATGGCGGGGTAATCGACGTCGGCCAGTGCCGTCGACGTGTCCGCGCTCAGGGCGTCGTTGCCCATGGCGTCTCTCTCCTTCGAGGGGGGTCTCGGCGGACCGTCCGCCGCGCCGCTGCACCGAGCCGTCAGGGCGGCGGGGCGATGCAGTGGCACCATGCTGGCGCTCGCCCCCGGGCGCCGGGGCTGCTCGCCGTTCGTCGTCGCCGAGCGGCGCCCATCGTGCGACGAACGGCTCCGCCGTGACGACGAACGACGGCTACGCTGACCTGCATGCCCGAGTCGATGCTGCTCGCCGCTGCCGCCGGAGTGGTGGCGGGGGCGCTCGCCGTCGGGGTGGTGCTGCTCCTCCGACGCATCGTCGGATCCTCGAAGGAGCTCGGCACCGACGTCGAACAGGCGACGTACCAGACCCTCCACCTCGCGAGCCGTGCGGCGAAGCACCTGCGCGGCGGCATCGACGAGGTCGACGCGGTTCGGGCGGTCCGCTACCTCCGGGCGCTGCTCGGCTGCGAGACGCTCGCGCTCGTGGATCGCTCGGGTGGGGTCGTCGTCGAGGGTGACGACGCCGTGCGCGCGGTGGCCGGGCGTCTCGCCGCGGAGGCGAGCGCCTCGGGCAAGTCGCAGGTGCAGCGGCGCATCCCCCTCGGCGACCGCGAGACCGACGCCGTGGCTGCCCCGATCCGCACCGGCGGCCGGGCGGTGGGCGCGATCGTCGCGTTCGGGGCGCCAGTGCGGGCCGGCCTCGTGCGAGCCACCGGGGAGGTCGCCGACTGGGTGGCCGCCCAGGTCGAGTTGGGTGAGCTGGATGCCTCGCGCGCGGCGCTCGCCGAGGCGGAGGTGCGGGCCCTGCGGGCCCAGATCAGCCCGCACTTCATCTACAACTCGCTGAACGCCATCGCGTCGTTCATCAACACCGACCCGGCGCAGGCCCGTGAGCTCGTGCTCGAGTTCGCCGACTTCACGCGCTACTCGTTCCGCCGCCACGGCGACTTCACGACCGTGGCCGAGGAGCTCCGCTCGATCGACAGCTACCTCCGGCTCGAGCGGGCCCGCTTCGGTGACCGGCTGCGGGTGACGCTGCAGATCGCGCCGGAGGTGCTGTCGACCGTGGTGCCGTTCCTGTCCATCCAGCCGCTCGTCGAGAACGCGGTGCGGCACGGCCTCGAGTCGAAGGAGGGCGGCGGGCGCATCACCATCACCGCGTCCGACCTGGGTGCGTTCGCCGAGATCAGCGTGGAGGACGACGGCGTCGGCATCGACCCCGAACGGCTCGAGACGGTGCTCGCGGGCGGCGCCCCGGGCGAGCACGTGGGCCTGCGCAACGTCGACGCGCGCCTCCGTCAGGTCTACGGCGAGGAGCACGGGCTCGTCGTCGAGACGAACGTGGGCGCCGGCACGCTCGTGCGGATGCGGGTGCCGAAGTCGCAGCCCGGCCGCGTCGCAGCATCCGCAGACGCCTCGCGCAGTCCCGGTGCCAACCGAACCCCCGGTGGAAGACTGGAACGATGACGATCTCCGTGCTCATCGCCGACGACGAGCAGCCCGCGATCGACGAGCTGGCGTTCCTGCTCGGACAGGACCCGCGCATCGGGGTCATCCACCAGGCCGCCTCGGGCGCCGAGGCCATCCGCCTGCTCACGCGGGAGCCGGTCGACGCCGCGTTCCTCGACATCCACATGCCCGGCCTCAACGGGTTCGACCTGGCGCGGGCGATGCAGCGCTTCGAGCGGCGGCCCGCCCTCGTGTTCGTCACCGCCGACGAGGAGGGTGCGCTCGAGGCATTCGACCTCGCCGCCGTCGACTACCTGCTGAAGCCCGTGCGCACCGAGCGCCTGCACCGCTCGGTGACCCGCATCGTCGAGGCGCTCAAGGCCTCGGCGGCCGCGCACGCCGGCGCCGCGGCATCCGAGGCGCAGCCCGAGATGATCGCGGTCACCCTGGGCGGCACGACGCGCATGATTCGCCGCGACGAAGTGCGCTACGTGCAGGCGCAGGGCGACTACGCGCGGCTGCACACCGAGGAGGCCAGCTACCTCGTGCGCGTGCCGATGTCCGACCTCGAGCGGCAGTGGAGCGACGCCTTCGTGCGGGTGCACCGCTCGTACCTCGTGGCGATCCCGCACCTCACGCGCATCCGGCTCGGCGGCGACCACCCGAGCGTCACGGTGGGCGCGGCCGAGCTGCCCGTGAGCCGGCGGCTGCTGCCCGCCCTGCGCGAGCGGCTCGACTCGGCGACCATCCGGCCGAGATCATGAGCGACGAGGGCCGAGCGGATGCCGCGGAGCCGGCGCGTCCTCCCGCTTCCACGGATGCCGCGGGGCCGCCCGCCCGCGTGCGCGTGACCGCACCCCACGCCGGCTCGCCCGGGGCATCCGCTCGCCCGCACCACCAGGCCGGACGCGAGGCGCCCACGAGTGACATCGCAGGCGTGTACGTGCGGTCGTTGATCCGGTCGCAGCTGCGGCTCGGCATCGTGTTCGCCGTCGGCTTCGCGGTCGCGACGGCGTTGTTCGTGTTCGCCATCGCGCTCGTGCCGCAGCTCGACACCACGTTCGTGATCGGCGTGCCGCTGTCGTGGCTGCTCCTCGGGGCCGGCGTGTACCCCCTCGCGATCACCGTGGGCGCGCTCTACGTGCGCGCCGCCTCGCGCAACGAGGCTCGCTACCGCTCGCTCGTGGAGGAGGAGTGAACCCGGCGATCGGCTACACGGCGATCATCGTGGTGGCCCTCGCGTCGGCGCTGATCGGGTTCTACGGGCTGCGCGTCTCGCGCACGACGAGCGACTTCTACGTCGCCAGCCGTACCGTGCGGCCGTGGTGGAACGCGTCGGCGATCGGCGGCGAGTACCTGTCGGCGGCGTCGTTCCTCGGCATCGCGGGGCTCATCCTGCTCACCGGATCGGCGGCGCTGTGGTTCCCGATCGGGTACACGGCCGGCTACCTGATGCTGCTGCTGTTCGTGGCGGCGCCGCTGCGCCGCTCGGGCGCCTACACGATCCCAGACTTCACCGAGGCCCGGCTCGAGTCCACCGCGGCGCGGCGCGTGACGAGCCTGCTCGTGATCGTGATCGGGTGGTTCTACATCGTGCCGCAGCTGCAGGGCGCCGCCCTGACGGTGCGGATCACGACGGGACTGCCGGCGTGGGCGGGGTCGCTCGCGGTGGCCGTCATCGTGGCGGTCGTCGTGGCGGCGGGCGGCATGCGGTCGATCACGTTCGTGCAGGCGTTCCAGTTCTGGCTGAAGCTCACCGCGCTCGCCGTGCCGGTGTTCGTGGTGCTGCTCGTCGTGAACGGCGGGGAGCCGCCTGCGCAGCTCAGCCCTACCGAGGCGTTCCCGGCGTCGGCCGGACCGGGCGACCTCGACGGGTACCGCACGGTGTCGCTCATGGTGGCGTTGCTCTTCGGCACCCTCGGGCTCCCCCACGTGCTCGTGCGCTTCTACACGAACCCCGACGGCGTCGCCGCGCGGCGCACCACCGTGATCGTGCTCGTGCTGCTCTCGGTGTTCTACCTGTTCCCGACGGCGTTCGGATTCCTCGGGCGGGCGTTCGCGCCCGACCTGGCCGCGCCCGGGGAGTCCGACGCGCTCATCCTGCTCCTCCCCGACCGCCTGGTGCCCGGGCCGGTCGGCCAGCTGCTCACCGCACTCGTGATCGCCGGGGCCTTCGCGGCATTCCTCTCGACGTCGTCGGGCCTCGTGGTGTCGCTCGCCGGCGTGATCAGCCAGGACCTCCTCGGCGGCAGCGTGCGCGGCTTCCGCATCGCCGCGGTGATCTCCACGTTCGTGCCGCTCGTCGTCGCCCTCGCCACCGAGTCGACGGGCCTCGCCGGCAGCGTCGGGCTCGTGTTCGCGTTCACCGCGTCGACGCTCGCACCCATGCTCATCCTCGGCATCTGGTGGCGCGGGCTCACCGCCCGGGGCGCCGTCGCGGGCATGCTCACGGGCGCGGCGCTTGCGGGGGCGGCGATCCTCGGCGGCTCCGCGCTCGCGACGTGGGCGCCCGGCATCCGCCCGTTCCTCGAACAGCCCGCCGCCTGGACGGTGCCGCTCGCGGTGCTCGTCACCGTGCTCGTGTCACGCACCGACCGGCGGGGCGCGCCCCGCGGTGCGGACGCATTCCTCACCCGGCTGCACGTCCCCGAGGCGGCGCGGCACCGCGGGTCGGCCTGATCCCGGCCCGGCCCCGCCCCGCCGCGCCGCCACCGCTCGCCGAGCGGTCACGATCGGTGGCTCGCAGATGCCGCGTGGCGACCGATCGTGACCGGTCGCGGACCCGGCAGCCGCGTGTCGGGCGACCGGGCCGGCCGCACTAGGCTTGCCCGGTGCTCCTGCCCGTCGCCGTCTCGGTGCTCGTGGGTGCGTTCGCCCAGCGCGTCACCGGCATGGGGTTCGCCCTCATCGCCGCGCCCGCCCTCGTCGTGCTCCTCGGGCCGTTCGACGGGGTGATCATCGTGAACGCCTGCGCCGTGCTGTCGTCGCTGCTCATCCTGCCGCGGGTCTGGCGGCACATCGACTGGCCGCGGTTCCGCTGGCTGGTGGTGCCCGCCGTCGCAGGGACCGTGATCGGAGCGCTCGTCGCCGCGCGGCTGCAGGGGCCGGTGCTGCAACTCGGCATCGGCATCCTGGTGATCGTGGCGCTCACCGTCTCGCTGGCCGTCACCCGCACCGAGCACGTCGCCACGGGGCGGACGCCCGCGGTCGTCGCGGGTGCGACATCCGGATTCATGAACGCCGCCGCCGGCGTGGGTGGGCCTGCCCTGAGCGTCTATGCCGTCGCGACGAGGTGGCCGCAGGCGGGCTTCGCCGCGACCGCGCAGCCGTACTTCGTGGTCATCGGCCTCAGCTCGCTCGTCGGCAAGCTCGCGGCGTCGGGCTGGGCGATGCCCGAGGTCGACCCGGGTGTCTGGCCGGTCTCGATCGCCGCGCTGCTCGTCGGGCTCGCGCTCGGCGAGCTGCTCCACGCGCGCATCGGGCACCGTGCCGCCCGCGCCGGCGTCATCGCGATCGCCTACCTGGGCGGTGTGGTCGCCATCGTCGACGGCGCGATCACCCTCGCGGGCTGACCTCGAGCAGCACGGGCTCGCCGCCCCGGGCGTCTAGTCGGGCCTCGAGCCCCGCACGCACCGCCGGCCACTCGTCGACGATGATCGAGAAGATCGCCGAGTCCCGCCAGGTGCCGTCGGCCCGCGGCTTGTGCCGGCGGGCGAGCCCCTCGAACTGCGCGCCGAGCTTGAGGATGGCCGCTCGGGAACGCGCGTTGCGCGCGTCGGCCTGGAGCTTCACCCGGCCGAAGCCGTGGTCGAACGCAAGACCGAGCAGCAGCAGCTTCGCCTCGGGATTCACGGCGGTGCCCCAGACCCTCGGGTCGTAGCCGGTCCAGCCGATGTGCGCCGACTCGTTCGGCAGGTCGAGGTCGCCGAGCTTCGTGGCGCCGACCACGGTGTCATGGTCGGGTCCCCCCTCGAGGCGCACGGTGAACGGGAGGGCGTCGGGAGCGGGCGCGTAGGAGCGGAGCGCGAACGCCTCGAATGCGGCGAGGTCGGCCGGCTGCCCGGCCGGTCCGCCACCGAACCCACCGGCGAACACCTCGGGGCGTCCCAGCGCGCGATACAGCTCGGGGATGTCGTCGGTCGAGAACGGCGTGAGGCGGATGAATCGGCCGACGAGCGGCTCGGCGGCAGGGCGGCGCGCGGTCATGTCGTGCCTCAGTCGAGCAGGTCGTGCAGCTGCACGATCTCCTCGCGGCCGGGGCCGACGCCGATCGCCGAGATGCGGGACCCGCTCATGGCCTCGAGCTCGCGCACGTAGGCCTGCGCATTCGCGGGCAGCTCCTCGAACGACCGTGCACCCGAGATGTCCTCCTGCCAACCGGGGAACTCCTCGTAGACGGGAGTGGCGTGGTGGAAGTCGGACTGCGACACCGGCACCTCGTCGACGCGCTGGCCGTCGACCTCGTAGGCCACCGCGACGGGGATGCGCTCGAGGCCGGTGAGCACGTCGAGCTTCGTGAGCACGAAGTCGGTGACGCCGTTGACCCGCGAGGCGTAGCGGGCGATGGGCGCGTCGTACCAGCCGGTGCGGCGGCGACGCCCCGTGGTGGTGCCGAACTCGTGGCCCTTCTCGCTGAGGAACTCGCCCCACTCGTCGAAGAGCTCGGTCGGGAACGGGCCGGCGCCGACGCGGGTGGTGTAAGCCTTCACGACCGCGATGACCCGGTCGATGCGGTTCGGCGCGATGCCCGAGCCGGTGACCGCGCCGCCGCTCGTGGCGTTCGACGACGTGACGAACGGGTAGGTGCCGTGGTCGACGTCGAGCATGGTCGCCTGGCCGCCCTCGAAGAGCACGGTCTCGCCGCGCTCGAGCGCCTGGTGCAGCAGCAGCGACGTGTCGGTGACCATCGGCCGCAGTCGCTCGACGTAGCCGAGCAGGTCGTCGACCACCTCGTCGACGCCGATGGCACGCCGGTTGTAGACCTTCACGAGCAGGTGGTTCTTCTGGTCGAGGGCGCCCTCGACCTTCTGCCGCAGGATGTTCTCGTCGAAGAGGTCCTGCATGCGCAGGCCGACGCGGTTGATCTTGTCGGCGTACGCCGGTCCGATGCCGCGGCCGGTCGTGCCGATCTGGCGGCTGCCGAGGAAGCGCTCCGTGACCTTGTCGAGCGTGCGGTGGTACTGGGTGATGAGGTGCGCGTTCGCCGAGACGCGGAGCTTCGAGACATCCACCCCGCGGCTCTCGAGCCCCTCGAGCTCCTCGAACAGCACCTCGATGTCGACGACGACGCCGTTCGCGATCACCGGGACGACGCCGGGCGTGAGGATGCCCGACGGCAGCAGGTGCAGGGCGTACTTCTCGTCGCCGACGACGACCGTGTGCCCGGCGTTGTTGCCGCCGTTGAACTTCACGACGTAGTCGAGGCGCGACCCGAGGAGGTCGGTCGCCTTGCCCTTGCCCTCGTCGCCCCACTGCGCTCCGATGAGTACGGCTGCGGGCATGTCAGTCCTCTCCTGCCGCGTCCGCGGCGGTGGGCTCGGCGAGCGGCTCGCCGGCGTGGGCGTCGAAACCGGTGGCCGGCTCGAAGCGGCCGGCGGATGCCACGATCGGCATCATCTGGGTCGGGGTGAACTCCGACGCGATGCGTGCCGGAGCGGAGGCGTCGGCGGCGGCCAGTTCGTCGGCGAGACGCGCGGCGTGCCCCTCGAGCCCCAGGTGCTCGGCGGCGCGTCGCTGCGCATCGAGCGCCCTGAGGTAGGCGCGGTTCGGTTCGTCGGACCACGGCACGGCGTCGCCCGGCTGCCAGCCGGCGGCCGTGAGCTGCTCGCGGGCGAGGTCGACGGCGACGGCCGCGTACGCGAACGCGTCGATGGCATGGCCTTCCGAGTCGGCAAGGTCGGCCAGTTCGGCCCACGCGAGAGGTGACGACGGATGCCCCGACACGACCGACGCGACGGATGCGCGATCGGCTTCGGCCAGTGCCTGCCGCACCTCGGGCTCGTCGGCGAGTGACGCCTCGCCCTCGGGTGCTGATTGGTCTGCGGTCACACTCAACCTTAGCGCGAGGCGTTTCGCACGCCCATGAACCACCCCGCATGCATGCACGAGGGGCCGGACCTCTCGGCCCGGCCCCTCGCGGCGTCATCCGCTCAGTCGGCTACTGCACGACGTTGAGCGCATTGACATTGCCCGCTCCGTAGAAGGAGTTGCGCGCGCCACCCGTGCACGTGGCCGGGAAGCCGGGCCGCGGCTCGTAGACGCCCACCGGGCAGGCCAGCGGGGTCGCCGTGCGCTCGAGGAACGAGGCGAGCTGCCCGGGGTTCATGCCCGGGTGGGCCGACAGGGCGAGCGCCGCGACGCCGGCCGCGTGCGGGCCCGCCATCGAGGTGCCCTGCTTGTACCCCCAACCGTTCCCGGTCACCGGGCTCCACGTGGTCGAGAGGATGCCGTCGGTGAGCGTCGACGAGGCACCGCCGGTGCGGAACCGGGTGTCACCGCCGGGAGCCGTCACGTCGACGACGCCCTGGCCGTACGACGAGTAATAGCTCTTCTGCTCGGTCGGGCCGACCGCCGACACCGTCACCACGCCGGCCGCCTCGGCCGGCAGGTCGCGGCACGCACCGGTGACGGTGCGGTCCTCGATGGGGTAGCTGCCGTCGTTGGGGCTCGTGGAGTCGACGAACTTGTGCTGGAGGTCGACGTTGCTGTTGCCCGCCGAGGCCACCGTCAGGGTGCCCTGCGCCGAGGAATAGCGCAGTGCCCGCTGCACGGCCTGCCAGACCGGACGCTGGCGCGGGTCGTTCACGCAGTTGAACTCCCACGGGTCGATGAAGTAGCTGTTGTTCGTGATCGGCATGCCGTGGTCGGCCGCCCAGAGGTACGCGCAGACCGCGGCCTCGGGGTAGATGAAGCCGTCGTCGTTGACGACCTTGACGGAGGCGACCTTCACGCCCGGCGCGACGCCGGCGATTCCCACGCCGTTGATGGCGCCCGCGATGGTGCCTGCGACGTGGGTTCCGTGATCGGAGGTCGTCGGGCTCCACGCCGCGACGCTCGTGTCGACCACGCCGCCGATGCACGAGGCGCTCTGGTCGAACGCGATCTGCGACGCGAGGTCGGGGTGCGTCGGCGAGATGCCGGAATCGAGCACGCCGACCACGATCGACGGGTCACCCGTCGTGATGGCGTGTGCGGCGGGCACGTCGATCTGCGCCATGTCCCACTGCGAGTTCCACAGCGGCTCCTGCGTGGGGTCGCCCGTCGCCGCTGCGGTCGCGGAGCCGACGACGTCGCTGGCCTCGTCGTCGATGAGCGTCGTGCCGAGCCCGTCGGTCGAGGCGACGGAGTCGACGCCCGAGCCCGCGACCGCGCCCGCGAACGCCGTGTTCGTCGACTTGGCGACGAGCACGCCGATCTGGTCGTAGGCGGCGACCACGGTGCCACCCGCTGCGGCCACCCGGGCCGCGGCCTTCGCTGTGCTCTTGCCCTGCGGGGCGAGCACGAGGTACGTGGATTCGGGCCCGGAGGCGGCTGCGGCCGGTGCGACCGCGGCGCCCATCAGGCCGATGGCGATGGCCACGGCGGATGCCGCGCCGATCACCCTGTGCTTCTGCATGCGTGTTTCTCCTTCGTGTGGAGTGCACCGCCGGCCGTGGGTCGGTCGGCGGCCCGGACCGTCCAGTGGATGCGACGACGGCGACGTCGATGGTGCCGCGCGACCGGTGGCGCGAGTCTATTGGCGGCGTCGTCGCCGGGGAAGTGGCGCAAGTAGGCTGGTGGGCATGTCGAAAGTCCTCTCCAGCCTGCCCGTCGGCGAACGCGTCGGCATCGCCTTCTCCGGCGGCCTCGACACCTCGGTGGCGGTCGCGTGGATGCGAGAGAAGGGCGCGGTGCCCTGCACGTACACGGCCGACATCGGCCAGTACGACGAGCCCGACATCGCCGCGGTGCCCGAGCGCGCGAAGGAGTACGGCGCCGAGATCGCCCGCCACGTCGACGCGAAGGCCCCGCTCGTCGAGGAGGGCCTGGTCGCGCTGCAGTGCGGCGCGTTCCACATCCGCTCGGGCGGCAAGACCTACTTCAACACCACGCCGCTCGGCCGGGCCGTGACGGGCACGCTCCTCGTGCGTGCCATGAAGGAGGACGGCGTCGACATCTGGGGCGACGGCTCCACCTACAAGGGCAACGACATCGAGCGGTTCTACCGCTACGGCCTGATGGCCAACCCGCGCCTGCGCATCTACAAGCCGTGGCTCGACGCGGCGTTCGTGACCGAGCTCGGCGGCCGCAAGGAGATGAGCGAGTGGCTCGTCGCGCGCGGCTTCCCCTATCGCGACGCCACCGAGAAGGCGTATTCGACCGACGCGAACATCTGGGGCGCCACGCACGAGGCGAAGCGCCTCGAGGAGCTCGACGCCGGACTCGACATCGTCGAGCCCATCATGGGCGTGGCCGCATGGCGCGACGACGTCGAGGTGGCCACCGAGGAGGTGTCGGTGCGCTTCGAGGCCGGCCGCCCGGTCGCCATCAACGGCGCGGAGTTCTCCGACGCCGTGGCCCTCGTGTACGAGGCGAACGCCATCGGCGGGCGGCACGGCCTGGGCGTCTCCGACCAGATCGAGAACCGCATCATCGAGGCGAAGAGCCGTGGCATCTACGAGGCGCCCGGCATGGCGCTCCTCCACATCGCCTACGAGCGCCTGCTCAACGCGATCCACAACGAGGACACCATCGCCAACTACCACGCCGAGGGCCGCCGCCTCGGTCGCCTGATGTACGAGGGACGCTGGCTCGACCCGCAGTCGCTCATGCTGCGCGAGTCCATCCAGCGCTGGGTCGGCTCGGCCGTCACCGGCGAGGTCACCCTGCGCCTGCGTCGCGGAGACGACTACACGATCCTGAACACCTCGGGCCCTGCGCTCAGCTACCACCCCGAGAAGCTGTCGATGGAACGGGTCGGCGACGCCGCCTTCGGCCCCGAGGACCGCATCGGGCAACTGACCATGCGCAACCTCGACATCGCCGACTCCCGTGCGCGTCTCGAGCAGTACGCGCTCCAGGGCATCGTGGGCGGCGCGACGGCCGAGCTCGTGGGCGACCTCGAGGCGGGCGAGTCCGCGGCGATCACTGCCGGCGAGCTCGAGACCGACCTCGAGGCCGCCACGGATGCCGCGAACGAGGCAGCCGCGTTCGACCTCGGCACCGACTGACGGGGGACGCCACCGGCGACGCGCCCGATCCCCGGCGCGGCAGGTCTTGGACGGCCGCACTGCCGGTGCCATACTCAGACGACCGACCGGTCGCCTGAGCGAGGCGGGCGGCGAGAGCGACCGTACTGGGGAGGGCGCCATGGCCGGTGCTGCAGCGACACGTCGAGCGGTCGTGCCGGAATGAGCGCCGAGACGGCGACCATCATCGGGTGGGTGCTGGTGGCGGCGGACTTCGCCATCCGCATCGCCGCCCTCATCATCATCCCGCGGGATCGCAAGCCCACGGCGGCGATGGCCTGGCTCCTCGCCATCTTCCTGATCCCGTTCATCGGCATCCTGCTGTTCCTGCTCATCGGCAACGTGAAGCTGCCGAAGAAGTGGCGGGTGCGCCAGGCGGAGGTGAACCGGCTCATCACCGAGCGCGCGGCGGGCGTCGAGCTGGCCCCGGATCGATCGCAGTGGCCCACCTGGTTCGCCACCATCGCCGAGCAGAACCGGCGACTGGGCGCCCTCCCGGTCATCGGCGGCAACACCGCGACGCTCATCGGCGACTACCAGGCATCGATCGACGCCATGACGGCGGACATCGAGACGGCCGAGCACTACGTGCACGTCGAGTTCTTCATCGTGTCGCTCGACGTGACGACGAAGGACTTCTTCGCGGCCATGGAGCGCGCCATCCAGCGCGGCGTGACGGTGCGGGTGCTGCTCGACCACATCTCGACCGGGCGCTCGGCCACGCACAAGGCGACCTACGCGGAGCTCGACCGGATCGGGGCCAAGTGGAGCTTCATGCTCCCCGTGCAGCCGTTCAAGGGAAAGTTCCAGCGCCCCGACCTGCGCAATCACCGCAAGATCGTCGTCGTCGACGGGCGCGTCGGCTACACCGGCTCGCAGAACCTCATCGACCGCAGCTACAACTCGAAGAGCAACATCAAGCGCGGCCTGCAGTGGCAGGAACTCGTGGCCCGGGTCACCGGCCCGACCGTGACGGCGCTCAATGCGGTGTTCATGTCGGACTGGTACGCCGAGACCGACGAGCTGCTCGCCGACGACGAGAACGTCCGCGCGACCGCCGTGCCGTTCGATACCTCGCCCGACGCCCTCGACTGCCAGATCCTTCCGAGCGGTCCGGCGTTCGAGGGCGAGAACAACCTGCGGCTCTTCCTGTCGCTCGTGAACTCGGCGCAGGAGCGGGTGATCATCACGAGCCCGTACTTCGTGCCAGACGAGGCGATGATGTACGCGATCACGTCGGCCCGGCTGCGCGGGCTCGACGTGCAGCTCTTCGTCTCGGAGATCGGCGACCAGGGTTCGGTGTGGCACGCGCAGCGGTCGTACTACGGCGCCCTCCTGCGGGCGGGCGTGCAGATCTGGCTGTACCCCGGCCCGTACATCCTGCACGCGAAGCACCTGTCGATCGACGACGACGTGGCGGTGATCGGCTCGAGCAACATGGACATCCGCTCGTTCAACCTGAACTTCGAGGTGATCATGCTGGTGCGCGGGGCCTCGTTCGTGGCCGACATGCGCGAGGTCGAGGCGGGCTATCGAGCCGTCGGCCGGCAGCTGACGCTCGAGGAGTGGGAGCGGGAGCCCGCATCGGCGACGTTCCTCGACGGCATCGCACGCCTCACGTCAGCGCTGCAGTAGCAGAGGGGAGAACGGATGCTGCAGGCCATCGGCCACATCCTCCCGATCGCGCTCGCCGTGGCGATCAGCTCGGTGCCGATCATGGCGACCATCGTCATCCTCCTCTCGCCGAAGGGCGCGCAGACGGCGCTGCCCTTCCTGATCGGCTGGGTGCTGGGCATGGCGACGATGGTCACCATCTTCACGCTCGGCGCGCAAGCGGTCCCGTCGCCTCGATTCGATCGGCGGCCCGATACGGTCATCGCGATCATCGAGATCCTCGTGGGCATCGCGCTCGTGGTGATCGCGAGCATCGAGTGGCGTCGCGCGCTGCGAAATCCTTCCGATGCGATGCCCAAGTGGCTGAACTCGGTCGACAAGCTGGGGCCGTGGAGCGCCTTCGGCATCGCCTTCGCACTGAACGTCCGGCCGAAGGGACTGCTCCTCGCGATCGCTGCCGGGCTCGCCATCCGGGCGCCCGACCTGTCCGTCGGCGAAGCGGCGATCGTCATCGTGATCTACACGGTCATCGGCGCCTCGACCGTGGCGGTGCCGGTGATCCTCTCCCTCGCCGACCGCAAGGGGATGGAACCTCGGCTGCTGGCCATGAAGGACTGGATCAGCCGCAACAGCACAACCGTCACCGCCCTGATCTTCATCCTCATCGGCGTGTTCATCATCGGGACGGGGCTCACGGAACTCTGACCGGCGAGGTCAGCCGTGCCCGCCCCCGCCGCCTCCGACGCATCCGCGCTCAGCGAAGGCCGCGTCGCCGCGACCCTCGAACCAGGTCGGGGTGCCGTGGTCGTCGTACCAGAAACCGGGGTACACGTCCTCGAGGTCCTGGTGCTTCTCGTGCGCGCGCACGACCGCGACCTTGTCGGTCTCGATGAAGACGAAGGGGTTCTTCTCGCTGTGCGTGGCGTGGCAGTAGGGGACCCGGTGGTCCCCGTCGACGGGCGACGTCGCGTTCGCGGCGAGACCGCCGCCGAGCACGCTGAGGGCCACGAACGGCAGGGCGGCGAGGCCGGCCACGAGGCGTGCGGTGGAGGTTCTGGACATCGAGGTGTCTCCTCTCGGTTTCGACACGTCGCCAGCCAAGCAGCAGCCGCAATTCGGCTGCAAGAGCAATCCTCATGTCGTGCCCCTTCGGCTCCGCCCCAATGCGAGTGCCACTCGTTCGGGGCCGGAACGGGGGACACGCCCGCACAACTTGCACATCGGTGTGCAATTTCGTAGACTGGAGTCATGTCCGACATCGACGCGGGCCGTCGCGCGCCACGTCGAGACGCGACCGCCAACCGCGAAGCCCTGCTCGCCGCCGCCGCCGACACGCTCGGCGAGGCATCCGACGCCCCACTCGAGCGCATCACGAGCGCCGCCGGCCTGACCCGGCGCGCCTTCTACGGCCACTTCGCCAACCGCGACGCCCTGGTCGTCGCCGTCATCGACGTGGGGGCCGCGCGCCTCAACGCCGTCGCGGCGGCGACCGACCATCCCCACGCACCCACCGCCATCGCCCTGCTGGGCGCACGGCTGTGGGGCGCGGTGGCACACGTGCGCATGCTCGCCGGCATGGCCGTGCGCGAGCCCTACGCCGCCCACGCCGGCGAGGCCCTCCAGCCCGTGCGCGAACGGCTGCGCATGCTGGTCGAGCGCGGCATCGCCGAAGGCACGGTGCGCCCCGACATCCGCCCCGAGGTGCTCGCGCGCCTCATCGAGTCCGCCGCGATCTCGGTGCTGCTCGAGGCCGCCGCAACCGGCATCGACGACGTCGAGGGCCGCCGCCTCGTGATGCTCGCCGTGCTCGGCACCGCGGGCCTCGGGTGGCAGGACAGCGCCGACCTCATCGCGCGGGCACCCGAACTCTCCGTCGACGGAGCCACCCCCGCCGTCGCCGACGACCAGCAGGAGACCCACGCATGAGGATCGAACTCCGGGGGGTGAGCAAGGGGCGCAACGGCCAGGCGCTCGCCGCCACCACGGTCGGCTACGAATCCGGCCGCGCCACGCTCGCCCGCGCCGAGACCGAGCAGCGCCCCACCGTCCTCGGACTGCTCGCCGCAGGGCGCATGCGGCCCGACTCCGGTTCCGTCACGATCGACGGCCGAGCGGATGCCGCGGCGATCCGCCGCGCCGTCGCCCTCGTCGATGCGCCCGGCGTCTCCGACCCCGCTCCCGACATCACCCTCGCGGGCGTCGCCGCCGAGGAGCTCATGTTCGCCGGCGTCCCCTCGAACCCGGTCTCGGTGTCGCGCTGGCTCGACGACCTCGGCCTGCGCGAGTTCGCGCGCGTGCCGATCGCGAACGTCGACCCGGTCGTGCGCCTGCGCCTGCTCACCGAGCTCGCCGTCCTGCGCGACGGGGTCGAGGGCATCGTGCTCGTCTCACCCGACCGCCACGGCGGCGACCCGCAGGAGTGGTGGACGCTCGCTCGCCGGCTCGCCGACCGCGGATACGCCGTGCTCGTCATCGCCGGAGACGCCTCTGCCGCAGCCATCGGCGCCGCCGCGATGATCGCCCGCATGCAGGCCGACGAGGTCGACGAGACCGACGAGCAGGCCGCCATCGCCGAGGGAGGCCTCGCGTGAAGGTCCCGCAGATGATCGCCGCCGAGTTCCGGCGGCTCACCTCCACCCGCATGTCGGTCATCGCGCTGCTCGCGCTCATCGCCGTACCCGTGCTCTACGGCGGCCTCTACCTCTGGGCGAACCAGGACCCGTACGCCAAGTTCCCCGAGGTGCCCGTCGCGCTCGTCGTGGAGGACGAGGGCACGCCCGCATCCGACGGCGCCGCACCGCGCAACGTGGGCGACGAGGTCGCCGACGAGCTCATCGCCGACGGGGCCTTCGACTGGCACCGCACCACGGCGGCCGAGGCGCAGGCCGGCCTCGAGGCATCCGACTACGACTTCGCCATCACCATCCCCGCCGACTTCTCGGACGCGCTCGCCTCGGTGAGTACCGACACCCCCCGCCAGGCCGAGCTGACCCTCGAGACCAACGACGCGAACAGCTACCTCGCCGGCACCATCGGCAAGCAGGCCATCGAACAGATCCGCACCACCATCGCCCAGACGGTGAACCGCGAGGCCGCGTCGATGCTGCTCGGCTCGATCTCGACCATCCGGGACAACCTCGTCGAGGCGGCCGACGGCGCAGCCCAGCTCGCCGACGGCGCCACGCAGGCCGCCGACGGCGCCTCCCAGCTCGATGCAGGCGCGACGGAGCTCGCGGACGGCACCGCGCAGCTGGCCGCGGGCAACGAGCAGCTCGCCACCGGGTCGGCCGAGCTCGCCGAGGGCGCGCAGCAGGTCGCGGCGGGCAACGCGCAGCTCGCGGCATCCGCCGACCGCGTCGGCAGCGCCGTCGGCGACGCGACCGCTGCGCTCCCCCAGGTGCGCGCCGACATCGCCGCGCGGCTCGCCGCCCAGGGCGTCGACCAGGCCACGATCGACGACGTACTGGCCCGCCTCGACCCGCTCGGCGACGACATCGAGACGGGCAACGCGCGCGTGCAGCAGGTCGTCGGCCAGATCGACCAGCTCGCCGCCGGCAGTGCGCAGGTGGCCGACGGCTCGGCGCAGCTCGCCGCGGGCGCGCGCACCGCGGCCGACGGCGCCGCGAGTGCCGCGAGCGGCGCCGGTGCGTTGCGCGACGGCATCGGCACCCTCGAGGGCGGGCTCGACACGCTCCGCGACGGCACGGGCACCCTGCGCGACGGGCTCGACGACGGCGTCGCCGCTATCCCCGACTCCGACCAGGCCACGCGCGACGCGCAGGCCGACACCATCTCGGATCCGATCGCCCTGCACACGTCGGCGCTCACCCAGGCCGGCAACTACGGCGCGGGCCTCGCCCCGTTCTTCGCGGCGCTCGCCGGCTGGATCGGCATCTACGCGCTGTTCCTCATCGTGAAGCCGATCTCGCGACGGGCGGTCACGGCGCTGCACTCCCCGATCCGCGTCACGCTCGCCGGCTGGCTCACCCCCGGCCTCCTCGGTGCGGTGCAGATGGTGATGCTCTTCGTCGTGCTCGCCGTGACCCTCGGCTTCCCGATGGCGAACCCGGTCGGCACCCTGGGGGTCATGCTGCTGGCGTCGGTCACGTACGCGGCGATCATCCTCGCTCTCAACGTGTGGCTCGGGTCGGTCGGGCAGTTCCTCGGGCTCGTGCTCATGGTGCTGCAGCTCGTCACCGCGGGCGGCACGTTCCCGTGGCAGACGCTGCCGGCACCGCTCGCCGCCCTGCACCACGTGCTGCCTATGGGCTACGTCGTCGACGCGATGCGCCAGTTCATGTACGGCGGCGACCTGTCGCGCGCCGGGGTCGACGCGCTCGTGCTCCTGGCCTGGCTGGTGGGCGCCCTCGTGCTCGCCGCCGTCGGCGTCACCCGCATGACGCACTATCGCACCCTGCGCGACCTGCAGCCGAGCCTCATCGGCTGAGCGGATGCCGCGGCCGGCCTCAGCCGTCAGGCGGGCGTCTGCTGGTGCGCGGCGACGTGCCAGGCGCCGTCGTCGTAGAGGTAGGTCGTCGACATGCGGAGGTTCACCGTGTCGTCGCCACGCCGTGCGACCGCGCGGTACACGACCACGCCGGCGTGGTCGCCGAGTCGGATGACGGCGGGCTCGTGCAGCTCGTACGAGTCCCACGGCGGGGTGGTGCGGAACGCGGCGAGGATCTCGTCACGGCCGAGCATCGCCCCCTCGACGACCATGAGCGCGTCGCGGGTCATCGCGCGCTGGTAGTGCTCGCCGCCGCGACCGTCGAGGATCGCCTTCCATCCGGCGTGTTCCTCGTGCAGCAGACGGGCGGGCAGATCGTCGGTGATCTCGGTCATGCCGGCAACGCTAGCCGCGGCATCCGCTCAGAGCCAGCCCTTGCGCTTGAAGACGAGGTAGAGGCCGCCGGCGAAGCCGAGCATGAGCGCGATCGCGAACGGGTAGCCCCACGGCTGGCCGAGCTCGGGCATGTACCGGAAGTTCATGCCGTAGAGGGCGGCGATGAGACTCGGCGCGAAGATGATGGCGGCCCAGCTGGAGATCTTCTTCGACTGCTCGCTCTGCGCGAGCGCCGTCTCGGAGAGCACCCGGGTCTCCTCGTTCTGCCGCTGCGCCACCAGCGTCGAGTGCACCTGCAGCGCGTTCTGGAGCAGCTGGCGGAACGTGTCGCCGCGCTCGATGATCCGGATGACGTGGTCCTTCACGTCCCGCAGGTACCGCTGCAGCTCGAGGTCGACGGCGTACTTCTCGAAGCCCCGCTCGAGGCCGTCGAACATGGCCACGAGCGGTCGGGTCGCCCGCTGGAACTCCATGACCTCGCTCGCCAGGTCGTAGATGCGCCGGGTCACCTCGGGGTCGCCCGAGAACAGCTGCTCCTCGATCTCGTCGATGTCGTTCTCGAGGCCCGCGTCGACCGGCGAGTACTCGTCGACGACCTCGTCGAGGACCGCGTAGAGCACGGCCTCGGGTCCCTTCGCGAGCAGGTCGGGCGAGGACTCGAGCCGGTGGCGCACGCGCGCGAGGTCGGGGGACTCGGCGCGGCGGATGGTGATGGCGAAGTCGGGCCCGATGAACACGTGCAGCTCGCCGAACTCCACCTGCTCCTGGGCGTCGAGGTAGCGGGCGGGCCGCAGCACGACGAAGAGGCTCTCGCCGTAGCGCTCGAGCTTGGCCCGCTGGTGCCCCTTCTTCGCGTCCTCGACGGCGAGCGGGTGCAGGCCGAACTCGCTCGCGAGGGCGTCCAGCTCGCCGTCGGTGGGGCGGTACAGCCCGATCCACGCGAAGCCGCCGTGCGCCTCACGGGTCTCGAAGGTCTCCTCGAGCGAGGCGGGGGTGGCGACCCGGCGGCCGCCCGAGTAGATCGCGTTGTCGACGACGGGCATCGTCACAAGTCTGGTCGGACGCGGCATCCGCAGGCCCATCGACACGCGCACGAGGGCGACGGATGCCGCGTGCCGGACGCCCGCCGAGACCGCGCGTCAGCCGTAGATCCCCTCGGCGTACCGGGGGCCGTAGTACTCGTCGAGCGCGTCGAGCGACTCGCCCTGGCGTTCCACCGCCTGCGCGATCACCGCGCGTCGCGGCGCCGCCTCGGGCGTCCACGTCTCGGGCTGCCAGGCCTTGGAGCGCAGGAACGCCTTCGAGCAGTGGAAGAACACCTCCTCGATGTCGACGAGCATGGCGAGGGCGGGCGTGTGGCCGCGCACCACCATGCGGTCGAGGAACGGGGCGTCGCGCACGATCGTCGCGCGACCGTTGATGCGCAGCGTGTCGCCCCGCCCCGGGATGACGAAGATCAGCCCGACGCGAGGGTTGCGGAGGATGTTGTGGAAGCCGTCTGCGCGGCGGTTGCCCGGCCGCTCGGGGAGGGCGATCGTGGTGTCGTCGAGCACCGTCACGAAGCCCGCGGGATCGCCCTTCGGCGACACGTCGAGGGCGCCGCGCTCGTCGGAGGTGGCGACGAACGCGAGGGGTGCCGCCGCGAGCCAGGCGAGGTCGACCTCGTGCAGGCGGGACCGGGACTTGCCGGCAGCGGCCGGCAAGGGCCTGCCGACGATCGCCTCCAGTTCGCTGACCGAGGTGATGGGCACGCCGCGTTCGCTCTGCTCGACCATGCCACCCAACCTACGCTCCGCGCACCGCGTGCATGAGCACCCACGAGTGCATCGCGATGGCGGCGGCGGCGCTCGCGTTGAGCGACCGGGTCGACCCGTACTGCGTGATCTCGACGACGGCGTCGGCTGCGGCGGTCGCCTCGGCGGAGAGGCCCGGTCCCTCCTGGCCGAAGAGCAGCACGCATCGCTCGGGCCACTCGAACGCCTCGATGGGCACGGCGCCCTCGACGTTGTCGACGGCCACGATGGGCACGGATGCCGCGTGCGCCCACCCGGCGAAGGCGGCGACATCCGGGTGGTACAGGAGGTGCTGGTATCGGTCGGTGACCATGGCGCCCCGCTTGTTCCAGCGACGGCGCCCGATGATGTGCACGGTGTCGGCGGCGAACGCGTTCGCGGTGCGCACGATCGAGCCGATGTTCATGTCGTGCTGCCAGTTCTCGATGGCGACATGGAACGGATGCCGCCGCGTGTCGAGGTCGGCGACGATCGCCTCCATGCGCCAGTACCGATAGCGATCGACGACGTTGCGGGTGTCGCCGCGCTCGAGCAGCTCGGGGTCGAAGTGCGGATCGGCCGGCCACGCGGAGGGCCCGCCTGGCCACGGGCCGACGCCGTGCGGAAGGGTCGGCTCGGCGGGTTCCGTCGGTTCCGCGGCATCCACTCGCTCATGCGCGTCGACGTCGCGGCTGGGGTCGGCTGTATCCACGAGGCAAGGCTAGCCGGGTGGGATGAGGCCGACCCCGGCGCGCTCACGCCGGGGTCGGTTGGTGGTGCGGAAGCGCATCAACCTCCGAACTCGACGCCGCCACGGCAGGCGTCACCGGGGCTCGGCACGGCGTCCTTGTATCCGCCGCGGACCCACTGGCCGTAGCTCTGCACGTGGCCGCCGGTGACGAAGTCGTCATCGAAGCCGGGCGGGTTGCCCTCCATCGCATCGGGCACATCCCGCCCGGAGTAGGCGCAGGCCGAATTGGCCGTCTCCGCTCCAGGGACTGGTTGGCCATGGCCGCCGGTCTCGCCGGCGAATGCCGCTCCGGCACCGCCACCGAGCACGAGGCCCAGTGCGACGGCGCAGCCGATGACTGCTCGTTTCATGATGTTCCACCTCCGGGTGATGTGCCGGACGACCACGATGCGCCCCAACATGGTGAGGCCCCGGCCCAGTGCAGGCCGCCCGATGCGACGCACCATACTCCTGTCCCGGCGACGCCATCAGTCTTTTCGGGTCACCGAAATCCGGGTAATCTTTCGGCATGCCTAAATCAGCGGATGCCGCGACGACGCGGTCCCCGACGCGGGCGGCTGCGACGGCAGCCGGCGGCCCGCCGGCCTCGCTGCCGCGGCTCGCCTGGCTGATCGGCCCGGCGCTCGTGGCGGGCGTCGCCTACCTCGATCCGGGCAATGTCGCAAGCAACATGACGGCCGGAGCGCAATACGGCTACCTGCTCGTCTGGGTGGTGGTGCTCGGCAACACCATGGCGTGGCTCATCCAGTACCTCTCGGCCAAGCTCGGCGTCGTCACCGGTAAGAGCCTCCCCGAGGTGCTCGGCGAACGCATCGGCAACCGCTGGGGGCGGCGGGCCTACTGGCTGCAGGCAGAGCTCGTCGCCATGGCCACCGATCTCGCCGAGGTCATCGGCGGGGCGGTCGCGCTCAACCTGCTCTTCGGGATCCCGCTCGTCTGGGGCGGCCTCATCACGGGCGGCGTCTCGCTCGTGCTCCTCGTCATCCAGTCGCGCCGCGGAGCACGACCGTTCGAGTTCGTGATCATCGGCCTGCTCGTCGTCATCACGATCGGCTTCAGCGTCGGCGTCTTCGTCGCCCCGCCAGACGCCGCCGGGGTCATCGGCGGGCTCGTGCCGCGGTTCGCCGACGCCAACTCGGTGCTGCTCGCGGCATCCATCCTCGGCGCCACGATCATGCCGCACGCCATCTACGCGCACTCGGCCCTGAGCCGCGACCGCTTCTCGCCCCAGGCGCGCCCCTTCGGGGAGCCGCCGGCGGATGTCGCGGCAGACGCGGGCGACCCCGTCGAGGCCGGGCGCCGCATCCCCACCCGCCGCCTGCTCGTGGCCACCCGCTGGGACGTCTCGATCGCGATGGCGATCGCCGGCACCGTGAACCTCTGCATCCTGCTGCTCGCCGCCGCGAACCTCGCCGGCGTCGCCGGCACGAACAGCCTCGAGGGCGCGTACGCCGCCCTGCAGGTCTCGCTCGGTCCGCTCGTCGCCACCCTCTTCGCGGTCGGCCTGCTCGCCTCGGGGCTCGCCTCGACCTCGGTCGGCGCCTACGCGGGCGCCGAGATCATGCGCGGGCTGCTGCACGTGCGCGTGCCCCTGATAGCGCGCCGCCTCGTCACGCTCATCCCCGCGCTCGTCATCCTCGCGCTCGGCTTCGACCCCACGGTCTCGCTCGTGCTCAGCCAGGTCGTGCTCTCGTTCGGCATCCCGTTCGCGCTCATCCCGCTCGTGTCCGTCACCGCGCGACGCAGCGTGCTCGGGCGCTACGCGAACCACTGGGGCACGACGGCCGCCGGCGTCGCGGCATCCGTGTTCCTCATCACCCTGAACGGCCTGCTGCTCTGGCTGGTCTTCACGGGGGCGTGAGCCGAGCGTCCGATGAGGTGATGGGCGGATGCCGCGTGCGGGCGTGGGACCGCCCCGGGTGCCGGCACGGAATTGCGGTACCCGGGGCGGTCGTCTGGTGCGGCCGAGCGACGGAGCGTTGCGAACCCGTGCGGCTCGCGGCATCCGTCGCCCGACCGGGCCTTCGGACGGTCAGTCGTCGAACGACACCGTCCACTCCGCCGTCGCGCCGTCGGCGATGCGGTACCAGGGCGACGGCACGGCCACGACCGTGGCGTCGCCGACGACCGCGACCTTGCCGTTCGCCGAGGTGACGAGCTCGCCGTTGACGTAGTAGTCGACGCCGGTGCGGTCGTTCGGCACCTGGATCTCGTCCTTCTTCGTGCCGGGACGGTCCTTGAACTTCGGTTCGCCGGGCGTGACCGGGGTGGTCAGGATCGGCACGTTCGCGAAGTCCATGTCGCTCGCCAGGTAGAACGAGGTGTACGCCGGCTGGTTGTACGTCGTCTGCTGGCGGGCGGTCTCGGCCCGGTACTGCACGTCGTGCATGAGCGTGGGCAGCTTGTGCGTCGTGACCTCGGTGCTCGTGTAGATGCGCAGCGCGCTCGAGTCGGTCGTGCGAAGGAGCAGCTCCTCGCGCCAGTCGCCGAACACGTCGGCGACGAGCGACGGGTTGCCCTTCGTGCCGTTGTTCGTGAACGTGCCCGTCGCGGTGAGCAGGTTGCCCCGGGTCCAGTCGTCGACGGTCGGGGTCACCTGCACCTGCGGGTTGCCGGCCAGGCCGCCGCCCACGATCTGCGTCGTGAGGTCGGCCGCCCAGCGGATCGACATGTTCGTGCCGGGCGTCGCCGCCGAGAGGATCTCGCCCTTGGCGCTCAGCAGTCCGCTCGCGTCGGTGCCGCCGGGCAGGCTCGACCAGACCTCGATGCCGGGCACGTCGCTGCGCACGTCGCCGATCATGGCGCGGCCGGTGTCGCGGCCCGAGTAGGCGCCGAAGAGCACCTCGCCGGTCGCGGCATCCCGCATCGCCGAACCGTAGGGGGCGCCCGTCGCGCCCTCGTGGGCGGTCCACACCTCGACGCCGTCGCGCGACGGGTCGATGTCGGTCACGTGCATGGCGTCGCCGTGGCCGAGGCGCACGGTCGCGCCCGGGTTGGCGCTGCCGGGAGGCAGCACGTCGAACGAGCTGTAGAGCAGGCTGCCGTCGTCGTCGATCGTCGCCGAGCCGTAGACGAGCTCCTGCTTGCCGTCGGCGTCGACGTCGGCGAGGCTCAGCGAGTGGTCGCCCTGCGTGGTGATCGTCGCGAACTCGGGGTTCGTGCCGTCACGGCCGTGGGGTCCGTCGTTGAACGGGTTCGTCAGGGGCACGTGGCCGCTGTCGACCTGCCACCGCTGGCTCAGCGTCTCGCCGTCCCAGTCGAGCGTGGTGATCGTCGTGCGCGTGTAGTAGCCGCGGGCGAACACCGCCGACGGGTGCTGGCCGTCGAAGTACCCGATGCCCGAGAGGAACCGGTCGACCCTGTTGCCCGGCTCGATGCGGGACATCGCGTAGTCGCCCCAGAGCAGGCCGTCGTCGCCGCGCCCGGTTGGGTAGGCGATGGTCTGGAGCTCCTCGCCCGTGGCGCTGTCGAACACCGTGAGGTACTCAGGACCGTCGACGATGAAGCCCTCGAACTCGCGCAGCTTGTTGTTCGCGCTGCGGCTCGGCGCATACACGTCGATGAAGTAGTCGGCGAGCTCCTGGGCGTCGGCCTCCGAGAGCGGGTACTCGTGCGTGACGGGGATGCCCCACGCCTGCTCGAGCGTCGCCGGCCAGTGTCCGGCGACCACCTCGGGGTGCTCGGTCCAGCCCTGGAACAGCTCGACGAGGTGCTGCTCGTAGTCGGCGGCGCTCATGCGGTAGTCGTCGGTGTGCGCGTAGCCCGCGGCCACATCCGCCTCTGGCATCGTGATGTACCGCTCGCTCGCGACCGTGCCGTCGGCGTTGTACGTGATCGACTTCGTGCCGGGCGCCGTCTTCAGCATGGTCTCGGACCGGCCGTCGCCGTCGAAGTCGTAGACGAGGAACTGCGTGTAGTGCGCGCCGGCGCGGATGTTCACGCCGAGGTCGAGCCGGTTCAGCAGGGTGCCGTCGAGCTCGTAGGTGTCGAGGTAGACGGGCCCGGTCCAGCCGCGCTGCGAGACGTCCTTGGAGTTCGACGGGTCCCACTTGACGACGTACTCGTAGGCGCCGTCGCCGTCGACGTCGGCGACTGAGACGTCGTTGGCCGAGTACGTGTAGGTCGTGGGCTGGTTCGGGATGACGCTCGGCGGCGTCACGCCGTCGGCCGGCTTCTTCAGCGGCAGGTCGGTGTAGCCCTGCGCCCACGCCGACACCGCGTCGGATGCCTCGAGCTCGATGCCGTTCACCACGGGAGCCACGGTGTACTGCGCGGTCGCCGTGCCCGCGGCATCCGCGTAGTTGGTGCTGTCGCTGACGGTGGCGATCTTCGTGCCGTCGCGGTAGACCGCGAAGTCGGGGCCGGCGACGCCGGTGTCGGTCGCGCCGGTCGCCTCGGAGGCGAGCAGGCGCCAGCTGAGGAAGACGCCCTCGGACGTGGAGACCGCGACGAGGCCGCGGTCGAGCTGCTCGAGCTGGGGCACGCCGTCTGGCACGGGGGCCGGGGCGGTGGCGGGGTTCGTCGCCGCGTTCGTCGCCGCGTTCGCTCGGGCGGAGTCGAGGGGGGCGGCGGCCGCGGACTGGGCGGCACCGGCGATCAGGCAGCCGGCGGCGGCCACCGCCAGTGCCGCGCGGAATGGATGTTGACCGAGATTCATCGTCGAATCCTTCTCTGGGCTCATGGCCCGTCGGTGGGATAGCGCTTTCCGTGCAGGGTCGAAGGTATCCCCCGGACGGGGACGGGTCAACCCTTCGCGAACAAATTGACACGATTCAGAGTCGCTGGCGCCGGCCGCGTCGCGTGACCGCTCCCGATATCCTGAGGCCGATGCCAGCCACCAGCCCCGCGATCGAGGACTACCTCAAGACGGTGTACGCCCACACCGAGTGGCAGCCCGACGCCATCACCCCCAAGGTGCTCGCCGACCGGCTGGGCGTCGCGCCCTCGTCGGTCACCGAGATGGTGAAGAAGATGGCCGCGGCCGGCCTCGTCTCCCACGTGCCCTACGGCGCGGTACGGCTGACGGATGCCGGTCGGGCGCGCGCGCTTGCGGTGGTGCGACGGCACCGGCTCATCGAGACCTGGCTCGTGCAGGAGATGGGTTACGGCTGGGACGAGGTGCACGACGAGGCCGAGATCCTCGAGCACGCGATCTCCGACCGGCTGCTCGAGGCCATCGACGACCGGCTCGGCCGCCCCGCCCGCGACCCCCACGGCGACCAGATCCCCTCGGCGGCCGGCATCCTCGAGATGCGCGACGCCGTGCTCCTCGCCGATGCCGCCCCGGGTCATTCGGGTGCCGTCGTCCGCATCAGTGACCGCGACCCCGCCGTGCTGCGCGACCTCGACGACGCCGGGATCGGCCTCGACACCGTGCTCCGGGTGACGGATGCCGCGGCGGCATCCGTGCACGTGACCGTCGGCGACGCCGGCGGGTCCGGCGAGCCGCCCGCGCACACGCTGCCGCGCGCCGCCGCCGAGGCCATCTGGGTGACGGCGTAGGCGCTGCATCCGACGGTCATGGACCGCTCATCTCGTCGGCCTAGGCTTGGCGCATGGGACGACGTGATGAAGTCGAGTGCTGGCTCACTGACATGGACGGCGTGCTCGTGCACGAGAACCACGCCCTGCCCGGCGCGGCCGAACTGCTGCAGCAGTGGGAGGACGCCGGCACGCCCTACCTCGTGCTCACGAACAACTCGATCTTCACGGCGCGCGACCTCTCGGCGCGGCTGCGGGCGAGCGGGCTGCACGTGCCCGAGGACCGCATCTGGACCTCCGCGCTCGCGACGGCCGACTTCCTCAAGCAGCAGCTGCCCGGCGGCACGGCGTTCGTGATCGGCGAGGCCGGCATCCTCACCGCGCTGCACGAGGCCGGCTTCGTGATGACCGAGACCGCGCCCGACTTCGTCGTGGTCGGCGAGACCCGCAACTACTCGTTCGAGGCGATCACCAAGGCGATCCGCCTGATCGGCAACGGCGCCCGGTTCATCGTCACCAATCCCGATGCCACGGGGCCGTCGGCCGACGGGCCGCTGCCCGCCACCGGGGCGATCGCCGCCCTGATCACGAAGGCGACCGGCAAGGAGCCCTACGTCGTGGGCAAGCCGAACCCGATGATGTTCCGCTCGGCGCTCAACAAGATCGGCGCGCACTCCGAGAACACGGCGATGATCGGCGACCGCATGGACACCGACATCGTCGCCGGCATCGAGGCCGGCCTGCACACGGTGCTCGTGCTCACGGGCATCAGCGACCAGGCCGAGATCGAGCGGTACCCGTTCCGGCCCGAGGAGATCCTCTCGGGCGTGCACGAGCTCGTGCGATCGGAGCCGGTCGAGGTCGAGCTGTAGGGCTGCGCGAGGCCCCGGCGCCGGCCGCCCCGCACGGCGCGGCGCGGCGATTCAGGCGAACAGCCGCCATTCAGGACGATTCGGCGCCGTTCGGCCTGACCAGCCGCCGATCGCCTGAATCGCGGGCTGCTTGGCGCGGCCCGGGTGACGGGAGGCCGGAGGCGGGGGAGGCGATTCGGCCGAGGGGAGGTCGGATTCCCCCGCTCCGACCTCCCTCCGCGCCGAACTCCTCCCGCCACGCGCCGAGACGGGCGGGGTGACGCCGGCCAGCGTCCCGGGCTCACGCCGCCGCGAGCCGCTCCATGGGCTCGGCGTCGAGGCGCTCGCGCACCGACGCGTCGAGGTCGAGCTCGGCCGCTCCGAGGACCTCGTCGAGCTGGGCGACGCTGGAGGCCCCGACGACGGGGATGACCGGCACCTCGCCACCCAGGAGCCACGCGAGGGCGACCTGGTTGGGCGTCGCGCCGACGTCGCGGGCGACCTCGTGCAGCAGCCGGATCCGGGCGTGCGTGGTGGGGTGGTCGACTCCGCCCCAGAGCGGCTTGTCGGGTCGGGCGAGGGAGCCCTGGTGCAGCGGCGAGTACGCCGTCACGGCCAGCGGCGGCCGGCCGTCGACCCCGCTGGCGTCGGCGTAGTCGAGCAGCTCGGGCGTGACGAAGTTCATGCGGCCGGGCTTCGGCGCCGGGTGGATGAAGCTGTACTGCTGCTGCACGAGCCCGTACGGCGCGAGGCCCTGCCTGATGGCCTCCTCCCGTGCCTCGACCACGCGCCAGACGGCGACGTTCGAGATGCCGGTGATGCCGACGAGCCCGGCGTCCTGCAGCTCGCCGAAGGCGCCGACGGTCTCGGCGAGCGGGGTGTCGCGGTCGTCGACGTGGCCGTAGAGCACGTCGAGGTGGTCGACGCCGAGGTGGCGCAGGCTCTCACGTGACTCCCGGGCGATGATGTCTGCGGCGAGGCCCTGGTAGTTGGTGGGCTCGCTCGTCGACAGCGGCAGCGCGGGGTCCTTCTTCGCCGCGCCGAGCTTCGTCGCGATGCGGACCCGGTGCCGGATGCCGCGGCTGGCGAGCCAGCGGCCGATGACGTCCTCGCTGTCGTGGCCGTGGCCCAACCCCCACGCGTTGTAGTTGTTGGCGGTGTCGAGGAACGTGCCTCCGGCCTCGACGAAGCGGTCGAGGATGGCGAACGAGGTGACCTCGTCGGTGCGTGTCCCCATCCACATGGTGCCGAGGCAGAGGGTGGAGACGTCGAACGACGTGCGTCCGTCGCCGATGGTGCGGTAGCGCATGATGATCCTTTCGATCCGGTGATGGATCGAGCGTACGAACGTACCGGCACGGGCATACACTCCAATCGGCTACCGTTCTGCCAGACCAATTCGATGACCGTGCCCGCGAAGGGGGCTCCGGATGCCGCGACCGCCCGCCGCGCCGACCCTCGCGTGGGAGACCCTGCTCGACCTCGGCGATGGCACCGCAGCGCTGCGGGATCGCCTCGAGGGCGCCATCCGCGAGGCCGTGCAGGCAGGGCGGATCCCCGCCGGCGCCGCGCTGCCCCCGAGCCGGGGCCTCGCCGAGACGTTGGGCGTCTCCCGGTGGGTGGTGACCGAGGCGTACGGGCAGCTCGTCGCCGAGGGGCTCCTCGACGCCCGGGTGGGCGCGGCCACTCGGGTGGCGGCAGGCTCGTGGCATCCGCCCACCGTCGGATCGGCCGAGTCGGGTTCGGTTCGCGCCGAGTACCGGCGGCCGGCGTACGACCTCGGCCCGGGCGTGCCCGACCTGCGCAACGTGCCGCGCGCCAGGTGGTCGGCCGCCGTGCGGCGGGCGCTCGAACTGCTGCCCGACGCCGAACTCGCCGTGGTCGATCGGCTGGGGCATCCGCTCGCCCGCACCGCCGTGGCGGCGTATCTCGTGCGGTCGCGACGCGCGGTCGCCCGGCCCGACGACGTCGTCATCACGCACGGCGCCGGCGATGCCATGGTCGGCCTCGCAGCGGGGCTGCGGGCAGCCGGGCATCGGAGCCTCCTCGTCGAGGACCCGGGGTGGAGCGGGATGCGCGAGGTCGCGGCGGCCGCGGGGCTCACGCCCGTGCCGGTCCCGGTCGATGCGGACGGCGTCGACGTGGCGGCGCTCGAAGCGGCGGCCGAGCGCACCGGGGCCCGCGCGGCGCTCATCACGCCGGCGCACCAGTTCCCCATGGGAGCGGCGTTGTCACCGGCCCGACGTGAGGCGATCGTGCATTGGGCGAGGCGGGTCGACGGGCTGCTCGTGGAGGACGACTACGACGCCGAGTTCCGCTACGACCGGCGGCCGATCGCGGCCCTGCAGGGGCTCGCACCCGAGCGCATCGTGCTCGTCGGCTCGCTGTCGAAGTCGGTCGCGCAGGCGTTCGGGCTCGGCTGGGCGATCATCCCTGCCGAGATCCGGGCACGTGTGCGCCTGCCCGAGTCGGCGCGCCCCTCGACCCTCGAGCAGGTCGCGCTCGCCCACTTCATCACGAGCGGCGACCTCGAACGCCACCTGCGTGCGGCTCGCGGGCGGTTCCGACGGAGGAGGGCTGCACTGCTGGAGGCGCTCACCCTGGAGCTGCCCGACCTCGCGGTGACGGGCGTCGCCGCCGGCATGCACGCCGTGCTCGAGCTGCCGCCCGGCGTACGGGCGGCCGACGTGCGCAGTGCCGCCGCGGAGCTCGACGTCGGCGTCTCGGACCTGAACCGATATCGAGCGTCGGGTCGTACGCCGACTGCCGAGGCGCTCGTGCTCGGCTACGGCAACCTCTCCGACGCCCTGGTCGACGAGGCGGTCGGGCGGCTCGCGCGGGTCATCCGCACGCTCGGCTGACGCACGGAGCAGGTGGGTCGGCCGCGCCGTCAGGCGAGGCGCGAGATGGCCGTCTCGAGCACGCCCCAGAAGCGGTCGACGTCGAGGCCGGTCGCGACCCACGCGTTCGGCTCGCGGCGGAGCATCCCGTCGAGATCGACGCTCGTCGCGCCCACGGTCTCGGCGCCGGCGACTTCGACGTCGAGGCGCGTGCGCACGAGCTGCACGCAGGCCGGGTCGGCGAGCACCGCCACGGCGACGGGATCGTGCAACGGCCCGTCGGGCATGCCGAACACCTCGTCGTTCGTGCGGCAGAAGAACTCGAGCAGCTCGTCGCCGAAGGCTGAGGTCACGTTGCCGACGCCGGCCAGCCGCTCGCGCACCCCGGCCGTCACGAGCGCCTGGTGCGTCACGTTCAGTCCGACCATCGTGAAGCGGATGCCGCTGCTCACGACGAGCGCGAGCGCCTCGGGGTCCACCCACGCGTTGAACTCCGCGTACGGCGTGACGTTGCCCCGCCCCGTGGAGCCGCCCATCCACACGATCTCGCGGATGCGGTCGGCGACGTCGGGGCGGTCGCGCAGCAGGATCGCCACGTTCGTGATCGGTCCCGTCGCGACGATCGCCACCGGCTCGTCGGCGGCGAGCAGCGTGTCGGCCATGAGCTCGGTGGCGCCCCGCGGGTCGAGCCGCACGCTCGGCTCGGGCAGCACGGGTCCGCCGAGCCCGTTCTCCCCGTGGATCCATTCGGCGGTCTCGAGCGTGCGAGCGAGCGGGCCTGCGGCTCCGGCGGCGACGGGCACGCCGGCGACGCCCGCGACGGTCAGCGCGATGCGGGCATTGCGGCTCGTGTGCTCGATCGGCACGTTGCCGCCGACCGTCGTGACGGCCAGCAGGTCGAGCGACGGATGCCCCGCCGCGAGCCACAGCGCGAAGACGTCGTCGTGCCCGGGGTCGCAGTCGACGATCACGGGCACCGTCATGCGGATCCCACGGGGTCGTCGCCGGCCGGCCGGGCGGAGCCGACTCCGGCCGCCCGCAGCACGGCCTCGCGGCCGGCGTAGGAGTCGACCGTGCCGCGCGCCTGCACGGCCAGCGCGCCGGCGGCGACGGCCACGCGGACCGCCTCGTCGAGCGAACGCCCTTCCGCGAGCATGGCGGCGAGCGCACCGGTGAAGCCGTCGCCGGCTCCGGTGGTGTCGACGGCGTCGACGCGGGGGGCGGCCGCGACCCAGGATCCGTCGCTCGCCGCGGCCACGGCGCCCGCGGGGCCGAGCGTCACGACCACGGACTGGGCGATGCGGCCGACCGCGGAGGCCGCGGCGGCGCGCCAAGCGTCGATCGACCCGCCCGCGGCATCCGGGTCGCCCGCGTCGAGGCCGCGCGTGTCGGCGACGGGCGCGATGCCCACCGCGCGCGCCTCGTGCTCGTTCACGACGAGCGGATCGGCGAAGCGCAGAGTCGCGGCGCTGACGGGGGCCGGGGGTGCGAGGTTGAGCACGAACCGCACGCCCGACTCGGCCGCGACCTCGGCGATGCGCTCGATCGTCGGTACGGGCAGCTCGCCCTGGGTGAGCACCACGGATGCCGCCGCGAGGCGTTCGTGCTCGGCGTCGACGACCGCCGGCGTGAGGGCGAGGTTGGCGCCGCCCGTGACGATGATCGTGTTCTCGCCCGAGTCGGCGACCGTGATCTGGGCGACGCCGGTCGGGGCATCCGTCTCGCGGTCGACCGCGTTCGTGGGCACGCCGAGCCGCTCGAGGGTCGCGAGTGCGAAGTCGCCCGCGGCATCCGCCCCGATGCGGGCGACCAGGTCGACGGATGCTCCGACGACGTGCGCGGCGACGGCCTGGTTCGAGCCCTTGCCGCCGAGCGCCACCTGGAACGCGTGCGAGAGGATCGTCTCGCCCGGCGCCGGGAACGTCTCGACGTAGCTCGTCGAATCGACGTTGAGCGAGCCGACGACCACGACCCGGGCGGATGCCGCCACGTCAGGCCGCGGGGCCGGGGCCCGCGATGCTCGCGGTGAGCGGTTCGCCGCCCGAGCGGTTCGCGAAGCAGTAGTAGGTGCGCTCGCCTGCGGCCCACTGCTCCTCGGTGACCGGGAACGCCGCCTGCACCTGCAGGTCGGTGATGCCCGAGATCGCGGCCTGGTCGATGACGCCGTCTGCGGTGCAGAGCAGGCCCATCTGCGACGCGATCTCGGCCTCGCCGGGGAAGGGCGCTGCCGCGTCGCCGGGGAGTGCGCCGCGGTAGACGAGCTGTGCGGCGTGCGGGGCCGCGCAGTCGACGACCGTGAACTCCTCGGCCCACGGATTCGCGTAGGGGTCGACGCACTCGCCGCCGAACAGCGTGTTCCAGGCGTGCACGCCGGCCGGCTGCGGGCCCGTGGGCGCGGCGACCGGAGTCTCGGTGGCACTCGGCGTGGCCGAGGGCGACGCCGCGTCGGGCGCTCCGCCCGATCCGCCCGACAGGAGGGTTCCGAGGTAGAACAGACCGGCGAGGACGAGCAGCACGGCCAGTCCGCCCGCGACCCAGATGAGCGTGCGTACGGTGCGCTTGTCACCGGAGCTCTTGGCGCCGGAACCGCCCGTGCCGGAGCCTCCCGCGCCGGAGCCGCCGGAACCGCGTGAGCCGGTGCCGCCCGACGCGCCACCGGTCGCGGTGCTCGACGCTCGCGCGGTCGCCGCAGGCGTGGAGGCCGGCGCGGTCGGCTGCTGGCGGACGGGCGCGGCCGACGCGGGCGCGGCGTTCACGGCCGGGCTCCACGGGTCGGTCGGCGCCGCGGCTGCGGCAGCGCCGCCGAACAGTGCGGCGAGCGGGTCGCCGTCGTGAGCCGCGGATGCCGCGGGTTCGGGCGCCTGCGGGAAGCGGGCGGTGGCGTCGTCGGTGCGGTACCCCGCGGTCGCGTCGTCGGTGCGGTACGCGGCCGTCGGTGCATCGTCGCCGAACCGCCAATCGGGCAAGGGCTCCGCTTCGGGCTCGGCCTGTGCCTCAGGCTCGATGATGGGGTCGCCCGGGCCGGCTTCGGAAGCGTTGACATCGGAGGCGTGGCCATCGGTGTCGAGCCCCGCCGCCACGAACGGCAACGGTCGTTCGAGCCCGTTCGCGTCACGCTCGGGATCTGCCTTGGGGTCGGGCGCCGACGGATCGGGCGTCAGGTTCCAGAAGTAGCCGGTCTCCTCGATCTCACGGGCGATCTGGGATCCATCGCCGGCCGTCGCGTCACCCAGCCGGTCGGCGTGCGTGGCCTCATCGACGTCGTCGAGCGAGCTGTCGCGTCCGAAGAGGCGGCCACGGGGCGCGCGCGGCGGTTCGCGCTCGTCCACGTCGTCGTCATCGTCGACGTCGTCGTCGAAGCCGAGGCCCAGGGCGCCGAGCGCGTCGTCATCGCCGGGGGGTGGCGTGCCGCCGCGGGCAGGCGTACCCGAGCCGAATGCGTCGGACGGCACATCGACGTCGGCGCGCTCGTCGTCTCGGGAGCGACCGGAGGCGGAGCCGGAGCCGAGCGCGGCCAGGAGGTCGTCCACCGGCTCGCCGGTCTGCGGGGGCCGCTGGGGCTCGTCGTCGCGGGCCGACGCGAACGCCGGGAAGGGCGGTCGACGGGTGGCGGCCGCTTCGGCGCGAAGGCCGGCAGGCTCGGAGACCGGGGTTCCGGCAGCGCCACGCACCTCGATGAACGGGAAGCCGGTGCCGGCGACCGGCGTCTGGCCCCCATCGGCGTTCACCTCGGGTCGAGAGGCGGGCGACTCGGATGCCGCACCCGGGCGTCCCGCGTCACCGGATGCCGCGACCGGGCCCTGAGACGACGGACGGTCGGCGAACAGCGCGCTGAAGGGGTCGGCGGTCTCGGCTGCGAAGGCGGTGAACCGCCCGGTGGGCGTCGCATCGACTGCCGGCGTCGCTTCCGGCATCGGCATCGCCTCGGGCACCGGCATCGCCTCGGGCGTCCGGCCCGCTTCGGACGCCGCGGCGGCGCTCGGCGGCGCCGCGGCCGGCTCGTCGGGAGTGGTGAGCGCCGACCAGAGTTCCGCGTCGAAGCCCGCGGCGGGAGCCGCCGTGCCGAACGACGCCGGCGCAGCAGGGGTCACGGGCGTGCCGAGCGGAGCCGACGTTGCCGCACGCTCGTCCCACCCGGCGGGGGCGGTCGACGGTGCGATCGGATGCCGCGGAGGGTCTTCCGGCGGGAAGGAGGGCCGTTCGTCGAAGGCGCTGGAATCGGGCGTCGCGGGCGCGATCGGCGGGACCGACGTCGGCCCGGTGGGGACCGGCGTGAAGGACTGGCGTGCGACGGGCGGCGAGGAGTAGCCGGCGAACGGCGGCGCGGCAGCCTGCTGCTGCGCGTGCGTCGGGAGCGTCGGCGGGACGGGGGGCGTCGGTGCCGCTGACGCGGCCGGCGCAGCCGTCTCCGGGGACGCGGCGGGTGATCCGGGTTCGGAGAGGCTGCGGAAGGCGGCGCGGATCGCATCCTCGTTGTCGAGGTCGGAGCCCCAGGTCAGGGCGAACGGCGCCGTCGGGGTCACCGGTCCGGGCGGTGGCGCGGCGGCAGCAGGCGGCAGCGGCGGCAGCGGCGGCACCGGCGCCATTGGCCCGGCGGGCGCCACCGGCG